>JANNZY010000104.1:0-18185 GCA_031410915.1 Actinomycetes bacterium
GTCACGATGGCCAGGCAAGCGTTCTCACTGGCATTCGAACAACTGCCGGGCGTCGCCGTACCCTCAGGCCCGCGCGACGACATCCGCTCCGGAAGCGCGGCCCTGCGTATGATGGTCGCCCACTGGGACGAACTGACCGGGCACGAACAGCAGACCGTCATCTCGTACCTGCCATCTGCAGATTCGGCGAACACGGAGTCGGGTGATGGGGTCGTTCCATCCACCGAGGGTGCGTTTGAGGATC
The DNA here is from genome assembly GCA_031410915.1 of Actinomycetes bacterium. GTDB lineage: Bacteria > Actinomycetota > Acidimicrobiia > Acidimicrobiales > Ilumatobacteraceae > WLMZ01. Next base: position 245 of record JANNZY010000104.1, read on the forward strand.
CACGGACGCAGCGGGCGGGGATGGTCGTCTTCGCGTCCGCGAGCAGAACACGGGTCACACCGGGCGGACCCGTTCGTGCGCCACGAGACGGCCCGGACGACGCGACGAGGAACACGATTGCAGCCAGGTTCGCCGAGCTGCAGGCAAGCCTCGAGGCCCGTTCCGGTGCCGCCCTCACCGGTGCCGTGGAGCTTTCCTTCAACACGCGAGAGATCGTGGCCGACAGCGCCGCATACACCCTCCCGCATTCCGCTGGTCAGCTCGTGACCTATCCGACGCCGACGACCGCGACCCTGTCGGGCACGTCCGGCGGCTACGCAGGATGCTTCGTCGCGCTCAACCCTCGCGGCTGGGACAGCCGCGGAACCGACCTCGACTTCATTCTCGCCCATGAGCTGTACCACTGCTTCGAAGCGATGTACATCGGCGACTTGAGCGTGTTCTACGATCCGGCGACCGCGCCGGGGTGGGTCATCGAAGGCGGGGCGAACTGGGCCGCAGCGCAGGTCGTGCCGACATCGCGCTACCCGTCGGTGTTCTGGCAGCAGTACCTGCTGGTTCCGTCGACGCAGCTCTTCACGCAGACGTATGACGCGATCGGGTTCTGGAACCATCTGAGCGAGGTCTCGTCGATCGACACGTGGACGGCGCTGAAGAACGCGCTCGGCAAGTCGAGTGCGGAGGCGCTCGCCCAGACCGATGCCGGCACGGACACGTTCCTCGACTCGTGGGCATCGAGTCTGTTCCGCGAACCGAGCTACGGGCTTGCGTGGCAGACGGATGGACCGACGATGTCAGCGCTGCGGTTCACGCCCGAGCAGATCACGATCGACGATGGCTCGCGCGTTTCTCGTACCGCGCTGCCACTGGCCAAGACGTTGCTGAAGGCGTCGATCGCGACCGATGTCGTCGTGATCGTCTCCGTCGGCCACGTCACCCTGCACAATGCCGCCCACGACCAGGCCAACTTCGGGCAGCTCGTGTACTGCGCGCGCGACGAGGGGTGTGCATGCCCGCCGGGCAGCATCAACACCTCCCCGAGCCCCGACGCACTGGGCGGCCGCGAGGTGGCCTTCGGTGTCACGGGATCGGATCGCTCCGCGGTGCTCGCACTCGGTGGGACGTCGCTCGCCGACTGGTGCCGCAAGGAACGGCCACCGACCTCGAATCGTCCAGCCAATGGTGCCACCGCCGGAACGCGGGCCACAGGCGTGGACAGCACACTGTGCCATCAGATCGTCGAACGCCTCGGAATCGACGGATTGCTCAACAGCCCGACTTTGTCTCCGGCGGACATCGAAGCGTGCGTCGCCGAGCTCCTCGCCAGCGGTGGATTCGTCCCCCAGAATTGACGCACAAGAATGGCGAAGCGCCCGTCGGCGCATCCGCGCCGTCGCGGCCACCGAACTGCCCGCCCCGAGCAACCGTCAGCACTTCATCAGAGCGGGCGCTGAATCCTGCTGACGGAGCCGCCCAACGTCACCGACACAGCGAACAACCGAAGAGCGACGAGGTGCCCAGAACCGTGGTCCAAGCGAGCGCTCTGAGCAAAGCGTCAGCACTTCATCTTGATTGGGCGCGGGATCTTGCTGACGGAAAGCCGCACAACGGCGTCAACAGCGACCCCGAACAGCCCGTCCGGGCAAAGCGTCAGCACTTCATCAGAGCAGGCGCAGGATCTTGCTGACGGAAAGCCGCCCAACCCGTCAACAGCGGCCGAACAGGCCGTCCGAGCAGAGCGTCAGCACTGCATCAGAGCAGGCGCAGGATCGTGCTGACGGACGGCCCCCAACGGCGTCAACAGCGAGCCGAACAGCCGGACTCTCGTCAGGAATCGTCGCCCGAGGAGCGACGGTTCCTCGCCGGCGCACGAGCCACCATGGCAATTCGAGATGACGGTGAATGCACGAGGCCCAGTCGCCACTCCTCGCAGGAGTGTGACCGGGCCTCTCAAGCGAGCGGATGACGAGATTCGAACTCGCGACCCTCACCTTGGCAAGGTGATGCTCTACCAGCTGAGCCACATCCGCAGGATTGCGGTCAACAGCCTAGCAATCACTCCGGCGGACCGGACAACGCGGTTTCGGCGGCGACGCTCTGGCGGGCGGCGAGCACCATGCCGGCCAGCGCACCCAGCACGACGAGGGCGCAGACGATCTGCAGCGGGCGCAGGGACTCGCTGTAGATGGCCCACGCCCCGACGGCAGAGATCACTGGGGTGCCGAGGGTCATCAGCGATGCGATGGACAGCGCGAGGTGGCGTTGGGCCCATGTCATCAATCCGTGGCCGAGTAAACCGGGGCCGAAGATCATCAACGCCACGTAACCCCAGTCGGACCCGCCGAAGCTGCCCAAGTCGTCGCTGGTGATGAGCCCGAACGGCACGGTGAAGCAGGCGCACACCGTCATGACCGCGGCGAGGAGTGACCAGGAGTGGATGCCGAGGGCTCGAACCCGCTTAATCTGCACGAAGTACGCGGTCCAGACCACCAGATTGATCGCAGCGAGGATGTTGCCGCTGGTTCCCGACCCGGTCGCGCGTCCTGCGGCGAGCACCACGCCGCCGACACCGAGAAGCGACAGGGCGGCGAACGTGTTCTGGCGGGCCGAGGATCGCTCACCGAACAGCTTCGGGGCGATGAACAGCACAAGCGCCGGCTGCACTGCGGGGATCAAGGTGGCGAGCGCGATCGATGTCTTCTGGAACGAGGCAAAGCTCGTGATCATCGAGACGAAGAACAGCGCCCCAGGCACGAAGGCGTGCTTCATCACCGTCCACGTGATCTTGCCGCCCATGATGTACGCGACGGCGATCATCACCGGCACTGCGAGCCCGACCCGGTAGGTGGCGATCGTCTCGAACGAGCGTGGGATGGCTCGCACGATCAACGGTCCAAAGCCCCAAGCGACGACCGCGATCGCGCCCGCGACGAACGGCGCGTCGGTCGACGTCTCGGCGGGACGGACCGCGACGGTCACGTGCGTTGGTCGGGAGGACGCATGTCCACACGCAGGACGAGCACGCCGTCCTCGATCGTGCCGACCGCGTCGCCGATGATGGCGTAGTCCTGGAAGTCGGTGTTCGCCTGTGTGAGGAAGGCCTGGCGCTCCTCACCCGCCACCGGTGGCAGCGGACGCTTCTTCACAGCCGCCGCCCGCTCTCGGAACCTGGCGATCATCTCGTCGACATCGAAGGCAGCCATGCCGGCCAGCGTACAGGCCCTTCCATTTCCGTCCGAAGGCGATGTCTTGGCAAACGGGTCTCGACGCGGTATCCCGGCGCGTTGAGATGACGCGCACACGATCAACTCCCTGGCGGTTCTTGATCCGCACCGGCGCACCACCGGTGCCACGTTGAGGAAGGCCCGACCGGGCGTAGCGCACCACAGTCTCGACTGACCATGGACAGCCCGCCCGCCCGCACACGAACTCGCTCGAACGCCTTCGGAACCAACCCGCTGGCGAGCTACCGACGGACGAAGGAAGGTCTGGAGCTACCAACCCTTTGACATCCGTGCCTGACGCTGGTCAGTCGGTGTGCTCGAACCGTCGCAACAGAGGGTCGATCGCGGGGCGTGAACCGGCCACCGTCGTCTGGTCCTCGTCGGGGTCGGTCTGCGCCACCGGCACGTCGGCGACGTCATCTTCGATCGGGGTAGGCATGTCGTGATCGAGCGGAGCGATCACGAACGGCCGCGGGTCGGGCTTGAACCGTGGCCGATCGGCGGCGACCATCGGTCGCACGAGCGGGTCGACCCAAGCGGCCCGGTCCGGCCCGTCGCTTGCCAGGTGCTCGAACACCGGATCGCCTTCGGGTCGCGAAGCATCGGTGATGACGGCCGGTTCGCCGGTGTCGACATCACGGGCAGTGCGGCCGACCGGCTCGATCGCAGCCGATTCGTCGGCGGCCGATTCGTAGCCGGCCGATTCGATCGCAGCCGATTCGTAGCCTGCCGATTCGATCGCAGCCGACTCGTAGCCGACCGGCTCGATCGCAGCCGATTCGTAGCCGACCGGCTCGATCGCAGCCGATTCGTCGCCGACCGATTCGTGACCGACCCATTCGTGGCCGACCGATTCGTCGATCTCCACTTGATCGACGAGCGCGTCGGGAGCGACGGGCATCGCGGCGATGGCTTCGATGACAGGCACGGCCGGTTCGCGGAGATCGTTGTAGTCGCTGACCGCGGCGTGACGGATCGCGCCCAGGTCAATTTCGGGCTCGGCTGTCGCCGACCCGCGAACGACACCCCAGCGCATCGGCTTGGCGTCGGCCGGGCGGACCGCATCGAGCAACTGGCGCTTCGAGCCGTCGTCCATCTTGCGGAAGCGGCGCGATCCCAGCGTCTCCAACGGAGCGAGCAACTCGGGATCGTGACGGGTGCTTCGCCAGAACCACACCGTCATCGCGATCAGGACGATGCCCAGCGCGGCCAACCCGGCGGCCAGCATGTACACCTTGCGCGTGCTGTCGGCGTCGTTGATCGAATCGGCGAGCACACCGGCGCGGGCAGCCGGGTGGAGGACGAGCGACTTCATAACGGGGCACAGTCTCGCAGGTTTGCCCGCAAACCGCGCAGGCACCCCCTGGTCGCGCCGGTGGCGCGGCGCGATCGGTGTGCGAAGCTGGCGCGATGGCATCCGTCCTGTCGTTCATCGCCGTCGTCGCTGTGTGCGCGGCGCTGTGGTGGTTCGCGTACAAGCTGGAGCCGCACTGGGTCAGCCGCGACGGCCAGCGAGTGGTCTGCTACGGACAGGCCCTGGACAAGCACGGCGCGCCGCAGGGACGGTGGCGCGAACTGCGCGTGTCGAAGGTGAAGAGCAACACCGTCGAAGTTCGGGTGCGTCGCGGCTCGCTCGTCGTCGACCGCTATGCGAAGGGCAGCGGCATCAGCCTGGCCGGCGACATCGTGCGGCGTCGCGGCAAGCGACCGTCGTACTGGCGCGTCGCCGGCCAGACACCGGACCCGCCGCGCAAGAAGGTGGTGTACCTGCTGAACACTCCCAATGATCAGGAGTTGCCGGAGATGCTGGCCATACGACTGCCGGCCAACAGCAAGGCGATCCCGATGTTGGAGTCCGTATCGGTCAACCGCGTGGACGATCGGGTTCAGCCTTCGCCACGGAATCCAGGAACGCTCCAATCGGAGGGCCAACCTGATCGAAGTTGATCAGGAACGCGTCGTGGCCGTGTGGTGAATCGATCTCGACGAAGTCGCACGGCGTGCCGAGACCAACGAGGACGTCGCGGATCTGGCGCTGCTGGTAGGCGGGGTACAGCATGTCGCTCCAGATGCCCATCGTCAGGACAGGCACGTTGATTCGTCGCATCGCCGACGCCAGCCCGTTGCGGCCGCGGCCGACGTCGTGCAGGTCCATGGCCTTGCCGATGAGCAGGTAGCTGTTCGTGTCGAAGCGGCGGATCAGCTTGTCGCCGTGATGTTCGAGGTAGCGCTCGACCTCGAAGCGCTGCCACAGGTCGAAGCCGTGACGCATCGTCGGGTCGTCGGCGAGTTGGCGTCCGAACCGGTCGGTGAACACGTTGTCGCTGCGGAACGTGACCTGCGCGACCATCCGCGCCACGGCCAGCCCGTCGGAGGGACCGTCGCCGTCGGCGGCGTCGTAGTAGTCGCCACCGCGCCACTTGGAGTCGAGCAGAATCGCCCGCCGGCCGATGGCGCCCCACGCGATCTGTTGCGCGGTGGCCTGCGCGCACGTCGCAATCGGCACCAACGACCGCACACGTCGCGGGTACGTGATGCCCCACTCCAGCACCTGCATCCCGCCCATCGATCCGCCGACGACGCTGTGCCAGACATCGACGCCGAGGTGATCTGCGAGGCGGGCCTGGACGCGAACCATGTCGCGAATGGTGATGACCGGAAAGCGCGAGCCGTACGGTTTGCCGTCGACGGGGTGCGGTGACGCGGGGCCAGTCGAGCCCTGGCAGCCGGCGAGCACGTTCGCGCAGACCACGAACCAGCGATCGGTGTCGATGTCCTTGCCCGGCCCGATGACGTCGTCCCACCAGCCCGCGCTGGGCTGGCCGTTGGTGGGCGGACCAGCGGCGTGGCTGTCGCCGGTCCATGCGTGACAGACCAGGACAGCGTTGGACCCACTGGCGTCGAGCGCGCCCCACGTCTCGTAGGCGATGACGATGTCGGACAGCGTCTTGCCGCCGTCCAATGCGAGCGGGTGATCGGTGGCGACGGTGACGAAGCGGCGATGACCAGGAGCGTCGCCGGGACGCCACGCGCTGGTCGGCGGCAGTGCCGAACTGTCCATCTCGTGCTCCCTTCGCTCCAAGCCGTCTCGATCTCAGCGCTTGCGAGCGGCACAACCGGAGACCGGCCGGAAGCAGCGTTTGTTGCCGGGGTCACCGGCCACATCCCACCCCGTCGAACTGGCCGGAGTGGAGGCACCTTGGGGCTTCCGACCCAGGTTGCCGGGCCCGTGCGGGCCGCTCGAAATGCTGGCCGAAGTGTAACGGCTCGCCGCGTTCGGTCAACGGACTTTCGCGACCGCCAACTCCTTGAGGCGCTTGTAGTCGACCTTGCCGTTCGGCGCACGCCCGATCGTGTCGACCACGATCAGGTGGCGGGGCACCTTGTAGGCAGCGAGGGTTTGCTTGACGTGGTCGACCAGCGTCGGCAGCGGCGGCTCGGCTACGCCGTCCTCGGTCTCGACCACTGCGCAGATCACCTCGCCGAAGCGATGGTCAGGCAGACCGACGCACACCGCGTCGCGCACCGACGGATGCGTCTTCAGTGCCTCCTCGACCTCTTCCGGAAAGACCTTCTCGCCACCGGTGTTGATGCACACCGATCCGCGGCCGAGCAGGTGCAGCGTGCCGTCCTCGTTGACTTCGGCGAAGTCACCGGGCACGCTCCAGCGCCGGCCCTCGTAGATGCGGAACGTCTGTGCCGACTTGGCTTCGTCCTTGTAGTAGCCGACCGGGATGTAACCGCCGACGGCGACGAGGCCGCGCCGGCCCGATCCGGGCTGCACGCGCTCGCCGTCGTCGTCGAACACGGCGCAGTTCGGACCGAGTTGGAACTTCGCGGTCTGCTGCGGTGTGCCCTTGGCGCTGACTGAGGCACCCATGCCCACTGCCTCCGACGACCCGAACGAGTCGAACAGGATCGCCTGGGGCATGAACTCCAGCAGGCCGGCCTTGTTCTCCTGGCTCCACATCACGCCGCTCGACGTGATCAGCCCGACCGAACTGAGGTCGTAGCGATCGCGATTGATCTCGAGGTGGTCCAGCATCGGCCCGGCGAACGCCTGCCCGACGATGATGATGCTGGTCGCTCTGCGCCGCTGCACGGTGGACAGCAACTCGACGACGTCGAACTTGCGGTTCGCCAACGTCACGATGCAGCCGCCAGCGGTCATCGTGCTGATTGCGCTGAACTGGCCGGTGCCGTGCATCAACGGACACGCAACCAGCGTGACCGGCCCCATCGGAACCGACGCGTCGATGCGGCTGATCAAGTCGTCGAGACCCTCCGCCGGAGCCACGCCGGTGAGCGGGCTGCCACCCGCGCCGAGCACGTTGAACAGATCGTCGTGTCTCCACATGACGCCCTTCGGCATCCCGGTCGTTCCGCCCGTGTAGAGCAGCAGCAGATCGTCGCCGTTCGGGTCGACCCGACCGGGTGTGATGCGATGGCCGGCCGAGACGACGTCCTCGTACGGGATCGCCCAGTCCGGGCCCGGTCCGGCCTCGTCGGCCACGACGTACCAGGCGAGCACCTTCGCCAACCGCGGCCGAACCTGCTCGACGAGATCGGTGAATGCGGCGTGGAAGACAACGGCTTCGGCGTCGGCGTTGTCGAAGAGGTAGACGATCTCCTCCGCGCCGTAGCGATAGTTCGTGTTGACCGGCGCCATCTGGGCCCGGAACGCGGCGGCCATCGATTCCATGTACTCCGGGGAGTTGTAGAGATAGCAGGCCAGCTTGGCCCCCTGGCTCACGCCGCGAGCCAACAGGTCGGCCGCTAACGATTCGGTCCGGGAATCGAACTCGCCCCATGTGATCACCCGCTCGCCTTGGATCTGGCAGGGCCGGTCGGGCACCTTCGCCGCCACCGCGGCAAAGATCGTCCCCAAGTTCCAGTTCGTCACTCGCTCCCCCGTGTTCATTGAAAAACGCCCGGTCAGGAGGGTAGCCGCCGTGTATCCAACCGCTCCGAGCGGAGCCCGCACGGTGCGCCGATCGCCGCCCGCGTGCGCGATTCGAATCGCGCGCTCTAGGGTTCTGTCCGAAGCGCTGGTGGAGCGGGGCCCGAGGAGGCCCTTCATGTGCGATGCCTGCACCCAGAAGTTCAACCGCCGAGCGCTGCTGCGTGGCGTGCTCGCGACCGGCGCTGTCGCGGCGACATCGTCGCTCTGGCTCCCCGAGTCGGCGTTCGCCGGTGATGGCGACGGCTACGAGAATGCGGCGATGGGCGAGGACAAGATCAGCGCCGCGTCGATCCCCAAGGGTTCGGCGTCGTCTGGCACGGTGCAGGTGCCCGCAGCCGGATCCGGCGCACCCACATCTGGTTCGGGGTCGGGCGCTGCCGCTGCGTCCACATCGTCCGCCGGCACCCGATTGCAGGCAACACGGGTCATCCCGGGTCCGAACGCGAACGCCACTCAGGCACCGCCGATCGTCAGCCGCTCGGAATGGGGCGCAGACGAGACGATCCGCTTCGACCAGCGCGTCTACGCGCCCGTGCGCAAGTTGATCGTGCACCACACGGCGAGCGCGAACAGGCCGAAGAGCCCGGCCGAGGTCGTGCGCTTCGTGATGCGCTACCACGCCCAGACCCGTGGCTACACCGACACCGGGTACAACTACCTGATCGACCACAAGGGTGTGATCTACGAGGGCCGCGCGGCTCGGCAGTACGGCAGCAACGAGACGATCACCGACGAGGACGGCAAGGGTTGGGGTGTCGTCGGCGCGCACGCCAAGGGCAACAACGCCGGCAGTTGTGGCGTCTGCCTGATCGGCGACTTCGAGCTCGGCTCTCCGACCGACGCATCGATCGCCAGCCTCGTCTGGCTGCTGTCGTACAAGGCCAGCCGGCACCGCATCGACCCGACGGCCACCGAGGACTACATCGACATCTACGGCAACCGCCGGTCGTTTCCGAACATCGCCGGCCATCGCCAGGTCGGTCAGACGGCATGCCCCGGCTCGCGCCTGTTCAAGCTGCTGCCGACCATCCGCGACGAGGTCGCCCGTCGCGTCGGCCACTACGACCCACTGCTCGTTGACATGCCCGCCGTGTTGCGCTACGAGGGCGGGCCGTTGCGCAAACCCAGCGCGGCAGCGGCGGCGGCGACGACGACGAGCGGTTCGGGTTCGGCGGCCTCGGGCGCCGCGTCCGGCGGTGACCCGGGCTCGGGCACCAAGCTCGTCGGTGTACGCATCGCCAGCTCGGTCGGCCGGGTGTACACCGCCGGTGCCGGCCGGAATCACGGCAACCCCGCCGGCGCGGGCGTGGCGAACCTGGTCGCGTTGGCGAACGCGTTATCGGGCGACGGCTACTGGGCACTCGACGCGTCCGGCGCGGTCGCGGGACTCGGCGGTGTCGCCACGTTCGGTGACGCCAGCGGCAAGGGCACTGCCGCAGATCTCGCTGTGACTCCGACGGGCAAGGGCTACTGGATCCTGATGGCCGACGGCGGCATCTACCCGTTCGGCGACGCAGGCTACGCGTCGTCACCCAAAAAGGCCGGGCTCGGTGGAGTCTCCAAGCGCATCGTCGCCCGTCCCCAGGCCGACGGGTACTGGGTGTTGGTCGACAACACAATCCGCGCGTTCGGATCGGCTCCAAAGCTGGACTCACCGACACAGTCGGGCACGATCATGGACTTCTGCGCGACCCCGTCCGGGAAGGGCTACTGGGTGATCACCGACACCGGCACCGTCGTCGCGTACGGCGACGCGCCGGACAAAGGCGACCCCAAGCGGGGCGGCATCAAGTGGACGAAGAAGCCTGCGACGCACATCGTCTCGACGCCGTCCGGCGGTGGCTACATCGTCGCCAACGCCGAGGGCGCGATGCTCGCGTTCGGCGATGCGCAGCTCTTCGCATCGTTCGCCGGCAGCGGCATGCGTGCCGCGGGAATCGCTCCCGCGTTCGGCTGACTCCCGTCGGCAGTTCCAGCCGCGTCGAGGGTGGCGTTCGCGTCGCGTCCCGGCTGACCCAGCCAGCAGGTTTGACTGACGCGCAGGTCAGTCTCGCCTGACCCATCAGCGAGTAGACGGACCCGGGATCGGGGGGCATGCTTGGCCCCGTGGACGCCAACTTCCTCACCTCGAAGGCCCGCGTGCGAGCCGACGGCAATGGTTGGGGCGCGTACGCGGTGCAGCCGATCGCGGCCGGCGAGACGGTTGCCGCGTTCGGCGGCAAGTGCGTGTCTCGCGCGACATTGGAAACACTGAACCCGAACGACAGGGCGCACACGATCCAGATCGACGAGGACCTCTACATGGTCAGCGAGCTGGCCGATGTCCCAGGCGACACCATCAATCACTCATGCCGCCCGAACTGCGGCATCGTGGGCGGCGTCGTGGTGGTGGCGATGCGCGACATCGCCGTCGACGAGACGATCTCGTTCGACTACGCAATGACGATGGGTTCGGGCGTCAACGAGTTCGAGTGCGGATGCGGCGCCGCAACGTGCCGGCGCAAGGTGACCGGGGCCGACTGGATGCAACCCGAGCTGCAGCTCGCCTACCGCGGCTACTTCAGCCCGTACTTGGCCAAGCGCATTGCCGCGCTGGTCAGCACCGGCGCCGAGCGCCGCGCGTTCGCCTACTGAATCGGGCCGCGAGCCCGCGCTAGCTTGGGCCGATGCGGGTCCTCATCGTCGGCGCTGGTGGCGTCGGTGCGGCATTCGCGTCGATCGCGGCTCGCCGGCCGGTGTTCAACAGCATCGTTCTGGCCGACATCGACGCCAATCGAGCCGGACGCGCCGCCGACCGGATCGGCAACGAGCGAGTCACTTCCACCCGCGTCGACGCGTCGGACAAGCACGACATCGTCGAGCTGGCCCGCACGATGAAGGCCGACATCATCGTCAACGCCTGCGACCCGCGCCTCAACCCCCCGATCTTCGATGCCTCGTTCGAAGCCGGGTGCAACTACCTCGACATGGCGATGCACATGTCCGCGCCGCATCCAACCCATCCCTACGAGCAGCCCGGGGTGATGCTCGGCGATGCGCAGTTCGCGGTCAACGACCAGTGGGGCGAGCGTGGCCAACTCGCGCTCTGCGGCATGGGTGTCGAGCCCGGCCTGTCCGACGTGCTGGCCCGGTACGCGAGCGACCACCTGTTCAGCACGATCGACGAGATTGGTGTGCGCGACGGCAGCGACTTGGCCATCCGTGGCTTCGCGTTCGCGCCGACGTTCAGCATCTGGACGACGATCGAGGAATGTCTCAACCCACCGATCGTGTACGAGAAAGCGCGTGGCTGGTTCACGACCGAGCCATTCAGCGAGCCTGAGACGTTCGTGTTCCCGGACGGCATCGGTCCGCTCGGCTGTGTCAACGTCGAGCACGAGGAGGTCGTCCTCGTGCCCCGCTGGCTGGACGTCGGCCGGGTCACGTTCAAGTACGGCCTCGGCGACGAGTTCATCGACGTGTTGCGCACCTTGCACCTGCTCGGTCTGGACAGCACTCGACCGGTCATGGTGGGCGGCGTCGAGGTTTCGCCGCGCGATGTCGTGGCCGCGGTGCTGCCCAACCCGGCCGAGCTCGGCGACCGGATGACCGGCCGCACGTGCGCTGGTTCGCTGGTCACCGGTCTGGATCTGGACGGCCGCGAGCGCGAGGTGTACCTGTACCAAGTCGTCGACAACGAGTGGACGATGCGCATGTTCGGTCACCAAGCCGTCGTGTGGCAGACCGCTGTGCATCCGGTCGTCGCATGCGAACTGATCGCCGAGGGCGTTTGGACCGGTGCCGGTGTGATGGGTCCGGAGGCGTTCTCGGCCGACCCGTTCCTGGACCTGCTGGCCGCCCACGGCGTCGGCTGGTCGTTGGAGGAGCGCACGCCATCGCTCGCCTGACCAAGCGGGACGTGGAAGTGTTGCTCGCGTCGTACGACCTCGATCCGGTCGGTGCGTTGACAATCGCGCTCCGGCGTGTGCTCGACCAGCCCGACGCAACGTGGCCGGACCTGCTGGCGAGCGCGGGATTCAGTGACACGCGGCGGGCCGCGCTGCTGGTCGGCGAAGCGCGCACGCTCGACACATTGGCCGCCGAGCTGAACGAGCTGCGCGCGCTGGCGGATTGACCGCCGTGTTCGTCGGCTAGAAATCGATCGATGCCAGGATCGGCTGAGCCAGGCGCAGGTGCTGTGCGTAGCCCGCCTCGGTCGGCAAGAAGCCGTTGCGGTCCGGCCACAGCAGTTGCACGAGATCGAAGCCGCCCTTGTGCCACGACAGGCCGGTGGCGAACCACGCGCCCCATGCTTCGAGGTCGACGGGCGCGAACACGCAGCGCAGATCGTTGTCGAACAGCCCGACCAGTTCGGTTCCGAGCGGGATCTCGGTGCCGCCCTGCAGCATGTCGACGACCAGTCCGAACAGGCCACGCGCCGCGACGGGCGTCAGTCCGAACACGGCGATCTCCGGGAACCCGGTCAGCTCGGTGAGCCCGATGGTGTACTCGTACGCCGGCCGCGGCGGGTCGGTCTCCGGGTCCGGTGCCACCGGCTCGATCGCCCACCCCGACGTCTCGATCATCCACTCGATCTTCTCGAGGTGCGGAATGTGGAAATCCGGGAGATCGGTCACGCGGTCGCCTCGAGGAGGGACTCGCTCTCCAGGTCGAGGGCGTGCTGCAGGTGGCGGGTGGCCATCGCCGCAAACATCGCCTCGCTGCGCTCGGTGCCGCCGACGATCTGTGATGCGACGACGGCCATGATCACACCACCGAACGCGTCGCGGCGGTACTGCCCCCACGCCCACTCGTCGTCGATGTCGACCTTGTAGTCGTCGCGCAACGCGGCGGCGTACTCACCGACGAGGTCGCGCTCGATCTCGGCGCGGTCGGCCGGCAATGGGCCGGCTCCCATGAAGTACGACACATCGCCCATCGCCGGCCCGTGGCCGGGTGTCTGCCAATCGACGGCTGTGATCGGCTTGCCACCGGCCGGGCTCGCGAACATCAGGTTGTCCAGACGGTAATCCCCGTGGGTGACGGTCCACGCGCCGCTGCGGCCGTCGACCCACTCGGGGATTCTCGCGCCGAATCGCTCGACCAGCGCCGTGGCCTCCGGGGTCAGATACGAGCCGTACGTCGCCATGAAACCGGGGAACACCATCGACCACAGACCGGCCAGCATCGCCGAGTCCTCCGGGCCAGAACGGCGGGTCAGCCAATCGACGTCGTTCAATGTCGGGTCGCCCCAGCGCGGCCCGTGCAAGCGGGCCAACTCCAGCACGGCGAGCCGGGCGATGTCCACCGAGCAGCCGAGGATCTGGTTGCCCTGTTCGGCGGGGGCCAGGTCTTCGAGCACGATCACGAAGTCGCTCGTCACTTCGTCCCATGACGCGTGGTAGCAGCGCGGCACGCTGACGTCCACCGTCGCTGCGATCTCGTTGTAGAACTTCGTCTCGCGCTCGTAGTTGCGCAGCGCGATGCCGGTCTGACGGCTCGTCTCGTCGGGCGACGGCAACTTGATCACGACGCTCGCTGGCACGTCGCCGTCGCCGTTGCCGTCGTTCGCCGCGAGCGCGACCCTGATGTTCATGCCGACCAAGCCGTCTCCGATGCGCTCTTGGCCGACCATGTCGACCGACACCTCGAAGATCGAGCTCAGCCACTCCCCCGTCACGTTCTCTGGACCCACGCCGAGGCACGGTAGTGCGCGACCCGACGTCCGCCGGAGACGGACCACTTTTGACCTCCGACAATCAAGCGCGCCCGATCGAGCCGACTGAAGCAGCAACATCCCGCGTGCACACAACCCGCGCGCAGATCCAGCCGGCCACAGCGGCAACATCCAGCGCGCGGCAACATCCAGCGCACACCAACCACGCGCGCCGGTCGTGCCCGACAGCGGCAACACCCAGCGCGCACCAACCACACGCACCCGTCGTGCCGCCAACAGCGGCAATATCCAGCGTGTGCGCGATGGCGGGTGGTCGGGGTGGGCCGCTACCGTCGCTGAGGCATGTACCGATTCCTGCTGCGACCGAAGTGGATCGCGTTCCATGTGCTGGTCGCGGCCGGCATTGTGTCGATGCTGCTGCTCGCCAACTGGCAATGGACCAAGTACAACGCGCGCAACGACTTCGTCGATCTGGTGCACGCTCGACAACAAACCGAAGACGCGCAACCGCTCGCGCCGCTCTTGACCGTCGAGGCTCCGACGGAGATCGAGTTCCGCATCGTCACCGCGACCGGGCGGTTCCTGCCCGACCAGCTGATCGAGATCAACCGCACCCAGGGCGAGGACGTCGGCGTCAACGTGCTGACACCGTTCCAGATCGATGGCGGCCCGCTCGTGCTCGTCAACCGTGGGTTCGTACCCGACGGAATGGAAGTACCCGACCCGCCGGCAGGCTTGATCATCGTCGGTGGCACCGCACGGCTGACCGAGGCCCGCAAGACGGGAGAGTTGACCGACAACGCGAGCGGCGCGAAGAACGAGGTGCGCCGAGTGGATCTGCCGTTGATCGAGGACCGGCTCGGCGCGGACCTCGCACCGGTGTTCATCGAGTTGCGCGCCACCGACCCGGCGACACCCGAACCACCAGTGCCGGTGCCCGAGCCCGACCTCAGCGGCGGGCCGCCACATCTGTCGTACACGATCCAGTGGCTGATCTTCTCGCTCGCCGTCGCCGCCGGCTGGGTGCTCGCCGTACGTCGGTCGAAGCGGACCCGCGATCGCGCTGCGGCCCGTGCCGATCGCGAGACCGTCAGTGCGATTCCAGCGCCGCCATCCGCTTGAACTGCTCGACGACGCCCGGGCTCTGATGGCTCGGATCCAGCGAGCGGTACACCGTGTCCACGTTGACGGCGATGCGGCCCCGCTCGCCCCACTCGCCAAAGCCGTTCAACGCAATGTCCCGTGCCGCATCCCACGCGTCCATGCCGGCCCGGAAGCGCTCCGTGGCCTCGGTCTCGATGAACGCGAGGTAGTCGCGGACCTGCACGATGCCTGACTTGTCGGTCAACGGTCCGTGGCCGGGGACCACCGTCTCGATGTCCATGCCCAGCATCAGATCGCACGCCGCGATCCAGTTGCCGATCGGACCGGCCCAGACGATGGGCGTGCCGCCGATGAAGAGGATGTCGCCGGTGTAGATCGCCTTCGCGTCCGGCACGTAGGCAAGCACGTCGCCTGCGGTGTGCGCCGGTCCGACCTCGATCAGCTCGATCGCACGGCCACCGACTTCGATGTCCAGCCGGCCGTCGAATGTTCGCGTCGGCAAGGCCATGTCGATGCCGTCGAACTCGAACGCGCCGAAGAAACCACGGAACAGATCCCCGAGCTCCCCCGGCGCACTGTTCAGCTGGGCCAGCATGGCTGGCGGTACCTCGGTCATCTCGTGTGCAGCATGAGTGCTGGCGATGATCTCGGCACCCGTCACGAGTTGATTGCCGTAGCAGTGGTCGCCGTTGGCGTGGGTGTTGACAAGCGTCGCAATCGGTGCCGCGGCGACGGGACCCCGCATCGTCTCCAGCATCCTCGCCGTCAGCTTGAGGTCGAACAGCGTGTCCACGAGCAGCGAGGTGCCGTCGCCGACAACGAGGCCGGCGTTGCTCCACCCCCACCCGCCGTCAGGCTGCAGATACGCGAAGCAACCATCACCCAACTCGTGCAGACCCCACTCGTACATCACGGCCACATGAATAGCACGAACGCACAACGCGCCGAATCGCCAACAGAATCCGACCGCCGTCCACCTTCTATGCTGCGCCGCATGCGCCAGCTCAGTGGGATCGACGTCAGCTTCTTGAACATGGAGACTCCCAGCACGTTTGGGCACGTCGCTTCGCTGAACATCTATGACCCGTCCGGCACCGAGGGTGGCGCCGGGTTGGAAGCCACCAAGCAGATCATCCTCGAACGCATCGAGCTGCTCGCGCCGTTCCGCCGCCGCCTGGTCGAGGTGCCGTTCGGTCTGGACATGCCGTACTGGATCGAGGATCCGGACTTCGACATCGACTTCCATGTCCGCCACCACGCCGTCCCGCCGCCCGGCACACCCGAGCAATTGGGCGAGATCGTCAGCCGCATCGTGGCCCGACCACTGGACCGCAGCCGGCCGCTGTGGGAGCTGTACGTGATCGAGGGCGTGGACAACGGCCGGTTGATCGCTCAGCTCACGAAGGTGCACCACGCTGCCATCGACGGCGCGTCCGGTGCCGGGATGCTGGCTGCGATCCTGGACGAGAGCCCCGACTTCCGCCCGTCGGGTGTGGCTGCGCCGTGGGAGCCCGACACCGTGCCGACCGACGAGCAGATGCTGCGCCTCACGGCTCGTGAATACATGCGTCGGCCGGAGAAGTTCATCCGGCTGTCGGTGCGCACGATGCGAGAGTTGGCTGCTTCGACCCAGAGCGGCGGGCTGCGCGCCATCGCCGACGTCGTCGCCCAGCCGATGCCCGGCATGCTCGGTCAGCTGCTGCGCGAGCGGCTGCGCGGCACGAATCACGACATCGACAACCCGCCGGCTTTGCCGACCACGCTGGCGCCGCACACACCGTGGAACCGTGCGATCACACCGCATCGTCGCTTCGCGAGCACGACGATCAAGTTGGACGACGCCAAGCGCATCCGCCGCCAGTTCGGGTGCACCTTCAACGATGTAGTGATGGCTTTGTGCTCGGGCGCGCTGCGCCGTTACCTGATCCTGCACGACTGCCTGCCGGCCGAGCCGCTCATCGCGATGGTGCCGATCAGTGTGCGCACCGGCACCGAGACCGACGCCTACCAGAACCGGGTCTCGGCACTGCTCGCCGACCTGGCGACCAACGAAGCCAATCCGGTGCGGCGGTTGAAGCGCGTGCAGAAGTCGATGACCGCGGCGAAGGAGAACTTCGCCGCGATTCCGGCCGAGGCGCTGCAGGACTTCACCCAGTTCGCGCCGCCGGCCATCGCTGCGCGAGCGATGCGGATGTACAGCCGGCTGCGCATCGCTGACCGCATGAATCCCCCGTTCAACCTGGTCATCAGCAACGTGCCCGGCCCGGCCAACCCGCTGTACAGCGCGGGTGCGAAGTTGAAGCACTTTTATCCCGTGTCCGCGCTGACCGACGGTCAGGGCCTGAACATGACCGTGCAGAGCTACAACGGCAACCTCGATTTCGGCTTCATCTCCTGCCGCGATCTGGTGCCTGACCTGTGGGTGATCACCGGCATGCTGCACGACAGCCTGAACGAGCTACTCGCGTTGTGCGACCCCGAGCCCGGCGCACCAGCGCCGTCAGCGGCTGCGAAGAAATCGCCGGTGAAGAAAGCTGCGGCTGCGAAATCCGCCGCGAAGAAGTCCGTCGCGAAGAGGCCGGCGGCCACACGTGGCGCGAAGAAGACCGCAAGAGCCTAGGTCTGGCCAGCCTCGGGCTGCAGGACCTCCATCGGCACCCGGCTCCGGTCAGCGGGAAGTCGGACCAACGATGAGACGGTGCTGACTGGCCGCAGCCCCACCCGAAACCCACACGCCGCAGCCCACCCGTGCGCCAACGGCTCCGTCAGCAGAAAGTCAGACAAACGCTGAGATAGTGCTGACACGCTGCGGCCCCACCCGAAACCCACAGGCCCGCAGCCCACCCGCGCCCCAACGGCTCCGTCAGCAGCAAGTCAGACAAACGCTGACATTCTGCCGACACGCCCCAGACCCCCCTCCCCCCACGGCTCCGTCAGCAGGAAGTCAGACGATCGCTGAGATTCTGCCCACCCGATCCGGCGCGGTCGAGCCTG
>JANNZY010000105.1:0-11226 GCA_031410915.1 Actinomycetes bacterium
GTGACGGCACGTGCCGTCACCCCGACCGTCGATGTGTGATTACTTCTGGAGCTCCGCGACCGTGGTGTTCAGCGCGGTCAACGTCGAGGCTTTGTCGTCACCGTTGAGGGCTATCCCGTTCAGTGCCTTCAACAACTCCTGGGCGATCTGGTCCCACTTGGGCGACAGCGGCAGGAGCGAGGAGTCGGCGAGTTGCGCGGCGTAGACCGTGCCCATCGGATCGTCGGTGATGCCCGGGTCGGCAAGCGCCGCCTTCGCTGTGGGCAGCTGGTTCGTCAACTTGTACCACTCGATCTGGGTCGCGGGATCTGCCAGGTAGTCGAGCAACAGCAGCGACTGTTGCACTTCGGCAGAGTTGTTCCAGACTCCAAGGTTCGATCCGGCGAACAGCGACGTCGTCGACGACGGACCCTTTGGCAGCGGTGCCACGGACCACTTTCCCTCGAGGTCCGGCGCGCCGTCGCTGATTGCCTTGGCGAGATACGGGCCGGACACGAGCATCGGCGCGGCGCCGGAGATGAACCCCTGCGTCTGGTCGAAGTCACCAGCGGTCGGTACCAGCCCGTCCTCGTAGAAGCTGAGGTAGAAGTCTGCAGCCGATCGGAAGGCGTCGGTGTCGAACGTCACGGCCCCGGTTGCGTCTGCGACGTCACCGCCGCTCTGCCAGGTGAAGATCGCCGGCAGCGACTGGTCCCATTGCGGGATGTAGTAGCCGTAGTCGGTATCGCCTCGCTCGGCCAAGACCGCGGCATCAGCATGCAGCTCGTCCCAGGTGGTTGGCGGCGCAGTGATTCCCGCTGCTGCGAGGATGTCGGACCGGTAGAAGAGCACACGGGTGTCACTGATCCACGGAACACTGAGCTGTTGCCCGGCTGGGTTGATCTTGTCGCTCGCGACCGCATCGAGGTACGTCGCGTCATCGAGCGACGGATGGTCCGCCGCGTAGGACGACAGGTCCGCCAGTGCTCCCGCGGATTGGAACGCAGCGAGGTTCGACAGCCCGATTTGGACGACGTCGGGGCCCTCCCCGGAAGCAACAGCGGTCGTCAGTTTGTCATTGACGTTCTCCCACGGAATCGACTCGACCTCCACGTCGATGCCGGTGGAAGCAGTGAACCCCTCGACGAGAGTGCTGAAGTTCGGCCCGGCGTCACCCATGATCCAGACATCGATCGTGCCACCGAGCTCGGCGGCGGGGGCGGCGGTGTCGGGGGCACCCGTGTCGGGTGCACCCGTGTCTGGGGCCGACTGGTCCGGTGCTGCACTCGTGGGGGCTCCGGTGGCGGCGGTGTCGTTGTTGTTGTCGTCGCTGCCGCATGCTGCTGTGACGGTGATCAACGCCAGTGCTGTGAAGGCTGCGAAGCCTCGTTTCGTTAATGTGTTCATGAACCCATCTCCTTCAGATGTGGGGAAAGCGGCGATTGTTTGCTCAGTCGTCGAGCTGCCCGGGCGGTCCTAGCCGACCGCTCGGGCATGCTGTCCGATGGTTTCTCTGTACCAGCGCGCACTCTCCTTCGGGATGCGACGCTGTGTGGCGAAGTCCACGTGGACCAGACCAAATCTCTTGCCAAATCCTTCAGCCCACTCGAAGTTGTCCAGCAACGACCAGGCGAAGTAACCCTGTACGTTCACCCCCTCCCCGATCGCGTGTGCCGTGGCGGCGATGTACCGCGACAGGTAACTGACGCGTTCGAGGTCCATCACTCGGCCGAGCGGGTCGATGTGGTCGTCGAAGCACGCACCGTTCTCGGTGACGTACAGCGGCAGGCTCGTGTAGTCGTGAGCGACGCGCAACAGCACGCGGGACAACGACTCCGGCCTCACCGACCATCCGAGCGATGTCGTGGCTGGTTCTGCCGGGGAGCCCGACGCGTGCAGGTGTGGATCGGTGGGATCGTGGGACACGACGATCTGCTGGTAGTGGTTGATCCCCACGAAGTCGGTGGGCTGGCCGATGAGGACTTCATCGCCCGGTTGCACAAGGGCTTCGAGGCCTTGCTCGCGGTAGAGGTCGAACATCGCGTCCGGATAGGCGCCGGTGAGCACCGGCGCCAGGAAGAACTGGTTGTTGTTCAGGTCCATTCGAACCGTGGCTGCGTGGTCTTGCTGCGAATCGCTGGCCGGGATCAGGTCAGTGATCAAGTTCGATGCGCCGACGGACAGGTTCGGTCGCTGCGCACGGATGGCTTGGGTGGCGAGCCCATGGGCGACGTTCAAGTGGTGTCCTGCGGCGACAGCGGCGGGCAGATCTTGCCGACCGGGCGCGTGACGGCCTTCCCAGTAGCCGATGAACGCGGCGCACCATGGCTCGTTCAACGTGATCCAGTCGTCGGCCAGATCACCGAGCGCGGCAATGACTCGGCTGACGTACTCCGCGAACAACAAGGCGGTGTCTCGCTCTGGCCAGCCCCCTCGATCTTCGAGCGCCTGAGGGAGGTCCCAGTGGTACAGCGTGACGAAGGGTCGCACGCCCGCCGTTCGCAGCGCCTCGAGCAAGCGCCGATAGAACGACACCCCCTCGGAGTTCAGCGGGCCGACCCCGAGGGGTTGCAGACGAGACCACGACAGCGACAGGCGGTACGCGTTGAGCCCCAACGTTGACATCAGCTCGACGTCGTGTTCCCACAGTTCGAAGTGATTGCAGGCAACGTCGCCCGTGTCGCCATTCTCAATTCGTCCCGGTTGGTGGGCGAAGGTGTCCCAAATCGACGGCCCGCGACCGCCTTGATCGACACCGCCCTCGATCTGATAGGCAGCGGTGGCGGCGCCCCACAGGAACGAGCGTGGAAAGCACGCCAGCAGTTCGTCTGTGATCGTGTCGTCCGCTCGGTGATCGATCGTTGTCATGCTGCGCTTTCGGGAAGTTCGAGGGTTCCGGCGATGAAGTGTTCGAGTGGCAGGAGTGCCGCACCGAGAGCCACGGCGTCAGTCCCGAACCGGCACGACGAGAGCGCGACCTGTTCAGCAGGCCTGCTGAGCGCTTGGCGCCGGATCTCCACGTCGAGTTCCCGTCGCCGCATGTCGATCAGCGGGAGCCCCAGCCAGCCCCCGACGACGATCCGCTCGGGATTGAACAGGTTGACGAGATTGGCGAGGCCGAGCCCGAGGATCTCGGTCGTCTCGTCGACCACTCGATTTGCGGTGTCGTCGCCATCGGCGGCTCGGGCAAAGAGCTCGGAAACGGTCGCCTCGACGTCGTCACCGTCGCGCCCGCCGACGGCGCTCCAGCGTTGAGCAACGGCGACGCCCCCGATGTACGCCTCCAGGCACCCTCGTCCTCCGCACGAACACGTCGGACCGCCGAAACTGACCTTGGTGTGGCCCCACTCGCCAGCACTGCTCGACGCGCCTCGCAGCACACGGCCACCGCTGATGACGCCCACGCCGATTCCTCTCCCGAGCAGGGCAACAATGCTGTGCTCCGCTCCTTGTGCGGACCCGTACCACAGCTCGGCAGTGGCCAGCGTCTTGGCTCCGTTGTCGGCGAACGTCGGCAAATCCGTGCCCGCCAGCAGATCGTCCAATGTCACCATCGGCCAGCCGAGACTCTGCGCATACACCCGAGTGACACCGTCCGTACCGGTGTCGACGATCCCAGGAAGGCCGAGACCCATCCCGACCAGGGCCCGCTCGATATGGGGGTTCGCCTTCCGCAGTGCGGCCACGCCGTCAGCGACCGCAGCTTTGACGCGGCGCGGACCCGACGAGCGCGTCCGCAACTTCCGGAACACCCGGTCCACACGGGTCATGGTGAGGTCGAACACCTCGACGGTCACGCCGAGCTCGCCGACATCGGCGCCGACGAAGTACGCGCCTTCCGGCACGACTGAAAGACGAGCGATCGGACGTCCGCCACTCGAAGGCTTCGAGCCGAACTCGCGGACGAGTCCCTCCGCGATCAGATCAGTCACGATGTTCGTCACGCTTCCCGACGACAAGTCACATTGCGCTGCGATGCCGCTCCGAGTCGCCTCAACGGCCGACACGATCGAACGCAACACCGCGGCACGGTTGTTCTGTCGCAGGTCGCTCACCGTCGAAGTCCGCACGCATCCCCCTTATTTCAATACTTATTATAAGTGATGAGAAAGCTGTGTGTCAATGATCCCTTCCGCAGACGGGGGCACGGCACGCGAGCTCGGATGGCTTCACATCGCGGTCTGCTGACGTCAAGCTACGATTGGTTCAGTCGTGGGGGGATACCGCGTGACGCAACGCAGCTCTGGACGTCGATCCGATGCATCACCACTGCTCGCCCTCCGGCGCGCTCGCGAACGCGTCCTGAGTGGTGACGACTGCGATCTCGACGGCGGGGTCGTGCGCGGTGAGATCATGTCGTCGTGGCATCGCTCGTTGCGACTCGGGCTCGTACCCGACAGTGTGACGGTGCCATTCGACGAGGCGATGCCGATGCCCCATCGTCTGCTTGATGCGGCTGCTCCGGTCATCGACCGGTTGGCATCACAGCTCACTGACACATCGGCCACGATCCTGCTCGCCGACCGTGATGCGCGCATCGTGCAACGGTGGGCGTGCCGCTCGTTTCTTCCCACCCTCGACCGGTTCAACGTTGCTCCGGGATTCACGTTCGCCGAGCATGTCGTCGGCACCAACGGCATCGGCTGCGCCGTCGAAGGGAAGCGGCTGTTCGAGGTGCGCGGCCCCGAACACTTCCGTGAGTGTCTCCAGTCGCTCGTGTGCGTCGCGGCGCCGATCGTCGTCCCGACGACGAACGTCGCCCAGGGAGCCATCAACGTCACCTGCGACATTGCGGAGGCGAACGGTCTGCTTCGCCCACTCGTACAACAGGCGCTGGCCGACATCGAGCGCCGCCTCCTCGACGCGGCATCGTTGCGAGAACGGATGGTGCTGGACGCGTTTCTCTCCAAGGCACGTGGTGCGACCCACCCCGTTCTCGCCGTCGCATCCGGCATGGTCATGGCGAGCCCAACCGCCGACGGCGTCGTTTCGGCTGCCGACAGGATCGTGCTGTGGCACTGGGCGCAGGACGCACTGCAACATCGAGCACAAGCGAGTCGGCCGTTCGAGACCGTCGACGACATGCCGTACCTCGTCGTTGCGACGAGGATCGGGGAGGGTCGTACACCGATCGGTGCGGTGCTCGAGTTCCGGCCGGCCGACGTCGATCCGGCGCCGAGATCCATCGCTGCGTTCGACCGGTTCGCTGCGGTGCTCGTCGGCCGGTCACCGGCAACCCGCCGGTTGCGTCGAGCTGCGTCTGCCGCCGCGGCTGACGCAGCGCCGACGATCGTGATCGGTCCACGCGGAGCTGGCCGGCTGTTCGTGGCCGTGGCGATCTCGAAGTCCGGCGCCAATCCGGATGCCGCGCCACTGATCATCGACAGCGTTCCCGACGACATGGACGGCCTCTTCGAGAGCACCGCTCGACGAAACGGGACCGTGATCGCTCGTGGTCTCGACGGCTGGGTGCCAGCCGTCGCCGAGCATCTCGTGGTCCGCTCGATCGCGCATGGTGTCCGGCTCATCGCAACCTCCACCGACCCGCCCCGGAACACGGACCTCGTGCAGCGGTTCATCCATCGAGTCGATGTGCCGGATCTGATCAGCCGTGCCGACGACATCCCCGACTTGGTCGCACTGCTCTTGCGGGAGCTGACCAACACCATCCATCGACGGGTCCGACCGTCGACGCTGGACGCGTTGATGCGGCACGAATGGCTCGGCAACATCTGCGAGCTCAAATCGGTGTTGGCCGCCGCCGTGGCCTCTGCAGGCGACGGCGAGATCGCCGAATTCCACCTTCCCGCGTGGTTCCGCGCAGCCGACGAGGGACCACACCTGACGTCCATCGAGCTCGCCGAGCGCAACGCAATCCTGCGCTCGCTGAGCGACCACGACGGCAACAAGGTTGCGACAGCAGCGGCCCTGGGCCTGGCGCGATCGACCCTGTATCGAAAGATCCGCGCCTATCACATCGAGCCGGGCTGACGCCCCAACAGTGACCTGTAGCGAAATCGGACACCCACGCAGCACTCGACCGGTCGATGATGACGATCATGATGACGCCCGTCACATCGCAGCAGGAGTAACTCATGCCAGGTCTGAAGTTCGGCATTTTCATGGCCCCGTTCCACCCGCTCGCCGGACAGGACCCCGTCTCCGCATACCAACGCGACCTCGAGGTGATCCAACTCCTCGACCGCCTCGGATATGACGAGGTGTGGGTCGGCGAACATCACTCCGCCGGCAGCGAGGTCATCCCCGATCCGATCGCCTTCATCGCGTTCTGCGCACCCCAGACCCGACACATCAAGCTCGGTACCGGCGTGCTGTCGTTGCCGTACCACAACCCACTCTGGGTCGCGGACCGCGCCCTGTTCCTCGACATGCTCACCCGCGGCCGGTTCATGCTCGGCCTCGGCCCGGGGGCGCTGCCGGGCGACGCAGCCATGATCGGCATCGAGATCGAAGAGCAACGCACTGCGCTCGAAGAAGACACCGATGTCCTCATGCACCTGTTGACGAGCGACGATCCGATCACCGTCGACACGCCCCGCTATCGGCTTCGCAACGCTCGTTCTCAGTACTCGCACTACAGCGATTTCGACATCGCCGTCGCGGCCATCGCGTCACCCACCGGGCCCCGCATTGCCGGCAAACACGGCATCGGCCTGCTGTCGATCGGCGCGACGGCCGCGGGCGGATTCGACGCCCTCGCGCATCATTGGGACGTCATGGAGTCCCGCGCCCAGGAGTTCAACACCATCGCCGATCGCAACAAGTGGCGGCTTGTCGGGCCGATGCACATCGCCGAGACGAAAGAGCAGGCGATCGCCGACGTGCGTTACGGCCTCGACGATTGGGCCTACTACACGCAGAAGATCCTCGCCGTACCGCACTTCCGCGCGGCCGGCGAGACCTTCGAGGAACGAGTGGCCTGGGTCAACGAAACCGGTCTCGGCGTGATCGGCACACCCGACGACGCGATCGAGCAGATCGACCGACTGATGAAGCAGTCGAACGGAGGCTTCGGGAGCTACCTCCTCATGCACCACGAGTGGGCACGACCCGAGGCCGTCAAACGCAGCTACGAACTCATCGCCCAGCACGTCAAGCCACGATTCCAAGGAACAACGCGACGACTCGAGCTCGCCGAAAAAACGGCGATCGGCGAGTGGGAAAGCCTTGGCGACCGCGTCGAACGCGCCGTCCAACTCGCAACTGATCGTCACCTCGCCGAACAGGCCCGCTGACCCAAGGACGAGGTCGTCGTCCATCTGATCAGTATGCCGCGATCTCGGCATCGGGGATGTCGGGAGTGGGCGACAGACGGACGTAATGTGCATTCGATGGAATCCATTTCGGGGCGGAGCGATGAGCTTGGAGTCGATCCGAGTCGCGTCTACGACGACCTCGTTCGGTTCGAGACGCAGTTGTGGGATGCGCTCGATAGAGAGCTTCGAGCGGCTTCGACGCTCTCGCTGGCGTGGTTCGAAGTGATGCAGGTGATCGCACGGGTGCCCGGGTGTCGCGTCGTCGATGTCGTCGAAGCGCTGTCGATCACAGTCGGCGGGACGAGCAAGCTCATCGACCGCATCGAACGAGCCGGGCTGTGCCAGCGGGCACCCAACCCCAACGACGGGCGTTCGTCGATCGTGAGCCTCACCACCGAAGGCGTGCGCGTGCTCGACGCAGCGCGGCCGACGTTCGACGCGGGGCTGCAACGACTTGTCGCTGCGTGCCTCAAGCCCTGGGAGCTCGCCATGTTCGGCGAGTTGCTGGAGCGATTGCGGCTTCACACGGCGTCGGTCACCGTCGGGGTGTTGTGATGGCCGCGAAGCCAGCGGGATGGCGGCGGCGATCCTCACAACGGTTCCTCGACGACGTCGCAGCGGGACGATGCCGGTTGCGCGATCGTTCGAAGTGTCAGCCGTTCTGGCTGGCTCAGTCGGTTGTCGGTTCCGCGGCGACGCCTTCGTACTCGGTATCGGTGACGTGCGACCCGAACGTGGCACTGCCCTGGGTGATCGACATATGGGTCATGTAGTGCTGGCGGGAGGCGCCGTGCCAATGCCATTCCTGCGCGGGCGTGTGGACCACATCGCCGGCACGAATGGTCTCGATCGGGCCGCCGCGTGATTGCACGAGACCTTCGCCTTCTGTGACATGCAGGATCTGCCCGCCCACGTGTGCATGCCACGCCGTTCGCGCTCCGGGGTGGAAGTGGACCGAGATCACCGACAACACCGACTCCGCGTCGGGTTCGACGATCGGGTCGATCCACACGTCCCCCGTGAACCAGGCTTCGGGGCCTTGGTAGGTCGTCTTTCTCGATTTGATTTCCATGCTCGCCTCTCGCGTCGGCTCGATGACAGGCCACTGGGCCGTGGCCAGCACCAATTCCACCGTACAAGACGACGCTGGTCGGTCGATCTGAATTCCGCGGAATCTATTCCCGGTACGATCTGCAGCACCGCCGGCGGCTCCTGCTGCTCGCGGAAAGGAGGCGTCATGATGTGCAGCCACTGTGTCGGACCAACGATCACGGGGGTGTCTCGATGACCGCCGTGACCGCCGCCGTCGTGCGAGAGCCAAAGGGAAAGTTCATCGTCGAAGGTCTCGAACTCGACGACCTCCGGCCGAACGAAGCACGCATTCGAGTCGTTGCTGTCGGCGTCTGCCACACCGACGTGGCGATGCGCGACGCTGTCTACCCGATCCCGATGCCGGTCGTGCTCGGCCACGAAGGCGCCGGAGTCGTCGAGGCCGTCGGCGCCAGCGTCACACGGGTCAAGGTCGGCGACCACGTCGTCATGTCGGCCGCGTACTGCGGTCACTGCCTGCAGTGCCTCGTCGGTCATGAGGCCTACTGCGAGAACGGGTTCGCCGAGGACTTCGGCGGACGACGAACCCTCGACGGCACGTCATCGCTGACGTCCAGCTCGGGAGAAGTCGTCTCCTCGCACTTCTTCGGCCAGTCATCGTTCGCGACGTTCGCGAACGTCGTCGAGTCGGCTCTCATCCCGGTCGATCGTGACCTGTCGCTCGAGTCGATCGCGTTCTTGGGTTGCGGCATGCAGACCGGTGCCGGTTCGATCCTCAACGAGCTCCGCCCAGCCGCCGGGTCGAGCATCGCGATCGCCGGGACCGGCGCCGTGGGTGATGCGGCGGTGATGGCTGCCCGCGCGTCGGGCTGCACCACGATCATCGCGATCGACCGCCATCAGAACCGCATCGACCTCGCCCAAGAACTCGGCGCCACCCACGGCATCCACGGCCAGGCCGAAGAGGCGCACGAGGAGGTGTTGCGGCTCACCAACGGTCGCGGTGTCGACTACATCCTCAATACCACCGACAGCGCTGCGGCGGTCAGCAGCCTGGCCGGGGCGCTGGCCATTCGCGGTTCGTTGGCGACGGTTGCCGCGATGGCACCCGGCACCGAGGTGTCGTTCGAGGTCGGCTTCTCTCTGCTCAAGGGTTGGAACTTCCGCACGATCGTCCAAGGCAGCTCCGTGCCGCAGCAGATGGTCCCGCGGTTGATCGAGCTGTGGAAGCAGGGTCAGTTCCCGATCGACAAGCTCGTCAAGCAGTACGACTTCGCCGACATCAACACCGCGTTCGATGACTCCACGTCGGGCGCGGTGGTCAAACCGCTCCTCGTCTTCTGACGTCACGGCCAACGCGGCCAACGGCCGCCGCCGTCCTCGCCCCGCGCGACCTGTCGTGCGGGGCGGGGTGGTGAGGTCAGAGAAGACCGGTGACGGATCCGCCGTCGACACCAAAGGCAATGCCGTTGATGAAGTTGGCCGGCGCGGAGCAGAGGAACGCGATGACCTTGCCGAAGTCGGCGGGGTCCCCAGTGCGTCCAGTGACACCGCGCTCGATCAGTCGGTCGGTGGCGTGCAGGCCCGGGGCGGCGAGATTGACGGTGATGCCCTCACCGGCGAGGTCCTGGGCCGCAGTCTTGGTCCACGCCCACAACCCGGTGCGGGCGATGTTGGACAACGTCAGATCGGGGATCGGCTGACGCACCGAGGCCGACGCGATCAGACAGATCCGGCCCCACAACTCGCGCCGCATGTGCGGCACGGCGGCGCGTGCGAGACGGATCGAGGCCAGCATGTTCGCGTTCACCGCGGCCAGGATCTGATCGTCGTCGACGTCGAGGGCGCGGCCGGTGGGTGGTCCTGCCGCGTTGGCGACGACGATGTCGATGCGTCCCCATCGGGCGACGGCTGCTTCGACCAGCTGTGCCGGAACCGCTGGGTCCGTGATGTCACCTGGCACCACGATGGCGTCGGGCATCGTCGCGGCGAGCTCCTCCAACGCTGCCGCGTTGCGGGCGTTGAGGACGACCTTCACTCCCTCGGCGGCGAGCGCTTGCGCGCTGGCACGTCCAAGGCCTTTCGAGGCAGCGGTGACCACGGCGACGCGTCCTGCGAGTCCGAGGTCCATCAGGCGACGCCGTTCAAACTCGGAAGAGCAGTTTCGGCGACGACGCCGAGCTCGCGGCGCACGACCGGGAGGACCTCGCTGGCGAGGAGCTCGATCGATCGGGCCGTGTCCGCGAACGGGAGGCCGCCGAGACCGATCTGGGCGAGGAACCGGTCATGGCCGAGCAGGTCGTGCTCCCACATGATCTTGTCGATGATCTCTTGCGGGCTCCCGGCGAACAGGGCGCCTCGAGGACTGGCCCAATCGTCGAAGGCGTCGCGGGCCAGCAACTGGCCGCGGGCTCCCGGCATGTTGTTGCCGATGTAGCGCGAGTAGTAGGGGTAGAACGTGTCCCGGGCGCGCTGGGAGACGGTGTCGACGTAGAAGTGGCTGGTGACGCCGATCCGAAGTGCATCAGCCTGGTGGCCGGCGTCCGCGCCGTGCTGGCGATACAGGTCGGCGAGTGGAGCGAACCGCGCTGGCTGACCGAGGATGGCGAGGTAGAGCGGCAACCCGTTGCGTCCGGCACGAGCCACGCTGGCCGGCGTGCCGCCGACGGCGATCCACACGGGGAGCTCGCGTTGGACCGGACGCGGGTAGATGCCTGCTTCGGCGAGCGAGGGTCGATGCGATCCGTGCCATGTGACCTTCTCGTCACCGTTGAGGCGCAGCAGCAGGTCGAGCTTCTCGTCGAACAAGTGGTCGTAGTCGTCGAGTGCGAACCCGAACAGTGGGAACGACTCGGTGTACGCGCCACGGCCGGCAGTGATCTCGGCGCGGCCCCCGGAGATCAGGTCGACGGTGGCGAAG
>JANNZY010000106.1:0-11759 GCA_031410915.1 Actinomycetes bacterium
CGCACGACGTTGTTGGGTGCCGGCGACGACGCGTTCGACCCGGACGGTAGCGAGTCGGTCAGCGTCACCACGTCGCCGCGCGTCATCGGATCGGGACCGTTGTTCGTGACTGCGATGGTCCACGTGATCGCGCCGCCGGCGTTCACAGCCGACACGGACGGGGTCTTCGTCAACGTCAGGTTGTAGAGGCAAGGAATCCAGTCGACGCTCATCGACCCGCTTGCGCCGGCCACGCCGAGCGCCGGAGTCGCGCCGGCGGCACCGGTGACTGCGGTGGGCACGCGCGCACCAACTGTCGGCGAGGTCGCGGCAACGAAGCTGGACCCACCGCCTCCGCCAGCACCACTCACGCTCTGGTCGACCGTCGCGGCACCGCCACCACCGCCGGTGTAGCCGGCACCGCCTCCGCCTCCGCCGTCGTAGTTGAGGTCAGTGCCGCCGTTGCCACCCGTGCCGGTCGCGATGCCTCCCCCCGCCGAACCGTTGCGGGCCGCAGTCGTGGTGTGCACCCCGCCAGACCCACCGCCTGCGGCCTGGCCACCCTGACCACCGCCGGGCGTGCCGCTCGTGTCCTGTCCGCTCGAGCCTGTCGCCCCGATCGCCACTCCGGGACCGGCGAGGCCGAAACCCGCCGCGCCGCCGTTGCCGCGAGGAGCATTCTGGTGCGCCGCCCCGGCGCCGCCGCCGCCACCGGCGACGACCAGGTTGGCACCAGCGATCGTGAAGACCGTGCGGCCGCCGCCGCCGGCTCCGTCGTGATCAGTCGGGGCGTCGGTGCCGGTGCCGCCACCGCCGACGCCGCCGGTACGCGCAATTGCGCCGCCGCCACCGACGCTGCCCGTGAAGCTCTGTTGCGCCACCACGGCGAACGTCGCCGCGATCGCCGCCCCCGCCGCGCCCTGGCCACCGGTGGCACCGATTGCCGCGGCAGAGCCTCCTCCGCCTCCGAGCATGGTCGCTTTGGCCGCGCACGTTCCGTCGGGCACGGTTCCGGGCGTGATCGCCCCCGTCACCGTCGTCGAGAACGCACCCGGCCCAGTCGCCGGGTCGGCGATCGCGACATCGGTCGCGATGGGGACGACGAGTGTCGATGCAAACGCTGTCAGCGCGAGAGCCACGCCGGCCAGTGGCGACGTGTGACTCCCCCACCGGACGCATTTCACACGAGAACGCTACTTCTTGGCAGGTCTCGGCGCTGGGAATGTCAATTGTTTGCCCTGTGGGGCGGATGCGACGGCCGCAACGAATCGTCAAGATTCGACGGACGACCCACGAAGCCACAGCCGGATGTCGATGCCGTGCATGCCGGCACGTCGCGCCGCCTCTATTCCCAGGTCACTGTCCTCGAACACGACGCACCGGGCCGGCTCGGCTGCAAGCCGCTGCGCAGCCTCCAAGAACACATCGGGCTCGGGCTTGTGGCGCTCGGTGTCGTCGGAACCAACCACGGTGTCGAACCACTCGAGTACGCCGATGACGTCGAGCGTCCGCCGCACGACCCAACCCTCGCCCCCACTCGCGACGGCCATCGGCACCACGCCACGATGGCGTGATGCGATGTCGACGACGACGTCGACGGGACGGACGAGATCGATCATCTCGATGTAGCGATGCTCCTTGTCGACCACCATCGAGGTGACCACGTGGGCGTCGACGAAGCGGCCCTGCTCGGCGGCAAGCCGATCGATGATCCGGTTCGACGGCATGCCGGCGAACGCGTAGAACTGCTCCTCGGAAAACGCGATGCCGTGCTCTGCGACCATCGCCGACCAGGCCTGGAAGTGGGCCGGCATGGTGTCGGCCAAGGTGCCGTCACAGTCGAAGATCAGCGCCGCTGTGCCTTTCGGGGCCGTCCACCCCGAACCGTTGTTCACCATCTCGACAACGTATCGGGAACCAATCGCGGTGCCCGCGCCGTCGAATGATCACCGCCTCGCCGAGGCGCTCCCCCTCTGGAAGGATCTCCACCAATGGTCATGTCACGACGCCTCGCCTTTGCCAGTGCGGCATTCATCATCGGTCTGAGCGCATGTGGCTCTGCTGCATCGACGACGGGCCAGTCCACGGCCGGCACCACCGTCATCACCAGTACGTCTGCGGACGCACCAGAGGTCATCCACTTCGGTCCCGGCGCAGCCCCCTCGGCCGCCGGCACCGCGACCGACGTTGTCTCACCGGAGAGCGCCGACTCGAAGATGATGGCGCTGCAGTCGATGACCTACGTCTTCGACGGCGAGGTGCCGGCACTCTCCTCCACGGGTGCGTCGTGGCGTTTCCCCGTCGGCTTCAGCCCCGACCGCGAGCGCGTTGCCGCAATGGCTGCGGCACTCGGCGTGACCGGCGAGGTGCGCGAACTGCCCGCCGACCAAGGCGGCGGTTTCATGGTCGGTGCGGACGACTACAGCACCGCGACGCTCACCGTCTCCGGAGACGGCCTCGGCAGCTGGTGGTTCAACCCGTCACCGGCCACCGGACAGACGTCGGAGATGCCCGTCGTCTGCATGACGGCTGTCGACGGCACGGTCGGCCCCGCGGCCGATCCGGCCGCGGAGCCGACGGTTGACTCGACGGCGGACGCGACGGCCGATTCGACCGCTGCTTCGTTCGTCGAGCCTGCTGGTTCGATCGAGGAACCGAAGCCGACCGAGCCACCGCAGTGCGACACGCCGGCACCGCCTGCCAACGTGCCCGACGAAGCGGCATCGCTCGATGCGGCCAAGGCCCTGCTGACGTCGCTCGGCTACGACACGGGCAAGTACGAGTACGAGTACTACGGCGACGAGTGGAGCTCGAACGTCACGGCCTACCTCGTCCTGGACGGGATGCGCAGCCCACTCTCGCTGTCCGTCGGGTTCGGCGGGGACGGGGCCGTGCTGTGGTCGTCGGGATCGCTGGCCGAGCCCGAGCGCGACGCCGACTACTCACTGATCAGCACCCAGGCCGGCGTCGACCGTCTCAACGATCAGCAGCTGCGGTGGCTCGGCATCGGCGGCGGTTACGCCGGCGCAGCGTTGCGCACCGAGGTGGCCACCGTCACCCAAACGGCGACCGCCGCAGCACCGGCCGCCGAGGCACCGCCGACCGAGCCGAACGTGGCTTCCTCAGGAGCGGCCAGTGGCATGCCGTCGTCGGATGTCATGCCCGTGCCATGTGACGGCGGTGCCGCGGTCGACTGTGGCCCGATCGACATGACGCCGATCACCGTCCACCTGAACAGCGTCAAGCCCGACCTGACGATGATCTGGGACGCCGACAACACCGTGTGGCTGCTCCCTGCGTACACCTACGGCACCGCCGACGGCGGCATGTACACCGTGCTCGCCGTGGCCGACGAGTACATCGACATCCCCGTGGCCGATCCGGTACCCGTACCGCAGCCGGCACCGGACACGATCCCGACCGACACCGTCGTCGTCGACCCCACCGGCCCGACCACGCCCGTCGACGGGACCGCAGTCGATGTCGACACTGCGTCCAAGCTGCTCGTCGGACTGTCCGAGACAGACGCCGAGGCGGCCGCCATCGCCCAGGGATGGACGCTGCGAGTCGTCGAGCGCGACGGTCAGGGCCAGTCGGTCACCGACGACTACCGGACCGACCGGGTCAATGTCGTGATCACCGACGGTGTCGTCACGGCCGTCCAATCGATCAGCTGACCCAGCTCGGCCGATGCCGGTCGGCCGATGCCGGTCGGCCGAGTCTGGTCGGCCGATGCTGGCCGGCGCACCCGCTCGGGCCGTGTAGGTTTCCGAAACCGGCACGATCGTGGGGGTGCGTCGATGCAGCAGGCGAGGGCAGCTTTCCCGGTGTTGATCACCGTCGCGTTCCTCGGCGTGCTGCTGGCCGGGTGCGGCTCGAGCGAGTCCGAAGCCGGTGTCTCCGCCGGGACCGTCTCCGAGGGTGCGCCGCCGACCGAGACCGAGCCGGAGGCATCGACAGTTCCGCAGGAGTCGATTCCAGTCGCAACCGAGCCGGCGACGACGGCGGCTGCTGCGCCGACGACCACGGCCGCACCATCGACGACGCTCACCACCGTTGCGGCCGGCCCGCCGGTGTTCGACCCGCAGACCTTCGGTGACAACCTGACGCTGCCGAGCTTCGTGCTCACCGTCACGGTCGACAACACGAACTTCGGCCAGCTGAACCGAACGGTCACGACGAGCGGATACATCAGTGATCCGCGCAGCGCCTACGAACTGAACACGTACTCCTTCGACGGCACGACCGATGGATCACGCAGCTACGTCATCAACGGACGGTCGTACGAGGAGAACCCGTCCGGCGACTGGTACTTGTACGAGGCAGGCAACCCAGCTGCGCCGGAGGCGACACGCATGCTGGATCTGCGCAGTGGCACCGTCGGCGGGCTGCTGAACGCCGACTACGCCGGGCCCGGCGAGTACGAGGGCATCGCCGCCGATCACTTCGTGTTCGACGAGACCGATCTCGCCAGCTACTCCGGCTACACGCCGGAGAACCCCGCGCCGAGTGTGGAGGGCGACTTCTACCTCGCCCAGGACGGTCACTACCTGCTGTACACGCACTCGAAGGAGAGTTCGCCCGACCGCACCTACGAAGTCACCGAGGCAGTGTCGTACATCGGACAGCTGACCGAGATCACGCTGCCCGACGACCTCGCTGGGATGAACCAGGCGTTGGACGTGGGCGTCGGTCTGGCCGCGATTCTGCCGCCAGGCACGACCTTGTCGTCGATGATCCGCTACTCGCACGGGATCGGCGTCGACTACTACACCTACCGTTCGCCGGTGCGCGACCGCGACGACCTGTTGACGTACTTCCGCACGCTGCCGCCGACGAACGGATGGTCGGTCGTGCACATCGGCCACATCACACCACACCTCGAGCCGATCAACTGCGAGACCAAGATCGAATGCGTCATCCTGCGCAACGGCAGCGAGCAGATCGTCGTGTCGTCCAACGGCACGATCACCGTCGAATACGACCACGACCACGTCTTCACCGCGCTGTAGCGGCAGATCGGCGAGTGGCGATCGTCAGACGGACACACCGCTGTCGAGACGCTCGAGGCGCATCGCGGCCGTCAATGCGTGGGCCTGCAAACCGTCCACCGGCCCGAAAGCGGCTGCGTCCTCGGCCACGTGGCGTGCCGCGACGGGGTCGGTGACGCGCTGCCAGGTGAGCGTCTTCAAGAACTTGGCCACGCTGAGCCCGCCGGTGTAGCGGGCCGAGCCCTGCGTCGGCAGCGTGTGGTTCGTGCCTGTGCAGCCCTTGTCGGAATATGTGACCGTTGCGTCCGCGCCGAGGAACAGCGAGCCGTAGTTGCGCAGCCGGCAGGCGTACCAGTCGTCGTCCCCCGTCTGCACTTCGAGGTGCTCGCATGCGATCCAGTCACTGATCTCGACGGCCTCCTCGCGCGATGAGGCGACCACCACCATGCCGAAGTCGCGCCACGCCGCGTGTGCGACGTCCGCGTTGCGAAGCAGTGGGCATTGGCGCTCGATCTCGGCAATCACGAGGTGCGCGGTTCGCTCGTCGGTCGTCACGAGATACGCGGGCGAGTTCGGTCCGTGCTCGGCCTGGCCGAGCAGGTCCGCCGCAACCAGCGCAGGATCGGCCGTCTCGTCACAGATCACGGCGACCTCTGATGGGCCGGCGAGCAGGTCGATGCCGACCCGCCCGAACAGCTGCCGCTTGGCCTCGGCAACGTACGCGTTGCCGGCACCGCACAACATGTCGACCGGTCCCATGCCGTCCAGACCGAACGCCATCGCGGCGAGCGCCGGAACGCCGCCGAGGCAGTACATCGCGTCGGCTCCGGCCTGCGCCGCGACCCACACCATCGCCGGCGTCGGTCCGGTGCCACCGGGGAGGGGCGGCGTGCACGTGACGACGCGTGACACACCGGCGGCCTTGGGCACGATCACGCTCATGAGCGGCGAGGACACCAATGGATACCGCCCGCCCGGCATGTAACTGCCGACCTGCTCGACAGGCACCTGACGGTGACCGATCTCCACGCCCGGGAACGGCTCGAACGTCGTGTCGACGAGCAGCGATCGCTGGTGGTCGGCGAAGGCGCGCACCGTCGCTGCGCTCCGGATCCAGGCTGCTCGGAACTCGTCGCTCAACGCCGCCTCGGAATCCTTGATCTGGGTCGCCGTGATCTCGAACGACGGCGGGTCCCACTGATCGAGCGCGGCCGAGTAGCGGCGCACCGCCGTCATGCCCTCACGGTCGATGGCCGACAACATCTCCGACACCGTGCGCACAACCGCCGGGTCGGCTTCGTGTTGCGGATCGACGATCGGGTGCTTCACGACCTGCCAGTGCTGTGGTGTGCGTGATCTCGACGTCATCTCGTGTGCTCTCCCTGTCCTCGTCGCAACTCCGACGCGCCCAGATGTCGAAGTCTTCTGCGGCCACATCACCCGCCCAACTCGTCCGCCTCACGACATGATCGACCGTGCGGTACACCTGCTCGTGCGCTCCCGCCGAGCATACGCGAGACCCGACCGACGAGCGCAGGACAAGCGCCGTCGTCGCGGTCGTGCAGGTCGGCGGCATCATGTTGTGTCGCGGCGCGAGCCCGGATCTGGCGCCGCGAGACCCAGTTCGACCATCGGCAGCAGTCGGTCGAAGGACTCACCTGCGAACTCGTGCACGGCGCAGATCGCCTGTGGTGTGCCTTCGAATCGGCAGGTGATGGCCTCATCTGCGGGTATGAAGGTTCCGCCGAGCCAGCGAACGACGACGCCGGCACCCGACAGGCGGTCACAACTCGCGCGCAACCGGTGCATGGCTGCAAGCGCGTCGGACTCGGTCGAACCTGGCCAGAATCTCTCGACGACGTAGTACACGGCCGAATCGTAAGCGGGCGATGCCGAAGTTGAATCGGGCGATTCCCCATTCTCGTCCGCCGGCGCGTGCCCGCACCTTATGGTGAGCACCATGACGGGTCCGATCGGGCGCGATGCCGAGCGTGAAGTCGCGGCCACCTTCGTCGCCGCCGCGGCGAGTGGTTTCGCCGTGCTTCAAATCGAGGGTGATGCAGGAATCGGCAAGACGACGTTGCTGCGTTTCACCGCCGACTCTGCGCTGGCCGCGGGCGGTCGCGTCGTCTCGTGCGGCCTGACCGAGGCCGAGTCGACGCTGAGCTTTGCTGGCCTGACCGACCTGATGCGCGGTGTGTCGTTCGACCATCTGGAGGACCTTCCTGGGCCGCAACGCCACGCGCTCGCAGTCGCGACGTTGCGCGAGGCGCCCGCCGACGCCGCAATCGACGGCCGCACCATCGGCACGGCGCTCGTCAACGTGTTGTCGACCATGGCCGAGGAAGGACCACTCATCGTGGCCATCGACGACGCCCATTGGCTCGACCGGGCGTCTGCCGACGTGCTCACCTTCGCGATGCGCCGGATGCACGGCCAACGCTGCGGGGTCGTCACATGCCGACGTCCGGGCATGGCCGATCTCGGCTTCACGGCGCATTTGGGCTCGCCCAGCTGGGAACGCACCCTGGCGATGCGCGGGCTGAGTGCAGCTGCCCTGTTCCACATCGTGCGCGACCAACAGGGCGTCACGCTGCGGCGACCCACGTTGCTGCGGATCACGGAAGCGGCTCGGGGAAATCCGTTCCTCACCTTGGAGCTGAGTCGGGCCAACACGGCCGGCAACGATGGCTCCGACGCCGTCTCGTTGACCGAGAGCCTGCAACTGCTGGTGTGGAAGCGGCTGTCGGCCCTCTCCGACGAGGCACGCGGCGCGTTGCTCGCCGTCGCATGTGCGGTGCGTCCGACACCGGCGATGATCGCCGGACTGGGCCATCGGGCGGGGCTCGAGGAGGCCGAGGTGGCCCAGGTCATCTCTGTCGATCATGGACGCGTCGTGTTCGACCACCCCCTGCTGTCGGCGGCTGTCGTCCAAGCGGCCACGGCTCCTGCATTGCGGGCGACCCACCGCCAACTCGGCGACGTCTGCACCGATGTCGAGGGTCGGGCTCGGCACTTCGCGCTGGCCAACCCTGACCCCGATCCAGAGACCAGTGCTGCGCTCGACCAAGCGGTGCTCGCCGCGGAGGCGAGGGGTGCCACCGTGATCGCCGCCGAGCTGGCCCGATTGGCTCTCGACCGCACGGTCGCCTCGGACGTGGTCGCCGAATGGGAACGGCGGCTGCGCCTCGCCCGCCTGCTGCACGCAGCGGGCTCGGCAGTCACCGCCGGCGAGACGCTCGCGGACGTGGAACGACGATGCCCACCGGGTCAACTCCGAGCAGAAGTGCAGCTGGTGATGACCGAGGTTGCGTACCAGACGGCGACGACCGAACGCGCGCTGGTGCACGCCAGAGCGGCGTTGGACGATGCGGGCGCTGACCTGAACCTGCGCGCCCGGGCGCTGCTGTCGATGGCTGTGCTGTCCACGGACGGGCGCGAGAAATCCGAATACGCGGCAGAGGCGAGCCGCTGCCTGGCCAAGGCCGGCGAGGTCGATCCGTCGCTGCTCGCGTGGGCTGCGCTGGAGATGTTGTCGGCGCGCTTTCACCTCGGGCAGGGACTCGACCTCGACGCTCTCGAGGAGGCGCTGGCCGCAGAACGCAGCGGCCGCGTCTGGCGAAGCGCCGACCAGGTGGCTGCAGTTCGACCCGTCCTGCTCAAGTGGGCCGACCAGAACGAAGCAGCACTCGCCGCATTGGATGAGCTCCGCGACCGCGCGCAGGTCGAAGGGAATGAGGGGCTGTTGCCGTACATCGCCGGTCACATCCCAGGGATCCTCCTGCGGACGGGCCGGTTCGAGGACGCGGCGACGGCGTCGGCTCTCCATCTCGAGTTGGCGCTCGCCACCGGTCAGGACGGTCAGCGCATGCAAGCGTTGTACAACTCGTCACTCGTCGACGCGCATCGGGGCAACCTGCAGCTGGCGACGGCCACCGGACACGAGATGCTGACCTGGTCGACGGCCAACGGTGACCGGTGGGTCGAGATGTCGGCGTGCGCGGTGCTCGGTTTCAGCGCCTTCAGCGGCGGCGACCTGCAAGCCGCGAGAAGTTGGCTCGATCGCTGGTGGGACATCAGCGAAGCAGAGGGCCTGGTCGACCCCGGTATCACTCGATTTCACGGCGACCACATCGAGGCGCTCATCGGTCTCGGTGCCGTGACCGAAGCCGCCGCGTCGACTGCGCGGCTCGAACAGCGAGCAGCGAAAGCCGCACGGGTGTCGGCATCGGCCGTCGCAGCACGATGTCGTGCGCTCCTGCTGGCAACGTCGGGGAACCACCAGGACGCGCTCAGCGCCGTCGATGCAGCGCTTGCCCTGCACGAGTTGTGTCCGAACGCGTTCGATCTGGCTCGGACACTCCTGACGCAGGGCGTCATCCATCGCCGCGCCAAGGAGAAGGCGGCCGCCAAGCAAAGCCTCGGCAGGGCCCACGCGATGTTCGTCGACCTCGGTGCGCGCGCCTTCTCTGATCGCACGGCGCTCGAACTCGCCCGGATCGGGACGCGAGTGACGCTGGCGTCGGAGCTGACCGCTTCCGAACGCCGGATTGCCGAACTCGCCGCATCCGGCTTGACCAACCGCCAGGTCGCCGAGCGATCGTTCATGAGCCCGAAGACGGTTGAAGCCAACCTGGCCCGGGTGTATCGCAAGCTCGGCATCTCGT
Source organism: Actinomycetes bacterium (assembly GCA_031410915.1). Classification (GTDB taxonomy): domain Bacteria; phylum Actinomycetota; class Acidimicrobiia; order Acidimicrobiales; family Ilumatobacteraceae; genus WLMZ01. The sequence goes on from JANNZY010000106.1 coordinate 9,638, forward strand.
CGCGTGCCGAGCTCGGGGCCAGAATGACCCACCCCCCGTGATCGGGGATGTAGGGAAACACCCGATTCGTCGCGCGGCGGCCTTCCGTACGGTGAGCTCATGCCCACTGTCGGAACACACCTCAGTTTCACGTCTCTCACCCGCGGCATTGCGCGCTGCTGTCTGATCGGCATCGCCACGACATCAACGCTCGCCGCATGCAGCGACAGCAAGAGTGCCGACGACAAGCTCGCCGAAGTACTGATCGATCAAGCTGCGACCGCACCGACAGATCAGGCAGGGCCGGCTCCCGACCAGTCCACGGGCTCAGCTGACACGTCCGTCCCAGCGGACGCATCGCCGCCGGACGTCACCACACCGACGGCGGCTTCAACGGGCACGCCGGTCGAGAAGGTGCAGATCGACAAGACCGTGTGGTGGGGCGGGTTCAAGATCACCGTAGGAACGGCCGAGGGTTCGAGCAACGCATTGGGACAGACGATCAACATCGAGGTCGGGCTCGAGAACCTGACCGCCGATGTCGCCCGACTCGATCGCAAGAACGTCGTGCTCACTGTGGGTGGCCAGTCCTACCTCGCCGGCCTCGGCCAGACGCCGGAAGTGCCGCCGGCCGGACGTAACGACGTTGTCCTCGACTTCTTGATCGACGAGACGTTCGTGGCCGACCAGGCCGTGCTCACGTTCGGCCAACCGGACGTCAACCAGGCAGTCGTGCCGTTCGGTGCTGAGGCCGCAACGAGCTTCGAACCGAGAGTGCTGACAACCGAGGCCAGCCTGGTGACCTCCACCGAGACCATCCAGCTCACCGGGTGCACCATCGAAGCCAGCTATGCGCCGCAGGAGAAGGGCACCTTCATCGTGCGCCTGCCGCTGGAAGTCACCTACACGGGCGGTGGGGCCGGCGGGGACCTCATCCTTCCCACCCAGTTCGCGCTGCGATCACCGGACGGCTCCTCTGTCGTCGGTGTCGCGATCGCGCCTGGTGACATCGTCGCCGAGGGCGTGTACACCGGGCAACCGCTCACCGGCAAGGTGATCGCGTTCAAAGTGGACGCCGTCGATACGGGCACATGGACGATCTCGTACACCGACAGCACAGGCAAAGCCGTGTCCGCTGAATTCACCGTGCCCACATGACCGCGACGAAACCACGTCGTGTACGGCGACTGAAGGTCGCCGCGGTCGTGGGTGCGATCGCACTTCTCGTCGCCGGTGTTGTCGTGGCCAAGCGTCTGCGTGCCGCAGACTCGGCCGACGTCGACCCGGACCGCACTGACGAGTCGGCCTGGCAGAAGGTGATGAGCGGTCTTTCGGAGGGAGGCGAAACGACGGTCACGATGGCCAGGCAAGCGTTCTCACTGGCATTCGAACAACTGCCGGGCGTCGCCGTACCCGCAGGCCCGCGCGACGACATCCGCTCCGGAAGCGCGGCCCTGCGGATGATGGTCGCCCACTGGGACGAACTGACCGGGCACGAACAGCAGACCGTCATCTCGTACCTGCCATCTGCAGATTCGGCGAACACGGAGTCGGGTGATGGGGTCGTGCCATCCACCGAGGGTGCGTTGGAGGATCCACGGACGCAGCGGGCGGGGATGGTCGTCTTCGCGTCCGCGAGCAGAACACGGGTCACACCGGGCGGACCCGTTCGTGCGCCACGAGACGGCCCGGACGACGCGACGAGGAACACGATCGCAGCCAGGTTCGCCGAGCTGCAGGCAAGCCTCGAGGCCCGTTCCGGTGCCTCCCTCACCGGTGCCGTCGAGCTTTCCTTCAACACGCGAGAGATCGTGGCCGACAGCGCCGCATACACCCTCCCGCATTCCGCTGGTCAGCTCGTGACCTATCCGAAGCCGCCCAACGGCGTCAACAGCGAGCCGAACACCTCGTCCGAGCAAGGTCAGCAGTTCATCAGAGCAGGCGCAGGATCGTGCTGACGGAAGGCCCCCAACGGCGTCAACAGCGGGCCCGAACAGCCCGTCCGAGCAAAGCGTCAGCACTGCATCAGAGCAGGCGCGAGATCTTGCTGACGGAAGGCCCCCAACGGCGTCAACAGCGAGCCGAACAGCCGGACTCTCGTCAGGAATCGTCGCCCGAGGAGCGACGGTTCCTCGCCGGCGCA
>JANNZY010000107.1:0-2458 GCA_031410915.1 Actinomycetes bacterium
CGCCGAACGTGAACAGGCCGATCTCGAACGGACGCGGCGAGTTCATGATGGTGCTCCGGAGCCGGCCAGGGTTGTCGTGAGCCATTCCTGGAGTTCGGTCAGCGCGCCGGCGCTGAGGCCGTGCCCGCCCGGATCGCGGACGGCGGTCGTCGCCGATCCGGCCTCGGTGGTCAGGTAGGCCCAGGTACGGTCGAGGAGTTCGCGCGGGATGACCGTGTCGCGATCGCCGTGGACGACGAGCACGCTGGTGCCCTCGAGTCGACCCGGAGTGGTCGGCACGCCGGCATCGAATGGCAGTGTGCCGAACAGGATCGCGGCCCCGGCGTAGCGCGTCGCGTCGTCGAGCAGCAGACCACCGGCGAACGCGGCGCCACCGCTGAAGCCGACGAGCACGACCGGTCGGCCGCTGGTGGCGGCGTCGTCGAGCCAGGTGCGGAACCACGCCATGGTCGCGGTGAGGGAGTCGGTGAGCGGGCGGCCGATGCCGCGGTTGGCGAACCAGGCGTAGCCGCCGCCCTCGGCGATCGGTGCTCGCACTGCGGCGTAGGCCGCTCCGACGGGAAGGTGATCGGCGAGCCCGATGATGTCGGCCTCGTTCGAGCCGCGACCATGCAACAACACAACCAGCGGTGCGGCCGGGTCGGTGGATCCCCGCCACGCGACCACGGGCTCGGTGAAGGCGCTCATGACCGCACCTCGCCGCTCGGCACGACCTGTCCGGCGGTCCGAACGCCGGTCCAGCGGCGCAGCTCCCCGCCGAGGTCGAGGTGGTCGATCGGGGCAGAGTTCACGTAGTCGCCCCACGCGTCGCGGGGAAGCATCCACATGATCTCGAACTCGTTGCCGTCGGGATCGGCGCCGTAGATGCTCTTCGTCGCGCCGTGGCTGGACTCGCCGGAGTACGCGCCCGCCGCACGGACTGCGTCGCGGGCTGCGACGAGCTCGTCGATGGTGTCGACTTGCCAGGCGAGGTGATACAGGCCGATGCCTCGCCGTTTCGGACCGGCGCCGGCACCGATGCCGAACAGACCGAGGTCGTGATGGTTGCCCGAGCGAGGCAGGCGCAAGAACGCTGCGTTGGCGCGTGGTTCGCGGGCGGCGACTTCCATGCCGAACACGGTGCGATAGAAGTCCTCGCTGCGGGCGAGGTCAGAGACGTAGAACACGGCGTGGTTGAGACGCACAGGTGAGAACGACACAGTGGGAAACCTTTCAGGTGGTTGGCTGCCCCGACCGGGCGGACCGGCCGGAGTCTCCGTGGAAAGCGGTTGACACATCCACCAACATAGTGGACGCGTCCACTATTCCCACGGTACGATTCATTTTGTGACAGATGTTCAATGGCTCGACGATCGTGAGGAGCGAACGTGGAGGGCGTTGCAATTCATGCAGATGCGCCTCGAAGCAGAACTCGCCCGACAGTTGGCGACGGAGTCCGGTCTCTCCTATCCCGACTACCTCGTCCTCGTCGCGCTCACCGACCGCACCGAAGCACGGCTGCGTCTGTTCGAACTCGGCGAGATCCTCGGATGGGAGAAGAGCCGGCTCTCACACCACGTCGCACGGATGGCGGACCGCGGTCTGGTGATGAAGGAGAGGTGCGACTCCGACCGGCGCGGGGCCTTCGTCGTGCTGACCAAGCAGGGCCGCAAGGCGATCGAGTTGGCAGCGCCTGGACACGTCGGCGTCGTACGACGCCTCTTCATCAACAAGCTCACACCCTCTGAACTGGACGTGATCGCGAACGCATCTGAGCGAGTCCTCGCCGACATGAGCGATCGCTCCAACATGGCGGTCCATGACGCTGGCGGTACCGCAGGCGGCTGACCGCCCTTCATGAGGGTGTACGAGCGTGCACGCGCACATCCGAGTGCGTGCGGCGAGGCGAGATCACGCCGCTTCAGCCGCCACATCGTCTGACTCCGCATGAACTGGAACGAATGCTGCGCTCCATCGCGACGGTCGCTGCACCTCACGATGTCAGCGTTCGCTCACCTGAGTAAAATGTCGCCGATCGTTGACATTGACCCGATGTCTGCATACGCTGACATCATGATTGTCCGCACCTCACGTGACCTCGGTGGCGCTGTGCGCGACGCGCGACTCCGGCAGGGATGGACCCAGGCCGAGCTCGCCGACCGGATCGGTGCGAGCCGGCAATGGGTCATCTCGTTGGAGCGGGGCAAGGCGTCCGCAGAACTCGGGACAGCGCTGCGGGCCGTCGCGGCACTCGGAATGGTCGCCAACCTCGTCGACGCACCGACCCGGGACACCGGGATCGATCTCGATCGACTGCTTGGTCACCAGTCGTGACCACCATGGCCGTACACATGGGTGGACAACTCGTCGGCACGCTTGACGCCGCCGACAAGCGCAGCCTCCGGTTGACCTACGATCCCGACTACGCCGCCGGACCGGCATCGACGCCACTGTCGGTGTCGATGCCGTTGCGCGTCTC
>JANNZY010000108.1:0-5071 GCA_031410915.1 Actinomycetes bacterium
CTGCGGTTCGCCCACGACGACCTCGCTGCGGCCCGGCTGCTCCTCACCGATGTGGAGCTGCCGGCTCGGATGGCGTGCTTCCACGCGCAGCAAGCCGCCGAGAAGGCCCTCAAGGCATCGCTCGTGCACGCTGCCATCCAGTTCCGCAAGACGCATGACCTCGTCGTGCTGGTGGCGTTGCAACCCGAGCCGGTTCGGTCGAAGGTCAGCAACCTCGATCTCCAGCGACTCCAGCAATGGGCAGTGGATGCGCGCTACCCGGCCGACCTTCCCGACATCACTGCCGGCGAGGCAGCCGCGGTCGTGGCCATCGCCGACCAGATCCTCGCCTCCGTGGCCGCTGCCTTGCAGGACGGCAATCCAGCCTGACGGTGCGACCGTGTTCATCGTCACCATCTCGCCGGCACCTCTCCGGCCTCGATGAAATCCGCCACACTGCCCTCAGGGATGCGGACGAACTTGCCGAGCTTCACGTAGCGGATGCGCCGTTCCAGCACGCAGCGCTCGATGAAGCGCACCGACACCGAGAGCGCGTCTGCCGCCTCGGCCTTCGTGAGCAACCGTTCGAGGCCGGGACTGCCACCACGCGTCCGTCGGGCAGGCCCACCACTGGCTCGCTCGAATGATCGCGTCGCTCGTGTACTCACACACTCCTAGAGTGTCTCTGCGAGCCAAAGCGCAGCAAAGAAGTTCTCGTACATGCCGAACGACGTCGTCGCGAAGTTCAGCCCTCACATCACATGCACCACTCGTTCGTGCACGCCTGCGAAGCCTGTCGGTGCCTGCCCATGCGAGCCGGGTCAAAGGCCGAGGACCGGGAGCGCTGCGACAACGCCATCCAGGTCGATGTCGTCACGTCGGTGTTGCTCCCAGTTCTCACGCGAGAGCCGCCATCGCTGCAGTAGTGCCGGTTGCTCGCGGCGTGTGGCCCATCCAGTTCCGTTCGGTTCGTAGCCGAGTGACCTGGACACCGCGGTCGACGCGTGGTTGTCGATGAATGCCTCGCTCGTCGCTTCGCGCGCCGAAATGCCGTCGAACGCCAGATGCAGGACAGCGGACCGCATCTCGTGCCCAATACCTTGTCCGCGGTGATCTGGACGCAGCCACGAAAATGTGGTGACGGTGCGATGGACGGCGAAGTCGACGCCGATCAGGTCCTGCATCCCGACCGGCTCGCCGTCGACGACAACCACAAAGTACAGCCGCCAGAATTCGGGCGAGACGCGGCCGCGTCCGGCCCAGATGCCCCTCAGCCATCTCCACTCCCGCTCCGGGCTCGGTAGGTAGAGCGACATCGGGTCGTCGAAGGGCGCAGCGTCGCGTTCCACGACGCCGTCCCGGACCGCCGGGACGAGCCGTTCGAGCCAGTCGTCGGTGGCTCCGATCAACGACAATCGCGGAGTGCGCACCGCAATGTCCAACGGCGGGTAGCTCAGCGGCATCGACATCGAGGCTAGACGTCGATGAGGAAGGACGCGGCGAGGGGTCGACGCACTGGCATCCGGGTCACACGCGATTGTGCCGCCGATCGCAGTAACGGCGACCCTTCGTACGTCGCGCACCGCAATCGCGTCGGCCAGTCGCAAAGTGGGGCGGGAGTCACAGTCGCGTGGACAGTCGCGTCGGGCGCGCTGGAGGCGGTGGGTTGGCTCGGCGGTCACCTGCACGCGTTCGAGGCTGACGGTGTGTTTCGAGATCCCCGACGGCGAGAGCTTCGGCTTTCCCGTGTGCCCGCCCGACGACAGTGGCGGCCCGTGGGGATACGGCAACCTGCTGGCTGCGATCAGTGACCCGACGTAGGAGGAACACGAGGAGCTGATCGAGTGGTTGCCTCCCGGCTTCGACGCAGACGCGTTCGATGTCGACGAGGCCAGCGAGATGATGCGATCGGCGCGACCGCTCCGAAACCGGTGACCACCGCCGGTGCCGAGGCAGCTCGATCTGAATGCCGCGACAATGCCGCGATCACCCCGTGAGCGGCGATGCGCAAATCAGTGACACCCTCTGAACTGAGCAGACGCGGAGCGGGTGACGGGAATCGAACCCGCATAGCCAGCTTGGAAGGCTGGAACTCTGACCATTGAGCTACACCCGCGAGGTGCGCGGACAGACTAGCGGCGAGGGTGTTCCGGTGGCTCGGCAAATCTTCGGTTGCGCGCAGGCGCGGCGGCGATAGGTTCGCAGCAACGGCTCGTTTCGGGCCGGATCGTCGGGGAACACGCCGACCTCACCGGGGCGCTTCTGCAGCGCACGACAAAGGGGTTGCGCCATGACGATGCAATCACACACGTGGGAGTTCGAGCCCCGCCGGGTGTCCGGGGCCGGCAAGAAGCAGTGCGACGAATGGTGTGCGCCGCTGCACATCGTCGAGCGCATGGTGGCCGAGCGCGACCTCGGCCACCTGCATGCGCAGAACTTCCGAGTCGACGACTTCCAGATCGGCCCGCGGCTCGTGCGGCACAACCGACCGAACCTGCATCTCTACAAGCACGGCTACACCCGCTCGTACCTCAATGTCGACACGACGGGTCGGGTCTACCGCTACGTCCCGCCGAAGAACTCGATCAGCGGCTCGTTCGGCAAGTACGTCCTGCATCGCCGACTGGCCGACGCGATCGAGGACCTGTTGCTGTGGGAACTGGACGGCGTCGCCCGCCCGGGCGAGCTGCGGATGGTGCCCCCGCTGGACCAGAACCAGCCCATGGACGGCATGGGGCCGGCGGCCTGACGGCGCGCGGAGCGCTCATCGGCTCATCACAACTTCCTCACACTCAGAAGTCATGGTGTCGCCCACAGCCGCCGATACATGTTGGCGACACGAAACAGGAGCAGACATGAACATCAAGAAGGTGATCGCCTGTGCAACCGCCGTGGGCGCAGTTGCGACGGGCCTCGCGCTCGTCGGCGCGTCAGCCGCGTCGGCCGCCGTGCCGGTGCGCGGCACGTACACACCGGTCGACCCGGTCCGCATCATGGACACCCGTGACGGCACGGGTGTCGCTGACCAGCACCCCGGCCCGCGTGGCGCGGGCAAGGTGACCGAGCTCGACGTGACCGGAGTGGGCGGTGTGCCCGATGAAGGCGTCGGCGCGGTTGTCTTGAACGTCACCATCACCGAGTCGGCCGGACCCGGCTACGTCACGGTCTACCCATGCGGCCAGGCACGTCCATTGGCGTCCAATGTCAACGTGCGCCGCGGCGTCGACGTCGCCAACCAAGTCGCTGCCAAGGTCGGCAACGACGGCAAGGTGTGCTTCTTCACGTCGACCCAGTCGCAAGTCGTCGTCGACGTGTCCGGTTGGTACGCCGACGACTTCGCCGCTGTGCCAGGCTTCTACTACCACCAGCTGGATCCGGCCCGGGTCATCGACACCCGTGACGGCACGGGCACCGGCACGCACGGGGTCGCCCCGCTCGCCGCCGGCGAGATCCTCGCGTTCACCATGCCTGGTGCCGGTGGCATCCCGACCGACGCCGACGTGCGTGCCGTGTCGATGAACGTGACGGCGACGGACGCAACGGCGGCCGGCTACATCTCGGTGTTCCCCTGCGACCGTGTACGCCCCGTCGTCTCCAACGTCAACTTCGACCCGTCGGACCCCACAGTCGCCAACCTCGCCACGGTGCGGATGTCGACCACCGGCCAGGTGTGCTTCTACGCCTCGGTGGCCACGAACCTGGTGGTCGATGTGCAGGGCTACTTCGCGCCGCACGCCGACGTCACGTTCACGTCGCTGGCTCCGGTCCGTGTGCTCGACACTCGTGACGGCACCGGCATCGTTGGTTCACGGCCCGTCCACCTCGGTCGTGGCGCGGTCATCCAGCTCCAGGCAACGGGCGCAAACGGTGTCCCGGCCGATGCCGTCGCCGTGATGCTCAACGTCACCATCACCGACGCCGACGGACCCGGGTTCGTCACGGCCTGGCCGTGCGGCAAGGCGCGCCCGGTCGCATCGATCCTCAACTTCATCCGCGGTGTTGACCGGGCCAACCTGACGCCCGTGCGCATCGGTGTCGGCGGCAAGGTGTGCCTCTACGTCAATCAGGGCACCGACCTCGTCGCCGACCTGAACGGGTACTTCACGCTCGCCGCCGCCTGATCTCCCACAGCGAACCGACAGTTGGCGTCGGGGCGTGGTTGCGACAGCAGCTACGTCCCGGCGCCACCGGCGCGTTTTCGGGCCAGGGTCACGTCGGGAACCGCCCGTCGCGGAACAGGCGCGCCGGGAACCGTTCGGTGTCGTCCTCGAGCTGCACACCGAACGTGTTCAACGCCATCGACACGAGCGTGTACTGGCCGACCGCGAACACCAGGTCCATCAACTGCTGCTCGCTCCAGCGGTGGGCGAGCGCGTCCCACGTCGGTTGGTCGATGAACTTGTCGCTGACGAGTTGGTCGGTCGCTACGAGTAGCAGGCTGTCGCCGTCGCTCCAGGACTCGCCGTCGGGGCCGTCGGCGATGCGGTCGATCTCGTCGTCGGCCAACCCGGCCTGGCGACCGATGGCTGCGTGCTGGGCCCACTCGTAGCCACTACCGCACAGGAACCCGGTACGCAGGATGACCAGCTCACGCTCGCGCGGTGGCAACGTGGATCCGCCGAGGACGTGATTGGCGAACACCGTCCAACGCTTCAGCAACTTGGGATGGCGGGCAACGGTGCGGAACACGTTCAGGACTCGTCCGCTGTTGCGCTGAATCGCCTCCAACAGCGGGCGCGAGTCCTCGTTCCAGTCGGAGTCGTCGGTGGGCTGGATCCGGGGATGGTCGAGGCGCATCGCGGCACAGTACCCAGCGGCTTCGGCGTGGATCGCAGCGCGCCGGAGTGCAGCGCCGCACACCACACCGGCGCGTAGGCTTCACGGCGGGCCACATGATCGTGGCCCAGAGGAGCATCACATGTTGGCCATTGCCCCGTCGACGATCGTCTACATCGTCGTGGCGTTCATCTTGTTGCTGTTGGTTCTGTCCGCAGTGAAGACCGTGCCGCAGGGAACGGTCGCGGTCACCACGATCTTCGGCAAGTACCACTCCGTGCGCCGTGCCGGACTCAACTTCCTGGTGCCGTTCGTG
>JANNZY010000109.1:0-4401 GCA_031410915.1 Actinomycetes bacterium
CTCCACCACCGATCCCGATGCCCGCCTGTATCGCAAGTCGAACAACACCGCCGCGACACTGTGTTTCTCGGGGCATCTGTTGATGGAGAACCGCCACGCGTTGATCGTCGATGCCGAGCTCACCGTCGCCGACGGTTACGCCGAGCGGGCCACCGCGCTGGAGATTCTCGCCCGCCTGCCCAAGAGTCGCCGCCGGCGCACCGTTGCCGGCGACAAGGGCTATGACACCAAAGACTTCGTTGCCTCGGCGCGTGCGGCCGGGTTCACCCCGCACGTCGCCGAGAACACGACGAACCGCCGCTCCGCGATCGATGCCAGAACCACCCGACACGCCGGCCACGTCGTGAGTCAACGGATCCGCAAACGGATCGAGGAACCCTTCGGTTGGGTCAAGACCGTTGGCGGCGGACGCAAGCTCCGCTACATCGGCCGAGAACGCAACCGGGCCTGGTTCAAGACCACCGCCGCCGTCTACAACCTGATCCGAATCACCGCACTCGACACTCAAACCGCCTGACCCACCGAGGCCCACCGGGGCTGCCCGGAAGACCAGCCCGGCGGGTGTGGCGGCGGTCGGCTCGATCCGATTCGTGTCTTGGGGAACGATGTCGAGTGTGCAGGTAGTCGACGATGACGCGACGAAGTCCGTGTGGCGCGATCGGGCCGACACGGCGCTGATCGTGCTGGCAGTCGGCAGCTTGCCGCTGCTGGCGTTAGAGCTCGACCGAGAATCGCTTCCGCATTCAGATCGCGTGTTTCTCGACAGCGTGAATGTCGTCGTTCTGGTCGCGTTCGCAGCGGACTATGCGGCGAGATTGGTGAGCAGTTCTAGCAAACTCCGGTTCGTTCGCCAGGAGTGGGTTGGACTGCTGGTGGTTGTCGCACAGGGGGCAGCACTGTTGCCGAGTTTGACGGCGTTCGGGATCTTGCGTGTGTTGCGGGGTGCACGCGCCGTTCGAGCTGCTGCGGTCGTCGTGCGGATGTTCGCAGTCGGCGGCTCGTTGGCTCGTCAAGGTCGCGCCGTGTTACGTCGACGCGCCGGTTCACTGGCCATCGGGGTCGCCGCCCTGACGTGGTTGTCGTCGTCGGTGGCCTTCACGTTGGCTGAAGGACCCGGCGACGGGACACGAGTTGAGTCGTTCTTCGATTCGTTGTGGTGGTCATTGACCACAATGGCGACTGTCGGCTATGGCGACATCTACCCAGAAACCGGGGCCGGTCGTCTGATCGCAGCCGTGACGATGCTCGTCGGGATCTCGACATTCGCAGTGGTCACGGCCAAAGTCGCTGAAGCACTCGTTCGAGGAGACACGACGGGGCCAGCAGACGGTCAGTGAGCCGATTTCGGTGCGGGCGGAACTAACCGGCGGACCGTGCGGCCATCGACCGATCTCACTGGCACAGCACGTGTGGCGCCGAACGCACTTGGAATGACGGCGAGACAAACGCCGCGTCGGGTCGGTGTCTCTCAATGTTCGACAGATTTGTGTCGAAGTTGTCGATTGTGAGGTGTTTCTGACTGAACGCGACATTTGCCGGGTGGATTCAGACGGCATCTGTGGGTTGTTGGCGGGTTGTTGTTGGTGATCGTAGTCATGGTTGGTTCCGGTGGTTGCGGTGCCAGTCGCGTCGTTGTTCGTCGGCGATGTGGAGGTCGTTGAGTCGGGCGGTGCGGATCGTGTCGCCGCGGCCTTCGTGTTCGTCGTTGGGGGTGACGTAGCCGATGGCTTCGTGGAGGCGGATGGTGTTGTAGAGATGGCGGAGTCGTTCCAGCTCGGCGATCAGGACGGCGGGATTGGTGATGGTCATGAGGTGGGGGTGTTCCCATTTGAGGTGGCCCCAGAGGGTCTCGATCCAGGCCTGGTCGGTCGGTGTCGAGGGGCGCCCGAAGTGTTGAGCGATCGAGATCAGTGCCATGAACTTGCGGGTGTCACCGGCGCGCATTTCGGTGCCGTTGTCGGAGATCGCGAGCAGCATCGGGATCGTGTCATCGTCGTCGGGGATCGCGGTGTCGGGGTCGGCGAGTCGCTGTTGGAGTTCCGGGGTGAGGAGGTTCTCGGCAGCGAGGGCTTTCACGAACAGCACCCGCACTGAGACCGCGTTTGGTTCCGGGGTGAGGGTCACGGTGATCCATTTGCGGGAGACGAGATCGATGATGCCGTACGCGTACTTCGACGCCTGGCATCGTTCGAACTGTGACGCGTCCCAGCACCACAGCTGATTCGGCTGCCACTCGGCCCACGCCGGCCATGGTGTCTTGATCGTCTTCGGTGGCCGTGTGTCGCCTGCTAAATGCATGTTGTGGCGGGCCAGGACCCGATCGACCGTCGATGGCGAGACCCACACCCGCTGCTCATAAGAGCCGCGGTGGGCGAGCTTGCGGTGGGAGCGATCGATGTCGGCCCATTCGTCGAACAGCGCCAAGATCTCGATCTCTTCCCACTCGAGCAGCCCGTGGATCGGGTTGCCGCCCGACGGCGCGTCGTCGAGCGCGAGACCGGCCTGGCGGCGGGCGTGCCACCGCCAGGCCCGCTGGCGATCCAACCCCAACACGGTGCACGCCCGGCTCGCGGTCCAGCCGCCGGCGACGGCGTCATCGATGATCGTGAGCAGTTCGGCCTTCACGGCCCCTGAGATTCGGGCGGGGACCGGACCGATCATCCCCAACCGGATTTTCCCCGCAACACCGCGAGCTCGACGGCTTGCTCCACGACCGTGCGTTCCAACCGGGCGATCTCGGCCTGCAACCGGGCGATCTCGGTCTGCTCCACCCGCGACGATGCCGGCTTGCCAGGCTTGGACGCCTGCAACGCCGAAATTGCACCATCGCGGGCGACCGTGCGGATCCGGGTGATCACGGTCCGGTCGACCCCCAGCTCGGTCGCTGCGGCTCCCTGGGTGATCTGGCCGGTCAAGACCCGCACGAACACGTCGTACTTCTGTTCCGCGGTCAAGAACCGCTTCGGTTTGCGTGGCGTCGCCATCGGCGTCAACCCCCTTCTGAAGGGCCAACAACCATCTCAAATGATGCTTGAAAAAACGCGGATCCTGTCGCGCGAAGTCAGACGCAAAGCAATTGCCGGAACGGGTTGTCGCGCGATTCGGTTGAGGTTGCGTAGTGTTCGGGCGTGTTTGCACGAGCAGTGTCATTTCAGGTCCGCGTGATCGTGTCGGTCATCAGTTTGATCGTCGCTGTCCTCGCGTTGTCCGCGTCGCCGACCCCAGCTTCTGCGTCTGGCGGGTTCGATCTGTTGAGCACTCCGCGCCGGTTGGCGGACACCCGGGTGGGTGCGGTCACGACCGACGGGACGGGTGCTGGTACCGGGCGGGTACCCGCCGGCGGAGTGCTCATCGTGCAGGTCGCAGGTCGCGCTGGCGTCGACGCTGCGGCCACCAATGTGGCGCTTAATGTGACCGCTGTTGATCCCGGCGGCTCTGGTTACCTCACCGTATACCCGTGCGGTGAAACTCGACCGAACGCGTCCAACCTGAACTACCACGCGGGTCGAACCCTCGCCAACGCGGTCATCGCGCGTCTCGGCGGCAACGGTGCCACCTGCATCTTCACCCTTGCACCGGCCGACATCGTGGTGGACTTGGCCGGTGTCCTCACGTCGGCGGCGTTCTCGCCGCTCACCGTGCCGCAACGACTCGCCGACACCCGACCGGGCGCGTCGACCATCGACGGACAGTCAGCGGGCGGCGGCCGTCTGCAGGCGGGCAGTGTGCTCGTTGTGGCCGTCGCCGGCCGGGCTGGCATCGACCTCGCCGCCGGCAGCGTCGCGCTCAACGTCGCTGCTGTGGACCCGGGCGCAGCCGGGTTCCTGACCGTCTTCCCGTGCGGTCAGCCGCGACCCAACGCCTCGAATCTCAACTATTACGCCGGCCGCACGATCGCCAATGCCGTCACCGCCAGAGTCGGCACTAATGGCAGCATCTGCATCTTCACGCTCGCGGCGGCCGACGTCGTTGTCGACGTCGCTGGTTCCTTCGCCCCGGCAGCCTTCACGTCGCTCACCGCACCGCAACGGCTCGCCGACACCCGCCCAGGCGCCCTCACCGTCGACGGACAGCATGCCGGTACCGGCATCGTCGTTGCCGGAGCAACGCTGAACGTCACCGTTGGCGGTCGAGCGCAGGTGCCCGCCGATGCGAGCGCTGTGGTGCTGAACGTGACGGCAGTGGACGCATTCAACAGCGGGTTCGTCACCGTGTACCCCAACGGAGAAACCCGCCCGAACGCATCCAACCTGAACAGCTACGCCGGTCTGACAGTCGCCAACATGGTCGTCGCCCGACTCGGCAAGAACAGCGCAGTCTGCATCTTCACCAGCAGCCAAACCCAAAAGACGTTTCGCGACCTCTTTCACCCCGGAAAGCCAAAACCATGACCATCATCGC
>JANNZY010000110.1:0-6686 GCA_031410915.1 Actinomycetes bacterium
TCGAAGAGCCGGCCGATCTTGCCTGCGCCACCGCCAGCGGTGGCCCAGCCGACGACGAGCAGTGCCACCACGGCTGCGCCGAGCAGGACGAGTGCGTACTCGGTGGTGGCCTGCCCCGAGTCGGACAGCTGACGGTTCCATGTGCGGATGCGGATGTAGGAGTGGATGAGTCGGTTGCGCATGGCGGGCCTCCGGGCGGGGATCGTGGGATGCGGTCGTCATCGGGGAAGTCCCCGCAACGACGAGACGGTCCCGGCAAGGAGCGGGACGACGGTGAGCAGCACGAACGAGGGCAGCGTGCAGCCGACAAGTGGAAATGACAGCGTGATCGGCAGTTGCCGCGCCGCCGCGTCGGCATGGCGGCGGCGTTCGGCCCGGGATTCGGCGGCGAGACGATCCAGCACCGGCACCAGGGGCGTGCCATAGCGCGATGCGAGCGCGAGGGCGTCGGCGATCGGCTGCGCGGCGGGGCCGAGCCGCTGCGGGAGCTCGGCGAGCGCCTCACCGAGCCCGTCACCGCGACGGGTGCGGACATCGAGGGCACGAAGCGCGTCGGCGATCACCGGATGCACCGAGGCAGTGATCGCGCTGAGCGCGCTGGCGGGTGAGCGACCGGCCCGGATGGTGAGCACGAGCAGGTCGACGAAGTCGGGCAGCGAGTTGCCGACCTGTCGTTCGACCTGCCGACGCCGGCGGCTCCGCCGCACGCGTGTGGTCACCACCCCACCGGCCACGCCACAGAGTGCAGCGAGAGGTCCGAGTGCAACTGCAGCGGCCACTGCCGCGGCGCAGCCGACGCCGCGCCGACGCCGGGCACGGACCACAGGGTCGACGGGGCAGGGCCGAATGGACGTCGCGGCGATCCGCTCCGGACGCGGACGCAACGCCCAGGCAGCGACGAGTACGAGGACGCCGGTGAGCAGACCTGTTCTCATGGCGCGCCCACGAACGACTGGTGTCGTGGTCGGGCACGAGTTGAGGGGATCTCGTCGGGTCCCGCATGCTTGGTTGCATGCAACGCCAACCGGCGGCGCCGAGTCACGTCGTGCCTCGAATGGTTCGTTGCATCCAACGCCAACCGGTGATGTTCAGCGCCAGGCCAAGCATCAGCGCGGCCATGCCGGGCAGCGTGATGGAGAACGCCCGGACGTCGGCGGACGTCGCCAGCGTCCACGCGGCGAACGCAATGGGCAAGACGGTGAGCACCTTGGCCGACAGGCGCGCCTGTGCGCCCTGAGCAACGCGATCAGCGGCGATGGTGTGTCGCTCGCGCAAGGTGCCTGCGGCACGATCCAACGATTCGCCGACGTTGCCGCCGTGGTCTGCGCACAGCCGAAGGACATGTACGGCGTAGGCCACGTCCGCGCCCGCGTTCGCACCAGCGGTGGCGAGTGCGTGGTGCACGGATGCACCCCCGGAGATGGCACGGGCGACCGGCGCGAGCGCGTGGGCGTGTTCGGCGTGGCTCATTGTCTGTACGAGCGCGGTCGAGAGGGTGTCGCCGGACGCGCATCGCCGGGCGATCGTGTCGAGGGTGTTGGCCAGTTCGGCCGCCGACGACCCGACCGGCGGAGCGCGCCGCCGTCGCCACTGTTCGCACCAACGAAGGAGCGCGTTCACGGACCCGAGCCGCGCGGACACGACGGGGGCACGCAGCCGGCGGCGCGCCTGCGCACGCGTGCCGATCAGGACCAGCCGCCCACCGAGCAGAGCGATCAGCACGGCGATCAGCACCGTCGTCGTGAGCGAGGCGGCGCTCACGTCCGGCCCCGCGACAGCGACTGCACGACACGACCGTCGGCAACGACAAGTCGATGGGTCATCTCGGGAGCGTCGGCTCCGGCGAGCTCGAGAACGTGGCTGACCTGCCGCCCGCCATCGGCGTGACGATCGACGTGCACGACCAGATCGAGGCTGGACCGCACGTGCTCGCGAACGGCCGGAAGTGGCCACGACGGAGCGTGTTGCACCACGAGCGTCTCGATGCGACGGAGCGCGTCGGCAGCGCTGTTGGCATGCACCGTGGCGAGGGATCCGCGATGACCGGTGTTGAGCGCCTGCAGCAGGTCGACGACCTCGCCGCCACGGATCTCGCCGAGGACGAGTCGGTCCGGGCGCAGCCGCAGCGAGGTGCGCACGAGATCGGTCATCGTGACGGCGGCGATGCCATCCACCGAGGCCGGCCGGGTCTCGAGTCGCAGCACGTGTGGCGCGTCGAGGCGCAACTCGGCAGTGTCCTCGAGCGTGATGATGCGCTCGCCGGGCGCGACGAATGCCGCGAGCGCGTTCAGCGCGCTGGTCTTGCCCGACGACGTGGACCCACTGATGACGATGTTGCAACGCCGTTCGACGGCCGACCGGAGCAGCTCGCACACCGCCGGCGACGCGAACTCGTCGATTCGGCGGCGATGGATGGCGAAGCGACGGATGCTGAAGCACGGACCGTCGATCGCAATGGGCTCGACGACGGCGCACACTCGAGAGCCATCGGGCAGTCGCGCGTCGACGACGGGCGACAGGCGGTCGATGCGGCGACCGGTCGGGGCGAGGATGCGCTCGATCAAGCGTGACGTGACGTCGGTGTCCAGCCGGCCTGCTCGAATGGTGGTGCCTGCCCGCTCGACCCACACGTCGCCACCGGCATTGACCATGACCTCGTTGATCGACGGATCGGCCAGCAGCGGCTGCAGCGGCCCGAGACCGTGGACGCGTGCGACGGCGAGCGCCACGATGCCGGCGATCTCGTCTGCGGTGGCCAGCGGCAACATGGTCCGCGCAGATGCCACCGCGCGGGTTCGCGCCTCACCCGGCGTGGCATCCGGCGATGAGGCCAGGTGCTGGCAGATCCGGTCGACGACGCCGTCACGCCCGTCATTGGTGATTCGATCGCTCACGGGTCCAACTCACGAAGTCGGGACACCATCAGGCGCGGCCAGCGGCTGAGGACGAGACCAGCGTCCACCGCGCGGGCAATCGCGGGATCAAGCGCGAGCTCGACGATCGTCGAGACGCCGATGCTGTGCGCAACGTCGTTGACGCGCAGCGCGCGACCCGGCTCGTGGACCACGATCGCGTGAGTCGGTCGCTGTGTGCTGCTCACCGAATGGCGCATGGTCAGGTAGCACGCACGAGTGACCAGCACCCGCTGCTGCGCAGCAGCGACGACGGCCGGCGGCACACGGCCAACCGCGGTCGTCCCGGCATCGACCACCACGGATACGTCGTCAGCGGCGGCCAGCACCTGGCCGAGCTCGGCCCATCGTGGATGGTCGGGCGGGGCCACGACCGAGCCCGCTGGCACGACACGCAACGAGTCGTTCACGCTCACCGCCAGCGCGTCCAACGCTGTGACGGGTGCGCCGGTCGCTGAGACCCAATCGTGCACGCCGGGGCTGGTTGGTTCGGCAACGCCCAGCGCGGCCGGCACGTCACCGGCGAGATCGACGAGCAGGACGGGACGATGACGGGAGCGGACGAGGGCCAGCAAGCACGCGGCGACTGTGGTGCCACTGCCTCCCTTGTCCGCCCACAGGGCGGTCAACACAACACACCTCGGTTCTCCGGCCGGGACGCGGGTGCGCCCGGGCGGTCAGCGAGTGATCAGTCGGGGGAAGACAGCGAGCAAGGTAGCGCGACGGTGTGACAGTCCCACCGAAAGTTCCGCCGGTGGCTCAGCCCGCGGTGAGGCCGAGTTGGGCCGGCGCGACCACGTTGCGCAGTTCTTCGCCTCGCGCCCAACGGCCGAGGTTGTCGATGAAGATCAGTCCGGCCCGGTGGTGCGCCAGCGCGGTGGCTCCAGAGTTGTGCGGCGTGATGATCACGTTCGGCATCGTCCAGAGCGGGCTGTCCGCGGGCAGCGGCTCGACCGCGAACACGTCCAGCGCTGCGCCGGCGAGTCGCCCGCCGGCCAACGCGTCGATCAGCGCCGCCTCGTCGACGAGCGCCCCCCGCCCGACGTTGACGAGCCGCGTGGTGGGCCGCATCAGCGCGAGTTGCTCGGCACCGATCATGCCGATGGTGTCGTCGGTCAACGGCAACGCGACGACCACGTAATCGGCCCATGCGAGCAACGCCGGCAATTCGTCGAACGTGACGGTCTCACAGGGCTCGTTGCCGGCGACGGTGCGTCGACAGCCGCGCACGTTCATGCCGAGCGCGATGCCGAGTCGGGCGGTCTCCTCGCCGATCGGACCCATCCCGAGCACTGCCAGGTTCGCGCCGTCGACCTCGTCCCCCGTGTGCGGCTCCCATCGCACGTCTCGCTGCGCGTCCAGCCAGGCAGGGAGATCGCGGCTCATCGCCAGGATCATCATTGCCACGGTCTGTGCGATCGGGCGCGCCGACGAGCCCGACGAGGTCGTCAACGTCGCGCCGCGACGCACGAACTCGGCGAAGACAGGGCTGTCGACTCCGGCTGAAAACGTGTGCAGCCACTGCAGGTTCGGAGCGTGCAGGCACGCGCCGATGTAGCGCGAGGTGCCTGACGGCCAGGCGTCGCCGCTGAAGAACGCGATCGAGATTCGCGCCAGATCCTCGTCGCTGACGAGTGACTCATCGTCGAGCAGCACCGTCTCGATGGCCGGGCAAGCGGCCAGCAACTCGGTGCCGTACCGGTCCCATGCTGTGTCTGTACAGAACAGGACCGGCGCGGGCTTCGTCGGGTTGTCGTCGCTCAGGACGACTTGACCTTCTTGGCCGCGAATGCGAGGACGCCGAGAAGGCCGATGAGCAGGATGATTTTCTTCATGGCTCCCGACACTAGACGGTCACTACTCGCCGCCGCACCGGGTCGGATAGCGTGCACGACGGAGGTGTCCGGGTGCCTGGTGGACTCCGCCGCCTTCAAAGCGGTTGGGACGAGCGATCCTCGTCCGGCGGGTTCGATTCCCGTCCACCTCCGCCACAGCGGCTCTGGGCGTTCATGGAGAACCACGGGATCGGCCCTGACCAGGGATTTCCTCCGGTACTGTCCATGGACGTCCAGGGACGTTCATGGAGTGTAAGTCTCATTGTAAGTCTCAGTGTCACGTGTCGAGGGCTAACCTGGGTGGGGTACAGCACCGAAGGGAGGTCCTCACGTGCCCCGTGCTCCTCGTGGCAAGCGTGTCATTGACTCGTCAACCGGGTCGTTCGTGGTGGTCAACCGCGCCCAACGCGGCCAACCGGACCCGTTCTTTGACAGGTCCCGCAACGTCTGGGTCGCGCCGTGGCGAAAGGCCGACGGCAGAACGGGACGACCGACCGGCCGGACGCGCGCCGCGGCTGAGGCGTCTCGCGACCGACACGTCGCTGCCGAGCTGGAGGCAGGGAAGTTCGCACCGCTCTCCGGCGGCTTCCACGCCGATACCAGCCTGACCGAACTCTCACGCTGGTGGCTTGATCACGTGGCCCGTCACCGTGTGCGCGTTACCACCTGGTCCACGTACGAGAAGCAGCTGCGCGTCGTCAACGAGCGACTCGGCGAAGTGCCCGTCCGAAAGCTTCGGCCAGAGCAGGTCGCCGGTGTGATCGCTGACATCGCAGACGCGGGCTCCGCTTCACGTGCTCGGAACATCCGGATGCTGCTTGTGCAACTGCTCGACGAGGCTGTCAACCTCGGTCTCGCAGAGGACAACGTCGCCAGGAAGGTGCGCTCACCTCGGGTGCCGAAGGTCCAACGACGAACAGTCTCCCCGGCTGAAGTGGCGCGGCTGGTCAGCGTGTGCGACGAGCGCTATGTCGCTGCGGTGGCTCTGTGCTTCGTTCAAGGCTGGCGTGTCAGCGAGGCTCTCGGGCTGGCTTGGCAAGACCTTGACCTTGACGCTGGAACTGTCCGTCTGCGACGCGGCGCCAGGTACGCCGACGGCATCGGCATGGTGCTCGGCGCACCGAAGACCAGCCGCACCGCCGGCCGGCAACTACTCGCTCCAACGACGCTCACGCTGCTGGCGGCGCACCATGACCGCTGGCAGCGACTGCGCGGAGAGCGGGTCGTGCCGTGGCCCGAAGTGTCGTATCAGGGTGAGGTGCTTGACCTCGTCTTCGTGAACCCCGCCGGAAGTCTGATGCTCCGCCAGCACGTCGACAAGGCGATCCGCAAGGCTGCGGAGGCGGTAGGGCTCGACCCGTCGGAGATCGGTACGCACACCGGTCGCCGTTCGGTGGTGACGAACCTCTACGCATCGGGCGACCTCGACCTCGAGGACGTGGCGAGGTTCGTCGGCCACTCCGATGTGTCCACGACCCGCGGCTACGTGCAGTCGGAGGGAGAACGGCCGCAGATGGTGTCGCGCAAGGCGTTCGGAATCCTGGACCCTGGAGTCGACGCATCCGGACGATGACGGCGGCTGAACCCGTGCACGGCTCCGCCTGCACAGAGACTACGTGTTCCTAAACCGTGTGTCGCAGGTTCGAATCCTGCCGGGGGCGCTTTGCAAATCGGCTCTCTACCAGGGAACACTACCTGGTGGCGGGCCGTGCGCAAGGAGTCCTGCCGTGCTTGGATTGACCTCCAGTGACCGTGCGTGACCGCCATTTGCCTCTGTCATTGGGAGTAGATTGGGAGGAGATGTTGGATGCACGCTGAGATGGACGACAGTCGCTCAGTGGGTCAACTTGTTCAGTTCGTTCAGCGCGGCTCGGACGCCGGGCCACCTGCTGCCGAGTGAGTGCAACACCTTGGCGATCTCGCGTTGACGTTGAGCGAG
>JANNZY010000111.1:0-3450 GCA_031410915.1 Actinomycetes bacterium
CCGGCACGCCGTCACCTGGCGAAACGCCCTGAAGGCCGCCGCGACCCCAGCGATAGGCTGGCGAGACCATGAGCACGCCGCCTGCCACCGCCGATCAACTTCGCGATGCCTACACGGGTTTCTTCGCTGAGCGTGGACACACGCCGGTCGCATCGGCGAGCCTCATCCCGCACGATCCGAGCATCCTGTTCACCGTCGCGGGCATGGTGCCGTTCAAGCCGTACTTCGTCGGTGACGAGCTCCCAACTCCACGGGATGGCGTCGGACTTGAAGTAGTCGCCGAAGCTGAAGTTGCCCATCATCTCGAAGAAGACGAGGTGACGCTTGGTGCGCCCGACGTCGTCGAGGTCGTTGTGCTTGCCGCCGGCGCGGGCCGACTTCTGCACCGTGACGGCGCGCTTGAACGGTGGTGTCTCGTCGCCGACGAAGTACGGCTTGAACGGCACCATGCCGGCCACCGTGAACAGGATCGTCGGATCGTGCGGGATGAGACTGGCCGATGCCACCGGGGTGTGTCCGCGCTGGGAGAAGAAGTCGACGTAGGCGTCGCGTAGCTGATCGGCGGTGGCGGGAGGAGCACTCATGAGCGCACCGCTCCGGTCCGCTGGCGACTCGGCATCGCCGGCGTGCGTTCATCCGCCCGTCGCCAGTTCGTGGTGATTCGCTCGCTTCGCTCGTTCATGGTTCCGCCAGCTTAACGTCGGGCCTGGTCGCAGCCAGTGGGGGGTTTCGGCGGCTACGTTCGCACCGTGGCCCGACCGGACGACCTGCACGAGTACCTCAGCTTCGACGATCCCGACGAACAACGCACGTGGGTGTTCGACGCCACGTTCCTACGGTCCAACTGGAACTGCATCTGGGGACAGGGATGCAAGGGGGTGCTCGCCGACGATGCCACCGATCTCAACCAGGGTTGCTGCAGCCACGGCGCGCACTTCATCGACGACGCCGACGTGCAGACCGTGGCCGACAGCTCGGCGCGACTGACGAATGCGACGTGGCAGCACCGTGGAGTGGCCAAGCGTGGCGGTTGGTCGACGGTCGACGAGGACGGCTCGACCATGACGCGCGTCGTCGACGGTGCGTGCATCTTCCTCAACCGCCCCGGCTTCGCAGGCGGCGAGGGATGCGCGTTGCACAGTGCCGCGCTTGCGGTCGGCGAGCGGCCGTTGGACTGGAAGCCCGACGTCTGCTGGCAGCTGCCGCTGCGCCTGCACGAAGACACCGACGCCCACGGCCACGTCACGAGCACGTTGCGCGAGTGGAAGCGTCGCGACTGGGGCGAAGGCGGCCGCGAGTTCCACTGGTGGTGCACCGAGAGCGACGACGCGTTCAACGGCCGCGAGCCCACGTACCGCTACCTGCGCGACGAGATCGTCGAATTCACGGGCGAGAAGGTCTACGACCTGCTCGTCAAGCAGCTGGAGAAGCCGCGCACGACGCCGCTCCCCCACCCCGCCGTCCGCCGACGCTGACCCGACCCGCCGGCCCGACCGGCAACGGCAGAACAACCCGAGCAACAACACGGAACCTTCTGCCAACACCCGGCCCCGCCGGCCCGCCGGCAACGGCAGAACAACCCGAGCATCAACACGGAACCTTCCGCCAGCACCCGGCCCCGCCGGCCCTGAAAAAAACCGGCTAACGGCAGAACAACCCGAGCATCAGCACGGAACCTTCCGCCAGCACCCGGCCCCGCCGGCCCGACCGGCAACGGCAGAACAACCCGAGCATCAGCACGGAATCTTCCGCCAGCAGTTCCGCGACGCCTGCCCACCCGACCCGCACCGGCAGAACAACCCGAGCAACAACTCGGAACCTTCCGCCGACGCTGACTCGGCCCGCCGGCCCGCCGGCCCGACCGACCCGCTGGCCCGACCGGCCGACCGGCAACGGCAGAACAACCCGAGCAACATCTCGGAACCTTCCGCCAGCACTTCCGCAACACCAGCTCCGGTCGCGGCCGCTGCGGCGGCCGGAGCGGGTCAGGCGGGCACGGACTGGCGGAAGAAGCTGCGCAGACCGTCGGCCATCTCGGCGCGCACCGGCGCGCCGGACAGCATCAGGTCGACGGCCGGAATCGACGTGTGCACGTGGCCGTGGCACTGGATGTGGCGCACCGCCACGCCCGCCGCGGCCAGCGCTGCCGCGTAGGCGTCACCCTCGTCGCGCAGTGGGTCGAACTCGCAGGTCACCACGACAGCTGGGGGCAGGCCGGCCAGGCTCGCCGCGCGCAACGGTGACGCCTTCGGATCGGCTCGATCGGCGGCGTCGGCGTAGTGGTCCCAGAACCAGCGCATCAGCGCCTCCGTGAGCACGAAACCGTCTGCGTTCTCGACGTACGAGCCGCGCTCGAGGTCGCTGTCGGTGACCGGTGTCAGCAGAAGCTGTCCGCTGATTGGGGGTCCGCCCGCATCACGGGCCAGCTGGCAGACGACCGCGGCGAGGTTGCCGCCGGCACTCCAACCGGCCACCGCGATCGGGCCGGGGCGACCACCGAGCTCATCGACGTGTGCGGCCACCCACTGCGTCGCTGCGAACGCGTCATCGGCGGCTGCCGGAAAGCGCGCCTCGGGGCCGTGGCGGTAGTCGACCGACACGAAGATCGCGCCGGACCGCACGCACAGGTCGCGACACAGCGGGTCGTCGGAGTCGTGGCTGCCGAGCACCCAACCGCCGCCGTGGAAGTACACGACCACCGGGTGCGGCCCGGGGGTGGCCGGGCGGTACAGGCGGTAGTTCAGGGCCCCCGCTGCACCGGGTAGGGCGCCATCGACGATCTCGCCGACGTCCGGCCCGGGTGGACGAGTCGTCGCCATTGCGTCGGAGAACGCACGCGCTTCTGCGGGCGACATCGAGTCCATCGGTGCCAGGTCGAGTCCGGCCATCGTCTCGAGCAGGATCGCGACGTCGGGCTGGACGCGCCGGATCACACCGTCACGAACAGTCGTGCCACGCGGTCCGCGGCGTTCGAAGCCGAAGTAGTCGTTCGCCACCGCTTCGTTGCAGACGGTGCGGTAGCGGTCGACACCGCCCGGATAGGGCAGGAACACGCGTGGCTTCCCGGGCACGTTGGCTCCCATGTACCACGAGTTCGCCTGTGGCATCAGCGTGATGTCGGCGTAGTCGTTGACGTGCTGCACCCAGCCGGCGACGGCGTTCTGCGTCGGCTCGATGGTGTCGTAGCCATCGGCGCGGAGATCGCGGATGCAGTCGGCGATCCAGTCGACGTGCTGCTCGATGGACACCATCATGTTGGACAGCACCGACGGGCTACCCGGGCCGGTGATCATGTACAGGTTCGGGAACCCGCTGGCCATCAGCCCGAGGTACGTGCGCGGGCCGTGATCCCAGGCATCCCTCAGTGTCACACCGTCGCGTCCGGTGATGTCCACGCCAACGATCGCACCGGTCATCGCGTCGAAGCCGGTGGCGAACACGATCGCGTCG
>JANNZY010000112.1:0-25986 GCA_031410915.1 Actinomycetes bacterium
AACCAGTCGTCCACCTTTCGAGCGCAGTGGCCGTGCTGGGCCAGTTCCCAGTTCTGGCCGGCGCGGACCTGCTGGTCGAGCGCGGCGAGATCGTGTTGTTGCAGGGTCCGAACGGTGCGGGCAAGACGTCGCTGCTGCGGCTGTGCGCGGGATTGATGCCGCTGGCGCGGGGCGACGCGACGATCCTCGGCCACGATCTGCGCACCGTTCGGACCCTGCAACAACACGATCTCGCCGCGCTCGACCAGCAGGTCCGCGCCGGCCAGAACTGGGAACTGGCCCAGCACGGCCACTGCGCTCGAAAGGTGGACGACTGGTTCCATGGGCCTCGGCCAAACGCTACCCATCAGGGTGCAAGCAGACCCAGCGCACCTGTAGCGTCGGCCCCTGTGACAGACGTCCCAGACGACGTCCCAGACGACGTTCCGGTCACGGGCGCCGCCACAGATGCAGCGGTTCCGGCGGAACCTGAGCGGCGGCGGACCAGTCGTTGGGACCGATCTCCCGAACCACACGATTGGCGTTGGGTGGTCGGACACCTCGGCCGCGCCCTCATCACGCTGGGCCTGATGATGTTCGGGTTCGTCGCGTACCAGCTGTGGGGCACGGGCCTCGAAACGTTGCGCGCCCAGAGCGACCTGGAGTCGGACTTCAACCGCGGCTTCGACGAACTCGGCATCACCCCGGACACGCTCGCGCCGGCGTCGTCCGCACCAGTGATCACCACCACGACTGCGCCGACCCCCAGCGACGCGTCGGCGCCCGGCACTTCGACACCCGGCACCTCGACACCGGGCACCTCGACACCTGACTCGGTCGAACCCCCCGTCGTCACCGAGCCGACGGCGACCACCGTCGAGCCGGTGCCGCAGAACTACGGCCAGGTCCTGCCGAGCGACGTGCTCGGGCGGATCAAGATTCCAGACGCCGACGTCGACTTCTACTACGTGGCTGGGGTCAGCGTGCAGGCGCTGCGCCACGGTGTCGGACACTTCCCGAACACACCGCTGCCCGGCCAGTTGGGCAACGCGGCACTCGCTGGACATCGCACGTCGCACCTCGCCCCGTTCGAGGACCTCGACCAGTTGCAGATCGGCGACGAGATCCAGATCTTCACCGCGATCGGCGATGCATACGCCTACAACGTAACGGACATCTTCGTCGTCAACCCGAGCGACTACCAGGTCGTGACGGACAGCGACCCGAACGTCGCGACGCTGACACTCATCACGTGCACGCCGAAGTACACGTCGCAGCAGCGGCTGGTGATCAAGGCCGTGCTCGATCCGAGCCGCGGCTCACCGGTCGGCCAGCCGACGCTGTTCTACGGCGAGGATCCGGCAACGGTTGACACCTCCGTCGACGCCACGCTGCCACCGGAGGAGACCGTGCGGTCGACCGACGCGCCGGCAAGCACGACTGCTGAGTCGAGTGCAGTTCCGGAGACGACCGGTGCGGCCGTCACCCCGACGACGGATGGCGCTACGTCGGCAATCGCTGAGTTCACCGAAGACGACGCGTTCTCGCAGGGCTGGTTCGACGACGGCGCGGCGTGGCCGCACGTCATCGGCTGGGCGGCGCTGCTCGCCGCCGTCTGGTACGGCTGCTACCGCCTGGCCAAGCGCTACCGCCGGCTGTGGCTCGGCATCGTCGTCGGCATCGTGCCGTTCATCGCCGTCCTCTACCTCTTCTACGAAAACGTCAACCGCCTCCTCCCCGCCGCCATCTGACACCCGCCCACGCGTGGGCCGAACGTCGCACCCGGCGCACCAACCGCCCACGCGTGAGTGGGACGTGCCGCCGGGCGCCCAAACCGCCCGCGCGCGGGCGAGATGTGACACGGCGTACGATCACCCAATCGTGGGTCGAACGTGACACCCGGCGCACCAACCGCCCGCGCGTGAGTGGGACGTGCCGCCGGGCGCCCAAGCCGCACGCACGTGCGGAGACGGTGCGGGCGGGTTGGGTTGGGGTCAGGTGCCGGTGAAGTGGGGGCGGCGCTTGTCCAAGAACGCGAGGCGCCCCTCCTCGGCGTCGGCACTGGCCCAGGTCGCGGCACGGGCGCGCTCGAAGGCATCGTGATGGTTGGGCACCGCGTCGAGGCTTTCCAGGCCGAGCTTGTGGGTCGACATCGTCAGCGGGGCGAGCGCGGCGAGGTCGTCGGCCCAGGCCAGCGCAACGTCGAGGCCGCCGAGGCGGTGGATCGCTCCTGCGACGACGAGCCGCTCCGTCGTGTAGGTCTCGGCGGCGACGAGCATCGCCCGCGCGATCGACCCGCCGAACTCGCCAGCGAGGCGCTGCACCGTCCACAGGTCGACGGCCAGGCCGAGCTTGGACGCCGGGATGCCGAACACGCTGCGCTCGGTGGCGACACGCAGATCGCAGGCGACGACGAGTTGAGTCCCCGCACCGAGCGCCGGACCGTCGATGGCCGCGACCGTCGGGATCGACAGTTCGGTGAAGCCGCGCAGCGCCTCGCCGAGTACGCGCGCGAACTCGCCACCCTCGACACCGGTCAGGTCGGCACCGGCGCAGAATGCCGGCGGAGTACCGGTCAGCACCAGCACTCGCGCCCCGGCGCTGACCGCGTCGACCTGGGCGGCGCGCAGCGCGAGCAACGTCTCGTGGTCGACGGCATTCCGGCGCTCGGGACGATCGAGCGTGACCAGCGCGACCCGGCCGCGATGTTCGAGATGCACCGTCATCGCAGACTCGGCTCTACCATGCGATCGACTGTATGGCTTCTGATCCTTCCGGCGAGATTCCCGTCAACGAGCGCCCCCACGATCCCGTGCGCGCCCGCCGGGCACTGGTCGCGCGCTGGAACCACGTGGCGACACGTGTCGGCTACGCGGCGTTCGGCGTCGCGATCGCGATGTTCTTCGTCGCGCTGGCGACCGACTTCTCGAGTGGCAAGGTGACGGTCATCACGACGTCGATGATCATCGGCTGCGTGCTGCTCGCCCCGGCGATCGTGGTCGGCTACGCGGTGAAGGCCGCCGAGAAGGACGACGTCGCCCGCGGCCTGTGACCGGCGTGCGTTACTGCTCAGTAACAACTACTGTCCACGACGATAATGTCGACTCGACTTCCCGCCTCCGCCCGCCGCGAGCAACTGCTCGACGTGGCCCTTCAGGTCTTCGCCCGCCAGGGCTATCACGGCGCGTCGATGAACGATGTTGCCGATGCTGCCGGTGTCACCAAGCCGGTCGTGTACCAGCACTTCGACTCCAAGCGCGACCTGTACCTGGCGCTGCTCGACGAGGTCGGTGAGCGCCTGCTGACCGCGATCGCAAAGGCCACGGCTGGTGCCACCGACGGCAAGCACCAGACCGAGCTCGGCTTCCGCGCCTACTTCCGCTGGGTGGCCGACGACCACGACGCGTTCCTGTTGCTTTTCGGCAGCGGAGCGCGCCGTGACGAAGAGTTCAACGATGCGGTGCGCAAGGTGACCGATCAGATCGCCGAGGCGATCAAGCCGTTGATCACCGCCGACATCGGTGCCGAGCACCAGCGCACGCTGGCCCACGCATTGGTCGGGTTGTCCGAGGGCGTCAGCCGCAGGCTCGTGGACGACGGCACCGAGTTCGACCCGGACCTGCTGGCGCGCCAGGTCAGCGACCTGGCCTGGGCCGGTCTGCGCGCTGTCGGCCGCTGACCGACGGCCCGCACTCAGGAGCCGGGCGGGTTCCAGATGACGGCGTGGACGGAACGTCAGCTGCGAAGCACCAGCCCGCGATAGCCGTCGACGAAGCCGACCCGGTGCAACGCGGCCGCCACCGCGCCGGCTGGTTCGACCGGCTCGCCGTTGGTCTTGCGGACCTCGATGCTGCGCACCCGGCCGTCCTTCACGAGCGCGGCGAGCGAGTCGGCCCAGCCGTCATCGGTGGCCGCAGCCGGGAACGTGACGATGTGATGGCTGCGCCGATCCAAGTACACGAGCGGCCGCCCGGCCGACATCACCACGAGCGCGCCGGCCTGGCGCGCCGGCCGGCCGCCGTTGTCCGGCCACGGCAGCGTGCCCCCGTAGGGCTGGGCAGGATCGGTGGCGGCGAGCACGATCGGCCGTGGGGCATCGTCGGGATGCAGCGCGTCGGGCCCCTCACGAACGCTGCGGAGCCGGTCCACGGCACCGGGCAGGCTGAACTGCGCCGCGCCCAGCCCGGTGACGAAGTAGCCACGGCGCACCTGGCCGCGCTCTTCGAGCACCTTCAACACGCCGTAGACCGCGCTGAACCCGCCGACCACGCCCTCGGCGGCGACGGCCTCACGGGTCAGCACGCCGTGACGTTCGAGCAACTGCAACGCGCTGGCATGGGCGACAGCCGTGGTCGTGGGCTTCGGTTGCAACAACGGCGCGACCAGGCTCCAACGTCCGGCACCCGCTGGTGGGCCGACACGGTTGAGCCGTCCCGGGCGGGGACGAGCGCGTTGCTTCGGTGCCGACGACGACCGCTTCGCCCCACCGCCGCTGAGCACGGCGCGCAATGGTGCGAGCGAGTCGTTGGTGACCTCGCCCGCCCACACGAGATCCCACAGCGCGGCGAGCAACTCGGTGTCGGTGGCGATCGGCGCCGCGGCGCGGATCTGGCCCCAAAAGCTGGCCCCGCGCTCGCGCAGCAGTACCCGGATGGCTTCGTGCAACTCGCCCTCGGGCGGATCGACCGGTTCGAGCGCGTTGGCCAGCAGCGGCAGTTGATCGGCGAAGTACAGCCGGATGCGGCCGTCGCCGGAACCGATTGCGCCGGCACCGAGCCAGATGACTTCGCCGCCAGTGCACAACTCGTCGAGATCGCTGGAGCGATAGCCGCGCACTCGCAGCGGCAGAACATCGGTCTCCAGGGTCGACGCGACGAGCGCGGCGCCTTGCAGCACGCCGAGCGTCTCGACGAGCGCGTCGGTGCCGCGCCGCTCGCCGGGCACGCCGTGCCACAGCGCGAGGAAGCGAGCCAGCGCGTCCTGTTCGACGGGCTCGACCTCTTTGCGCAGCGACGCTAATGATCGCCGCCGCAACTGGCGGAGCACGTCGACCTCGCACCACTCTCGGGCGACGCCATCGGGACGGAACTCGCCGATGACGAGGCGCTCGTCGGCTTCGAGCGCGGCGAGGCCACCGGCGACGCGCTCGATCGAGAGGCCGAACCGCCGGGCGACGTCGGCGGACACGAACGGACCGTGGGTGCGCGCGTAACGGCCGAACAACTCTTCCAATGGGCGGGGTACGGGATCGGTGAAGGCCATCGGCAGCCCGACCGGCAGCGAGCACCCGAGTGCGTCCCGATAGCGAGACGCGTCTTCGGCTGCGATGTAGCGAGCCTCGTCGGCGACCGACACCACAATCGCCCGTCGTTCGTGGACCAGCGTGTCCAGCCACGAAGCGGCCGGCGTCTCACAACGCAGATCGACTTCGGCGGCAGACAGGTCGCCGACGCGGCGCAGGACGTCGTGCAGCTCGTCGGCCGAGCGCGCTCGCCGACCGTCGGTGAGGCACTGCAGCTCCAGCTCGAGGTCGGCCAACACACCGGCGTCGAGCAATTCGCGCAGCTCTTCCGCGCCGAGGAGGTCGCGCAGCAGGTCGCGGTCCAGTGCCAATGCCGCGGCGCGACGCTCGGCCAGCGGCGCGTCGCCCTCGTACATGTATGCCGCGATCCAGTTGAACAGCAGGCTCTGCGCGAACGGTGACGCCTTGGCGGTGTCCACGCTGACCATCCGAACGGCGCGGCTGCGCAACTGGCCGAGTACCTCGCGCAGCGCAGGCACGTCGAAAACGTCCTGCAGGCACTCACGGCTGGTCTCGAGCAGGATCGGGAAGCTGGGGTACTTCGAGGCGACGGCGAGCAGGTCGGCGGCGCGCTGGCGCTGCTGCCACAAGGGCGTGCGCCGATCCGGACGGCGGCGCGGCAGGAGCAATGCACGGGCTGCGCATTCGCGGAAGCGGGCCGAGAACAACGATGTCTGCGGCAGCGACGACATCAACAGCTCGTCGACCTCTTCCGGTTCGATCATGAGGTCGTCGAGCGGCAGCTGGTCGGCGGCCTCGGGCAAGCGGATGACGATGCCGTCGTCACCCCACATCGTCTCGACCGCCATGTCGTAGCGATCGATCAGGCGACGCTCGATGGCCATCGCCCACGGCGCGTGGACCGGCGTGCCGAACGGCGACAGGATGCACACCCGCCAGTCGCCGATCTCGTCACGGAAGCGCTCGATGACGACGGTGCGGTCGTCGGGCACGACGCCGGTCGCCTCGGCCTGCTCGCGCAGGTAGAGCACCACGTTGTTGGCCGCGAATGCATCAAGTGCGTATTCGGTGGACAGCTTCGCCATCGCGTCGTCGTCGGAGAGGTTGCGGATCTCGCGCTGGAACGCGCCGAGCGCCCGTCCCAACTCGAGTGGGCGGCCGGGGCGATCGCCGCGCCAGAACGGCATCTTGCCCGGCTGCCCCGGAGCCGGGGTGACGGTGACTCGCTCGAACGTGATGTCCTCGATGCGCCACGTGGAGGCACCGAGGATGAAGGTCTCGCCCGGCCGGGATTCGTACACCATCTCTTCGTCCAGTTCGCCAACGCGCGTGCCATCGGGCAAGAACACGCCGAACAATCCTCGGTCGGGAATGGTGCCGCCGCTGGTGACGGCGAGCCGGCGAGAACCGTCGCGCGCCCGGATGGTGTTGTCGATGCGATCCCACACGATGCGCGGCCGCAACTCGCTGAACTCCTCGCTGGGATAGCGGCCGGCGAGCAGGTCGAGCGTGTTGTGCAACAACACGTCGGAGATGTCGGCGAAGCACGCGCAGCGACGCACCATCGTGCAGACCGCATCCAACGAGACATCGCCGGCCGACGCGGCGGTATACGCCACGATCTGCTGGGCCAGCACGTCCAGCGGGTTACGCAGGTAGCGACTGGTCTCGATCTGGCCGTCGATCATGCGCCGAGTGACCACCGCCGCCTCGAGCAGGTCGCCGCGGTGCTTCGGGAACAGCTTGCCCCGACTGGGCTCGCCGACCTGGTGACCCGCGCGGCCGATGCGCTGCAAGCCGCGGCTGACCGACCCAGGTGATTCGACCTGGATGACGAGATCCACCGCGCCCATGTCGATGCCGAGCTCGAGGCTGCTGGTGGCGACGATGGCCCGCAGCACGCCGCGCTTGAGCTGATCTTCGATCACGACGCGCTGTTCGCGGGCGAGCGAGCCGTGGTGGGCCTTGACGAGTTCCTCGGTGACCAGGCCCGTCTCCGGATCGACCCCGATCCCCGCTGCCTCGGCCGCCTCGTTGAGCCGCGCGGCGAGACGTTCGGCCTGGCGGCGGGCGTTGCAGAAGATGATGGTGCTGCGATGGGCGAGCACCATCTCGAGGATGCGCGGGTAGATGCTCGGCCAGATGCTGGAGCGCTGCGCCGACTGTGCCTGCGACGGCACCGGCGAACCGTAGGAGATGACGGTGG
This sequence comes from Actinomycetes bacterium, assembly GCA_031410915.1. Classification (GTDB taxonomy): domain Bacteria; phylum Actinomycetota; class Acidimicrobiia; order Acidimicrobiales; family Ilumatobacteraceae; genus WLMZ01. The sequence continues at coordinate 7,449 of JANNZY010000112.1, forward strand.
GCGCTGCAACGTCGCCCTGGATCGCGCCCATGTCCTCGACCGGTACGACGACTTCGATCTCCAGCGGTTTGCGGATGCCGGCATCAACGATGGTGACCGGACGCTGCGAGCCGGGTGCGGCGAACCCGCCGAGGAAGCGGGCGATCTCTTCCAGCGGACGCTGCGTGGCCGACAGGCCAATGCGCTGCGGCGGCCGCGCTGTGACCTCTTCCAGCCGTTCCATCGACAGCATCAGGTGCGCACCACGCTTGGTGGTGGCCATCGCGTGGATCTCGTCGATGATGACCGTCTCGACATTTGCGAGCGTGACCGCGGCCGACGACGTGAGCATCAGGTACAGGCTTTCCGGTGTGGTGATGAGCAAATCCGGCGGGCGGCGGATCAGGGCCTGTCGATCGCGTGAGCTGGTGTCGCCGGTGCGCATCGCGACCACCGGCTCGACGAATGGTTGGCCCAACCGCTCGGCCGCGAGCTGGATGCCCATCAGCGGGGCCCGCAGGTTCTTCTCGACGTCGAAGGCCAGTGCTCGCAACGGCGAGATGTACAGCACGCGAGTGCGAGCCTGTTTGTCCGGCGGTGGCGTGGTGGTGAGCTGGTTGATGGACGACAGGAAGGCGGTCAGTGTCTTACCGCTACCGGTGGGCGCGCAGATCAGCGTGTGCTGCCCGCCGGTGATGGCTGGCCAGCCGCTGACCTGCGCTGGGGTCGGCTCGGGAAACGTCGTCGAGAACCATGCCCGCACCGCAGGCGAAAAGCGCTCGAGCACCGGGTGATCTGCCACACCCCAACTCTACCGAGGGGGTGCGACAGGGTTCCCGGTGCTCGAAACGAACTGCGCAACTGCGAATGTGACGTCCGGTCGCGACCGGTTCAGTCGTCGCCGCCACCACCGTGGCCGCTGTGGTCGCCGTCGTCGGTGTCACCACTACCGTGGCCGCTGCTGCCATCGTCACTGCCGTGGCCGCTGCTGTCGTCGATCGAGGAGTCGGTCGAGTCGTCGTCGTCATCATCGATCGTCGAGCTGGTGGAGTCGTCGTCATCGTCGTCGTCGCCATCATCGATCGTCGAGCTGGTCGATTCGTCATCGTCATCGTCGAGCGTGGAGCTGGTCGAATCATCGTCGATGGTCGAACTCGTGTCCGGCGTCGCCCCGTTCAGTGACGTGACCTCGACCGAGGTCGACACGGTGCCCATCATCAAGTTGGCGTGAAACTCGACCCGAGTGGTGGCCGACTGGAATTTCACCTCGACGGAGAGCGTGCCGTTGGTCTCGGCCTTCACGACCTGCCAGCCGGGGTTCGGCGTGGCCGACAGCAACGACAGTCGATCGTTGACCGTGTCGACCACCACCGTGCCGGCGTCACCGACCTGGAACGCCCGGCTCGTCGCCGACGGCGCGGGCACCGTGGTGACCACGGGCGCGGCCGGTGTGCCAGGCGTCGAGCTGCTGGTCTCGGTCGAGTTACTGGTCGGCGTCGAGGCCGTCGTTGCGGTCGTAGCGGTCGTAGCGGCAGTCGAAACAGACGTGGCGGTGGTGGCCGAGGTCGCCGTGCTCGACGACGTGGAATCGTCGTCCGGCGAATGTGAGGCGACGAAGCGGCTCGGCGTGAGGGCTGCGTCGTTGGCCATGGCGGCGGCCGAGCCGGCGGCGAGCACGCCGACAGCCGAAGCGGCGAGGATGAATCGAGTCTTCTTGGAGCGAGAGATCATGCACATCACCGTACGAATCGCCCGCCCAAGGCCGAGCCCGACCAGATCCAAGAAACATCCAAGAAGTCGATCGACAACGAACGGCGACTCGTCGAGCGAACAGACGCAGCAGCCCGCGATGGGACGGCGGCGCACCCGTCCACGACAGACCCGCGACCAAGCCTTCGGGTCACACCGCCGACTCGGTCAGCGCGGTGGCGGAGCACCCGTCGTCAGGAAGTGGCGGGCGCGTTGCACGCCGGCCGATACGAAGCGTTGCCGGGCCGGAGCGGCGATGAAGCGCGCAGCGGCCGCGAGCGGCAGGCGTGATCCGGTGGCCGTTGATTCCACGATTGCGGCTCGAGCCGTCTTGACGTGATGGGCGACGACGATCAGCGCGCCGGAGCGATCGTCCAACGATCCACGCACGAGCGCATCGGCGACGGCCGCCTCCGGTTCGGCGAATGCGGCGGCGACGGCCGCAGCAGGAGCAGCCGTCGCCATCGCTTCGTGGAGCAGTGCAGTCGGAGCTACGACCGCCGGCGTCTCGTGCACGGTGGCGTGGCGGCCACCGTCGACGACGTGGAACACCGTGTACATCGCCAGCCGCGCCGTGTGCGCGCCCGGATCCTGCGCCCACGCCCAACGTGCCGCATTGGCGTAGGTCAGCGAGTGCGTGATGTCGAGCCAGCCGTAGCCGCTGACATCGGGATGCTGTTCGTGGGCGAGGTCGTGGCGAAGCATCCGCTCGCTCGCCGCGAGCGAGACCGCGTCGAGCACACCGCTCACCCCAGCGCCCTCGTCCAACGCCGTCAGCGCGGCGCCGACGGCCGCCACCGGATCCGTGCCGAGCAGCGCTGACTGCAACGCGTCGCGCCCGGACCAGCCGGCATCGACCTCGCGCTGCCAGCGATCGTCCAGCCGTGCACCGTCGACGGCGCGCAGGAACGGGCGCATGTACGGGAACCTGTCCTCACGAGTGCTCGTGACGTGCATCAGCGTGACGTGACCAAGCAGGTCGGCGGCGTGCTCCCAGCCCACTCGGTCGAGCATCTCGAACGCCTTCTGGGTGTAGATCGCGCCGTGCCCGAACCCGAGGTGGTGGTCGCAGACGGGCTGCAGCATCCAGCGCACGGCCTCGCTGCGGTCCATCCCGTTGAGCAACGCACCGGTGAGCAACGCATCTGCTTCGTCGGCCCGCTCGGTCTCAACGAGCACGCGGTACTCGTCGGACGCGAGCGGTGATGCGCCGCTCACCGGCGCGGGACGCGGCCGCACCGGTCGGCGCAGCTCGGATTCGGCCATCGCGGCCACGGCCTGGGCCACCGGCGTGAGCCGATCGTCGCCCTCCATCTCGGTGACCGCGGTGAGGCAGTCGGTGGTCATCGCCAGCGCGTGGGTCCAGCCGTAGTCCGTGCGCGGCGCGGTGCGGGCGACGCCTTGCCAGATGATCTCCTGCGGCGTCGCGCCGGCGTGCAGCAGGCGCAGGCTGTCGCGGGCGATCTGGCCGTTGTACTGATCGTCGATGCCTCGGTCGAGGCTGGCCCGAGCTGCGGTGCGGATCTCGGCCGGCGACGGCTCGACGACGCTGACGACGATGTCGCCGTCCTCGACGGTCACGTCGTGTCGGGCCACTGCTTCCTCGCCGAGCACGCACGAGCCGTCCGCCACGTTGAACTTCCAGTTGTGCCACTCACACGTGAGCAACTCGCCGTCGAGCGCGCCCTGGACCAGGCCGTAGCCCTCGTGCGGGCAGGCATTGTCGAGTGCGTGGAACCCGGTCGACGTGCGCACCAGCACGACTCGGTGCCCTCCGACGCGGACCATCTTCATCGAGCCGACGGCCATGTCGGACTCACGGGCGACCACAGATCTCATGGGTGCCAGTCTGACGCTCGGCCTGGATTAAGTCAAGCGATCACTTTCTTTATTGACGTGGACGCAGCCGTTGCGCGGCGGGTTGCCGCTCCGATCGGCACAATCCAGCTCGAACGACACCACTGCGCGGATGTCGCCGCTCCGATCGGCACGATCCAGCGCTGTCTCCTGGACTGATGCGTCTCCACACCGTTGATGTCGGTTCCGGGTGTTGTCGCGGCGGGGACACGCCGACAGACTCGACGGTCCCATGACCGCCCTTCGTCTCCGTCCCTGGCAACGAGCGGCATTCGACACGTTCTCGGCCATCGACACCGCAGGTGACGCAGCGACGGGCAACTTCCTCGCCGTCGCCACACCGGGGGCGGGCAAGACCACGTTCGCGCTCACCTGCGCGCGCTGGTCGCTGGCCAACGAGCGGCGGCGGCTCGTGGTGGTCGCGCCGACCAGCCACCTGAAGCTGCAATGGAGTCTGGCAGCACATCGTCTCGGCCTGCAGCTGGACCCGGACTGGACGCCGTCGGCTGGCGTTGCCAAGGACGTCCACGGCATCGTCACCACGTTCCAGCAGGTGGCCACCGGCGAGACCGCGAAGGTGTTGCGCGGCGTCGCCCACGACGCGTTCGTGATCCTCGACGAGTTGCACCACGCCGGCGACGAGAAGGCGTGGGGTGACGCTGTGCGCGTTGCGTTCTCCACCGCGCACCGCAGGCTGTGCCTGTCCGGCACGCCGTTCCGCAGCGATACCGCGTCCATCCCGTTCGTCCGCTACGACGACGGCCAGGCCCACGCCGACTACGAGTACGGCTACGGCGACGCGCTGCGCGACGGCGGCGTCGTGCGCCCGGTCTACTTCCCCCGCGTCGACGGCAACATGGAGTGGAGCGCACCGGACGGGGCAGTGCTGTCCGCGTCGTTCCAGGACGAGTTGGATCGCAACGGCATGAGCCAGCGGCTTCGGGCCGCGCTCAGCCTGCAGGGCGAGTGGCTGCCCCACGTGCTCGAACAGGCCCACGAACGATTGATGTTCCTGCGCGACGAGCAACCCGACGCCGGCGGCCTGGTCATCGCCATGGACCAGGAGCACGCGCACGCCATTCTCGGGCTGATCCGCCGCCGCTTCGGCATCGCCGCGGAGGTCGTCGTCAGCGACGATCCCGGCGCGTCGAAGAAGATCACCGCGTTCGCCGACAGCGATGCTCCGTGGCTGGTGTCGGTGCGGATGGTGTCCGAGGGCGTCGACATCCCCCGCCTGCGAGTCGGCGTCTACGCGAGCACGGTGTCGACCGAGCTGTTCTTCCGCCAGGCCGTCGGCCGGTTCGTGCGGTGGCAGGCCGGACGGCCGTCGCAGAAGGCGTTCGTGTACCTGCCCGACGATGTGCGCCTGCGGACCCACGCATTCCAGATCATGGAGTCGCGCCGCCACGTGCTGCGCCGCCACGATGCCGGCGACGAGCTGGCCGAGACGGGCGCCGCCGAGATCGACGCGCCGCTCGACGACATCCCGAACGAGGCGCTGGGCCCCGAGCAGTTGTCGTTGTTCAGCGTGCTCTCGGCTGTCGCGACGGGCATGCAGATCCATGCGCTCACGCCGTCAGGCACCGCGATCCCCTACGAGTTCGGCACGGACGAGAACGAGCTGCCCGAGCCGGTGTTCGCCGACGATCCGTCGCTGGAGCTGGATCTGCCCGACATCCCCACTGACGCCGGTTGGGGACCGCTGTCGGGTCGCAGCGTCTTCGAGATCAAGGACGAACTACGCGACAAGAACGCCAACCTCGCCAAACGCTTGGTCGATTTGACCGGTTGGGGGCACGCTCGCGTCAACGGCGAGATGAACAGATTGGCCAGCGTGATCACCATCGCGAGCGCCACGACGGACCAGCTGGAGCGCCGCCTGCGCAAGTCCGAGCAGTGGTTGGAGCAGCTCCGAGCGCGCCCGCGCAAACACCTGTAGGGTTGCCCCATGCCGTCCGCTGGAGAACATCACCCAGCCTTCGAGGAGTACTGCGAGTGCATCTTCGAACTGCAGGAAGACGATGTCGACGTCATTCAGGCACGCATCGTGGAGCGGCTACAGGTCAGCCGTCCGGCCGTGTCGGAGATGATGAAGCGCCTCGAGCACGAGTCGCTGATCACCGTCGACCACAACACGATCCGGCTCACCGAAGGTGGTGCTCGCCTGGCCCAACAGGTCGTGCGGCGCCATCGCCTGGCCGAGCGCTTCCTGACCGACGTCTTGCAGCTGTCGTGGGCCGAAGCCCATCACGAAGCCGGCAAGTGGGAGCACGTGATGAGCACCAACGTGGAAGATGCGATGGACCGCTTGCTCGGTAGCCCGACCACCTGCCCGCACGGCAACCCAATCCCCGGCAGCCACTACGAGGCACCAGATTCCCGACGGCTCGTGGACCTCACGATCGGCGAGGGCTTCACCGTCAGCCGCATCCCCGAAGAGCTCGAGTTCACGCCCGGCCTGCTCGATTTCCTGGAGGGTGCTTCGTTGCTCCCGGGCCGCTCCGGCACGGTCACGGCCATGTCGCCCGACGGCACGATGACGGTCGAAGTCGGGGGCAGTCACGTCGGCGTCGGGGCGTTTGCAAGCGCCCGCATCCTCGTCACCGCGTGAGCCGCTTCCGTCGCGTCGGTGCCTTCCGCGCGCTCGTGGCTCCGATCGCGCTGCTGTGGTTGACTGCGCTCACCGGCTGCAAGACCACCATCGACGACACCGTGTCGGAGTCCACCGGCCCGGCCACCACCACGACCCTGCCCAACGGCCCGATCGACGAGCTGTTGCCCCGCCTCGTCACCGAAGCCGGCAAGCTGTCCGACGTCATCGGCAGCCGCGGCGACCGCAGCGCGCAGATGCGGGTGATCAACGATCTCTACGACGTCGTACGCCCGCAGATCGCCGCGATCGACGGTGTCGTCGCGCTCGATTTCGACGGCGCGATCGAGCTGTGCCGCAAGGGCGAAAAGTTCAACCGTCCGGCCGACGCCGACAAGTGCTTCCGCAACCTGACGGCTTTGAGCGACAACTTCCTACGCGCCTGAGAAGTCGAGCACGTCGGCCAGCGGAGAAGGCACCCGATGGAGGTCGAGCGCCTCGACGAGGGCCCGGCCGTACTGGATCTTGCGTCCACTGCGCGTGCCCATGAAGCGGCGAAGCTGCTGGACGATTGCCCGCCCCTGCTGTGCGGGCTGCTTCTGCACGATGCGGAAGGAATGCAGGTCACCCTCGTTCTCGAGGACAGCTTCCACCGCCTCGATGCCCAACGCGCGGATCAGCTCGTCCTCCAGGTCGGCGCGGCAGACGAAGAAGCCCTCTCCGCTGACGCCGCTGCGCTCCAGAGCGCGACGGACGTCGCCCTCCTCGCGCTCGTCGCACAGACCGCCGATTCGCACGTCCAACGCACGCGGTCCGTATACGTCGAGGTATCGGCGGATGCTCCGTGCACCGCCCATCGGGACGACTCGCACTCCGGCGGCGGCGAGGTCGAGACCGAGCCGCACCGCCAGTGTCTCGACGGCGATCTGATCGCTGACGCCCTCGACGAGGATCACGGCGCGCAAGTCTGCGTCCTCGGTGGCTTCGATCTGCTGCACGCGTCCAGCTTGCCAGCGCTCGTGGACCAAGCTGTCGGCATGGACATCACCGACTTGACCGTGGCGGCTGGCCGCATCGCCACACTGTTGCGCGAGCGCGGCGAGACCGTGGGCGTCGCCGAGGGATCGGCCGGCGGGTTGATCTCCACCGCACTGTTGTCCGTGCCGGGCGCGTCGGCGTACTACCTCGGCGGCGCGGTGGTGTATACCCGCCAGGCGGTGCGTGCGTTCATGGCCGGACCGATCGAGCCACCCGCCGGCATGCGCGGTGCGACCGAAGGCTTCGCCACGTACCTGGCCCGTTCCGCCGCTGCACAGCTGGGGTCGACCTGGGCGCTGAGCGAGGCCGGCGCGGCGGGACCGCCGAATCCCTACGGCGATCCGGCCGGGCACTGCTGGTTGGCCGTCAGTGGACCCAACGACTCGATCACGACCCGACACGTCCTGACCGGAGTCGACGACCGGCCAGCGAACATGATTGCGTTCGCCCAGGCCGCCCTCTCGTTGCTGGAGGAGACGATGTCGGCATCCAAGGCCGGCGGATCGTCGAATTGACGATGTGCGGAACCCATTCTCACCCGGCTGAAGCGGGCTTGTAGCTCATCCGCAGCTTCGTCCGGTAGGCGATGATCACGCCGCCCTCGATCAACACGTCCATCTCGACGACCTCGGCGACGCGGAGATCCTGGTAGCTGCGCGCCGCTTCGCGCACGGCATTCTGAGCGGCTGACTCCCACGAGTCGCTGCTCGAACCGATCAACTCGATGACCTGGTAGACGCTGTCTTTCATCGGACTGTCCCTTCGTAGAGTTCTTCGGCTTCGGGTTTCGATTCGGCTTCGGGATTCGATTCGAGCGGGCGGTACTTGACCGAGATCGCCATGTGGGCGACGAAGCGGACCGACCCGTCCGGCCCGATCTCGCAGCGCAATCCCCGTACCTCGCCGACACGCCCGTCGTCATGGCGCAGACAGGCGCGCCCGACGGCGAAGCGCGCCGCCTGCTGCCACGACGTGGCGCGAGTGGACAAATGGCGGATCTCGTAGACGCTCTCGTTGCCGCCGCGGATCAGTGGCGGCTCGCCGCTGGTGAAATCGTCCGACGTCGGCTGGCCGCTCAACTGGCGGATCGCGTCCATCAGATCCAGTGTCAGCTGCTGGCGGCGCCGTCGCGGTGGGCCGCCGTAGTGCGCTGGGTCGATCGGCGTGCCGAAGCGGACGACGCCGCCGCGGAACGGTCGTGGTACGCGCGCTCCGATCGGCTGGATCCGATCGGTCCCGACGATGCCGACGGGCACGATCGGGGCACCGGTCATCAGCGCGAGTTGGGCGACACCCGTGTGACCACGGTGCAGCAGGCCGTCACGCGATCGCGTCCCCTCGGGATAGATGCCGAGCATGTTTCCGCTGGTCAACACGTCGGCGGCAACATCGAGCGCGGCCATCGCCTTCTTCGCCTGCTGGCGCTCGATCGGGATCAGTCCGAGCGCCGGGAACAGGCGTCGCGTCGTCCACGAATCGAGATACTCGGCCTTGCCGATGAAGAAGGTCCGCCGGCGTGTGGCGAGCATCAGCACGACCGTGTCGTAGAAGGAGATGTGGTTGGCGGCCACGATCACCGGGCCCGAGCGGGGCACGTTGCGGGCACCCTCGACTCGAATCGGCGTGAACAGGCGATAGACGGGTCGGATCGTGGCCCGCACCACCCGCCCGACGGCTGCATCGCTGGGCGTCAGCCGGCGTCGGATCGCGCCGAGACGACGTTGTCCACCGACGTCGTCGACTCCCACTTGCACCATTCGATCACCTCGTCGCGGACCCTAGTACCACCGTCGAGCGCAGGCGACCGGGCGCACCGGCCTGACGAAAGTTCTACACGTGAAGCACCTGACTGCCGTTGGTATCCGGGCCCTCCATGCCGCGCTGAGGCCGTCGTCCGCTATCCCAGGGATTGGGCGATCTCCCAGATGTGACCATCGGGATCAGCGAAGCAGGCGGTGCGCTGGCCCCAGGCGCGGTCGATCGGGCCGTTGATCAAGTCGATGCCCTTCGTGCGCAGGTCGAGGCAGGCGGCGTCGACATCCGCGACCCAGATCGTGAACTGGAACCGAGCGCCGGCCCCGGACGGACCCACCGCGGCCGGCTCGATCAGTGCATGGGCTTCGCCCGCAGCGAGCAGGTTGACGATCATGTTGTCGAACTGGAACGCCGCGGACACCTCGTCCTCGAACGCGAGCGGACGCTCGAACACCGTCGCGTACCACTCCTTCGATCGGGCTGCGTCCTCCACGAACAGGGTGATCGCGCCAACGTTCTCCAACGGCATCTCCGACATCTCGCCGAGAGTAGCGGTCGACCAGACCGATCGACCGCGCTGGACCACGCCGGCCGCAGCGGCAACAACCGTGCACCCCTGCAACCGCGCTGGAACATGCCGGTCGCAGCGGCAACAACCACGCACCCCGGCAACCGCGCTGGATCACGCCGGTCGCGGCGGCAACATCGGGGCGCGGTCCGAGACGGACGGGTCAGATCATGGCTTCGGGGAGGGGCAACGCGTGGACGATGCTGAGCCGGCGGGTGCTGCGGGTGAGCGCGACGTAGAGCGCGCGCAGACCCTGCTGCTCGTCGGCGACGATCGCCGCGGGCTCGACGACGATGACGCCGTCGAGTTCGAGGCCCTTGACGACGCTGACCGGGACCACGGTCACTCCGGTGTCGAGACCAGTGCGTGTGGCCCGACCGTGGCTGATACCGGCGCCAGTCAGCGCCCTCGACATCTCCTCGACCATCGAGTCTGGCGCGACGACGGCGATGTTGCCGTCGCGGATCTGATCGACGAGACGCTGTGTCTCCGCCGCCACAGCGACCGCGAGATCGGCGCAGTCGGCGACGGCGATGAAGTCCGGTCCCTCGTCGCCGTCGCGCACCGCCGTGGGCGGGCGCAGCGTCGGCGTGGCCGCCATCATCACCTTGTTGGCGACGTCCATGATCTGGGCCGGGATGCGGTAGCCGACGCTGAGGCCGATGACCCGGCTGCCCTTGCGGTCGGGCAGATGGGTGACGATGTCGTCCCAGTCGTTCGGTGCCAGTGGCCCCGTGGCCTGAGCGATGTCGCCGACGACCGTCATCGACCCGTTGAGCGAGCGACGCGAGGCCATGCGCAACTGCATCGGCGTGAGGTCCTGCACTTCGTCGATCACGATGTGGCCGTACGTGCGAATCTCGTCCATCTCATCCTGATTGCCACCCTTGACCGGGCGCGCCCCGAGGTAGCTGCGCGCTTCGTCGAGCAGCGCGATGTCGGAGTCGCTCCAGCGGATGGTCTCGATGTCGTCGACACGCGGCCGGTACAGCGACAGGTACTCGCGCTCGGTGAGGTGCTTGGAGGCTGCCAGCTTGAGCAGCGCCTTCGACCCGAACAGATCGTGCAGCAGCTCGGGCGGGGACAACACCGGCCACATCCGCTCCAGCGCCTGGCGCACCTCGGGGAGTGAACGCACGCCCTCGCGGACATGGGCGGCGGTCAGCTCGCCGTCGCGCCATGTGTTGGCCATCGCCGACCAGACCTCACCCTCGACCCACTTGCGGGCGGCGTTGTGGCGGCGGAAGCGGCGCTGCGCGGCTTTGACGATGCGCAACGAATCGGAGACGGTGAGGCGAAGATACGACGTGCGGAAGCCGATCACGAGGTCCTCGCGCAGCGGTCGCTCGCGGTCGGTGACCGCCTTGTCGACGACCAGCGACATGCGCAGATCGCCCTTCGTGCGCGCCGCGAGTTGGCTGTCGACGCCGCCGAACGTGACGTCGTGGACGAGATCGCCGAGCACGACCTGCTCGACCCCCGCCTCGCCGAGTGACGGCAGGACGCGCTCGATGTAGCGCAGGAACACCCGGTTGGGGCCGATGACGAGCACGCCCTGGTCCTCGAGCGGGAATCGATGCGTGTAGAGCAGGTACGCGGCGCGGTGCAGCGCAACAACGGTCTTGCCGGTGCCCGGGCCACCCTGCACGACCAACACCCCGGCCTGTGGCGAACGGATGATCTCGTCCTGCTCGCCCTGGATGGTGGCGACGATGTCGCCGAGCTGGCCCGTGCGACCGCGCTCGAGAACCGCCAGCAACGTGCTGTAGCCGCGCAAGCCGGCACCGGGCTGGCGAGCACGCGAGTCGTTGTCCAGGACTTCTTCGTCGCCGACACCGAGGTGGCCTTCACCGAACAACTCGTCCTCGATGCCCAGCAACTGCCTGCCGTGCACGGCGAAGTGGCGGCGACGGGCGAGGCCCATCGTGTCCCGACCCGTGGCGCGGTAGAACGGCTCGGCAACCGGCGCCCGCCAATCGACCACGATCGGTTCGCGGAACCGGTCGGCCACGGCGAGACGCCCGATGTGAAAGCTCTCGAACGAGTCCGGGCTCTCGATCATCGGGTCGGCCAGGCGGTCGATGCGGCCGAACACGAGCGCAGCGTCGCCGAGGTCGAGTTGTGTCAGCCGGTTGACCAGGGTCTCGTCGAACACGTCGCGCTCGTAACGGGCCTGAACCGTGCCACCGAGCGTGCCTTCGTGGATGTTGCGCAGCTTCCAGGCGTCGGTCTTGCTGTCTTCCAGGCACTGATAGGCATGGTCGATGTACGCCTGCTCATCAGCGAGATCGGGGTGTTGTTGTGTCATGTGCTTCCAGGTGCCCGGGCCGGGTGGAGTACCGAAAATGGGGTCTGAAAACTCTATCGGGACGAGCTCGTCGTACCGATGCCACCCTCGACAGGAATCACAGCGCCGGTGACGTCGCTGCCGGCGCGGCCGGACAACACGTCACCGGTCGCTCGACAGCGACGTCGCGTGTGAACGTGCGCGATACTCCCGGCATGAGCGTCCTCGACCATTCCATCAACACCTTGCGCGGCGAGCCGGCCGAGCTTCACGACTACGACGGCAAGGCGTTGCTCGTGGTCAACGTCGCCTCCAAGTGCGGTCTGACCCCGCAGTACACCGGTCTGGAAGAGCTGCAGAAGAAGTACAGCGATCGTGGCTTCAGCGTGCTCGGGTTCCCGTGCAACCAGTTCGGCGCGCAGGAGCCGGGCAGCGCCGAGGAGATCGAGACGTTCTGCAGCACCACCTATGGCGTGTCGTTCCCGATGTTCGAGAAGGTCGACGTGAACGGCGAGCACCGCCACCCGATCTACGACGATCTGACCGCTGTTGCCGATGCCGAGGGTGCGAGTGGCGACATCCGGTGGAACTTCGAGAAGTTCCTCATCTCCCCGCAGGGCGAGATCGTCGCCCGCTACAGCCCGATGGTCACGCCCGAGGACGACAAGCTCGTCGCCGACATCGAGGCCCAGCTCCCCAGCTGAGCGCGGGGTACGGGTCGGTAGCCTTCGGCCCGTATGACTGCCGCATCGACCTCGCCGTTCCTCGCCGCGTCGCGAGGCGAGGCCACCAGTCACACGCCGGTGTGGTTCATGCGCCAGGCCGGGCGCAGCCTGCCCGAGTACCGTGCCGTGCGCGGCGAGGGCAGCATCCTGCACGCGATCAAGAACCCCGAGCTCGCAGCCGAGATCACGATGCAGCCCGTGCGCCGCTACGGCGTCGACGCAGCCGTGCTGTACAGCGACATCGTCGTGCCCGCGCATGCGATCGGCTTCGGCATCGACGTCGCGCCGGGCACCGGGCCGGTGGCAACGAACCCCGTGCGGAGCGCGGCCGACGTGCAGCGTGTCCGCCCGTTCGAGCCCGACGTCGACACGCCGTACGTGATCGAGACCGTGCGTCTGTTGGCCGCCGAACTCTCGGTGCCCGTACTCGCCTTCGCGGGTGCCCCGTTCACCGTGGGGAGCTACCTGATCGAGGGCCGCCCGAGCCGCACGTACGAGCACACCAAGGCGCTGCTCTACTCCGACGAGGCCACGTGGCACGACCTGATGCATCGCCTGGCCGGGCACGCGATCGCGTCCATTCGCAGCCAGCTCGACGCCGGCGCGTCGGCGTTCCAGCTGTTCGACTCGTGGGCCGGGGCGCTGAGCCGCGTCGACTACGAACGCGCCGTGCTCCCCCACTCGATGCACGTGTTCGCCGAGCTCGCTGCGAGCCATCCCTCCGCAGCTGGCATCCACTTCGGCATCGGCTGCGATCACCTGCTCGAGCCGATGTACGCCGCCGGGCCGCAGATCATCGGGCTCGACTGGCGCACGCGCATCGCTTCCGCCCGCACCCGGTTGGGCCCCGACACCGTGGTGCAGGGCAACCTGGATCCGGCGATGGTCCTGGCCGGCTGGGACGTCGCCCGCCGCGGTTGCGACGACGTGCTGGCCGACAACGGCGGGCACCCCGGTCACATCTTCAACCTCGGCCATGGCGTGCAGCCGAACACCGATCCCGGCGTGCTCGAGCAGATCGTCGCCTACGTCCACGAAACGACGGTGGGTCCATGACCGGTTCGGGTGCGAGCAACGAGCAGACCGCCGTGCTGTTGATGGCGTACGGCACGCCGCGCACGCCCGACGAGATCCTGCCCTACTACACCGACATCCGCCGCGGCCGGGCCCCGACCGACGAGCAGTTGGCCGATCTGATCCGCCGCTACGACGCGATCGGTGGCATCTCGCCCCTCGCCCAGCGCACCGAGGCACAGCGCAACGCGCTTCAGGCTGCGCTGGACCAGCGTTCGCCGGGCCGGTTTGTGGTGTCGCTCGGGTTGAAGCACGCGGCACCGATGATCGAGACCGCTGTCGAGTCGATCGCGGCCGGCGGCATCCGGTCCATCGTCGGCCTCGTGCTTGCCCCGCACTACAGCGCGTTCTCGATCGGGCAGTACCTCGATCGCACCCGTGCCGCGGCCGAACCGAGCGGCATCACCGTCACCGGCATCGAGTCGTGGGCCACGGAACCTGCGTTCATCGACTTCCTCGCGATCGATCTGCGCCGTCGACTGGAGGCGATGCCGTCGAACACCAAGGTGTTGTTCACCGCACACTCGTTGCCGCAGCGCATCCTCGCCGCCGGCGACCCGTACCCCGACGAGCTGCGCGCGACCGCAGAGTTGGTGGCACAGCGGGCCGGTCTCACCCGGTGGAGCCAGTGGGCGATCGCCTGGCAGTCGGCCGGGCGCACACCCGAGCCATGGCTCGGCCCCGACATCTTGCAGGTCATCTCGAACATCTCCGCCAGCGAGAACGCGTCGGGTGTGCTCGTCTGCGCGTGCGGGTTCGTGGCCGACCACCTCGAGGTGTTGTTCGACCTCGACATCGAAGCTCGCGCCCATGCCGAGACGCTCGGGCTCGCCTTCGATCGCACGACGTGCGTCAACGACGAGGCCACGGTCATCGGCGCGCTCGCCGACCGGGTCGAGGCCGCAGTCGCGAGCGCCGCTGCGACCGCGCCGTCGCCGTGAGCTACATCGCCGTCGTCGGGGCGGGCATCACCGGACTCACAACGGCCTACCGGCTGCACGAGCTGATGCCCGGTGCCGAGATCGTCGTCGTCGAAGCCAACGATCGCGTCGGCGGCAAGATCCGCTCGACCGCCTTCGCCGGCGTGTCAGGCGTCGACGAGGGCGCAGACGCGTTCCTCACCCGGGTCCCGTACGGCATGCAGCTCGCAACCGACCTCGGCCTGGGCGACGCACTCACGTCTCCCGCTGTTGCTGCCGCCAACGTGTGGTGGAACGGGCTGCATCGCATTCCCGAGGGGCTGCTGCTCGGCGTGCCGACAGACCTGGCCAAGCTGGCCCGCTCGCGCTTGCTGACCTGGCGAGGCAAGCTACGCGCCGGACTCGAGCCGATCCTGCCGGCCACCGGCGTCGGGGCCGATTCGGTTGGACTGCTGATCCGCAAGCGCTTCGGCCGCCAGGTCCACGAACGC
Organism: Actinomycetes bacterium; assembly: GCA_031410915.1. Classification (GTDB taxonomy): domain Bacteria; phylum Actinomycetota; class Acidimicrobiia; order Acidimicrobiales; family Ilumatobacteraceae; genus WLMZ01. The sequence goes on from JANNZY010000112.1 coordinate 22,482, forward strand.
CTCGTCGACCCGCTGGTGGGCAGCATATACGCCGCCGACACCGAACGCTTCAGCCTGGCGGGCGTCCCGCAGATCCTGGACCTCGCCACCAAGCACCGCAGCCTGTTGCTCGGGGCCCGGCGCATCCGCGCCAAGGCCCCGCCCGCCACCGGGCCGATCTTCGCGACGCCGACGGCGGGCATGGCCGCGCTGACCGACGCGCTGGCCGCCTCGCTACGTGCCTCCGGTGTCACCATCCGCACCGGCGAACGCGTCGCCGCGATCGAACCAGCGGGCAAGCGGTGGTTCATCTCGACGGAGCTCGCAGACCTCCACGCAGACAGTGTCGGCGACGGCGGCTCGGACATGGTCGTCGATGCGGTGGTGCTGGCGACACCGGCGCGCTCAACGGCACCGTTGTTGAGCACGATGTCGACCGATGCAGCCAGCTTGCTCGGCCAATTCGACCATGCCGGGGTGGTGATGGTGACGCTCGCACTCGACGCCACCGATTGGCCCCGCGCACTGCACGACTACAGCGGGTATCTGGTTCCCAAGCCGGTGCAGGAGTGGGTCACGGCAGCGTCGTTCGCAACCAGCAAATGGCCGCACTGGCGGGCGACCGCGCCGGACGGGTCGTCGAACTACCTGCTGCGCATCTCGCTCGGACGAGACGGGCGCGACCTGACCGGCGAGCACGACGACGCGCTGCTCGATGCGGTGCTGAACGAGGTCGGTCACCATGTCGGGCTCACACTTCGGCCGACGGCGCACCGCATCGCGCGTTGGCCAATGGCGTTCCCGCAGTACCGCCCCGGCCATGCGGATCGGGTCGCTCGCATCGAACGCGCGCTCGCCCGTGACGCTCCCGGAGTCTTCGTGGCCGGTGCCAGCTACCACGGCATCGGCATTCCAGCCTGCGTGCAGCAGGGTGGCGCAGCCGCGATCGCGGTGTCCCACTTCCTCGATCCTGTGCGAGACTGAGCCCGTCATGAGTGTGGCGCGTACTCGTTTCGTCGGCGTGATCTTCGCCGGGTTGACTCTGCTTCCGGCGTTGTCCGCATGCAGTGGCGACGACGACAACCGCGCCGCGGCCGACACCACGTCGGTCACGACACGGCCCATCGACAGCGATCCGCCGGCCACCACTGCTGCGCCCACCACAACGGAGGTGCCGACCACCACGGCCGCGCCGACCACGACGGCCGCGCCGACCACGACCATCGAACCGACCACCACCACGGTCACACCGACCACCACCGTGGCGACTCTGCCGGTTCCGGCGCCGTCGCCGGCGGACACGGGTGGTCAGGAGCCGGTGATCGATCTCGGCACGATCGAGATCCCGAAGATCAACGTCAGCAAGCCGATGTACGAGGGCGTGCGGCTGACCACGCTCGACCGCGGGCCGGGCCACTGGCCGGGCACAGCGATGCCGGGCCAGACCGGCAACGTGGTCGTCGCCGGACACCGCACCAGCCATGACAAGCCGTTCCGTCACGTCGATCAACTCGTCGCCGGTGACGAAGTCATCTTCACCACCGCCGACGGCCGATTCGTGTACCACGTCACCTCGATCGAGATCGTCAAGCCCGACGCGATATGGATCATCGACCAGACCCCCGACAAGACGGCCACGCTGTTCGCCTGCCATCCCGTCGGGTCCACGCGGGAGCGCATCGTCGTTCACCTCGCGCTCTCGGCCTGAGCCCGCGCGCCGCATGCGACTGCACCGGTTCCAGCGACCGCGCCGTCAGGCGTACATGGCGCTCGGCGGCGGTCTGCTCGTCGCCGCCTCGTTGCCACCGTGGGGTGTGTGGCCGCTCGCGTTCGTCGGCATCGCGGTGTTCGAACTGTCGCTCGGTGAGTCGCCTGGACGGGCGGTGCGCGTACGGTACGGGTGGCTGTTCGGCGCCGGCTGGCTCTTCCCCGGGATGGTGTGGATGTGGTTCCTCACCGCGCCGGGATATTTGGTGGCGGCAGCGCTGTTCGCCGGGTTCCACGGCCTGGCCGCACTGATCGCGCCCTCGGGCAACTGGCGTGTCGTCGGGCGGCCGGCAGCGCACACGCTGGCCGAGGCGCTGCGGTTCTGCTTCCCGTTCGGTGGCGTGCCGCTGGCCAGCCTGGCGATCAGCCAGAGTGCCGGGCCACTGCTGGTCGTCGCCCGTGTCGGTGGCGCGGTGTTGCTCAGCTGGATCACGTTCCAGATCGGCTTCGCGCTGGCCGGGCCGTCGCCGGCGGTGCCGCAGTTCGCTCGCAAGAGCGGGGCGCGCAGCCGCAAGGTGCGTACCCGGGGCGCGTGGCACGGGTTGATCGGCCTCGCCGCGGTGCTCGTCGTCGCGCTCGTCGCGATCGTTGCGCCATCGGGCAACGCGACTGGTCGCGTCCTGCGCGTCGCCGTCGTGCAGGGCGGCGGCCCACAGGGAACCCACGCCGTCGACGACGCGTCGCGCTGCGATGCCGGCGGCAACGACGATCCCGCTGGCGAGTTCCAAGGTGCGGCGTGCGTCACCTACCGCCACCTCGCCGCGACTCGGACGATCGAACCCGGCGCCGGCATCGATGTCGTCGTCTGGCCGGAGAACGTCGTGGACGTACCAGCGTTCGGCGACTCCAACGCATTGCAACTGATCGCCGTCGAAGCGAAGCGACTGCACGCGACCTTCCTGGTCGGGGTCACCGAGGACGCGCCGGACGACCACTTCACCAATGCCCAGGTCGTCGTGACGCCCGATGGTCAATACACCGATCGCTACGACAAGGTTCGCCGCGTGCCGTTTGGCGAGTACGTGCCGTTGCGCGGTCTGCTCGAAACGTTGGGCGCGCCGACGAACCTCGTGCCCCGCAATGCTGTTGCGGGCACCGGCCCCGGCTATCTGACGCTGCCCGACGGCACGAGGGTCGGCGTCGTGATCTCGTGGGAGGTCTTCTTCGGTGGCCGAGGCCGCGACGGTGTCAGCCACGGCGGCCAGCTCGTGATCAACCCGACCAACGGCTCCAGCTACACGTGGACGGTGCTGCAGACCCAGCAGATCGCCTCGTCGCGACTGCGCGCGATGGAGACCGGGCGCTGGGTCGCGCAAGCCGCACCGACGGGGTTCTCGGCGTTCGTGTCGCCCGACGGCGACGTGTACCAGCGCACGTCGGTCAGCGAGCGCGAGGTGCTGGTCCGTGAGGTCCCGCTGCGCACCGGAAAGACGTGGTACGTGGTCGTCGGCGACAAACCGTGGGTGGTGCTCGCCGCCATCGCACTGATCGCCGCGCTCTTGCGCACCATTGACCCCCGCCGACGCGCCAACCCATCCGCCGCCCCCCGCTGACCCGCCGCCCGCGCCGGAAGTTACCGCCCACACCAGCCCGAACCGGCGCACTCGACAACCGGAGCCCGAACCGCGCTGGAAGTTGCCGCCTACACCAGCACGAACCCGCGCGCTCAGCCACCGCGCTGGAAGTTGCCGCCTACACCAGCACGAACCCGCGCGCTCAGCCACCGCGCTGGAAGTTGCCGCCTACACCAGCACGAACC
>JANNZY010000113.1:0-17393 GCA_031410915.1 Actinomycetes bacterium
CATCGCGTTCTTCGTGCTGTTGCTGATCCTGTCGTCGGTCAAGACCGTGCCGCAGGGCACCGTGGCCGTCACCACGATCTTCGGCAAGTACCACGCCGTCAAGCGCACCGGCCTCAACCTCCTGGTCCCGTTCGTGGAGAAGATCTTTTGTCGCATCAGCATCCAGAACCGTGCCGTCGAGTTGCAGTTCCAGGCCATCACGCAGGACCAGGCCAACGTCTACTTCACCGCGATGATGGTGTACAGCGTCATCGCCGAGGACGAGGTCACCGTCAAGAACGTGGCCTTCAAGTTCGTGAGCGAGAAGGACTTCTTGACCGCGATGGTTCGCAGCGTCGAGGGCAGCACGCGCGGCTTCGTCGCAACGATGCGCCAGGCCGAGATCCTTGGCCTGCGCGGTGAGATCGTGAAAGAGGTCAAGGAGAACCTCGACGTCACGCTCGAGACGTGGGGCTACCACCTGATCGACCTGCAACTCAACGACATCACCTTCGACCAGGCGATCACGACGTCGATGGCGCAAGTCGTCGCGTCGAACAACCTCAAGGCCGCGGCCACCAACGAGGGTGACGCGCTGTTGATCCGCAAGACGAAAGAGGCCGAGGCCGAGGGGACGTCCATCCGCATCGCAGCCGAGGCCGAGCGCACGGCCGCCCAGCTGCGCGGCCAGGGCGTGGCCTTGTTCCGCGAAGAGGTTGCTCGTGGCTTGGCGCAAGCAGCGCGTGAGATGGAGGCCAACAACGTCGACTCGGCGCTGATCCTGTTCAGCATGTGGACCGAGTCCATCCGCCACGTCGCCGAGAACGGCCGGGGCAACGTGTTGTTCCTCGACGGCTCGCCGGAGGGGATGCAGAAGCAGTTCCAGGACCTGATGGCTCTGCAGCAGTTGCACTTCATCCAGGGTGACATGCCGCCCCTTCCGCCGCCGACGAAGTGAGCCGTTCGGTCAGCGACAGGTGGGCGTTCCCTCGGTGAGGGGCCACCGTTCCACATCATTGCCCTGCACGATGTAGATCGCGTCGCTGGACGTTGGCGAGAGCCAGAGCTCGTCGGTGCCGAAACGCAGCCCGGTGTCGACGAGGCCAAACGGCGGCGTCAAGTAGTGCAGCAGTGGTTGACGCGTGCCAGCCACCATTCGAGCGGCATCACGCAAGTATGTCAGCGTTCGCTCCTGCGGACCGATGCGCTCGCCGAGCACGTCATTGAACGCGATCAAGCGCACGCCGTCGCCGGCACAGCTGCCCTCGGCGATGCGGGAGTTGATGACCCGACTGCTGACGAGGCAACCGTCCCACGTGCTCCACTCGCCGTCGTAGAACGAGGCGGTGAACGACGGCTCGTCGGGCACGTCCGTCGGTGACTTCCACGGTCCGTGGCAGTTGCGCAGCGTCTGGCCGCGTTGGTGGTCGACCTGTGGCCACTGCGCGCCGGTGTCGCTGTACAGCACCTGGCGGCTGGCAAGGCGGGAGCACACGATCTCGTCGCTTGTCGTCAGCCTGCCCGGCTCGAGGATGTTGAGACGGACTTCGAAGATCGGCCCTGTCGGGGACGGATAGCGGTCGACCTGCGACGAGCATCCGGCGCCGTAGATCCATGGCTTGTTGGCATCGTCGACGAGTGCTGATCCGAAATCCGCATTGCCCAATGCGATCGTCGATGCTGCCCTCAACCGTGTGTCCTGCGCGTATCCGGTAAAGGACGTGTCCAACGTCGATGGCCCGGACAGCGGATAGATCGGTCCGTCGTCGAGCGCGATCGTCGGCTCGATGACCGTGGTCCAGCGGTCGGGCATGCCCGTGCAGGCAACGGCCGGAAACGCTCCCGTGATCAGGCGCAGACCCACGCCGCCCGTCAGGTTGGCCAGCTGCACCGTGGAGGCCGGCCGGTTGCACGGACCTGTCCATGCGACGCCGATCTTGCCGTTGGCGTAGCGAACGATGGTGTCGGGCACCACTTCGGCGAAATCAGTCAGATCAGGCGCGAGGTAGGTCAGCGACTCACCGCGCGCACCGAGCACGGGCAGGATCATCGTGTACGAGCCGCCCTCGTGCTGTCCGGTGACGACGACGCGGTTCCCGTTGCCTTCGGTCGCGACCGGCGTGGAGCCGGGTGCCGCAAGAGCAGGCGTGACTCTGAACGCGTCGGGGATGTTCTCCTCGGCGCTCGGGGCCTCGGATACCCATCGGACCATCGCGAACGCGAGCACCCCGGTGGCGAAAGCGGCCATGCCCTTGAGGACTCGAACCTTTCGGGCATCTGCGGCGTCGCGCTCGGGAGATGTGCCAGCGGCGTCGATCGCGTTGCGAACCGTCGTGCGCATGTCGTCGTCGAGCCACAGCTCTGCGTGTCGGAACGCGTCGGTGATCGGCTCGTCGCCGAGTTCGCGTTGCAGGTCTCGCCGAGAATGCGTCACGAGTGGTGTCGTATCGAAGTCGGTCATCCGCACACAGCGAGCGATCTCGCCGATGGCGCAGCGCTCGATGACATCGAGGCTGACCGCAACGCGGTCGACCGGGCTCATCGCCCCGATCGAGTCGAGTGCGATGCCCCAGTGCGAGCGGCTCCACTCGTCGCCGGGGTGATCGACGTTGCCCGGCGCGTGCTCGGCAATGTCGTCCAGGTACAGCCGATGCGCGGTCAACACGATCCACTCGGCGTCGACGTGGCCGATGTGCGGTCCCACGTCGAGCAGCATCCGGTAGGTGCGCTCCAGCAGCCGCTCCGCCGTCGCGAGTTCGCCAACCGTCAGGTGGCACAACGCGGCGAACACCCGGCCGGCCGTCGCGTCGAAGCACTCGAGCACCCCCGCGGCGTCGCCGACCGTAAAGCCACGCTCGGCTGTGATCGTCACGCCGTCATCATGCTCCAATTCGTGCGGCAGAGAAAGAGCCGGCAGCGCCTGCTCACGGCAGTCGTCGCACAGCGCGTCGGCCGCCTCGCGTCGCCTGGCGCTCATACACTTTGGCTGTCGGCGAGCGAACGGGGAATCGGCATGAGCGACGAGGTGGCTGGAGCAAGCGGCTGGCAGCCGCCTCGACCCGGCGATGCAGCTCCACCTGCGCCGCAGCACACACCACCGAGCGCCCCGCAGACCCCGCCGGCCGATCAGTTCGCGGTCCCGAAGCACACCGCACCCACTCATCACGGCGCGGGTCCCGAGGTCGGTGCCCAGCCACAGCACGCCCCCGGAGCAGAGTCCGGTCCGCAACCCCCGGCGCAGCACGTGCAGCAGATGCGTGCGCCGGATGCAACGGGCAGCACGCACGTTCGAGAGGGTGAGCGAGCCGCACGCCGAGCTCGCCGCACCATCGAACGCGGTGCGCGGGGTGGACGCTCGGTGGTGAAGCTCGCAGTGACGGCAGCGGTGGTGGCCGCAGTCATCGCTGCGGGGGTCGTGGTCGTCGTGGTGAGCGGCGACGACGACCAGCGGCCGAACAAGGAGCAGACGGCGCCGAACCCGACGGGAACGGTCGCCGCCGGTGTGAGCGCAGCCGGAGACACCTTCGACGGCGTCGCTGCACCGAGCGAATCGAAGGTGTACCCGTTCACGGTGGCGGCCGGAACAGTGTCGTACTTCGCATCGTCTCCGGACTGCACCGCGCACGATCTGCAATGGGTCGTCGAGGATCCGGCCGGCGTGCCACAGGCGGGGGCAGCGGTGATCTGTGGTGACATCGGACGCGTCGAGTTCGCGACAGGCGGTGATTACCAGATTCGCGTGTACTCCACGGGTGATGCGGGCGGCCAGTACTCGGTGACGCGCGAGGATTCTCGCCCGGATCGCCAGCTCACGATCGCGCCGGACCAGCCGATCAACGGCGACATCGACCTGCCCGGCGCGCAAGACGTCTATTCGTTCAGCGTCGAGGCAGGAGACGTCGCCTACTTCGCCGCCGCCGACTGCACGGACACCGATCTGCAGTGGGTGGTCGAGGATCCGAACGGTGCGCCGCAGGCCGGCGCGGCGGTGATCTGCGGCGACGTCGGCCGGGTGCAGTTCGCCGTCGGCGGTGATTACCAAGCCCGCGTGTACTCCGTCGAGGGAGCGACCGGCGCGTACCAGATCACGTGGCAAACGTCGCGACCCGACGCCTCGTTCGACATCACCCCCGGCGGCACCGGTCGGGGCGACATCGACCTGCCCGGCGCGCAGGACGTGTACTCGTTCGATGCTGCAGCCGGTGTCGTCGCCTTCTTCGCCGCAGAGGAGGGTTGCGACGACAACGACATGTACTGGACCGTGGAACACGATGACGGCTCGGTGATGGCCTCGACGAGCGTGATGTGCGACGACATCGGCCGGGTCGCCTTCGTCGATGCCGGCCGCTACCGCGTCCGCGTCTACAGCGTCGATGGCGGAACGGGCAGCTACTCGTTCACGTGGCGCGAGAGCCGGCCAGACACCATCCGTCCGCTGCAGCCGGGCACGATCTCCGGCGACATCGACGTGCCGGGCGCGCGAGACGTGTGGTCGTTCGTCGCCACCGCAGGCGAGACGATCACACTGGCGGCGGATCCGGCCTGCGAGACGCCGGATCTGCGATGGGTTGTGCAGGCAACAGACGGTTCGGTGGTCTCTCCGACGCGGACGATGTGCGACGACATCGGCGACGTCACGTTGCCCACCGCGGGCGAGTACCAGGTGGTCGTCTACGCCGACGACGCGACCACGGCCGAGTACGGCTTCTCGGCCGGCTGAGCCGCGCATGACCGCCGCGGCGCGCCGGATGCAGCCTGAGCCAGCGCGAACAGCTCCCACGCGACGTGCTCAGCCGCTTTCGTCTGCGTCCCGGCGCGGGGAGATTCTCTTGCTCGCGCCGTGCTATTTTCACGGCTGAACCGAACGCGGTTCTCTGGATTGGACGGATCCAATGGGGAAGAGAACAGCCATTCGCGTGGCGAGTGCCGGTCGACGCGGCCTGCAGTGTGTGCTGACGATCGCACTGCTGGTCGGCGTGATCGGTGTCGCTTCGGTGCCGCGTGTCGGCGCAGCGGGCGGCCGCGATCCGGCAAGCTCGCGGCCTGCGAAGCATGGGCTGGCGAACAGCCAGCTCAACGACGCGCTCGACGCGATCGCCAACCTCGATGTCGCCACGCAGAGCGTCGATCAGATCGGCGCATCGCTGCGCGTCGAGGTGCTGTCGTCGTTGCCGACCGCCGAGCTGTCGGCGATCATCGTCGGCTACGGCGGTGTCATCGAGGGCTCGGTCGAGGACACTCTCGTGCAGGCGATGGTGCCTGCGGCGCATCTCCACGAGCTGCAGGACCATGTCGGAGTGGACTACATCCGCCCGCCGCTCGAAGTCGACGCGATCCTGGACGAGACCGAGCCGTCATCGCTGCGACCCGAACTCGGCTCGTTGCTCGGTGAGCACGTCACGAAGACCAACGCGGCCGCCTGGCACGCAGCCGGTATCACCGGAGCCGGTGTCAAGATCGGCATCATCGACGGATTCAGCGCGTCGGCATGGGCGACCGCTCAGAACACCGGCAACGTGCCGGCTCCGGCCGGTACGTTCTGCCGCAGCAACGGCGCGAACTGCAACGTCTTCGCGGGGATTTCAGCGCACGGTGTCGGTGTTGCCGAGGTCGTCGCCGACGCAGCGCCCGGGGCCTCGATCTACCTGACATCCGCCGGCACGACGACTGATCTGAACCTGGTTGTCGACTACCTGATCAGCCAAGGCGTGCAGATCATCACCCGCTCGCTCGGCTCGCCGTACGACGGTCCGGGCGATGGCACCGGTCCGGTCGCGACCATCGTCGACAAAGCCGTTGCCGCAGGCATCACCTGGTTCAATTCCGCCGGCAACCACGCCGGGTCGCAGAGTTCCCCCGGGGCATACTGGCGCGGCTCGTTCCTCGACCCGGACAATGATGGTTACCTGAACTTCTCCGGTGGCGATGAGACAATGGGTTTTGCGTGCGGCTTCATCCACGGTCTGCGGTGGAACGATTGGGGCGACGACAAGACCGATTACGACATCGAGATCTACAACGACCCCGGCAGAACCTCGTTCTACTCAGGCAGCGACGACGATCAATCACCGGCTGGCGGTGCTCCGCCCTTGGAGCGCCCGGCCACATGCTCCTCCGGTGTCAAGTACGTTGCGATCCGGCTCTATCCCGGAGGGCAGGGCAGCGGGACGGCGGGCGACATCCTCGAATTCGGGACAGGCACGGCGCTCGAGTACTGGCAGAACGCCAACAGCGCGACGCAGCCGGCGGCTGACAGCAAGAGTCCGGGGGCGCTCGCCGTCGGCGCAGTCGGCGACGATCCGTTCGGCACGACGATCGCGCCGTACAGCTCGCAGGGGCCCACCAACGACGGCCGGATGAAGCCGGACATCAGCGCCGCGACATGCCTCAAGACGACGGCCTACCCGGCCCCGAGCTGCTTCAACGGCACCAGCGCGGCGACTCCCGACGCGGCTGGCATCGCGGCACTCGTGCTCGACGCCGGACTCGCCAACTCGCCGGCGACGTTGAAGTCGTACCTGCAGAGCTCGGTCGTCGATCGTGGTGTGCCCGGTCCGGACAACGCGTACGGCGCGGGTGAGCTGATTCTCGGGTCACCACCGAAGTTCCAACCGGTGTCGCCGGAACGTGTTCTCGACACGCGTCCGAACGAGAGCCCGAACGCGCTGCGCTCGGTGCAGAAGCAGAAGATCGGCGGCGGCTACGTGCTCGAGGTCAAAGTGACCGACCTCCCTGGTCTGGTGCCGGCCGGCAACGTCGGCGCGGTGTCGCTCAACGTGGTCGTCACCAATCCGGATGGTGCCGGCTATCTGTCGGTGTACCCGTGCGGGCCTCGCGCCGAGGTGTCGAGCGTCAACTACTCGGCCGGCCAGACCGTCGCCAACGCAGTGGTCGCGCCGGTGTCGGCGGCGGGAACGATCTGCCTGTACAGCCTCGTGCCGGCCGACGTCCTGGTCGACATCAACGGTTACTTCGCGAGCGGCTCCGGCTTCAACCCTGTTGCACCCACGCGCATGTTCGACACGCGGCCGGGCGAGAGCCCGAACGCGGTGCGCGCCGTCGCGAAGGGCAAGGTCGGTGCCGGCTACTTCCTAGAAGTGCAGATGACCGACGCCGGTTTGGTACCCGCGACCGGAGTCGGGGCGGTCTCGCTGAACGTCGTCGCGATCGGCCCCGACGGTGCCGGCTTTGTGACTGCGTACCCGTGTGGCACGCGCAAGGAGGTGTCCAGCCTCAACTTCGCCGCTGGCCAGACGGTTGCCAATGCGGTGATCGCGCCCGTCTCCGCGTCGGGCACGGTGTGCTTCTTCAGTCCGGTTCCGACGCACATCCTGGCCGACCTCAACGGCTGGCTGCCGAGCGGATCGTCCTTCACCGCTGTATCGCCGGAGCGGGTGTTCGACACCCGACCGGGGTCGAGCCCTGGGGCGCTGCGAGTGGTTCCGAAGGTGCCCATCGCCGGAGACCCCGTGCTCGAGGTGAAGTTGACCGACCTCATCGGCGCGGTGCCGGCATCCGGCGTGGGCGCGGTATCGCTCAACATCGTGGTCACCGGGGGAGTGAGCAACGGCTTCGTGACCGTGTATCCGTGCGGCACCCGCAAGCAGGTGTCCAGCGTCAACTTCGTGGCCGGCCAGACGGTCGCCAACGCCGTGATCGCGCCCGTGTCAGCGGGCGGTGGGGTCTGCTTCTACAGCCCTGTTCCGGTGCACCTGATCGTCGACCTCAACGGCTGGTTCACGGGCTGACGTCCATCTCGTCGTCGGGCACTCCTGCGTCCACAACGCCGTCGCGCTCGTCACGCGCGGCCCACTCCAACAATGGATCGATCGAGAAGACAGCGTCGTCGATGCCGGCGTGCAAATCGCCGAGCGCGGCGAAGCGTGGCGGCACGGTGCGCAGTGTGAAGTCGGCAGGGGAGAGGTCGTCGATCTCGTCCCAGTGCACGGGCGTGGACACGGTGGCGTCGGCGAAGCCGCGCACGCTGTACGCCGCTGCCATCGTGTGGTCGCGAGCGTTCTGGTTGTAGTCGACGAACAGCGCCGCGGGATTGCGGTCCTTGCGCCACCACGTCGTGGTCACCAGTGCCGGCGCGCGCCGCTCGACCTCGCGCGCGAACGCGAGCGCGGCGCGGCGGACGTCGCCGAAACCATGCGAGGGCTCGATGCGGACGTAGATGTGGATCCCCTTGCCGCCCGACGTCTTTGGCCAGCCGACGGCACCGAGCTCGTCGAGCACTTCGTGCGCGACACGCGCGACCCGCTGGACGGTGGAGAACGGGCAGTCCGGCATCGGGTCCAGGTCGATGCGCCACTCGTCCGGTTTCTCGGTGTCGGCACGTCGCGAGTTCCACGGATGGAACTCCACCGTCGACATCTGCACGGCCCAGATCACGTGGGCCAGCTCGGTCACGCACAGTTCGTCGGCATGCTGGTCGTAGCGCGGGAAGTGCAACCGCACCGTCTCCAGCCACGGCGGCGCACCGGACGGCACCCGCTTCTGGTGCACCTTCTCGCCGGTCGCGCCTGTCGGGAAGCGATGCAGCATGCACGGCCGTTCGCGCAGCGCGTTGACGATGCCCGGCCCGACTGCGATGTAGTAGTCGACCAGGTCGTGCTTCGTCACGCCGAGCGCTGGGAAGTACACCCGATCCGGGTTGGAGATCCGCACGGTCCTGGAACCGACCTCGATCTCGATCGACGGAGACTTCGCTGCGGCCACGGCAGTGACCGTAACGCGCCGTGTGTCAGCCGGGCTGGTAGCCGGCCACGTCGACGACGAGGTGCGTCGCTACGTTCGTGACACGTTGCCGTTCGTGCGGCCAATGGTTGACGCGAGCGTGACTCGTGCCCGGATGACGAGATCACGGACGGTCACCGCTTTCAGCACCTACGGTGTGTATTTGAGGAAACTGGCGAGATGCCGATACCTCATGCGGACAGCGGGACAATCAAGGATCGAGAGCAGTGGTGGATCAATCGAGCAAGCCAATGGCGGCGCCGACGGCGAAGAAGAAGGCCCTCGGCCGACCGACGAAGGCGGTCGCTCGCGGTGCGCGTGGCCAGCAACCGGTCCGCACCCGGCAGGGGAAGGTCCGCGAGTCGGACGACTCGGCCGGTGCTCGCTTGCGCTACCGCTTCGACACGGCGCTGTCCAAGGGCCCCTCGGTCGTCATCACGTGGCTCGGTCTCTTGACACTCGGCCTCATCGTGGCGACGGCGCTCGTGCTCACCATCTTCCGCCTCTCCGGTGTCAGCGGTGAGAAGAAGCTCGGCGTCTTCGAGGCGCTGTGGCAGTCCATGCTCCGGGTCGTCGACGCCGGCACGTTCGCCGGCGACACGGGTTGGCCGACGCGACTCGTCGGTCTGGCGATCACGATCTCGGGCATCTTCATCGCCGGCAGCCTCATCGGTCTGATCGCCAACGCGGTCGACCAACGCATCGAGGAACTGCGCAAGGGCCGCAGCAAGGTGCTCGAAGCGGATCACACGCTGATCCTGGGGTGGTCCGATCGTGTGCCGTCGATCGTGAGCGAACTCGTCATCGCCAACGAGTCGCGCAAGCGGGCCGCTGTCGTGGTCGTTGCTGACCTCGACAAGACGGCGATGGAAGAGCGCCTCCGCGATGCCGTCGGTGACACGAAGACGACCAGGGTCGTGTGCCGCAGCGGCGAGCCGTGGGTCGCCAAGAACCTGGAGTTGGCCAACCTGAACAGCGCACGTTCGATCATCGTGATCGGCGACGGCGACGACGACAACACGGTCAAGACGTTGCTCGCGATCCGCTCGATGCGAACCGACGAGGAGCCCACAGCGCACATCGTGGCCGAGCTCGTCGACAACGACGTCGCGACCTCGGTCAAGTCGTTGCTCGGCGACGGCATCGTCACCGTCAGCTCAGATGCCGTCGTGGCCGAGCTGACTGCGCAGGCGTGCCGCCAGCGCGGCCTGTCCGGTGTTTTCCGCGAACTGCTCGACTTCGACGGTGACGAGTTGTACTTCGCCCCCTTCCCGGAGCTCGTCGGCTCCACGTATGCGCACGCCCAACTCGCGTTCGACAAGTCAGCAGTTGTCGGCTTGCTGACCGGCAAGGGCCAGGTCGCGCTCAACCCGCCTCCGTCCACCGTGATCGAGCCCGACGACCAGTTGATCGCCGTCGTCGAGGACGACTCGTTGTTCGTCGTCGACGCATCGCCGGCAACCGGGCGCGTGCTCGACTGCGAGCAGGCAGCGCTGTCCGAGGCGCCACGCCGCATCGTCATCGCCGGCTGGAGCAGCCTCGGCCCGCGCGTCGTCGCCGAGCTGGACGAGTTCCTGGACGCCCGCACGACGATCGAGCTCCTGCTCGACCCGACGTTGGTCGACGTCGGCTCGGTTCGCGAGCGGGTGCGCACCAAGAACGTCAAGCTCGATGTGAGTGAGCTGTCCGGTGGCCCCGAGGTCGTGGCCGCGCACGCGGCACGCATCTCGTTCCACGAAGTGATCGTGCTCGGCTACCGCGACGTGCTGCCGATCAACAACGCCGACACGCGCACCCTGCTGACCCTGCTCGCGTTCAACCAGGTCCGCCAAGGTGACGACATCGGGCCGGTGCGGATCGTGGCCGAGATGCTCGATCAGCGCAACGCCACACTCGCCGAGGCAACTGGCGTGGACGACTTCGTCGTCAGCGACGAGCTCACCAGCCTGATGCTGGCCCAGCTCAGCGAGCGCGCCGAGCTGAGTCAGGTCTTCGCCGACCTCTTCGACCGCGAGGGCTGCTCGATCGAACTGCGTCCGACGCCGGTCTATGGTGCCCATCAGGCCGCGACGTTCGGCGACGTCGTCGTCACCGCGTCCTCGAAGGGCGACACGGCGATCGGCTACCGCCTGGCGAGCACCGGCGACGTCACCATCAACCCGAGCAAGTCGGCCCCGCTCACCCTGAGCCGCGACGACGAGATCCTGGTCGTCGCCCCCGGTATCAGCGTCGACCGCCTCGCCCCGGCCTCGGCCGTCCAGACGACGACCTGAGCCGAGCGCCCGATCGGGCACCCGTGCGAGTGCGAACGATGTGCGACACTTGCCGGATGGGCGAACTTGTCGGAACAGCTCGTCGTCCGCCCGGGTCGCTGCTCATCCTCCGATGACCGAACTCGCTCGATCCTTGCCCTCGTCAGCCAACTGGCGCTGCGCCGGTTCGCCCGCGTCGGACGCATGCTGCTGGCCGCCGTCGTGTGCGTGGCCGGTCTGGCCGTGATGTCCAAGCTCGTCGGGTCATCGACTTTTCCGCTGACGCCCGGCCGCGGTCACCTATGTCGGCGCAGCCTGCGCTGGATGGGTCCCTCGTCGAGAAGCTGCCATTGGCCCCGAACATCGGTGTACAGATGGCAACGTCGTTCGTCGGGGTCGCCGCACCCGGTGGTGGTCTCGCGCTCACGGCCCGCTTCCTGCAGAAGCGCGGCGTCGACACGCCGACAGCGGTTGCCGCGATCGGCGTCGACTCGATCGCCGGCTTCATCATCCATCTCACGCTCACCGGACTGTTCGTGGCACTCGCCGGTTCGTCCGGACTCGAAACGTTCGACCTGCCCTCGCTCCTCACGATCGGACTGATCACCGCAGGCGTCGGCGTGGTTGCCTGCATCAGCGTCGCGATCCCTTGGAGCCGATCGCTGCTGACGACTCGGGTGCTGCCGGCAACGAAGCGTTCGCTGGCCAACGTCGGCGACATCGCCCGTCAGCCGAGCAAGATGATGGAGCTGTTCGGTGGCTCGGTCGCGATCACGATGGGATACATCCTGGCGCTGGAAGTGGCCGTCGCCGCCTTCCGTGCCGGCCCGGCTTTCACGTCGGTCGCGCTCGTCTACCTCGTCGGCTCGGCGGTCTCGTCGGTCGCCCCCACACCAGGCGGCATCGGTGCCGTCGAGGCGACGCTGATCGCGGGACTCACCTCGGCCGGCATGTCGAGCACCACCGCCGTCGCGGCCGTCATCCTGTTCCGCCTCGCCACGTTCTGGATCCCGCTTCTCCCTGGCTGGGGTGCCCTCGTCGTCCTCCAGCGCTCCGGCGACGTCTGACCATTGCGGGGTTCAGCAGCCCAGCAGGCTGCACACTGCCTGGGTGGCGGCGGCGAGCGTGAGTCCGATTGCTCTCACGAGCACGTCGATGATCGAGGTGATCGTCGCGTTGTAGACCGACACGAGCGCGTTGATCACCTGGTTCACGGTTGCGCCGAGCCGCGAGATCTGTGCGGCCGTGTCGTAGCGATCCACGTTCAGCTCGTCCTCGAGCGCCTGCATGACCTGGGTGAAGCTGGCACCAGCGAAGCGGATGGCGTCGGCGATGGCGGACACGCTGGCCGACGTCGCAAAGTCGAGTGCGTCGACGATGGTGGCGAACGACGCCCCGGCAAAGCGCAACGCATCGGCGATGGTGCTGAAGCTGGCAGTTGTGAAGTCGTCGATGGCTGCCGTGATGTTGCGGTACGTCGCCGTGGTCGCGTCGCGGAGTGCCTTGGTCAGCTCGCGGATGTTGGTGAAGCCGATGGCTTCCAACGAGTCGACGATGGCTCCGAGCGCGGTCACACCCATCGCTTCGAGCGCATCGACCAGGTTGTTGATCGTGGCGGTGGTGGCGCCGTGGATGGCAGCGATGATCTGCTGCGCCGTCGCGGTCGTCGCCGCGTCGAGCGCCGTTGCGAGCGCCGTGATGCTCGTGTAGCCGATGTTGATCAGGTTGGTGATGATCGATGTGAGCGCGGTGACACCGATCGCTTCGAGCGCGTCGACCAGGTTGTTCAGTGTGGCGTTGGTGAAGTCGTCGATGGCGTCGATGATCTGCGCGCTGGTCGCGAGGGTCGCTTGGTCGAGGGCCGTGGCCAGCGCAGTGATGCCGGTGTAGCCGATCGCGATCAGGTTGGTGATGATCGCTCCGAGCGTCGTGACCCCGATCGCCTCCAGCACGTCGACCAGGTTGTTGAGCGTCGCGGTCGTGGCCTGGTCAATGGCGTCGAGGATCTGGCCGGCGGTTGCCTGGGTCGCTTGGTCGAGCGCGATCGCGAGCGCGATCACGTTGGTGTACCCGATCGCCACCAGGTTGGTGATGATCGATACGAGGGCGGTGACCCCGATCGCCTCCAGCGCGTCGACGAGGTTGTTGAGCGTCGCGGCGGTGGCGGTGTTGATCGCCGCGATGATCTGTCCGGCGGTGGCCGTTGTCGCTTGGTCGAGCGCGATGGCGAGCGTGGTGATGCCGGTGTAGCCGAGCGTGATCAGGTTGGTGATGATCGAGGTCAGCGCGGTGACACCCATAGCCTCCAGCGCGTCGATCAGGTTGTTGATCGAGGCGTTGGTGAAGTCATCGATTGCGTCGATGATCTGACCCACGGTCGCAGCTGTCGCCTGCCTGAGCGCCGTGGCGATCGCGACGACGTCGGTGATGCCACTGTTGATCAGGTTCGTGATGATCGCACCCAGCGTGGTCACACCGAGCGCTTCCAGAACGTCGACGAGCGTGGCCAGCGTCGCCGTGGTGAAGTCGTCGATGGCATCGAGGATCTGCAGAATGGTGGCAGTTGTCGCCTGCTTGAGCGCCGTGGCGATCGCGACGACGTCGGTGATGCCGCTGTTGATCAGGTTGGTGATGATCGCACTCAGCGTGGTCACGCCGAGCGCCTCCAACACGTCGACGAGCGTGGCCAGCGTCGCAGTGGTGAAATCGTCGATGGCATCGAGGACCTGCAGGACCGTGGCGGTGGTTGCCGACCTCAACGCCGTCGCCAATGCGATCACGTCGGTGTAACCAATGGCGATCAGATTGGTGACGATCGATCCGAGTGAGGTGACGCCCATCGCCTCGAGGGCATCGACCAGGTTGGCGAGGGTCGCGGTGGTGAAGTCGTCGATCGCGTCGATGATCTGCGCGACGGTCGCGGTGGTGCCCTGATCCAGCGCCGTGACGATCTGACTGATCGATGCCCCCTTGCGGAGCAATTGGGCGATGATCGTCGCCAGGTTCGTGGTGACCTGCTGGAACAGCGCGCCGGTCAGCTGCACGAAGCTGGCGCCTGTGCGGACCAGCTGATCGACGATGATGACGATGTTGGTGGTCACCGCGGCAACCAGCGCCCCGGCGATCTGCACGAAATTCGCACCGCTGCGGAACAGCTGGTCGACGATGATCGTGACGTCGGTGGTGACCGCGGTGACGAGCGCATCGGCGATCTCGTTGAAGCTCGCCCGCTTGCGAACGAGCTGATCGACGATCAGCGACACGTCCTGGGTCACCTTGCGGAACAGCGCGTCGGCGAGTTGCACGAAGTTGGCACCGACCCGGACGAGCTGGTCGACGATCGTCCTGAGGTTCTGCGTGATCTTCTGGAACAAGACGTCGGCAATCGTCACGAAGTTCGCGCCGAGGCGAACGAGCTGATCGACGATCGAGTTGAAGCTGGCGGCGGCTCCGATCCGGATGGCCTCGGCCATCTGGAACAGGTCGGCGCCGACGCGGATCAACTGGTCCACGATCGTCGTGATGTTCTGCGTGACCTTTTGGAACAGCGCTTGCGTCACCTGGATGAAGTTGGCACCGATCCGCCGCAGCTGGTCGACGATGGTGGTCACGTTCTGTGTCACCCGCTGGAAGAGGACCTCGGCGATCGTCACGAAGGTGGCACCGAGCCGAACGAGTTGGTCGACGATGATGGTGACCGTCGCGCGAGCGCTGCGCTGCAGGGCATCGGCGATCTGCAGCAGATCGGCGCCGATGCGCACGAGCTGATCCACGATGACGTTGAAGGCGGTCGTGACGTTGTCGAAGAGGATCTGGACGATCTGGACCAGCGTCTTGCCCAGGCCGACCAGGAAGTCGACGATCTGGGCGACGGAGGCGTTGACGAGCGCGACGAGATCGTACGTGACGCCGTTGATGGCGACGTTGAGCGACACGTTGCCGGTGCTGTCGAAGCTGCCCGACACCGCCGTGTTCGAAACGCCTGTCGCTGCCGCGAACCAGTCGGGCAGTCTGACCGTGCCGTCCAGCGAGCCCGCGAACGTGGTGCCCTGCTTGGTGAACCCGACGTGGCCATTCGTCAGGCGCACACCGGGAACCGGCTCGAACGCAGCGACAGTGGCGGTGGCGGCGATGTCGCCGGTCAGCGACAGCTGCATTGCGAAATCGGCGTTGCGTACGATGGCACCGACGTCGAGGTGGGCGCGCAACTCGTTGCCGCCGAACTGCAGCAGTGGGTCGCTGGACGTCAGGTCGTAGCCGGGCGACACGGCGCGGAAGGTCGCATCCGCATTGCCGGCGGAGGCAAAGAACGGCGGCAAACCGAAGCGGGCGAGCACGGCATCGATGTCGTCGTCGTCGAGCGTCACCGACGTGATGGCGCGAGGCAGGTTCACCGTGCCGATCGGCGTCTCGGTCGGATTGGTGTCGAGCACGAACGTGCCCTGCAGTCCGATCAGAGGGATCGTGCCGGTCACGGTCACCCGGCCGGCCTGCGCTTCGACGAGCGCACGGCCGAATGGCACCGACAGCAGGGTGCCTTCGAACGTGCCTTCGAGGTAGGCAGCGTCGAAGATAGCGTTCACCTCGTCGGCGAGCGTTTGGCCCGACGCACGCGGCACCATCCGTGATGCCTCGTCGGGTGCATCGAAGGCGAAGTCGAAGATCGATGCGAAGCCGGGCAGGAAGATCTGTGCCGTGGCCGGCTGCACAACCTGCGTGAGGTGGTCAGCGATGTCGGCCACCCACTGCGGCAGTTCGAACGGGTCGGTGGGCAGCTGCAGGTTGAGAGTTGTCAGCAGCCCGACGGGATCGGTCAGCAGCTCGGGCAACAGGATGCGACCGTTGAGCAGCACGCCTCCGTAGGCGATCAGCGCGTCGTAGTGCTCTTGTCTCTGGATCGGGATGCGGTTCGGGTCGATGGGTGCGTCGGGGTTCTCGTACAGCTTCTGCACGTGCGAGTCGACGAACGCCGGGTTGTTGGCCGCCACCACCAGACCAGTGAGCTGTCCGAACTCGAAGTCGGAGAAGCGTGTTCCACCACGCAGCTCGATGGCCCAGTCGCCGTTCAACGGATCGATCGTGGGCACGCCATCGCCGCCGAAGAGGCCATCGACCAGGCCGGAGAAGGGAAGCTGCACGGTCATGCCGAGGTGGTCCTCGAACCCGAGCGTCATGGTGGTGATGAGCGAATTTGCGAGATAGGGCGCCACGGCGTCGCCGACCCGCTTGGCGATGTCGACCACGCTGGTGTCGAATCCGAATCCCAGACCGTCCTTGGAGATGAGCAGCTCGACTTCATGCTGCGGCTCGCCGAACGGGATGCCGAGGATCGTGGGTTGCAGCGCGCCGCGCATCACGAACGACGGGTCGAACTGGGATAGGAACGCCTCGCCGGCGTCGAGCAGCGCGTCGCGCAGCACACCGAGCATCACGGCAAGTGCTTCGGCGCCAGCGCCGAGGATCTCGACGAAGGCCGCCGAGTCGGGATCCGTGCGCGCGGCCGACAGATCGAATCCGCCACCGTCGACGAGAGCTCCCGCTGTGTCGAGCAACTCGGTCATCACGACGCGCGCGACATCGGCAGCCGCCAGCGGATCTGACGGCAGGCCATTCGGTCCGAGCTCGATGCGGCGCAAGATCTGCTGCACGAGCAGGTCTGCGGTGATCACCGTGGCCGGCGGCAGTCCAGCAAGGACGAGCTCCGCCAGGGGCCGGGTCCGATCCGCTTGCAACGCGGCCGCGAGCGACGTGAGCGTTGCGTCGAAGAGGTCTTGGCCCACCGCCAATGTGCCGGCGGCCATCCGAGCCACGAACGTGCGCACCGCCAGCGAGAAGCCGGGCAGGATGCCGGTGGTGGCAATGCTGATCTCCAACGTGGCCTGCGCAGGCATCAAGAACGACAACGGGTTCCCCGGTTGCGGCGCTTCGAACGCGAGGTCGAACTTGGGTTCCAGTGGCGAGGCGAGGTCGATCAACAGCGCTGAACCGGCGAACGGCATGCCGAAGACCGTGACATCGCCGGACCCGATCAGCTTCAATGCCGGAGGGCCGCTGCCGAAGCCGATGTTTGCGCCGAGGGTGACGTCACCGGCGATGACACCTGGGGCGGCCGCGTGCACCAGGGTCCCCGCCAGAGCGAGGGTGAAGCCATCGTCCCATGTCAGCGTGTCGCGCTGCACGGCGGGCTGCACGGACGCGCGGATGGTGTCGTCCGTGATCGGGAAGTCGGTGTCGAAGGCCGGGTCGTGCAGGATGTCGAGGGGACGTTGTGGATCGGGGAAGGCTGGGCCGCCGAACTTCAGCCCACCCGTGACGTTCGCCAGGATCACGCCGCCGAGCAGTCCTCCATCGATGGGAATGCCGAGCGGCACGGACAGTTGCGCGAGCACCGGGCCGTACTGGCTGACGACGAGGTCGATGCCG
>JANNZY010000114.1:0-42428 GCA_031410915.1 Actinomycetes bacterium
CCTCCTGCGAGAACTGCAGAACGGGCCAGACGAGCGACTCGCCCGATCGCCGCCGGAACGCAGTGATCAGCCAGCGGCGGTAGACGACCACCGGAACGGCAATGAAACCGCTGAGTGATGCGCCGAGCCCGACGGGAGCGAGCGCGACGGCGATCACGCCAGCGGCGAGTGGTGTCGGCCCGACTGAGGGCAGGCCGCCGTGCCAGCGCCACTGCCGACCGTTGCCGACGCCGTAAGCGTAGGAGCGACGCAACGTGTCGCGCAGCCGCGGGTCGAAGTCGTGCGCGACCCTGACCCGACTGTCGACGACGAGCGAGCCGATGCCGTGCCGGTCGCGGATGAGGGTGCAGACGTACTCGTCGTCGCCGCCGAAGCGGATGTCCGGCGCGAAACCGCCGATGTCGAGCAACGTCTTGCGCCGGAACGCCATCGACGCACCGACGAGCGAGTACGCCTCGCGCCGCTCGGCGCGCTGCACGGCCTGCTGGCGGATGTAGATGCGCAGCCGGTTGACGATTCCCGAGCCGCGAGCGAACTCGATCTCCAACGGTTGCAGTGGGTTGTTGGCGGCCAGGTAGCGGCGGACCAATGAGTCGTGGTGCAGCGCATCGACCTCGCCGCCGACGGCGAGCGTGCGCTGGTCGGCGTCGAACGCAGCGATCGTGTTCGCCGCCCAGTCGTCAGCCGGCACGCAGTCGTCGTCGGTGAACGCGACGAGCGGAGCGGTGGCGACGGCGAGTCCGGCGTTGCGCGCCGCGGATAGCCCGCCGTTCGTGTCGAGTGCGACCAGGCGTACACCGGTCCGTGTCGCGATCGCGCGGGTCAGGTCGCGCGAGCCGTCGTCGACGACGATCACCTCGATCGACTCCCGCCTGTTCTGGCGATCCAGCGCGTCGAGGCAGGCCCCGAGTGTGCGCTCGCCGTTGTACGAGCAGACCACGACCGACAACGCCGGCGCGGCGATCGGTGTTGCAGTCGCAGTGTCGGTCGGTGGATCGAGCGTGAGCTCATCGGGCAACATTGGTCTCTCCCGTCGAGTAGACGACCGACTTCGTGTCGTCGAGGTAGTTGCTGGGAAACTCGAACAAAGCCGGGCGGCGACCCTCGGCGCCGCGGCCGTGACCGTCGACGACGTTGGCACGCGTCTCGTAGACCCACGCCGATCCGTCGATCGCGGCGGGCACGATGACGTCGACGACCGCGATCGACGCGGGCAGCTGGCGGTTGAGCAGTGCCATCGCGCCGTAGCGGTCGGCCTGCAGGATCGAGCCGTCGGGCAGTGTCGCGGCGAGCCACTCGACGGTGCCGATCTCGGCTGCGCCGACAGAGAAGCGTTCGACGTCCTCACCCTGAGCCGACAGTGATGCCGGCCGGCCACCGGTGACCACGCTCGACCAACCCGACCCATCGAGGCCGGTGACCACGACGCCGATCAGCACTGGCAGAGCGAGCAGCCGCCACCGGCGCACCGAACGTTCGATCGCGACCGCGACGAGCGGGGCGAGCACGATGCCGGCCTGGATCGCCGCCCGCTCGGGGTTGTAGAGATCGGCGATCGTGCCCGACATGCGCAGCACCACGCCGACGCCGAGCATCGCCACACCAGCCGCCACCATCTCGATGAACGCCCGGTCACGCGTCGCCGCCGACGCGCGCCGCCGGCGGCTGACGACCACCAGACCGACTGCGACGGAGCCGAACGATACGAACACGCCACCCTGCGCGGCGAGCGCCTTCAGCGTGCTCCATCGCGCTGCGCTGCCCGGGATCAGCGCCGGGTCTGCCGCAACGGTGGTTCCCGCGAGTGCGTACGGTGTCGCGCGAGCACTCGGATCTGGATGCAACCAGTTCAGTGACGACGCCAGTCGGGTGTCGACGATGACCTCGTACGCGTGCGGATCGAGCGGCTGCAGCGATGTGCCTTCGATCCAGCCCGCGACCAGGCCTTTGTCGGGCACGCCCGGGAGCAGGTTCAGACCGTTCGCCTGGAGCTCGGTCTGCAGCCGGGTGAGGTTGTCGCTGGACTCGGTCAGCACCACGTTCCACAGCACCGAGGCGGCCACTGCTGTGGCGACCACCGTGAACGTGACGACCGACGCCGCCCGCGAGCCACGGCCGCGCACCACCCGGCTGACGACCCACGTGCCGATCAGCACGACACACGCCACGTAGGCGGTGGAGTAGTGGGTGATCGCCAACGCCCCAGCCACGATTGCCAGGTACACACGGCGGCGAGACAGTGGGATGTGCGGATCGAATGCGACGGCCAAACCGACGGCGAACAGCCCGAACGCGATCTCCTGGCGGGTGATCGCGCCCATCACGCGCAGCGTTGTCGCCTGCAACGCGACGAGGATCAGCGTCGCGGCGAGTGCCGCAGCCGAACCCGCTCGCCGCCGGGCCAGCGAGAACGTCGCCACGGGCAGGATCGCGGTGAACACCGGCATGCACCAACGCAGGACGTCGCTCGGCGCGATGCCCGTTGCCGAACTGACCATCGCCGGCAGCACCGTGATGCTGGCCATTGCCCCGTAGGGATCGGAGAGCGACGGCCGCACCCAACGCCCACGCTCGATGGCGGCGATCAGGCTGCCCCGCTCCTGCTGGATGTCCCAGCCGAAGAGGTGGCCGCTGCGCAACGTCGTCAGCCAGGCGAACGCCAGCGTCGCGCTGGCGAGCGCGAGCGAGATCGTGCCCGGTGACAGCCGGCCGCGTGTGGCCATCGCCAGCACGACCAGCAGGCCGAGGAGTGCCGTACCCATCACGACGACGGCGAGTGTGGACCCGTTGCCTGCGTTCAGCCGGCCGGCCGCCACGACCGCGGCCACCGGGAGGGCGAGAGCCGATGCGAACACGGCCATCCGCCGCCAGTCGCGTCGATCGATCCGCAGCACCCCGACGACGTATGCGATCGGCGCCCGGCCGAGGCATGTCGCGACCGTCGACCCGACGAGTGTGAAGCCGCCGGCGACCACGAGCACAGGGCCAGGGTCCAGCGGGCGTTCGACACCGAGGCCCGGTCCGACAACTGAAGCCACCAGCCCGAGCACCATCAGCGTGATCGCGCCGGTCGCGATCGTAGCGATCAGGCGCAGCGCACGATCACCCGGCCCGACACCGAGCAGCGCGAGCAGAGTCGCGCCGGGCAGCGCCACCAATGCGATCGCTGCCGCCGCCTGTAGCGGCGCGCCGGCGCGCACAGTCGAGCAGAACGCGGCGAGCGCGAGCGCCGGCAGCATCGGTCCACGGACGAACTCGCGCAGCGATCGGCCGAGGTCGCGGCCCGTCGGCTGCGGTGCGACGGCGATCGGCGCCGGCCGAGCGATGGTCTCAGCGACGGCCTCGGCTCGAGGCGGCGTCGATGTCCGTCGCGTCGTGCGCCGCAGCGGCTCGGCCGGACGTGGCCCGAGTTCGGATGCGGTGAAGACGAGCACCGGGCGCGTTGCGACGTCGTTCATGCCGCGACCAGTGGTGATGGAGTCGCGCGGCCTCGGCACGCGTCGGCGAACAGAGCTGCGCACGTGTCCCAGCTCAGCGTCGGGAACGCGGCGACGAAACGGGCAGAGGTTGCGTCAGGCTCGTGCACTCGCCCGAGCAGCATTGCGATGCAGCGGGCTACGTCGGCCGCATCGCCGGCCCGTGCCGTCGCGCCGACATCGGGGCGGACGAAGCGACGGGCTTCGTTGTCGGGGTGGTCGACCACCACCGCCGGCACGCCCATCGCCATTGCCTCGATCACCGCCAACCCGAAGCCCTCGCGCTCCGATGCGGACACGAACACGCGGGCACCTTTCATCCGTGACCACACGTCTTGCGTCGTCGGCAGTGTGCCGTGGAACTTCACGTGGTTGCCGAGCCCGAGACTCGAACCAAGAGCCTCGAGCGTTTCCCGGGCCGGACCGTCGCCGATGATGTCCAGGTCGACCGGCCGACCCTCGTCGTGCAAGCGACGCACCGCGTGCAGCACGACATCGAGGCGCTTGTGCTCGATCAATCGTCCGGCGTAGACGAGCGCCGCGCCGGTGACCGGTGGGCAGGCGGCCAGTCCGGCCAGGTCGACACCGTTCTCCACCAGCCGCACCCGTTCAGGTGCCACGCCAAGCACGTCGACGAGGCGCGCTGCGGTGCCGCGTGAGTTCGCGAGGATGCGGTCCGGGCAGCGCGCCGACAGTGCCTCGACGATCGCGCCGACACGACCGCCGATGCCAGGCAGGTACTCACGCCAGTACTCGCGGCCCCACACCTCGTGCCAGCTGGCCTGCAGCGGGACGCGCTTCAACGTTGCCACGATGCGCAGCGTCAGCAGCTGCGGTCCGGGCATGTGGTCGGCCTCGATCACGTCGTAGCGGCCGCGCAGCAGGCGCAGGCACCCGAGCGCAAAGGCTGCGGCCTGGACCAGCGACCGTGTGCCGTCGGCGCGGTACATCGGCCAACGTCGGCACAGCGCCCGCCAGCGGACGTGGCGATCGCCTGATTCTTCATCGATGGGCGGCGCGTCGGTCCACCAGCGCATCGTGCACACCGTGACGTCCACGTCGTGTGCGGCGAGCCGGCTGATGAGCTCTCGGTAGCGCGTCTCCTTGCCGCCAAGGTGGAACGGGGCGACGGCATCTGACACCAGCGCGACACGCAACCGCGGCGCGGTCATGAGCCCACCCGCAGATCGATCTGTTGGCCGGCGTCGAGGCGGACGAACAACCGCGCGCCAGGTGTGGCGAGCGACGCCGGCACGTCCACCGCGAAGGTCGCGGTGCTGTCCGCGGCCAGGCGCGCGTCACCGCTGCCGATCACCGTCGCCGTGCCGTCCATCCGGATCGAGGCGGTCCATTCGTAGGACGCCGCCGCACCGTGGCGGTCGATCGCGACCGTCACTGTGGTGGGTGTTCCGGGCGTGAGCCCGGATGCGGCCAGGTTGGGCTGCTCGAAGCGCAGCGCCGTCCAGTCGTCGTCCGATCGTGAGCCGGTTGCCTCGCCGACGAAGGCGAACACGGGACCTGCCAGCAGCAGCGCGATCGCAATCGCACCGCTGCGCAGCCAGAACCTCACCCGGCCAGTTCCTCGCCGATGACTCGTTGGCTCGTGTCGACGGACAGCGCCTCCAGCACCGGGCGCAGCACCAGGCGTGGCATCATCGGCATCTTGCCCCGCTTGCGCACCTTGGCCAGCACGTACAGGCAGCGCAGCCCGTCGCTCGGCCGGATCTTCTTGCCCTCGGTGTGGGATCGCGCGCTGTACGACACCGGCACCTCGAACGGCCGATAGCCACGCCGCAGGATCTCGCCGGTGATCTCCGAGTCCAGACCGAATCCGTACTCGCGTAGCTCCATCGACCGCAGCAACTGCACCGGCACCAGCTTCAGGCAGGTGTGCATGTCGGTCATGTACGACCCGTACATCAGGTTCGCGGCCAGCGTCGTGAACGTGTTGCCGAGCGCGTAGGTCAGCGAGGGGAACACCGTGCGCATGCCGCTGACGCGAACGCCGTAGACGACTTCTGCCCGGCCCTCGATCACCGGCGTCACGACCGAGGCGATGTCGCTCGCGTCATACTCCAGGTCGGCATCGAACACCAGCAGGTGCGTACCCGTGGCCAGCGCGACCGCAGCTCGTACGGCAGCGCCCTTGCCGAGGTTGCAGTGCTGCTGGACGTAGCGGACCCGGTGGTCGTCGAGCGACTCGATGAGCGAGTGGGTCGCGTCGGTCGAGCCGTCGTTGATGACGAGCAGTTCGAACTCGCACGGGATGTTCGCGGCGAGGATCGCCTGCACCGCGTCGAGGATCGTGTTCTCCTCGTTGTGCACGGGCATCACGATGGTCAACATCACCCACGAATGACGCCGGCCCGGCGATGGGCGTTCGCCGGCATCGGGCCGATCGTGAACGGTCCGCGTGGTTGCCTCGCGGGCTTGCGAGTACGACAGCGTCATGACCCGCTCGCGCCGTTCGTCTCCTCCGTGATCCATGCTCGGGGGGCATTTGTCAACTCGATGGGTTGCTTCCTCGGTGTGTGCCACAACGCGCTCCTGTCTCAGTTCGATGGCCCGGAACGGTGGTGCCGGCGTGATGCCGGTGCCGCCGTGGCCGAGTCGTTCGTGATCCGCCCGCCTGCACTTGCTTGCTGGTCTGCGCGAGTTGCTCGTCGTTCGCCCTCGAGGTCCTTGCGCAGACCATGCGAGAACCGTACGCCGTCAGAAACACTGTCAGCGGTCAGAATGATGAACAGTGTGTTGCGGGGTCGTGCTCACGAAATGCTTCTGAAACAAGGGTTTGCCGTGTCGAGGGTCACGCCGAACATGAACAAGTTGACCGAAAACGACCACGATCCGCGTTCACGATCCGGCGATGGTGTAGAGGGTCAGTCGGACGCGCCGGCGAGGCGCATGTGGTGCATCCGCCAGTTGGCGAGGGCCAGCGCGACGGCGGCAACGATGGCCATGCGCACGATCGCGCCGCCACCTTCGGGGATGCCGTCGCGTACGAGTCGGCTCGGCGGGTTGTCGAGCAGGCCGACGAAGATGGCCCGTGATTCCCACGTCGGCGAGAGCTGGGCGATGCCGGTCAGCGCGGCACCGAGCAGACGTTCGATGAGGAACACGAACGCCAACGACCACACTGCGGTTCGACGGGTCATGCAGCCGATCGCGATGAAGATCGCGACGTAGGCGATGCTGCCGACCGCGGCGGCCAGGAACGCCGCCCACGCGCTGGACGGGCTGCCCGCCACGATGGCTGCGAGCGCGGCCGCCGGCGCGATGGTGACCACGCCGACGGAGGCACCGCCGATCCAGCGGCCGAGCACGATCTGCCACGTCGGCGCGGGCGAGAGCCAGGTGAAGTGCAGCGTTCCGGCTCGCACCTCGGCACCGAGCACCGAGTCGCCGATGACCAGCGCGGCGATCGGCATCACGAGCCCGAAGATGCCCTCGGCGGCGACGTTTGCGAACGCCCGATCGGCACCGGCATCGGATGCATGGGCGAGCAAACCGAAGAGCAGCGCACCGGCGCACGGCAGCAGGATTGCGGCCCATCGCTTCGGGGGGAAGCACGACCGCCACGTGTAGCGCAGGATCGCGATCACGCGCGGTGTCGGCCTGGCGGTGGTCGGCGTCGACGGGTTCGCGCTCATCGGACCAGCTCGCGGAACAGACTCTCCAACGAGTCGTCGAGCGGGCGCACTTCGAGCAGGCGGATCGACGCGCCCTTGGCAAGGCGGGGGAGCGCGACGGCCAACTCGCGTGCCTGCAGGGTCTGGATCACCAGGCCATCGCGCTTCGAATCGAACGTGACGCCTGTGACGGACTCGAGGCCGACGAGCGAGGCGGCCAGGCGGCGGCCGCCATCCGAGCGGACGAAGACGTGGCGCGGTGTCTCGTCCATCGCGTCTCGGATGGCGCGGTGGCCCCCCGCCGCGGCGAGGCGGCCGTGGACGAGGACGATGACGCGCTCGGCCATCCGCTCGACCTCGTTCAGCACGTGCGAGCTGACGACGACGGTTCGACCCTCGGCCCCGAGGCGCTTGAACAGTGCGATTAGCGCAGCTCGCTGCACGGGGTCGGCACCGTTGAGGGGCTCGTCGAGCACGAGCACGTCGGGCCCCGACACGAGCGCGGCGGCAACCTTGGTGCGCTGGCGCATCCCCTTGCTGAACGTGTCGACCTGACGGTCACCGACATCGAAGAGGTCGACGGTGCGCAGCGCGACATCGGGCGCCTCGCGGTCGGCGATGCGGTGCAGATCGGCCACGTAGCGCACGAACTGGCGAGCGGTTAGGCCGGCTGGAACAGCCTCGTCCTCGGGCACCAGTGCCATCCGGGCATGCACGCCGCGGTCGCGTCGCGGGTCCAACTGATGCACGCGCACGGTGCCCTCGTTGACTCCGACGAGGCCGGTGATCGCGCGCATCAACGTCGTCTTGCCAGCGCCGTTCGGCCCGAGCAGACCGCTGACCCCAGGGCCGAACGAGCAGCTCAGCTCGGACAGCGCGACCTTCGGGCCGAACCAGACCGAGACGCCGTCGACGGTGACGGTGGGGTCGGTGGCGAAGGCCGGATCGTGCCGCGGCACCGGCGGTGGCAGCAACATCAGCGCTCGACCCATCGGTAGCGGCGCCACAGCACGCCGAGCCCGGCGGCCATCACGACGATGTAGGTCGCCGCGCTCAACAGGCCACCGCCGTCCACGCCATTCATCGGCGAGTCCAAATCGATGCTGCCCAGGAACACCACGTCGCGCAGGTACAGCGGGAGCGCGAGCACATTGATCAGCGCCGCCGCAGAGCCGCCGTCGTGCGACCAGTCGCCGACGAGCACACCTGACGAGATCGAAGTCAGCAGGAACAGCCCGATGACCGCCGCGCCGGCAACGATGCGGCGATCGGTGAGTGACGCGATCGCGCAGCCGATGACCGCGTAGTAGAACGCCAGGATCGCGACTGCGACGGGGATCTTCCAGAGCACGTCGAGGTGACCGGTGACGTAGTCGAGCGCGCTGTTGCTGACGAGCATGTTGCCGAGAAACAGCACCACCTGGGGCAGGAACGAGAACGCGAACAGGATCGTCGCGATGGCTCCGACCTTGGCGACCACGTAGTCGATGCCGACCAGCGGGCGGGCGAACATCAGCGGCAGCACCCGCTGGCGGCGGTCCGGACACATCACGTCTGGGGCGACGAGTGCCACGAACAGCAGCAGCGCCGACGACACGCCGACGTAGTTGCGGTACGTGATGATCTCGATCCGGTCGACGAGGCGGTCACGGGTGACGTATCCGATGCCGACGTTGACGATGGCCGGGATCGTGACGACGCCGAGCAGAACGAACGGCGCGACCTTCTGCCGCCACGCCCGACGAAGCCCGAGGGCACGGCGCATCGAGGCCTTGTAGAGCGCCAGCGTCGCCGCGCCGCGTCGCCCCCGCGGACCGTCGTATGGGCGATAGCCGCGGTCGTAGACCGCGCCCTGACCGGTGGCAGATGTGCTCGGCAGCATGCTCATGCGGTCAGCCCCGCGCGGCGGACGAATACCTCGTCGAGTGACGTGAGGCGGGTGGACATGCGGAACAGCGGCAGGCCGAGGTCGGCGATCACGTCTCGCACGAGATCCATGGTGGGGTCGCCGTCGATGGTGACCTCGACGAGGCTGTCGATGGTCAGGGCGTGCACCTCGACGCGGGCGAGGGCATCGACGAGTTGTTCGCCGAACAGCCCGACGTCGACGGTGAGCAGGCCGGTTCGCTCGAGCAACGACTCCGTGCCGCCTGACACGACCAGCTTTCCGGCATCGATCATGACGACGTGGTCGCAGACCTGCTGCACGTCGTCGAGCAGGTGCGTGGCCATCAGCACCGAAATGCCGAACGAGCCGAGGCGCGACACGAGCGCCAGCATCTCCTCTCGCCCGAGCGGATCGAGACCGGCCGTTGGTTCGTCGAGCAGCACGAGCTCCGGGTCGCCGACCAGCGCCTGGGCGAGCTTGGTGCGCTGGCGCATGCCCGTCGAGAAGCCGCCGATCGGGCGGAAGCGGGCCTCGTCGAGACCAACCAGATCGAGGATGTCCGACGCTCGCTGACGTGCGGCACGCGCCGGCAGCCCGCTGAGCTCGCCGAACGTCGACACGACATCGGCCGCCGTCTGATCGAGCGGTAGGCAGTCGTGCTCGGGCATGTAGCCGAGGCGCGAGCGCACCTCGATCGGGTCGGCACCGACGTCGATGCCGCACACCTCGATGCTGCCCTCCGTGGGGTGGGCCAGCCCGAGCAGCAGCCGGAACATCGTGGACTTGCCGGCCCCGTTCGCTCCGACGAGACCGATGCGGCCGCGAGCCAGTTCGAGCGTCAGTCCGTCAAGCGCGGTCACGCTCGGGTAGCGCTTCGTCAGCCCGGTCACACGAAGGAGGGGCCCGGCATCCACGCGCTGAGTCTGCCAGACCCAAGCGTCTCGCCGGCACGCTCCGTTATCGTCGTGGCGTGACCGCTCCGGATGCCGCCGCCGGGGCGCGGGCCACATACGCGGTGTTCATCGCGACCGGGTTCGCCTTTGCGAGCTGGGCGTCGCGCATCCCGCAGGTGCGCGACCGGCTGCATCTCGATCCGAAAGAGCTCGGACTCGTGCTGCTGTCGATCGCCGCCGGGTCGCTGATCGCGCTGCCGATGTCGGGAGCCATCGTCCATCGCTTCGGATCGCGTCGGACGGTGTCCACGATGGCCATGGTCGATTCGGTCGCGCTCGCGATCATCGCCATCGGATATCGCTCCGGCGTCGTGTTCGTGGTGCTCGGACTGTTCGTGTTCGGCTTTGCCCAGGGTGCTTGGGATGTCGCGATGAATGTGCAGGGAGCAATCGTCGAGCGCCGCTTGGGGCGGGCGATCATGCCCCGGTTCCACGCCGGTTTCAGCGCCGGCACAGTGGCCGGCGCGTTGCTC
This sequence comes from Actinomycetes bacterium, assembly GCA_031410915.1. Taxonomy (GTDB): domain Bacteria; phylum Actinomycetota; class Acidimicrobiia; order Acidimicrobiales; family Ilumatobacteraceae; genus WLMZ01. Next base: position 10,420 of record JANNZY010000114.1, read on the forward strand.
GGCGCAGCGATGGTGGCGCTCGGCGTGCCGGTCACGGCTCACCTCCTGATCGTCGGCGTTGCCGTCGCGATCGGCGTGCAGCTGACGGTGCACGGATTCGTGCCCGATGTCGATGCCGACGCGGTGCAAGACGCCCCGACCAGTGCCCGCAGCCGAGTCGCCAGTGCGTGGCGCGAGCCGCGCACGCTGCTGGTCGGGTTGTTCGTGCTGACGTTCGCGTTCGCCGAAGGCACCGGCAACGACTGGGCGAGCATCGCGTTGATCGACGGCTACCACACGCCTGACGCGGTCGGAACGCTGGGTTTCGCGATCTTCCTGTCGGCGATGACGGCGGGACGCTGGTTCGGACCGATGCTGCTCGATCGCTACGGGCGAGTGCCTGTGGTGCGCACGATGGCAGCGATCAGCGTCGCCGGCGTGTTGCTGTTCGTCTTCGGACACTTCACCCCGGTCGCGTTCGTCGGAGCGGTGTTGTGGGGCGTCGGCCTGTCGCTCGGGTTCCCCGTGGGCATGAGCGCGGGTGCCGACGAGCCGGCGATGGCTGCGGCCCGTGTCAGCGTCATCGCCTCGATCGGCTACTGCGCATTCCTGGGCGGACCGCCGCTCGTCGGCTTCCTGGGCGACCGCTTCACGGTGCTCCGCGCGCTCATGGTCGTGGCCGTCCTGCTCGCCGCCGCGATCCTGCTCTCGAGTGCGGTCAGCCCGATCGCGACGTCGAGCCACGAGGCTCAAACCAGTTGAACGATCACATGATCGGCGTGGCGGCGACCGCTTCGATGCCGGCCTGTCACCGGTCAGCACCGTGCCGCCGGGCTCTGCGAGTGCCACCACCAGCGCGTCAACGGCTGAACCGGCGCGGGCTCGTCGTCGCGAACGATCTGCGATCGACCTGCGCATGTGGTGCGAATGTCGACCGAAGGGGTTCGTCACGTGCAGTGGTTGACGAGTTCGCCGATGCCTTCGATGGTGGTGCGGATCACGTTGCCGGGCTGCAGGAAGACGGGCGGGGTGCGCCCCGCACCGACGCCCTCGGGTGTGCCGGTCGCGATGAGATCGCCCGATTGCAAGGTCATGATTTGCGACAGGTAGGCGATCGTCGTCGCGACGTCGAAGATCAGTTCGCTGGTGCTGTCGTCCTGCATCACGACCCCGTCGACCTCGCAGCGGACCGCGAGCCCGGTCCCGCCGCCCGGAAGTTCGTCAGGGGTCACGAGACACGGCCCGACCGGGGTCGTAGCTTCGAACGTCTTGCCCTGCAGGAACTGCGTCGTGCGACGTTGCCAGTCGCGCGCGGTGATGTCGTTCACGATCGTGTAGCCGGCGACGTGATCGAGCGCGCGCTCGACCGGGATGTCGCGACCGGGAGTGCCGATGACGACACCCAGCTCGACCTCCCAGTCCATGCTCGTCGAGACACGGGGCAACACGATGTCGTCGTACGGACCGATCAACGCCGAGGTGTACTTGGCGAAGATCGTCGGGAACTCCGGGGGCTCGCGGCCCATCTCGCGGATGTGGCGCATGTAGTTGAGGCCGAGGCACATGATCTTCGGCGGCCGGGGCACGACGGGCGCGAGCGCAGCGCCGTCGAGCGGCACCGTTGCGATGCCCGTGCCGGCGGCGCGCGCCGCCCAATCGGGCTCGGCGACCAGGACACCGACGTCGGGGTAGGGCAGCAGTGTGACGATGTCGCCGTCCAGTCGTGCAGCGTGAGTTGCATTGCCGTCGCGCACCGTCATCAATCGCACCTACGGCTCCCGTCGGTCCGGGCGGATCAGGAACTTCTGACCGGTGGCCTGCTTGGCGTAGGTGCGCAACGCCGTCAGATCCAGTGCGCCGGCCAGCGACACCTCGTCGGTGTACTGGCTCGCGAACGTGGTCGTCAGCTCGTCGATCACGCGCTGGCGCAGGCGCATCATGCCCTCCACTCCGATCTTGGCGAGGAACGGCGTCAGCAACCAGCCGCCGAGACCCCACGACATGCCAAACGTGCGGCGGAGCTCGGTCGGGCGGCGGTCGAGGCCGCCGTAGATGTAGAGCTGCTTGTGCACGTCGCTGCCATAGCGGCTGTAGGCGCTGGCCTTGGCGACCGCCGCGGCCTCCATCGCGGCCAGGATCTGGCTGGCCAGGATGCCGCCGCCGATCGCGTCGAACGCGAGCGTCGCGCCCGTGTCGACGAGTGCTGCGGTGAGGTCGGCCGTGAACGTGTCCTGGCTGGAGTCCACGACATGCGTCGCGCCCTGGTCGCGAAGCAACGCAGCCTGCTCCGGGCGGCGAACGATGTTGACGAGTGGCACGCCGTCGGCGATGCAGATCCGGTTGAGCATCTGGCCCAGATTCGACGCTGCGGCAGTGTGCACGAGCGCCGTGTGGCCCTCCATCCGCATCGTCTCCACCATGCCGAGCGCGGTCAGCGGGTTGACGAAGCAGGACGCAGCCTGGTCGGCGGTGGTGCCCTCGTTCATGACCATGCACATCATCGCCGGCACGGCGCGGAACTCGCCGTAGGTGGCGCCACCGGCGAAGCCGACGAGCTTGCCGATCAACGCCTGCGCCTCGGACGATTCGCCGGCCGCGACCACGACACCTGCGCCCTCGTTGCCGACAGGCATCGATTGCCCGACGCGACCCGCCAGACCGGACAACGTCGCCGGCGGAATGCTGGCGGTGACGACTGTGCCGTCGCCGTCGCCCGACGATGTGGCCGTCGACAGGTCTGCGGTCGCGATCAGCAGGCCGAGATCGCTCGGATTGATCGGCGCGGCCTCGACGCGCACGAGCACCTCGTGCGCCGCAGGTGTCGGCGTGTCCACCGTGGCGATCGACAGCTGCAACTCGCCGCCCTCGGTCACCAGCGATCGGATCTGGCGCATCGAACTCGGAACGTCGGCACTCATCGGGAACCCCTCCTCCGCCCGCGTGCGCGGGTCTCGGCCACCGTAGACGCCGCGCCCTCGCAACGAGAGCCGGGAGCACGCGGTGCTAGAACCAGGTTCTATGAGCTATGCACCGAGCGACGACCCGAGCCCGCCCACGACACAACAGTCGGGTCGAGAGCCGGGCTACGAGCTCATACTGGTCGACCAGCCGCTGGTGCACGTGAAGCGCGTGACGTTGAACCGTCCGGAGAAGCGGAACGCGCTGAATCATCCGCTCCGTCGCGAGATCATGGACGCGCTGCGCAGTGGCGACCTCGACGACGACATCAAGGTGATGATCGTGCGTGGCAACGGGCCCTCGTTCTCGGCCGGGTACGACCTCGGGGGCGGCAACGAGGGCCACGAGTACCCGCACCACACCGCGCCGGGCGAGGGCCAGTGGCCGCGCCACGTCACCGAGACGTGGATGAGCATCTGGGACATGTCCAAGCCGGTCATCGCCCAGGTGCACGGCTTCTGCCTGGCCGGTGGCAGCGAGCTGGCCACCGGCTGCGACCTCGTCTACATGGCGGAGGACGCGCAGATGGGCTACCCGGCGGTGCGCTTCGGCGTGCCCGACATGCATTTCCACCCGTGGTTCCTGGGGATGCGCAAGGCGATGGAGATGTTCATGACCGGCGACTCGGTGAGCGGCATCGAGGCCGTGGAGTACGGGTGGGCCAACGCCGCGTTCCCCGCCGCCGAGTTGGAGGCAGGCGTACTGGCTGTCGCGGAGAAGATCACCAAGCTCCCACTCGACGTGCTGCGGCTCAACAAGCGGGCGATACACCGCCAGATGGAGGCGATGGGGTTACGCAACGGCATCCGCGCCGGCACCGAGCTCTGCGCGCTCGGCACTCACTCGCAGTCGTTGAAAGACTTCGTCGGCTCGATACAGGACAAGGGCCTCGTCGGTGCGCTGTCCGACCGCGACGGTGCGTTCGGCGACTACCGGACCAGCACTGGTGGCTCGACCGGCACCGGCTGAGGTCGATTCTCACGGAATTCGAGCACCGCACGGAAGAATGGGTTCCGTTCGAAGCGCAAGGAGAGAGATCATGACCATCGCCGACCTCCTGCCAGGTCGTCTCCTGATCGGGCGAGATTGGTCGAGGGAAAAAAGCGCGTGACTCGGTCGGGTCGTCGGTGCTTGAATGTGCTTCACCAGAGAAAGGAGGTGGTCCAAACGTGATTGACAGAAGTCGTGGGACTCTGGAGGTGGTTGGCCGCTAGGCCATCAGGCTGGACCGCCTGGCGAAACCACGCCAACCTCCGCTGCACCTCCCGCCGAACATGGTCCCGTCGGCAACCACACAGGATGTGCAGTCTCGAAACAGCTTGCCAACGGCGAGGTCGACCTGATCGGGAACGGCCTCGCCGTTGCGCGTCCCGCCGCTGATCCGCAGGGTGCGCGTTCAGCCGACGAGCCGCTCCAGGAATCGCAATGCTGCCTGTGACGACTCGCTGCGCCACAGTGCCACCACGTCCAGCTCGTCGTCAGGTGTTCGGACCTGGGTCGCCAGGGTGGCCGTCATCGTCGTGATGTGCGCGTGCTGGGCGCTCAGCATCTTCGTGAGATCGATGCCGCAGATCGATGCGATGACCAGCTTGAGCAGCAGCTCGCTGCGGAGGTCGCGAAGATGGGCGACCGGGGTGTCGAGCCACCTGCGCAGCTGGGCTCGGCCGGTTCGAGTTGCCGCCAGGATCGTGCGGTTGCCGCCGGCGATGCCCGGCTCCTCGCCGATGACGTGGATGTACCCGCGGCCGGTCAGCTGCTCGAGTGATCGGTAGGTGAGCGGACGCGACAGCGACCACACCCGGCCCACGTCACCTGCGGGCTTGAGGCGTGCAGCGATCGCGAAGCCATGGGCCGGTCCTGCGGAGAGGATGCCCAGGCACGCCCATTCACCGAGAAGGAGTTCGTCACTGCTGCTGCGGCTCACGGCTCCATCGTGGCACCTCATCGCCGTCAGGGTGCCGTGAAGCCGTACGTGGCCAGGATCTTCTGACCCGGTTCGCTGACGACGAAGTCGAGGAACGCTGCCGCGCCAGCGGGGTTCGGTGCATCGGCCGTCACCACCAGTGGGTAGGTGGCGACGACGTTGATGTCGTCGGGGACCCTCACGCCTGCGGCACTGGTTCCGGCGGCGATCACATCGGTCGTGTAGACGATGCCGGCGTCGGCCTCGCCGAGCGTCACCTTGGTGACGATGCCCTTCACGTTCTCCTCCAGCGACACCGGTGTCACGGTGACGCCTGCGCTGGCCAGCACCTGTGCGGCGTACTTGCCGATCGGTACCTCCGGGGCGCACGTCACGTAGAGGATGTCCGGGTTGGCCAGGTCGGCCACAGAGCTGACGCCCTTCGGGTTTCCGGCCTCGACGATGATCTGCAGCGAGTTGGTCGCGAACACCTGCGGGTCACCCGCGTTCCCGCGCGCATCAGTCAACGTGGTCATGTTGGCTGTGTCGGCCGAAGCAAAGATGTCCACCGGAGCGCCCTCGTTGATCTGCGTGACAAGGTCCGACGACGATGCGAAGTTGAACCTGACCTTCGACGCCGGGTACTCGGTCATGAACGCCTCACCGATCTCGTTGTAGGCCGCGGTCAGCGAGGCTGCGGCGAACACGGTGATGTCGCCGGAGACGCTGGACACTGGCGCTGGCGTCGTGGTGCCGGCTGTCGCGTCGTCCGATCCGCACCCCGCGGTCACGAGACCAACGACGGCAAGGGTGGCGACGAGCGACCATGGCGTTCTAGGCATGTCGCGATGATAGTCAGAGATGGACTATTCGCTGACCCATCACAGTCATCCGCTGACCATCGACCACCGTCAGGCAGGATGCATGTTCCGATGAATGGGATCGACAGGGTGTTCCCCAGTCTCCAGCTCGACACCGGAGCCCGCCCTCGCCTTGGCCCGGTACATGGCCGCGTCGGCCCGGCTGAGCAAGGTGGACACGGTATCGCCGGGTTCGCTGACCGCCAGGCCGACGCTGGCGCCGCACGTCAGGTCACCGGCGCGAGTCGAGACTCTCGTCAAGGCGTCGCGCAGGCGTGTTGCAACGGTCAAGGCGTGGCCGGTGTCGGCGACGGGATCCAGCACGACCACGAACTCGTCGCCGCCGACCCGGGCAGCCAGATCGCCCTTGCGGATGCTGGCCCGGATGCGCTCTGCGACGGTCACGATTACGCGGTCACCGGCCGCGTGACCGAGCGTGTCGTTCACCTGCTTGAACCCGTCGAGGTCGATGAAGCACAACCCGACCGAGCTGCCGTCGACCTTCGCCCTCTCCAGCGCAAGCTGCAGCGTCGTCTCCAGCAGTTGCCGGTTTGGCAGATCCGTCAGCGGGTCGTGCAAGGCCCGGTGGGCGAGTCGCTCGTTGAGGTGGATGCGTTCGGTCACGTCCTGCGTGGCGGCGATGGCCAGCGGTCGGTCCGGATCGGCGATCACGGCGAGGTGCGTGTTGACCCACAGCTCCACCCCGTCGGGGCGGTTCACGCGCTGGTCGAGCTGGGCTTCGGCCGTCATGCCGACGCGGAGGCGGCGTCCGACGGCGGCCGCGGCGACTTGATCGTCGGGCATGATCAGTTGCAAGACGTCGGTGCCGATCAACTCGTCGGGCTGGCGACCCGCGTGATCGGCGAACATCTTGTTGCAGCGCAGGATGGTGCGATCGGTGTCGAGCACGGCCAGGCCGACCGGTGCAGTCTCCAACGTCGCGTCCAGCAATCGCTGCGCGAGTCGCTCGTTCGTGATGTCGGTGAACGCGATCACCAGACTGCCGGCGCCATCGGTGTTCGGGATGACGGACATTCGCACCAGGATGCGCGAGCCGTCACTGCGGCGCCATCCGACGATGCGGCCGACGACTGTGTGGCCGGTGAGCACGGCCTGGCGGATCGGACGGTCGCCATCTGCAAGTGGCACCCAGTTCTCGTCGTAGGTGGTCCACGTACCGCTCGTCCACATCGCGGTCAGCTCGGACGCGCTGTTGCCCAGGATTCGCTCGGCCGCAGGGTTCATCCGGTGGATGACGCCCGTCGGGTCGGCGAAGAGAACCCCCTGTTCCAAAGCATCGAGTGAGAGTCGGGCCGTCTCTTCGTTGCGCTGCAAGGCCGCCGCCAGGATCTTTCGCCGCTGCGTCTCGATGACCTCGTTGTCGATGTCGGCGAAGGTGGTGACGACCTGGATGGCCGTGCCGGCCTCGTCCAGGATCGGCTGGGCGTTGACACGCAACCACTGCAGCCTGCCGTTCGGCTGGTGCACGCCCATCGTCGCGCCACGCACCGCACGGCCGGTGGCCAACGCCACCATCGAGGGGAGTTCGCCGGCCGGCCACGGTGCGCCGTCGAGCTGGATCGCGGCCCAGCGTGGATCGGTCGACATGCGGCCGGCCAGGTCGTCGCCGGTCATGCCGAGCAGGCGTTCAGCGGCCGGGTTCCACTGCAGGATCGCACCGCTCGTATCCTGCAGAACGAGGCCTTCACTCACGTTGTCGAGCACGAGCGACTTGCGCGCCTCGCTGTCGGCCAAAGCGCCGACGAGGTCGTCAACCGTGCGCCGGTTGAACTCGGCCTCGACCAGCGCGGCGATGTGGGCCAGCGCGTCTCGCTGCATCGCAGTGAGCTGTCTCGGCTGGCGGTCGATGACGCACAACGTGCCGACCGGCATGCCGAGTGCGTCGTGCAACGGCTGTCCGGCGTAGAAGCGGATCTGTGGATCGCCGGTCACCAGCGGATTGTCGGCGAAGCGGTCGTCGAGCGTCGCGTCCTCGACGGTGAAGACGTCGGTGCCGTCGGCGACGATCGCGTGTGCACAGAATGCCAGCTCACGGGCCGTTTCGACGGCTTCGAGGCCGAACTTTGACTTGAACCACTGCCGATCGCGATCCACCAACGACACCAGCGCGATGGGCATCTCGAGCACCGTCGCGGCCAACTGCGTCAGGCGGTCGAAGCGCTCCTCGGCCTGGGTGTCGAGCAACTGGAGGTCACGCAGCGACCGAAGCCGCCGCTCCTCCTCGGCATGTTCTGGGGCGATCCGCACGAACGTTCATCGGCAGGTCTTGACGAATGCTTGAGATGACTCGCGCAACTGTCTGACCGGCTGCCGCTGGCCTGGCGACTTCGCCGCAAGCACTTCGTCACAAGTCGTCTTCGTCCGACGATTGGTCAGGGATAGCCTGCTCCGGTGCATCCAGTGGTCGACGAACTCGAGACGGTCCTGCGCTCCCGGCGCGACACCAAACCCGACGGTTCGTACTCGGCGACGCTGTTCGCCGACCGCGAGCGTCTCGAGCGCAAGATCATGGAAGAAGCATTCGAGACCTGCCTCGAACTCGGCCGTGCCGACATCGTCCGTGAGCGGCTCGTGTCCGAGGCCGCGGATCTCGTGTTCCACCTGACGGTCGGTCTGGTGGCCTGCGACGTCTCGCTGGAAGACGTGTTCGCCGAACTCGCGTCCCGGCGCTCATGAACCAGGTGCGCGTCGCCATTCCGTCCGGCGGCCGACTGCGCGAGTTCGTCATCGAACTGCTCGATGACGCCGGCTACCCGGCTCGACTGTTCTCCGGCACGGGAGCGCGCGCGACGGTGGACGGCATGGACATGATCGAGATGCGGCCGCGCGACGCCGCGGTCTGGCTCAAGGCCGACCGCTTCAACGGTGCCTTCATCTCCACCGACATCGTGCTCGAAGAGGGCCTGCAGCACATGGCTGCGCTCGAACTCGGCTCCGTGCGCTCCGACCTCGTCGTCGCCAGCCGCGACGACGACGGCCGCACCAGCGTGGCCGATCTCGCCGGTGCAGTGGTGGCCACGCACCTACCGAACGCGACCGCGAGCTTCCTCGCCGAGCAGAACATCGACGCGACCGTCGTGTCGATGGGCGGATCGCTGGAGGGTGTGTGCGCGGCCGGCCTGGCCGACGCAATCGTCGACCTGCGCCAGACGGGTACCAGCCTGGCCGCCAACCGGCTGCGCGTGCTGGCCACCATCGCCCCGTGCCAGGCGCTGTTCGTGCACGACGATTCGGCGGTCCTGCAGGAGGTGGAGTTGCGCCTGACCGCGGTGCTCGAAGCCCGCCGCCGTCGCTACGTGATGCTGCACCTGCATCCCGACAACGTCGGTCGCCTGGCCGAGCTGTTCCCCGGGCTGGAGGCACCGACGGTGCTGCCGCTCGCCTTCCGCGACGACCTCGTCGCCGTGCATCTCGTGGCCGAGGCCGCGACGCTGTGGGCCCGGCTCAGCGACCTGCGCGCGCTCGGCGCGTCCAGCATCGTCGCGCTGCCGCCCGACGCGCTCCTTCCCTGAGGCTGCCGAAGCTGCGCGGATTTCTGTGATCCGCCGGTCGTTGCGCTCCGAATGTTCTTTGTCTGGAGGGGCTTGTTTCTGCAAGTCACTCGTCATAAGAATGTTGTTGCGATAAGGCCCGACTGAGGACGACATGCACATACCGGACGGATTCATCAACGGCGGCACCTCACTGGTCGCCGGCGGTCTGGCGGCGGGCGGTGTCGCGATCAGCCTGAAGCAGGCGGGCAAAACCTTGGACGAGCGCCAGATCCCTATCGCCGGCCTGGCGGCGTCGTTCGTCTTCGCCGTGCAGATGTTGAACTTCCCGGTCGCCAGCGGCACCAGCGGCCACCTCCTCGGCGGCGTGCTCGCGGCCGTGCTGGTCGGGCCATGGACCGGTGCGCTCTGCGTCACCGTCGTCCTGCTCGTGCAGAGCCTGCTGTTCGCCGACGGCGGTCTGTCTGCGCTCGGCCTCAACGTCATCAACATGGCGTTCGTCGGCGCGTTCGTCGGTTACGGCATCTTCTTGGCCGTCAGACGTGTCCTGCCCAAACGGCCAGCGAGCGTGTCGTTGGCCGCCGGGCTCGCCGCACTGTGTGCGCCCGTTCTGGCCAGTCTGCTGTTCATTGTCGAGTATGCGATCGGCGGCAACGGTGCCGCGTCGATCGGCAAGGTCGCGACCGCGATGATCGGCGTGCACGTGCTGATCGGCGTTGGTGAGGGCGTCATCACGGCGATGACCATCACCGCCGTGCTCGCCAGCCGCCCCGACCTCGTCCACGGCGCACGGGGCATCGTCCGTCCTCACGTCGCGGTGCCTGTACCACAGCCGGTCGGCAGCTGAGATGAAACGGCTCACCACGACTGGGTTCGTCGTCGCCGGCATTGCCGTCGCATTGTTCCTCGCCCTCGTCATCTCACCCCACGCCAGTTCCAGCCCGGACGGGTTGAACAAGGTCGCCGCCGACACCGGTCTCGACATCGGCGTCGAACCGCATGCGACGGCGGCCAGCCCGCTGGCCGGCTACTCGGTGAAGGGTGTCGACGACTCGTCGATCAGCACCGGTCTGGCCGGCATCATCGGCGTCGGTGTCACGTTCGCAATCGGGATCGGACTGTTCGGGTTGTTGCGGCTGTCGCGCCGCAATGCGGCTGCGCCGCCGGCCGAGGCCGAGGGCGAGGTCGAACCGTCGGCGCCGGCATCGGCATCGGCCGGCTGACATGGGCGCCGGTCACCACCACCAGATCTATCGCGCCACCGACGGTCCGCTGCACCGCCTGGCCCCACAGTGCAAGCTCGCGGCAACGGTGCTGTTCGTGCTCGCCGTCGTGTCCACACCCCGCGAGCAGGTCTGGGCGTTCGTCGCCGAGGGCGCGCTCGTGGTGCTCGCCGCCGCCGTCGGCCGAGTTCCGCTTGTGTTCGTCGCCCGTCGCCTGGTCATCGAACTGCCATTCATCGCGTTCGCGTTCCTGCTGCCGTTCTTCGGCGAGGGCCGACGGGTCGATGTGCTCGGCCTGCACCTGTCCCATGCCGGTCTGTGGGCGGCTTTCAACATCGTCGTCAAGGGGACCATCGGTGTCGCCGCGACCGTGGTGATGGCGGCCACCACACCCATCCCGCAGATCCTCACCGGGCTGGAGAAGTTGCGCATGCCCCGCCTGCTCGTCGCGATGATGGGCTTCATGATCCGTTATGGCGATGTCGTGACCGACGAGATGCGACGCATGCGCGTCGCCCGCGAGTCGCGTGGCTACAACCCACGATGGATCTGGCAGGCACGCGCGCTGGCCCAGTCCGCCGGGTCGTTGTTCGTGCGCTCCTACGAGCGCGGCGAGCGTGTCTACCTGGCGATGGAGTCACGCGGCTACGAGGGCAGCATGCCCGCGCGCGACTACGAGGCGTCGCGTTCGGCATGGCTGCTCAGCCTGACGCTGCCGCTGCTCGCGGCGGTCGTTTCGTGTGTGGCGTGGATGTCGCGATGAGCCACCACAATGCGTTGCGCGTCGAAGGTCTGCACCACACCTATCCCGATGGTCGCGCTGCGCTGCACGGCGTGGACTTCGCGGTCGAGGCCGGCGAGCGTGTCGCGATCTTGGGGCCGAACGGGGCCGGCAAGACGACGCTGGTGCTGCACCTCAACGGCATCCTGCAACCGTCTGCGGGCCGGGTCACCGTCGGCGATCTGGTCGTCGAGAAGGCAAACCTGCGTGAGATACGCCGCCGCGTCGGCATCGTGTTCCAAGATCCCGACGACCAGCTGTTCATGCCCACCGTGCGCGAGGACGTCGCCTTCGGCCCGCACAACCTCGGCCTGCGCGGCGACGAGCTGGATCACCGCGTCCAGGACGCGCTTGCCGCCGTCGGAATGACCGACTCTGCCGACCGGGCCCCGCACCACCTCAGTTTCGGCGAGCGTCGCCGCGTCGCTGTCGCCACGGTGTTGGCGATGGATCCCGAGGTTCTCGTGCTCGACGAGCCGTCCAGCAACCTGGACCCTGCAGCCCGCCGCGAGCTGGCCGAGATCCTGCTCTCGCTCCCGGTCACGACGGTGCTCGTCACCCACGACCTGCCCTATGCGCTGCAGTTGTGCTCGCGCTCGATCGTGCTCAACGGCGGTCGCGTCGCGACCGAGGGGCCGACGCGCGACATCCTCGCCGATGAAGCGGTGATGGAGGCCAACCGGCTCGAGCTGCCCTTCGGCTTCTCGCTCACGCACTGACCGGCGCGTCCGTCAGCCTCACGGCTTGGCGTCGGACCAACGGCGGATGACTGAGATGTCGGCCACGAACCGCACCGAGCGATCGGGTGCCCACCGCGCCGCGGCCTCCTGCAGGCAGTCGTCGAGCAGCGCTGCCGCATCCGCACTGTGCTCGTCGGGGACATGCACCAACAGCTCGTCGTGCAGGCAGAGCACGATGCGGGCACTGATCGCCGCGCCACGCGCGCGAACCGTCACGGCCCACGTCTTGAACAGCTCGGCGGCTGCGCCCTGCACGACCGCGTTGCGGGCGTAACGACCGCGAGCGCCCATCGCACCCGGGTTGTCGTTCACGTTCGGATCGCGCCACATGCGCACCCGCCGGCCGCCGTAGGTGTGCACGTCGCGCGCGGCGCGCCCGTCGTCGTCGGCGTCCTGCAGGTAGCGCATCGCGACCCGGTAGGCCTGCTCCAGACCGCGCAGCGCGGCGCCGGCCGTGCCCGAGGTCTGGCCGTACATCGCAGCCAGTACTGCCACCTTGGCGACCGCGCGTTCCACGCCGAGCTGCGCAGCGACGGGCGCGTACAGGTCGTCGGCGGCCGTGGCCGCGGCGAGCGCGGCGTCGCCCGACACCGCGGCCAACACGCGCGGCTCGATCTGGCCGAGGTCGGCGCGGATGAACACATGGCCGGCGTCGGCTGCGACCGCGTCGCGGAAGTCGGCGGGCATGTTGTGCAGTCCGGCCTGCGCTGTCATCCGCCCTGCGGCACCATCGGACGCGCTCCAGCCACCCCGCAATCGTCCATCGGGGCCGACGTGCTCGTCGAGCCATGCGTAACCGAACGTTGTGTCGATCCGCTCCGCCTTGCGCCAGGTCAACAGCGCGTCGACGGCGGGGTTGTCGGCCCGGAAGGGCTCGAGCCGCCAGGCGCGGGTGTCCGGCACATCCACGCCGAGGCGGTTCAGCATCGCCTTGACGTGGGCCTGGTTGCGCAGGTCGGTTCCGGTGCCGACACCCTCGTGGCGCTGCACCGCGAGGTCACGCTGGCGGCGCAGCTCGGCGGCCTCGGACGGTGAGGTCGGTCGCGGCCCGACGAACGACGCGATGATCGCCTCCGCCCGCGCGACGTCGATCGGCAGCCCGTCGGCCTGCAGCTCGGCGCACAGCAACTCGGCGGCCGACTCTGACCGCGCTGCTGACTCCGAGTCGCGAGCCCGCGACCGGGTCGACCCGTGCGGCGCGGAGAGCAACTCGCGTTGGCACCTGCGAGCGGTCATCGCCAGCGTTGCCCACCGTGCTGCGCGGCTGGGCGAATCGCACCAACCGCCGGCGGCCCACTCTGGCCGCAAATGCCCGTCGGGCCGGACAGGCTCGTCGGCATCACCGTCGTCGGCGCCGCCAGCATCCAGCACACTGAGCAGATCCAGCTGTCCGAGCGCCGGGATCGTGGCCGCGGACAACCCGTGCAGTGTGGCCCAGACGCGGGCCGGCTCGGCACGCCATCCGCCGGCGATGTGGCGATGCACCGCGGCCAGATCCCAGCAGGTCTCGACCCGCAACCCGCCGCGCACCAGCGTCTCCGCGGTCTCTTTCGTCCACCACACCCAGCGCGGACAGATCGCCGCCTCGACGGCGCGGACCACGTCGACCGGATCGGTGGTCGCGACCGACCACGACTCCGCGTCCGTCGCCAACCCAACACCCACACCGTCGGCGACCGCCAGCCCGACGGCGTCACGCCGGGCGACCCCGGCCGCGAGCAGCGTGGCGACGATTCCTGATGCCGGCACCGCTCGATCGCCTCCCACATCTCGACCGTACCGGTGGTATCACTGAGGGATGGCTTTCTACGATCACGGTGATGTCCACCTGCGCTACGACGTCGAGGGCGACGGCTACCCCGTTCTCGCGATTGCTCCCGGCGGGATGCGCTCGGAGAACGCCTTCTGGAGCCGGGCCCCGTGGAACCCGCGCACTGCGCTCGCGGCGGACTACCGGATCATCGGTATGGACCAGCGCAACGCCGGTCAGTCCGCGGCCCCGGTCACGGCGTCGGATGGATGGGCCACCTACACCGCCGACCACCTTGCATTGCTCGACCACCTCGGCATCGAACGGTGCCATGTCATGGGCATGTGCATCGGCGGCCCGTTCGTGCTCGGGTTGCTCACCGCTGCGCCCGAGCGTTTCACCGCCGCAGTGCTGCTGCAACCTGTCGGGATCGAGGACAACCGCGACGTCTTGCGCGGCCTGTTCGACGATTGGTCCGCCGAGATCGCGCCGCAACACCCCGAGGCCACCCCATCCGATTGGGCGGCGTTCGGCGACAACATGTGGAACGGCGAGTTCGTGCTGACCGCCACCCGCGAGCAGGTGGCCGCGATCCGGACCCCGATACTCGTGATGATGGGCAACGACCAGTATCACCCGTCGTCGGCGTCACGTGAGGTCGCCGCGCTCGCCCCCGACGCGACGTTGATCGAACGTTGGCGCGACGACGACGTCCTCGCCGCGACCCACGCCACGATCACGACGTTTCTGGCGACGCACACGCCCTGATGCGTCGAGTCGCTCGGCTCAGGAGCTCGGCGGCGACAGCTCGAACCAGACCGACTTGCCCTGATCGAGCGGCGTGATGCCCCAGTGCGTCGAGAGTTCGTCGACGATCTGCAGCCCGCGTCCGGTGACGTCCTCGGGTCGGCGCGGCGCCAGCAGGTGCGGCATCTCCGGTGACGAATCGCTGACCTCGACGCGCAGCGCCGGCTCGTCAGGCACGAACCAGGCCGACATCTCGCAGTCGCCGCCGAGGCGCGCCGCGTTGCTCACGATCTCGCTCGTCATGAGCAGTGCCGCGTCGAGAAACGACGCCGACGGTGTGTCGTCGATCAGCTGGCTGATCAGCTTTCGGGCGGTGCGAGGGGTGGTGGGTGCCGCCGGAAGCGTGATCCGCAGATGTGGTGGCGGATGGAACACGTCAGGTGTCTGCCCGAAGCCGGGTCGGCTGAAACACGATTCAACCACTGCGTCGAACGAGCGCGACGAAGTCATCGACATCCATTGGCCGATGGATCAGGAAACCCTGCACGTAATCGCAGCCGCGATCGAGGGCCCAGGCGAACTCGTCCTCGGTCTCGACCCCCTCCGCGACGACGAGGCAGTTCAGCGCGTGGGCCATCGAGGTCGTGCTACGGGCGATTGTGTCGTCTGGCGTCCCGGGCTCGGCAATCGACAGCGAGCGGTCGAGCTTGATGCTGTCGACCGGCAGTCGCCGAATCGAGGAGATCGACGAATACCCAGTGCCGAAGTCGTCCAGCGCAACGCGGATGCCGCGCGCGGTGCACTCCGACAGTGTGCTCTTCACCGCGTCCAGTTCGTGCGGTGCCTCTTGTTCGGTGACCTCGATGCAGAGCTGCGCGGAGTCGGCGCCCGCGGTGCGCACGATCGAGCGGAGCACATCGGGAAGGTCGGGGAGCGACAACGTTGCCAGCGACAGGTTCGAGCTGACGATCGGCGCTGCATCGCCGAGGACACCGCGCAGCCGCGCCGACAGCGCCGCGGCCTGTTCGAAGCTCCACAGATCGAGCCGAGGCAGGAGCCGGGCCCGAAGCGCGACGTCGATGAACCGACCGGGCAGGATCAGCTCGCCGGCCTGGTCGTCGTACAGCCTCAGGAGCACTTCGCCGGAGACGATCCGCCGGTCGGCGATGTCGACCACGGGCTGCACCTGCACGACGAGTGAGCCCTCGGCAATGCAGCGCCGGATGAGCGCTTCGATATCGGCGTTGCGGCGGTGTGCCCGGCGTGCGTCATCGTCGTACACGGCGACGCGATCGCGCCCGCCGTCCTTCGCCGCGCGTAGCGCGTTCGCCGCGTCGATCAAAGCATCGTCCACCGTTGCGGCACCCATCGGCACGATGGCAACGCCGATGCTCAACGAGGTCGCGGCGACGTCGGTCTCGCCGCTCGCAGCCATCTCACGGACACGGTTGGCGAGCGCCGTCGCGGCCTCGAGGTCGAGATGGCCGGCGACCACGAACTCGTCACCACCGAGGCGACCGACCACTGCAGAAGGATCGTGGCGCGATGCCCGCATGAGGCGGGAGGCGACGTCGCGTAGGATCGCATCCCCCGCGCGGTGACCGTGGCGGTCGTTGACGGTCTTGAAGCTGTCGATGTCGCAGAACAGCACAGCGACGTCGGTCTCCGCCGACAGCAGCTCCTCGATCGCGGCCATCAGCCCGCGGCGGTTGAACAACCCCGTCAACGGATCGCGCGTCGCCTGCCATCGCAACCCTTCGAAGGCGTGGTGTTGGTCGGTCACGTCGCGCAGCGTCACCACACAACCGGGACGGACCTGGTTCACGGCCGGGGATCGGTGCGCGGACACGACGACGATTCGTTCGTGATCGCAGCCGACGAGGCGATACGTGCCGCTCTTCGTCGTGGTGCCATCGAGAGCGGCCTGCACGGGATCGTTCGGAATGCGACCGTCGATCGCTTGCAGCGCCGCGTCCAGCGAGGCCGCCGTCGAGATCTGCCCAGCCGCCGGGTCGAGGATGTTTCGCGCCGCCGAATTGGTGAAGGTGACCAGGCCTTCTGCATTGCACAGGAACACCGCCTCGGCCAGCGACTCGAACGCAACGCGTAGCGAGCCGCCGCTGTCGTCGCGCAATCCGACGACCACGACCCGTTCGTCGTCGATCTCGGTGCGTCGGGCGCGCACCTCGACGAACGTCTCGCCGTCAACCGAGCGCAGCCGCACCAGCGGACGCAGACCGAGTGTCCCGTCGCTGGCCTCGGTGAACGCGGCGACGGCGACGTCGAGATCGTCGGGATGAAGGTAGGACACCATGCTCGTGCCGCGGACCACGTCGACCCCGAGGCCGAGCATCGCTTCGGCCGCTGTGTTGATCCACAGCACCGTCCCGACCGAGTCGCACACGGCAACGCCGTCGGCGCTGTTGGCCAACACCCACGACGGATCCGGGTCGCCCACGACCCATAGCATTGCCGATCGCGCGGAGGGTGTTACGCATGAGCGACGAGTCGTGCATTTCGGCACGTTCGCGCGCACCGGGTGGAAGCGATACACGATCGGTGTGCCACGATCATTCGGCTGACCCCGACTTGCTTGCGATGGCACTTTGCGATGACCCTGCACCACCACCTCCATCCCGATGGCCAGTTGCGGCTGGCCCTGGACGCAGCCGGGATGGGCGCGTGGCAGTTCGTGATGGCCTCGAACGAGGTTCGCCTCGACGACCGCCTGGAACAGCTCTACGGCATCGAACCGGGCAGTTTCGGTGGCTCGATCGAGGAGTGGATTGCGCTCGTCCATCCCGACGACCGGGCGCGCGTCGAGACCAACCTGCAGCGCTCGGTCGAGCGCGGAGCCGGCTCGTTCCGCCAGGAGTACCGGGTGGTGCACCCCGACGGCGCTGTCCGGTGGCTGGAGGGTCGCGGTGAGGTCTACGTCGACGACGGTGGCCTCGGCGTGTGTGCTCGCGGGGTCACGGCCGACGTGACGTTGCGCAAGGTCATCGAGGCCGACGAGTTGCGCTCGCGCGACCGGCTCAGGATCCTGGCCGAGGCCGGCCACGTGCTCGGCGCGTCGCTGCAGATCGATGACACGTTGCGCGCGCTCGGGACCCTGGTCGTGCCCGCGCTGGCCGACATGTGCGAGATCGACCTGCTCGACGAACACCGATTCCGGCGCTACGTGGTCGGTGCCGCCACCGATGTCGCAGGGATGCGCGAGCTGGCCGACGTGCCCGAGATCGCCAATCACCCGATCCGACGCGTTCTGATCGGCGGCGTGCCGGAAGTGATCCTGCTCAGCGAGCGGCCGAGCGACTTCGGGCCGGCCGACGAGCCGACGACAGCCCGCGCCGCGGGCCTGGTCGCTGCGATCCTGGTGCCGATCGTGGTCCACAACGAAGTGATCGGCGTGCTCTCGATGTCGTGGCGGACGGTGCCCGACGACATGCCCGCGCGGACCGAGCTCGCCGTCGATCTGGCCGCGCGCGTCGGACTGGCGTGGGAGAACGCCCGGCTGTTCGGCCGGCAGCGGGCTGTGTCGATCGAGATGCAGCGCTCGCTGTTGCCTGACGACATCGCTGCGCCGGATGGATTTCACATCGCGACCAGCTACCGCCCCGGGACGACCGGGCTCGAGGTCGGCGGCGATTGGTACGACGCTGTCGTCGATGCCGCGGGTCGGCTGCACCTCAGCGTCGGCGACGTCGTCGGCAAGGGCGTCGGTGCTGCGTCGGCGATGATTCGCACCAGGATCGCGCTGCGCTCGTTGATGATCGACCGTTCGCCATCGGCCGCGCTGGAAGCGCTGCGTGACACGCCGAGCGTGATCCGGTGTGGCTTCGTCACGATCCTGGCCGCGACACTGAACCCGGACGGGTCGGCCACGGTTGCGACCGCTGGGCATCCTCCGGCCATCGTCGTCACGCCGGACGGCGCGGCCGCCGTGCTCGACATACCCGTCAACCCGCCACTCGGCGTCCCACTGGACATGCCGATCGAAGAGCACACCCTGCACCTTGCCCCGGGCACGCGGTTGGTGATGTACACCGACGGCTTGGTCGAGCGTCGCGGTGAGCCGATCGACGACGGCATCGAGCGCCTCGTGCGCCTGCTCGCCGAGCAGCACCACCTGACCGCAGACGACTTGGTCCCGGTTTTGCTCGACGCGATGCTGGCCGACGGTGGCGACGACGACGCGGCGGTGATGATCGTCGATCTCCCGGCTCCCGCCTGAATTCCGGTCCCGACACTGCGAGCCGCGGCCTCGATCGGCTCAACCCTTCAGTTGGCGAGCGACGAGCGCAGTTGCAACAGGCCGCGGCGGATGCGGGATTTGACGGTGCCCTCGGCCAAACCGCTGCGGCGCGCGACCTCGCGGTAGGAGTGCTCCTCCAAGAACGCGGTCACGATGACGTGGCGCTCCTGCGGGCCGAGCGCCTCGATCGCCGCGCCGATCTCCGCCGCGGTCTCGTCGCGGACGATCTCGTGATCTAGGTCCGGGATGTGCACCCCGGCGAAGCCGCCGACTCGGTCCTCGCGGCGGCGTCGCGCAGACGTGGCACGTATGTGATCGACGGCCACGCCACGCGTGATCGTCAACAGGTAGGTCCGCAGCGAACCCTTGGCCGGGTCGAAGCGGTCGGGCTGGTGCCACAGCCGAAGGAAGACCTCTTGTGTCACGTCCGACGCCGCATCGTCCCCGCAGAGCGAGCGCGCCACGGCCAGCACCGCATGGCGGTGTTCGACATAGGCGCCCGTCAACATTCGTGCCCGCTCCTCGACCGGAGTGCTCTGCTCGTTGCTGACGATGAGGTCGGACGCTTCGTCGCGTCCGTTGATCATTGATTGTTCTACGGACCCCCCAGCCGGCGTGGATGACCAAACGCGCGGAGTCACCTGCGATGAGGGCATTTGTCACCCGATCGGGCGAGGCCTTGTGCCGACCGGTCACCCCTCGGTCACCCGCCCATTCATCCTGGTTGAGCGGAGGAGACCACCCACACGGGTGATGCGCAAACACCCGATCGTTGCCGACGATCGCTCACGTGACCCGTTGCCTGCGCCACTTCGCCATGATCCTCGCGGTTGTCGTGAGCAGTCTCGCGGCTGCGTCGACCGCGGTGGCCGCCGACCCGCCGTACATCGCGCCGAGCGCGTCATGGTTGACGTCGGTCAACTACTACCGCGCGATGGCCGGTCTCGGGCCGGTCGTCGAGGAGCCGTCGTGGTCGGCGGGGGCCGGTCAGCACTCGTGCTACATGCTGCAGAACGGCATCTCCCACGACGAGGATCTGGCCAAGCCCGGTGCCTCCGCCGACGGTCGGCTGGCCGGCCTCAACGGCAACGTTGCGGTCGTCGACTCGATCAACCAGCCCGCCCGTCGCTTCATCGAGATCTGGATGACCGGCCCGTTCCATGCGATCGGCATCCTGCGCCCGGGCCTGTCTCGCGTCGGCTTCGGCCGCTGCGATCGCTCCGACACGCCGAAATGGCACTCCGGCGCAACCCTCGACATCATGCGTGGACTGGCGGCCGAGCCAGCACGGACGACGGCGATCCTGTTCCCCGGGAACGGCACGTCGACCAGTCTCGATCGGTTCTACGCAGAGTCGCCGAACCCGTTGACCTATTGCGGGTGGACGGGCACCTCCGGACTGCCCGTGATCGCGCTGATGCCCCAGTCCGTCGCCGCCGACGTGCGCACCACCATCTCCGGCCCGAATGGCCCGCTGGAGACGTGCACGCTCTCCGAGCACAACACCGACACCACGGCGCGAGCGATCCTGCATGCCGACCACGCCGTGGTCGCCCTCACTCGTGAGCCACTGCAGCCGGGTCTGCACACTGTGACGATGACCTCGGCGACCGGGGTCGTCCAGTGGAGCTTCACCGTCGACCCGCTCGCAGCCGCGGAGACGGCGCTGCCGATCGCGTCGCCGATCACCGGTCCCACGGCGCTCGATCCGATCACGCCGATCCGCCTCGTCGACACGCGAGATTCCTTCGGAACGACCACCTTGCTCCGCGGTGCCGTCACGCGGGTACAGGCAACCGGCACGCCGTCGATCACGGGCGGCACCGCTGCGTTGAGCCTCAACGTGACGGCCACGAACGCGGCGCATGACGGCTACGTCACTCTGTGGAACTGCTCCGCGCAACGCCCGGTGGTGGCCACGATCAACATGGCGAGTGCCGAGACCGTGTCCAATGCGGCAATCGTCGCGCTGGATGCGGGCGGGGGATTCTGCGCCTTCTCGAACACCTCGGCGGACATCGTGGTCGATGTCAGCGGCATGTACCGCCCGGACGGCCACGGACGCCTGACTCCCGTGACCCCCCAGCGGCTGCTCGACACCCGCACCAGCGGTGCCGCGGGGCGGGTGCCGGGCGGTGGCGGCGTGTCACTGCGCGTCGGCGGTACTGCCTCGGTACCTGCCCCAGCCACCCTCGCGATGCTGACGGTGACCGCCGTCGACAACGTGGCCGATGGCTTCGTGACGGTCTGGCCCTGCGATCAGCCGCGTCCGCTCGCGGCCGGCCTGAACCCGGCCGTGGCCACCGGCAAGGCGACCAGCAACCTCGTCGCCGCTCCACTCGCCGGCGACGGAACGGTCTGCTTCTTCGCGTCGGTCGCCATCGACCTCGTGGTCGACCTCGTCGGCTACGTGTCGCCGCAGTCGCCGGCCCGGTTCACCCCGAGTGTGCCGTTCCGCTTCGTGGACACCCGCGAGATCGATCGCCCGTCGATGAACGGCGGCATTCGCGGACGGCTCACCGCCGGCACGACGCTGGTCATCCCGATCACCGGCCAGCGCAACGTCTCGCCCGCGGCCACGGCCGTGTCGGTCAGCATCGCTGTCGTCGGGGCCGACGCGGCCGGCTACCTGACCGCCTTTCCATGTGGCGGTCGCCCGTTGACGTCGAACGTCAACTACGCCGCCAGCGGTGTCACATCCACCGCTGCCCAAGTGCCGCTGTCCGCAGCCGGCGAACTGTGCATCTACAGCCAGAACACGGCCGACGTCATCGTCGACGTGACCGGCTGGTGGGAGTGACCCCCACCGGCTCTCTGCGGTCTGCGTCGGGAGTGTGCTGGATCGTGCCGCTGCCACCGGCAACATCCGCGTCGTTCGCGAGTCTGTTCCCGAGTGTGTTGGATGGTGCCGCTGTCACCGGCAACATCCGCGGTGAACGCGGGTCTGCGACTTAGTGGTGCTGGATCGTGCCGCTGTCACCGGCCACATCCGCGGTGAACGCGGGTCTGTTTCGGAGTGGTGCTGGATCGTGCCGCCGTCACCGGCAACATCCGCGGTGAACGCGGGTCTGTTTCGGAGTGTGTTGATCGTGCCGCTGTCACCGGCAACATCCGCTGTGATCCCAGCATGTGACGAAGTGTGCTGGATCGCGCCGGTGTGACCGGGAGGATCCGGCCGCGCGCAGCGTGTGCCGGGACTGGGCTGGATTGTTCCGGTGTGACCGGCAACATCGGCGGTGGTCGCGGACTGTGCTGGATCGTGCCGGTGTGACCGGCAACTTCGGCGGTGGTCGCGACCTGTGCTGGATCGTGCCGGTGTGACCGGCAACTTCGGCGGTGGTCGCGGACTGTGACGGAGTTGTGCTGGATCGTGCCGGTGTGACCGGCAACATCCGCGGTGAACGTGGGCGATGCCGGGATCGTGCCGATGTCAGCGCAATATGGACGGCTCGTTCAGCCCTCGACGGCCGTGCCCGTGGCGTCGAGAACGTACCACACGTCGCCGACCTCCTGGCCGTTCGCGTCACCGGCGGCTGAATCGCCCCCGAAGCGATACAGCGGATGGCCGGCGTAGGTGACTTGTGTCGTGCCGTCGGCGCGGTCCGTCGTGCCGACGAGCGTGGCGTCGAGTCCGTCGCCGACCGTCGGTGCCGCGTCGGCCAGCACCGGCGGCCACGCCGTCGCGCAGCCTTCCGTGCAGGTGCTCGGCCCGGTTCCGTCTGGCGTGAACAAATACACCGTGAACCCGCTGGCGTCGACGATCACGTCGCCGAGGTCGCCGACGGTGGCCAGCGACAGCGTTGCGTCCGCCGCTGCGGCTGCCGGGGAACTCGATGCCGGCGATGTCGCCGCCGGCGATTCAGCGGCAACGGTGGTGTCCGTGTCGTCGCCATATCCCGAAGAGTCGCCGGCCTCGGTCGTGTCCGGCGAGGTTGCCGGTGAAGCGGCGGTGGTGACAGCAGCGGCCGCTGTGGTGGCGGCGGTGTCGCCGGACTTGGAGTCTGATCCGCAGCCGGCCGCGACGGCGACGAGGGAGAGACCGAGAGCGATGTGTCGTGCAAAGCGGTGTGTCATGGCAACTGATACGTCGAGCGGGCCGATTCGGTTTGCGCGGCTTGCGCGCCATCCATTCCCGGGGTTCACTCGTATCAGTGCCAGTGGTGGACGCCCCCGACGATGTGTTGATGGCCGGTCTCGCGGCCGGCGACGACGATGCCGCGCGCCAGTTCGTGCGGCGCTTCTCGTCGCGCGCGATCGGTCTTGCCTACCAATTCGTCGGCGATCGGGCTGCGGCCGAGGACATCGCCCAGGAGGCGATGCTGCGCGCCTGGAGGCATGCTGCGACGTTCGATGCCCGGCGCGGGTCGTTGACGACGTGGATCCTGGCGATCGTGCGCAACCTGTCGATCGACGCGCTGCGCATGCGGCGCCCGGTGCCGTTCGATCCAGCCATGCTGCCGGTCGCGCGACTTGCCGAACCAAGCGCCGCGGCCGACATCGTCCACGAGGGTCTCGATGACGCCGTGAAGGTCCGTGCCGCGCTGGCTCAGGTACCGATCGAGCAACGCCGGGCGCTGGTGCTCGCATATGCCGGGCTGAGCGGTGTGGAGATCGCCGCAATGGAGCGAATTCCGCTGGGGACAGCGAAGACCCGCATCCGCACCGGCCTGCGCCGGCTGCGCGAGGCATACGTCAACGACATAGAGGTGGCGGGCCGATGAACGAGCACATGATGACCGAGTGCAACGCATGCCGCGACGCTGTCGCCGAACTCGTCCTCGGCACGTTGGACGGTGTGGAGCGGGCTGCGGTGGTCGACCACCTCGCCGATTGCGCTGCATGCCGGGAGGAGGTCGCCCGACTCTCCGAAGGCGTCGAAGCACTGGACCTGCTTGCGCCTCGTCTCCAGCCGTCCTCCGCGTTCGAATCGCAGTTGCTGACCGCAATGGGCGTCGTCCCAGCGGTCGGCACGGCCACCGTCGATGCGGCCGTCGTACCCCTTCACACCGGACCGGGGCGACGATGGACCGGGCTCCTTACCGCAGCTGCGGTGCTCGTCGTCCTGGCCGTCGGCGCCGTCGTGCTCGGTCCGATCGGCGACGGCATCCGCCCGGCCGCGGCCACGGCGGCACCGATGATCGGCGCCGACGGGAAGCGGGTCGGTGACGCGTACCTGTTCGACACCAGTCCTCGGGTGGTCGTTGTCGACGTCAACTACGCCAGCGGCGAGCGCGGCGACTATCAGCCCGTGCTGCAGGGCATCGCCGCCGACGGCACAGTCGTCACGATCGCCTCGCTGCACCGCGAGGATGCGCGATGGCGGTGGGCCGGGCCGGTCGACGACACCGGGGTGAAGCTGACCGGCTTCAGGGTCGTCGGCTCGGTCGGCCAAGTCTTTTGCGAGGGCAGCCTCGGCGATTGACCGCGCAGCGCCGATCCGCAACAAATCATCAAGAACGCGTCAAGGCCGTTGTCGCCGGGCCGGACCTGGGGCCGACGCTCGTCCCAGCCACCGGTCTGCGCAGCGTCAGCTGCGGGCGATGCCCAACTCGAGGCCGGCGATCTTGGCCAGCAGTGTCCCGTCCGTACCGATCGAGCACAGCTGGAAGCCCAGCGCCGACACGGCTTTGGCCCGTCCGCCGTCGGCACAAAAGCATGCCGCGATCTTGCCGTGGACCTGGGTCCGGCGCACGACCAGGGCGAGCACCTCGTCGACCGCCTGGCCGTGCGGGTCGATGGATGTGCCGTCACTCAGCGCGATCGAAAGGTCCGACGGGCCGATCAGCACGCCGTCGATACCGGGCACGGCGAGGATCTCGTCGAGCGCGGCGATCGCCTCGCGTGTCTCGATCATCGCGATTGCGAGCTGCATCTCATTCGCTGAGCGGAGGTAGGTCGGCCCGTCCATCCCGGTCAGGCTCAGCGCACGTGCCGGCCCCCACGAGCGCCGCCCGAGCGGTGGCAGCTTGCAGAACGAGGCCAGCGATCGCGCGTCGTCGGCGGAGTTGATCATCGGCGCAACGATGCCGGCCGCGCCAGCGTCGAGCATCCGCGACGCCGTCGTGAAGTCGCCGACGGGAATGCGCACCAGCGCCGGCTTCCCCGCCGCCGCCATGGCCAGGATCCCCGCGGTCGCGCTGCTGACCTCGAACGACCCGTGCTGCATGTCGAACAACGCCGCGTCGAATCCGCCCCGCACCAACGCCTCCGCCACCCCGGGATCCGGCACCCCGCACCAGGCCATGAACAAATGCTCACCCGCCCCCATCCGCCCCGTCAACGAACTCACCACAGATTCAGCCACGCCCGAGACAGTACGGCAGCCGCAACCGTCCGCGCAGAGTCACTCGGTCGCCGACGTGTCGGATTCGAGTGTGGCGGTCAGCACGCCGTCGTCAGCGACGGCCACAGTCCAGATCGGTGCTGTCGCGGACGGCGGTGCGACGCAATGGAATCCCGTGTCCGTCGGTTCCGTCGGCCTGCCAGTCCATGCCGGTGGCTCGGCGGTTGCTCTCGACAAAAGTGATCCAGCGAGACTTGCGGTCACTTTCGATCCGGCGTCAGCGAGCGATGCTCCCGATGCGGCACCTGCGCTTGCTATAGAAACGGCTGCTGCTCCGATGGAGGTTGCGCACTGCAGTCCTGATGCGTCGCCAGTACAGGTGTTGTACGCGCTGAAGGTGGAGATGGCCGCAGCACCCGCTGCACAGAATGCCGAGCACGGTCCGAAAGCCAGCTCTGATAGCCCGACTTGGGCGATGGCGAGCACGGTGGCACCGTTGCGATCCCACCAGGAGGACTCGTGGTCGATCTGTTCCCAGCGGTCGTGTTCGCCTGTGAGCCGTTGGGCGACGCTGCGGGTGAGGTTGGTGAGGCCAGCGAACTCGGCGTCGGTCAAGGTGCTGTCGGCGTCGTCGAGGATCTTCGCCAGCGTCTTGGCGATGTTGTCGTTGTCGCCGGCTGCGTCGCGGACGTCTTCGGGTGACCAGTTGCCGTCGGGGAGTTGTTCTTTGCCGGAGCCGTCGATGATCGCGAAGACGACTTGGCCCTGCGGGCTGTACCTCAGCGCATCGATGAGGTACAGCCCGGTGCAGACTGCCACGCACATCTCGCCCAGGTTCTCGAACCGGTGGCGGGCGGTCCGGTGGGCGGCGGTGGACTGGCGGGTGTCGCACGATAGCCGGTGAGCACATCGACGAGTGACATGACGGTGGCGGTGGTTTCGACGGTGTCGACGCGTAGACGTTCGGGTCGTACGCGCGCGTCGATGCGACCGCACCGGCGGCGGTGATCGTCGCGGTGACATCGCCGTGCGCATCGGCCACGGTGAAGTTGCGGCTTGCTCCCCGTGCCACGGACAGCGGCGAGCCGTCGGGAAGACGGGCGTACAGGTTGGTTCCGTCTGAGGTCGGCTCGTTGCTCGCCCCGCTGTAGGAGAAGGCGGTCGTCGTCGTCGTAGTTGATGCCCGTCAACTGCGACGCGTCGTTGTACGTGTGGACCACGGTCCTGCCCGTCGCCGGATCGGTGGCGGCATACAACTCGCCTCTCGAGGTGTAGGAGAACGCCGCAATTCCCGCCGCGTCGGTGCGCGTCGTCACCCGGCCAAGGCCGTCGTAGGCAAATGTCGCAGTTCCCCCGGCACCGGATGATCGCCGCAAGGCTCCGACGTCGTCGTACGCGAACGTGGTCAGCACTCTGACGCAATTCGAAATGACCTGCCACCGATCTCGGTGTATTCGCATGGGGTTGGCGGGTATACCGTTTGTCGTGCGCGTGCTGGTGGCTGGAGGGTCGGGGTTCGTGGGCGGGCACCTCGTCGCGAAGCTGTTGGCCGATGGCCACGACGTCTGCGTGATGACTCGCCATCCGGATCCCGATCGACACGACGGGGTGACTGACGTGTTCGGCGACGTGCAGGACTCGCTGTCGCTGGCTGGTGCGCTCGAAGGTGTGCAGGCCGCGTACTACCTCGTTCACACGCTGGACCGGCCCGACTTCGCCGAGCGCGATCGGGCGGGTGCCACCGCGTTCGGCAAGCAGTGCACCGCAGCCGGGGTTGGTCGTGTGATGTACCTCGGCGGCTTGGGCGACGAGACCGACGACCTCTCCGAGCACCTGCGCAGCCGACGCGAGGTGGAGCAGATCCTGCTCGCCGAAGCACCGACGATCGCGCTGCGCGCTGGGATCGTCGTCGGCGAGGGCAGCGTCAGCTGGGAGATCCTGTGCCAGCTCGTCGAACGCCTGCCGCTGATGATCACGCCCCGTTGGGTGCAGACCAAGACCCAGCCGATCGCATTGCCCGACGTCGTTGCCTACCTCGTCGCGCTGCTCGACCTCGACGAGATCGGTCAGCACTTCGAGATCGGTGCGCCGGAGCCGTTGACGTACAAGCAGATGCTGGAGACTGTCGCCGACGAGAAGGGCAAGTCGCTGCACATCTTGCCGGTACCGCTGCTGTCGCCGGGGTTGTCCTCGCACTGGTTGCGGCTGATCACCGACGTCGATCTGCAGACCGCTCGATCCTTGGTCGATTCGATGACGAACGAAGTGGTCGTCGCCGACCGCCGGCTGGAAATCCTGACCGGCCACCGTCCGATGCATTTCATCGAGGCTGTGCGGATCGCGCTCGCCGACCGGAAGGCGCGTCGCGATCACGATGCCCACCAACCTCCAGCCGCCTGACACGCGCGGCGTGATGACCACGCCGGCCCGACGAGCTCGGACGATCGTGGTGATCGCCATCGTGATCGGCGCGAGCCTGATCGCCGCGACGCTTCGAGTACCGCGCAACGGGATGGCGTTCTATGCGTGTGGGTTTGCCGCCGCCGCCGTGTGGATCGTTGCCGCGTGGCTCTGCCGACCGATCACATGGATGCGCGGCGGCGAGGGGTCTCGCGACCTGGCGATCGGCGTTGCGGTGGGCGGCGCGATGTTCGGCGTTTTCGTGCTCGGGGCCGAGATCGGTCGACACATCAGCGTGCTCGCCGGGCCGATCGACAGCGTGCTGCGCAAAGCCGACGGCGGATCGATGGCCTTCGTCATCGCGCTTGCTCTTGTGAGCGGCGTGGCGGAGGAGTTGTTCTTCCGCGGCGCGCTGCTCGCCGTCGTGCCCGTGCGACACGCGGCGGTGATCTCGGTCCTCATCTACGTCGCCGTCACAGCGGTCGCCGGAAACACTGCGCTCACGATCGCCGCGGTCGTCATGGGCGCTGTGTTCGCGTTGGAGCGGGTCGTGACCGGCGGCCTGGTCGCGTCGATCACGACCCACGTGGTGTGGTCGACCCTGATGATCCTCGCCCTGCCCCGCTGACCCCCTTCACTGAGCGCGGGATGTCGCCGCCGGGGGCGGCATGATCCAGCGCGGCTGGCGCGGAATGGGGTTCGGTGCTGGATGTTGCCGCCGGGGGCGGCATGATCCAGCGCGGGCGGTGCGGAATGGGGTTTGGTGCTGGTTGTTGCTGCCGGGGGCGGCATGATCCGGCGCGGGCGGCGCGGTGTGAGTTCGGTGCTGGTTGTTGCCGCCGGGGGCGGCATGATCCGGCGCGGGCGGAGCGGATTGGGGTTTGGTGCTGGTTGTTGCCGCCGGGGGCGGCATGATCCGGCGCGGCTGGCGCGGAATGGGTTTGGTGCTGGATGTTGCTGCCGGGGGCGGCATGATCCAGCGCGGCCGGTGCGGGCACGCGGGCGCGTAGCGTGATCGCATGACGACGTATGTGGCGTTGCTGCGCGCGGTGAACGTGGGATCGTCCAACCGGTGCACGATGACGGATCTGCGCGCCGCGTTCGTGAGCGCCGGCTTCGCGATTCCGTTACGCACATCCAGAGCGGCAACGTGATCTTCACGAGCTCGGACAGGCCGGTGCCGGTGCGGGCAGCGGTAGAGGCGCTCGTCACGCGCGACCTCGGCATCACGAGCGTCGCGATGATCCGTACTGCGAAGCAGATGGCTGCGATCGTGCGGGCCAGCCCGTTCGCCGGCGTCGAACCGAAGCGGGTCTACGTCTTCTATCTGGCGGACAAGCCGGCGAGGCAGGCCCTCGACGCCCTCGGCGCGGTCAACCCGCCGCACGAGACCTTCCGGCTCGTCGGGCGAGAGTTGTTCGTCGACTACCCCCACGGCCTCGGCACCTCGAAGTTCGCCAACCCTGTGATCGAGCGCAAACTCGGAATCGTTGCGACGGCGCGCAACCTCACCGTCACGACCAAGCTGGCCGAGCTGTCAGCTGCGTTCGGTCGCTGAGCCGGCGATCACCGTGCGCAGTGCGTCGACCAGCAGCGTGTGCTCGGCGACGTGGACTCGCTCGGCGAGCGACTCCAGCGTGTCGTCGCCCACGATCGGCACCTCGACCGTCGCGATCACGGGCCCGTCGTCGACGCCTTCGTCGGGCACGAAGTGCACCATGACGCCCGTTCGCCGCAACCCCAGACGCTGGGCGGCCTGCAGCGCTCGACCGATGGCATCCGTTCCTGGGAACTCGCCGGGCAACGCAGGATGCAGGTTGATCACCCGGTTCGGGAACCGCTCGAGGAACTTCATCGTGAGCACGCGCATCCACCCGGCCAACACGACGATGTCCGGTTCGTGAGCGGCCACGATCTCGGCCAGGCGACCGTCGTACGACGCTCGGTCCTCGCCGGCCGAGCGCGGCACCGAGATTGCCGCGATCCCCGCACGCCGGGCGCGCTGCAGCGCGAAGGCATCGGGCGTGTCGGACACGAGCGCCGCGACGTGAGCCGGCAGTGTGCCGGCGGCGACGGCGTCGACGATCGCTTGAAAGTTGGAGCCGTTGCCCGACGCGAGCACAACGATGCGAGCGTTCACACCAGCACCACTCGCCGGTCGCCGGCGACGAGCTCACCGATCACCCACGTCGGTTCGTTGATGCAGTCGCGTAGCTGCTGCACCCGATCGGCCGCCACCACCACGACCATGCCGATTCCCATGTTCAAGGTGCGGTAGAGCTCTTCGAGGGGCAGCCCAGTTGCGACGCTCTCGACGAGTTGGAACAGCGGCGGCATCGGCCACGAGCCGAGCGTGATCGAGGCGTCGCACTGTTCGGGCAGGATGCGTGGCACGTTGTCGATCAGACCGCCGCCGGTGATGTGGGCCAGACCCTTGACCAAGCCGTCGTCGTTCAGCGCGCGATCGAGCGCGTCGAGATAGCTGCGATGGGGAACGAGCAGCGCTTCGCCGATCGGCCGGTCCAGCGGTTCGGGCTGCGCGTCCAGGGGTAGCCAGTCGAACAGCTTGCGCAGCAGCGAGTAGCCGTTCGTGTGCGGGCCGGACGACGTCAGTCCGACGAGCACGTCACCGACGCCGATGTCGGAGCGCGGGAGGAGACGGTCGCGTTCGGCGACACCCACGAGCGTGCCGGCGACGTCGAACGCGCCGGGCATGTAGACGCCCGGCATCTCCGCGGTCTCGCCGCCGAGCAGCACGCAATCGCCGGCGGCACAGGCGCGCGACATGCCGTCGACGACCGCCGCGACCTGCTCGGCGCGGATGACGGACGAGGCGAAGTAGTCGAGGAAGAACAGCGGGCGCGCGCCCTGCACGAGCACGTCGTTGATGCAGTGGTTGACGATGTCCTGGCCGGGCACGTCGTAGCGGCCGGCCCGGGCTGCGAGCTCCACCTTCGTGCCGACACCGTCGGTCGAGGCGACCAGCACGGGATGCTGCATCGTGACCACCTTGGCGAGGTCGAACGTGCCACCGAACGCGCCGACGCCACCCAGCACGGCGGTGGTGTGGGTGCGCTCGACGCTGGCCTTCAGTTGCTCGACGGCTCGAGTGCCCTCGTCGATGTCCACGCCCGCCGCCGCGTACGACGTCAGTGCTGCGCCGTTCGCCCGCCACCCGATGTCGCGGCGGTAGCGCGACGCAGGCGGCGCGAGGTGAGCGGTCGCGGCATAGGCCACGTCGCGAGCCGCAACCAGCGACGCGCCGAGACCGACGATGGTGACCTCGCGCCCGCCTCCGCTGCCGCGGAACGCGAGTTGGTCGTCGTCCAGCTTCCACGACGCGACCTCGCGGTCGATGCCGAGTGCGGGCCCGGGTGACGGGTAGTTCGGGGCGGCGATCACCACGCCGAGAGCCGCACCGGCGTGCACCTCGACCGGAGTGTTCGCGAGAAGGCCGCGACAACACGCCTCGGTGAGATCCAGCAGGTCGGTGGCCAGCAGCGGCAGCAGGACCTGGGCCTCGGGATCGCCGAAACGACAGTTGAACTCGAGCAGCTTCGGGCCGTCCGCCGTCAGCATCAGACCGGCGTACAACACGCCGACGAACGGCTTGCCCTGCAGCTGCATGTAGTCCACGACAGGCTGGATGAACTGCGCAGTGAGCGCATCGACCGAGTACGGCACGGGGGCCGGCGCGTACGCGCCCATCCCGCCAGTGTTCGGACCGGTGTCACCCTCACCGAGGCGTTTGTGGTCCTGCGCAAACGGCAGCGGCCGTGCGGTGGTGCCGTCGCAGAAGGCGAGCAGCGAGCACTCCGGGCCGTGCAGACGCTCCTCCAGCACCACCCCACCGCTGTTGAAGAACGAGCGGATCGCGGCTTCGCAGGTCTCGTCGTCGAGCGGAACGGCAACGCCCTTGCCGCTGGCGAGTCCGACTTGTTTGACCACCACTTGGCGACCGAGATGCTTCCACCACTCGAGCGCGGCGTCGATGTCGGCGGCTGAGTCGAAGCTGGCGTACGCGGGCGACGCGATGTGCAGTTCGGCGGCGACCTGGCGTGTGAACGCCTTGTCCCATTCCAGCTGCGCGGCGGCACGAGTGGGTCCGAATGCGGCGATGCCCGCCACAGTCAGCGCGTCGACGAGTCCGGCCTCGAGCGCGACTTCCGGTCCGACGATGACGAGCTCGATCGACTGGTCCCGCGCAAACGCGGTCAGCGCCTCGACGTCGTTGACTGCAATGTCGATTCGTTCGCCGGGGGTTGCGTCGTTGCCCGGGGCGACGACCAATCGAGTGCAACGCGGCGACCGTTGCACCGCCCAGGCGATCGCATGCTCGCGGGCGCCACCGCCCACGACGAGCACGCTGGTCATGCAAGCACGCCTTCGAAGTTCAGCTTGCTCTGCGCGTCGCCGACCTCGATCGGGTAGCGGCCGGTGAAGCACGCGTTGCAGTAGCCCGACTCGCGATCGATGGCTTTCATCATCCCCTCCAGCGACAAGAACGCGAGCGAGTCGGCCTTGATCCGGTCGCGGATCTCGTCGATCGTCAGGTGCGCGGCGACGAGTTCGTTGTCGTGCCCCATGTCGACACCGAAGTGGCAGGGGTGGGTGATCG
>JANNZY010000115.1:0-6937 GCA_031410915.1 Actinomycetes bacterium
CAAGATGCGCGCCGCGCGGCACGCATCGTCCAACTCGGCCTGTGTCGCGTCCGGTTTGGCATACAGCAGGTTGGCCGAGATGCTTTCGTGGAACAGGTGGGGATCCTGCGACACCACGCCAATCGCGGCGCGCAGCGACTCGCCGGTCAGCTTGCGCACATCGTGGCCATCGACGCGTACGGCACCACCGGTGACGTCGTAGAGCCGCGTGATCAGCGACGCGAGTGTGGTCTTGCCGGCACCCGACGACCCGACCAGGGCAACGGTCTCGCCGGCGCGAATGGTGAGCGACAGGTGCTGCAGCACGTCGCGGTCAGGGTCCATACCCTGCGGGCCGGGTGCCTCGAGCGACGGGATCGAGACGTCGGCCGCGCCGGGATAGCGGAACGACACGTCATCGAACTCGACCGCCCCCTTCGCGTCCATCAGGTCGACGGCCCCGGGTGCATCGACGATGTTGACGGGTGCGTCGAGCACTTCGAACACCCGCTCGAAGCTGACGAACGATGTCATCAGATCGACCCGCGCGTTCGTGAGTCCGGTGAGTGGCTGGTAGATGCGAGCGACGAACGTCGCCATTGCGACCAGGGTGCCGGGCGAGATGGTGCCGGCCACCGCCAGGTGCGCGCCGACACCGTACACAGCCGCTGCGCCGAGTGCGCCAACCAAGCCCAGCGCGACGAAGAACACGCGGCCGTACATCGCCGAGCGGATGCCCGTGTCCCGCACACCGCGGGCCCGGTTGGAGAACGTGCCGACCTCGCGGTCGTGGCGTCCGAACAGCTTGACCAGCAGTGCGCCGCTCACGTTGAAGCGCTCGGTCATCTGGGTGTTCATCTGCGCGTTCATCTCCATGTTCTGGCGCGAGATGACCTGCAGCCGGCGCCCGACGCGCTTGGCCGGGATGATGAACAACGGCAGCACCACCAGCGACAGCAACGTGAGCCGCCATTCGAGCGAGATCATCGCGGCGAGCGTGGTGATGAGCACGACGATGTTGCTGACAACGCTGCCGAGCGTGCTGGTGACCGCCGACTGTGCACCGACGACGTCATTGTTCAACCGGCTGATCACGTTGCCGGTCTGGGTGCGGGTGAAGAATGCGATCGGCATCCGCTGCACCTTGTCGAAAAGCGCGACACGCAGGTCGTAGATCAAGCCCTCGCCGATGCGGGCCGAGTACCAGCGCTGCACGATGGACAGAGCCGCGTCGATGACCGCGGCGAGGACGACGATGCCGGCGAGCACGGTGATCTCAGTGCGGTCCTTGGTGGGGATGGCGTGGTCGATGATGCGGCGGAACGCGAACGGCGCGACCAGCGACAGCAGTGCGGCGGCGACGATGGCCGCCAGGAACCCGAAGATGCTGACTCGGTACGGACGGGCGAAGACCCACACCCGACGCAACACGCCGCGGCTGACCCTCGCGCCCTTGACGGCGTCGGCGTCACCCGGCATCAACATGTGTGGACCCATCCGCATCCGGCCAGGCTACGGGGGACTCGCGTTTGGCGACCGTCCGATCCCGAGTGCTCGACGACCTTGACGGGCCGCTCCCCTACGATGACGCGATGTCACGCGGCGCGGTCTCCCCCACTCGGCTCCTGCTCGCCTCGGTGCTCCTCGTCGGTGCCGTCGCGTGTGGCGACGGTGTGAACGAGGGCCTGCGCGCTGATCCCGAGCCGACCGCATTGACCGAGTCGACCGAGCCGGCACGCACCGACCCGGAGCCGACGCTCGACACGTCCGACTTCGACACGCCGCCGGAGACCGATGCGCCCGGCACCCTCGCGCCGGAGACCGTCCCGCCAGAGACCGTTCCACCCGACACGTTCCCGTTCGACACTCGGCCGGACACGACCGACGACAGTTCCTCGGACGACCCATTCGGCTGGTCCGATCTCGACAACGGCAACGACGAGGGTTCGCTGGACGTGCCGATCGACGCCGACAACCCCGACGCCGGCTCGTTCACGCTTCACCTCGTGCGTCACCGGGCCGAGGACCCGGACAAGCGCATCGGATCGCTGCTCGTCAACCCGGGCGGTCCCGGCTACGGCGGCAGCTATCTGGCCGAAGCAGCGTCCAGCATCTATGGCCAAGACGTCCTCGATGCGTTCGACATCATCGGTTGGGATCCACGCGGCACTGGCCTCTCCACGCCGGCGGTGGACTGCGTCGACGACTACGACCCGTCCTTCGCGCTGGACTCCTCGCCCGACACGGCAGCAGAACGCCAGGCCATCCTGGATGCCGCTGCGGACTTCGGTCAGGCCTGCGTCGAGCGCAGCGGCGACATCTTGCCGTTCGTGTCCACCGAGGACTCAGCTCGCGACATGGATCGCATCCGCCAGGCGCTGGGCGAAGCGACGATCTCGTACTTCGGCTTCAGCTACGGCAGCGAACTCGGCGTGACGTGGGCGAGCCTGTTCCCCGACACCGTGCGAGCGATGGTCATCGACGGTGCCGCCGACCAGTCCGTCGGGTACCTGCAGCAGAACCTCGAGCAGGCCGCTGGGTTCGAGGGCACGTTCGACACGTTCCTTCAGCAGTGCAGCGACAACGACGACTGCCCCTTCAACAACAACGGCGATGCAGCCGGCGCGTTCGACGCGCTGAACGCGGCCGCCGACGCCAACCCGGTGTCGACCGGTCGCGGCCGGCCTGCCATCACCCAGGGCGTGCTCACCACGGCCGTCAGCGACGCGATGTACGCGCAGTTCCTGTGGCCGCAGCTGGAGCAAGCACTTGCCGATCTGCAAGACGGCGACGGTGACGGCATCTTGTCGTTGTACGACGACTACTACGAGCGATCATCCGACGGCAGCTACGACGACGCGCTTGAGGCGTACTTCGCGATCAACTGCCTCGACGACCCGGGTACCAAGGACCCCCAGGTGCTGTTCGCGATGCAGGCCGACTTCGCCGCCGCTGCGCCGCGGCTCGGCGCGGGGTGGATCCTCGAGCTGCAGTTCTGCGCTGCCTGGCCGATCCCGGCTGCGCCGCCCGTCGCCGTCGACGCGAAGGGAGCCGGGCCCGTGGTGGTGGTCGGCACGACCGGCGACCCCGCCACACCGCTGGTCAGCACCCGGCACATGGCCGACGCGCTGGAGGACGGCCGCCTGATCGTGGTGACCGCCGACCAGCACACCGGCTACGGCGTCAACGCCTGTGTGGACAACGCTGTCGACCACTACCTCGTCGACCTCGACGTTCCCGATGACGAGCTGATCTGCGACTGAACCGTGCCAGAACAGGCGCGGGGCCACGGCGGAACTGCCTGTGTACCATCCCAGCATGCGTTTTCGCCCCCTCGTCGCCGCTGCTCTCTGCCTGTCTCTTCTCGCTACGGCATGTGGGGACGGCACGGACGAAGGGGTGTCCGCCCAGCGCAGTGATTCCACACCATCTGGTTCGACACAGTCCACCGACGCTGGTGGCAGCCCGACATCGGACGGCTCGACCACACCGACCACCGAGTCCGGCGACCCCGGCCTGCCCCCCATCACCGACCCGGCATCCACCGACACCGAGGCGCCGACGACGACTGCGCCCGGCCAGGAGTTCTTCAACTGGCAGGACTTCGGCGGCGACTCCACGGTCCAGACCGGCAGCCTGCAGGTTCCGATCGACTACAACGACCCGTCGAAGGGAACGTTCGACCTGTACGTGACCCGCCACGCTGCTGCCGATCCGTCGCAGCGAATCGGCAGCCTGTTGGTCAACCCCGGCGGACCAGGCTTCGGTGGCAGTGACTTCGCGGTCTACGCCGACCAGATCTACAGCCAGACTCTGCTCGACCACTTCGACATCATCGGCTGGGACCCCCGCGGCACCGGCTTGTCCGAGCCGGCCATCGACTGCATCGACGACTACGACAAGTACTTCGCATACACCGACATCACGCCCGACGACGCCGAAGAGCGCCAGCAGATCATCGACCTCGCCCAGGAGTTCCAAGACGATTGTGCGGCCAAGAACGCCGACATCTTGCAGTACGTGGGTACGAACAACTCGGCCCACGACATGGACTCGATCCGTGAGGCGCTCGGCGAAGCGAAGATCACCTACTTCGGGTTCAGCTACGGCAGCGAGCTCGGCGCAACGTGGGCGACGCTGTTCCCCGACACCGTTCGTGCCGCTGTGCTCGACGGTGCAGCCGATCCTGACGCGGACTTCCTGGAGAGCGGTTTGCAGCAGACGAAGGGTTTCGAGGCGTCGGTGGACACGTTCTTGTCGCGCTGCAGTGCGAACAAGGACTGCGTGTTCTACAACGACGGCGATGCCGAGGGCGCGTTCGACGCGTTGATGCAGGCGCTGGACGACAAGCCGATCCCCACCGAGACCGGCCGCCCCGACCTGACTCGTGCGGTCGCGCTGAGCGGCGTGGTCCAGGCCATGTACAGCGAGTCCTTGTGGCCGCAACTCGAGCAGGCGTTGGCCGACGCGCAAGCCGGCGACGGCAGCGGGCTGCTCGCGCTGTACGACCAGTACTACCAACGCCAGCCGGACGGCACCTACGACAACTCCTTGGAGGCGTTCCAGACCATCTCCTGCATGGACGAGCCGGAACGACTGACCGTCGAGCAAGACGACGCCACCGCGGCCGAGTACACCGCAATCGCGCCACGCGTCGCCCCCGGCACGACGGGCAGCTACTTCTGCACGTTCTACCCCAAGGCCGAGGACCCACGCGTCGAGATCACGGGCAAAGGTGCCGGACCGATCCTGGTCGTCGGCACGACGGGTGACCCAGCCACTCCGTTGTCGAGCACCGAGAACATGGCCAAGAAGCTGGAGAACGGCGTGCTCGTCGTGGTCGTTGCCGACCAGCACACCGGGTACGGCGTGAACCAGTGCTCGTACGACACGATCGACGGCTACCTGGTCGACCTCACCGTCCCCGAGGACGGCATCCGCTGCGACTGAACCGGGCACCGCGCCGGTGCTATTGCAGCCGGTAGATGGCGTCGTTGAGAACGTTGTTGCCGCAGTCCCAGTGCGAGACGTAGACGGCGTTGCGGGCCGGGAGATAGGTGATCGCAGCCGGCGTGTAGGGCTGATTGGGACCGACATTGGTCCACGTGTTGCCGTCGGTGGAGACCACGACGTTGCTGTAGCTGGCGGCCAGGATGCGGCCGTCGGGCAGCGCGATCGGGTCGGTGGCCACGTTGGCGCCGACCGAGGTCCAGTTCTGTCCCTGGTCCGTCGACTTGGCGAGCGAGTTGCCCGTCCGCCAGTAGATGGAACCGCTGGCGGTTATCGCCGCGTTACCGGTGGGCCCGAGAATGCTGACCTTGGTCCACGAAGCGCCGCTGTTGGTGGTGCGGTAGATGCCGGGGCTGCCCCCGGACCAGCTCTGGTTGGAGTTGACGAGGTAGGTCGTCGAGTTGATCACGATCGTGTTGGACGAGAACCCGGTGCCCGTCGGCAGGTTGAGTCCGATGTTGGTCCAGGTCGCGCCGCTGTCAGCGGAGCGCCACACGGTGCGGGTCTGCTCGTGACCGCCAGCGACGAGGGTGCGCCGGTTGGGGTCGGTGAGATCGACCGCGACCTGGTCGACATGGGTGACGTTGCCGAGGCGTTGGAACGTCGAGCCGTTGTCGGTCGTGCGGTAGACACCGCCGCTGTTGTAGATGCCTGACTCCCAGAAGGTGCTGGTGTTGGTCGGGTCATAGACGAACGACGAGGCCCGGTTGGTGATCGTGTCCGAACTTGCTCCGGTACCGAGCGCGGCCCATGACGTGCCGCCGTTGGTCGTTCGGTAGAGGCCGCGGTTGGCGACGCCGGCGATGACGGCGTCCTGGCCGGGCACCGCTGAGACGTAGGTGAGGTTGCCGCACTCCGAAGCCAT
This sequence comes from Actinomycetes bacterium, assembly GCA_031410915.1. Lineage (GTDB taxonomy): Bacteria > Actinomycetota > Acidimicrobiia > Acidimicrobiales > Ilumatobacteraceae > WLMZ01. The sequence goes on from JANNZY010000115.1 coordinate 5,855, forward strand.
GCCGGCCAGGTTGGAGGTGACGTTGTTCCACGCGCCGCTCGTCGGCAGCACGGTCGTGGCGGGTGTCGTGGTGGTGGTCGGCGAAGCGGTCGTCGTCGGAGCCGCGGTCGTCGTCGGAGCCGCGGTCGTCGTCGGTGCGGCGGTCGTCGTCGGTGCGGCGGTCGTGGTCGGAGCGGCGGTCGTCGTGGTCGGCCTGGCGGTCGTCGTCGGTGCCGCGGTCCACGTCGGGGCTGCAGTGGTGGTCGTCACCCGGACGGTGGTCGTCGGCGCTGCCGTTGTGGTCGGCGCCGGCGTGGTGACCGGCGCGGCCGCGGTCGGCGGCGACGATGTGGTCGGCGACGGCGTCGCAGCGACGGTGGTCGAGGGCGCAGTCACGGCGGGCACCACCGTGCTGTCGGACGGAGACGTCGGGGTGAGAACCTGGTCGCACCCACCTCCGCAGCGGCTCAGCAGCAGCAGCGACAAGGCGAACGCGTAGCTCCGCGGATGAGCCAACGAGTTTCGGGACACGCCATGGCATCGGCCCTCGGGCGAACTCCGTGAGTCAAGAAACCGTCAAGCGCCGCGCGCGCATCTGGCCCCGCCGAAGGAAGGTCCAGATGTGCGATCCCCGCCCGAGCCCACTGGGTCGATGGCGGGCGGTCACGACGATCGTCGTTCCCTGAAGTTCGATGTCGACCTCGTCACCCGAATGGAGCGAGACGCGATTGGGAATCTCCTTCGGGATCACGATTTGCCCCTTGGCACCCACTCGACTTGTCATTCTCATCACGCATGACTCGCAAGGCGGCGACGATCGAACGCGCTTCTGTCGCTTCGCGGGTCGGCCAACGCTGTCTGGGCGTTGCCCGATCGTGCGACGGCGTGGCCGTGGGGGCACGGTTGAAAAAGCCCCACCCCCCCCCCCCGGAGCCGGAGGGGTGGGGGTTTAAACCACCGCGACGCCGAAACCCACAAACGTTTTTCCTGCGACGGCCCCGCGATTCCCTTTCGGCCCCGGCGTATTGCCGATAGCCGGATCGATCCGATCGAAGAGCGACTCCGCCCATTCCCATTTTACCATCGTTCCAGCGCCGTCGGAAA
>JANNZY010000116.1:0-44794 GCA_031410915.1 Actinomycetes bacterium
ATGGGCGTGAACACCGAGTGCGGCGGCATCGAGATCGCCCGCACCGCCGAGCGCATGGAAGAACTGCGCCGGCGCATGGTGTCCGCGAAGAACTGGGGCATCCCGGCCCGGCTGGTCACGCCGGCCGAGATCAAGGAGATGGTCCCGTTCATCAACGAAGAGATCCTGCTCGGCGGGTTCCACTCGCCGACGGTGTCGGTGGTCGATTCGCTGCGCGCCGGCACCATCTTCCGTGAGCGGGCCCAGGCGCTGGGTGCGCTGCAGACCTTCGCCAACGTCGAGGTCGAGGATCTGATCGTGGAAGACGGCAAGATCGTGGCTGTCGTCACCGACCGCGGCCGCATCGACGCCGAGTACGTGGTCATCTGCGTCGGCGTGTGGGCACCCAAGCTGGCCAAGATGGCCGGCACGTACATCCCGTTGACCCCGGCCGTGCACCAGATGATCGACGTCGGCCCGATCCCGGTGCTGGAAGAGACGGGCAAGGAGCTCGGCTTCCCGATCATCCGCGACATGGACACGTTCTGCTACGAGCGCCAGAGCGCGGGCAGCATGGAGGTCGGTTCGTACGCTCATCGTCCGATCTTCATGACCGCCGAGGAGATCCCCTCGATCAAGGACTCGCGGCTGTCGCCGACCGAGTTGCCGATCACGATGGACGACTTCGACCCGCAGCTCGAGCAAGCGCTCGAGCTGATGCCCGACATCCTCGGCACCGCCGAGATCAAGTACGCGATCAACGGCCTGCTCTCGCTGACGCCCGATGCGTTCCCGCTGATCGGGCCACTGCCCGACGTCGAGAACCTCTGGTCGTGCTGCGCCGTCTGGATCAAGGAAGCGCCGGGCGCGGCCCGGATGCTCGCTGAGTGGATGACGAACGGACAGCCCGAGATCGATCCGCACCACAGCGACATCTCCCGCTTCTACGAGTACGCGCGCAACGACAGCCACGTCCGCGCCCGCTGCGCCGAGCACTTCCAGAAGACCTACGGCATCATCCACCCGCGTGAGCAATGGGCGAGCGAGCGCGGTGTGCGCACCGCCCCGTACCACGACCGCACCGAGGCCCTCGGCGCGGTCTACTTCCTTGCTGGGGGCATGGAGCGTCCGCACTGGTACGAGAGCAACGCCGGCCTGGTCGAGAAGTTCGGCGTCGAGGGTCGCGAGCACGAGTGGGATTCGCGGTGGTGGTCGCCGATCATCCACGCCGAGCACCTGGCGATGAAGGACAGCGTCGGCATGGTTGACCTGGCACCGTTCGTGGTGTTCGAGTTCGATGGCCCGGGCACGAAGGACTTCCTGCAGAGCATGACGGTGAACAACGTCGACGTCCCCGTCGGGCGCAGCATCTACACCCCGTTGCTCGACGTGAACGGTGGCTTCCGCAGCGACCTCACGATGCTGCACATCGCAGAGAACACCTATCGCGTCATGACCGGCGCGTTCGACGGGCCGCGTGACAAGTACTGGTTCACCAGCCACCTGCCGGCCGACGGCTCGGTCCACTTCCAGGACCTCACGTCGTCGTATGCCGTCATCGGCCTGTGGGGCCCGAACGCTCGCAAGGTGATGCAGAAGCTCACCGAGAGCGATGTGTCCCACGAGGGCTTCCCCTATGGCTCGACGCAGGAAGTGCTGTTCGGCAGCATCCCGGTACGCCTGTTCCGCATCTCCTACGTCGGCGAACTGGGTTGGGAGATCTACGTCCAGACCGAGCACGCCCGTGCCGTGTGGGACAAGGTCGCCGCTGCCGGTCAGGAGTTCGGCATCGTGCCCGTCGGTGCCGGTGTCTACGGCACGACCGGTCGCCTGGAGAAGGGCTACCGGCTGATGGGCAGCGAGCTCGACGGCGAGTACACGGTGGTCGAGGCCGGGCTGCATCGCCCGAAGGTGAAGTCGGCCGACTTCATCGGCAAGGCCGCATACCTGAAGCACCGTGAGGAAGAGCCGGCCGCAGTGCTCTGCACGCTGACCGTCGAGGATCACATGTCGGCTCGCGACGGCATCAAGCGCTACATGGTCGGCGGCGAGACGATCACCACGCTCGACGGTGAGCGCATCGTCGACAGCAAAGGTCGCGTGTCCGTCGTGACGACCGCTGGTTCCGGGCCGTCGTACGGCAAGTTCCTCCTGCTCGCCTACCTGCCGCCCGAGCACGCCGTGGTCGGCACCGATCTGCAGGTGTTCTACATGAACGAGCACTATCCGGTGAAGGTCGCCGTGGCCGGCTCGACGCCGATCTTCGACCCGACCGACGCACGCATGAAGGTCTGACGGATGGCGCTGCGAGTCCTCGTCTGCGTCAAGCGCGTCCCTGCGCCGGGCGCGCGCATCACGCTGACCGCCGACCACACGGCGATCGACACCAAGAACCTCGGCTTCACCACCAGTCCGCACGAGGAGTGCGCGGTCGAGGAAGCGATCCGTCTCGTCGAGGCCCACGGCGGTGAGGCGACGGTGCTCACGCTCGGCCCGGCCGAGAGCGAGGAACAGTTGCGCTATGCCGTGTCGGTCGGCGTGACGAAGGCGGTTCACGTCAGCCATCCGGACCTGGTCGACGGCAGCGACTGGGACCCACAGGCAACGGCTCGTGCCATCGCCGATGTGGTTGCCTCGATCGAAGCCGCCGACGGTGCGTTCGACCTGATCCTGTTCGGCAACGAGAGCGCCGACTCGGGTGGCTTCCAGGTCGGTGTGCGCGTCGCTCGCCGTCTCGGTCGCGCGATCGTCAACGGCATCAAGGGCATCGAGATCGGCGATGGCACAGTGACCGCACGCCGCGAGAGCGCGTCCGGCTTCGAGGTCTACTCGCTGGCCCTGCCCGCCGTGCTCGGCGTCAAGGAGGGGCTCAACCTGCCCCGCTACCCCACGCTGCCCGGGCGCTTGAAGAGCAAGAAGGCCGAGGTCGTGACGCACACGTTGGAGCCGGTCGTCGGAGGTCTGGCGACACTCAACTTCGACAACGCCGCCGAGGTCGTCGTGCAGACCACCCTGCTGGGCAGCGGCCCCGAAGCCGCGCCGGCGATCGTCGACGTCATCGAACGGTTGGGCCTGCTGTGACTCGCCCTCGGCTTTCGTCGTCGGATGTTGCCGCTGTCGGCGGCACGATCCAGCGCGCTGTCGGAAGCGCCGGTGCCGGTCACCTCTTGTGGTCGGATGTTGCCGCTGCCAGCGGCACGATCCAGCGCGTCTTGACACGCGCATCGAGCGCCGAAGGGAGCCGACGTGGCTGAGATCCTTGCCGTCATCGAGCACGATCGAGGCGTGGCCGCGGAGACGTCGTACCAATCGCTCGGCCTCGCTCGTGCGCTTCGAGACGCAGGGCTCGGTTCGTCGATCACCGCAGTGGTCATCGGTGCCGAGGCCGACGCGTTGGCCGACACCCTCGGCGCGTACGGCGCCACCACGGTGCTGCAGGTGCACCACAGCGAGCTGAGCGACTACGCGCCGGAGGCATGGGGCGACGTGGTCACCGCACTCGTCGCGCAGCGTTCGCCCGTCGCTGTCGTGGCCACGGGCACCGATCGCGGCAACGAAGTGCTCGCCCATGTTGCGGCCACCGCAGATCTTCCGTTCGCAGCGAACGTGACCGAGATCCGCGAGGCCGGTGCCGCGCACGTCGATCTCACCCGGGTCCGGTGGGGCGGCAGCCTGCTCGAGCAATCGAAGGTGATTGCGTCGGTGTACGTGTTCTCCGGTGCGCCGCATGCGTTCAGCGGTGAGCCGTCGGCATCCGACGTCGACACGGTTGCAACGACTGAGGTGGTCGATGTCGAACTCGGCGACACCGCGGCACGCACTCGCATCGTCGACCGGGTCACCCTCGCCTCGGGCATCACGCTGACCACCGCGCCGGTGGTCATCAGCGGCGGCCGCGGCGTCGGTTCGGCCGACGGATTCGCCGTGCTCGAAGAGCTGGCCGGACTCCTCGGTGGTGCAGTCGGTTGCTCTCGAGTCGTCACCAACAATGGTTGGCGCCCGCACAGCGATCAGGTCGGCCAGACCGGCAAGCGCATCGCCCCCGAGCTCTACATCGCGTGCGGCATCTCCGGCGCGATCCAGCACTGGGTCGGGATGATGGCCTCCAAGCACGTGCTCGCGATCAACACCGACGGCGAGGCGAACATGGTCGGCAAGGCCGAGTACGCCGTCGTCGGCGACCTCCACAAGGTCCTCCCCGCCGTCATCGAAGAGATCAAGAAGCGCCGCAGCTGATCGGCCGACAGGCTGCGGGTCAGCCGGCAGCTTGGATGGCTCGCCAGACGCGCTCGGCGGTGGCGGGCATGTCGACGTGCTTGACGCCGAGGTGGCTCAACGCGTCGATCACGGCCGACTGCACGGCGGGGGTGCTGCCGATGGTGCCGCTCTCGCCGATGCCCTTCGCACCGAGCGGGTTCACCGGCGTCGGGGTCTCCATGTGAATGACCTCGAAGCTGGGCAGCTCGGCGGCCGAGATCATCGCGTAGTCGGCGAGGTTGGACGTGATTGGGTTGCCGTCTTCGTCGTAGCGGACCTCTTCCAGCAGAGCCTGGGCCGTGCCCTGGGCAACGCCACCGTGGATCTGGCCGTCGAGCAGCAGCGGATTGATGACCCGGCCGGCGTCGTCGCAGGCGACGTGGCGAAGGTGCTTCACCTGACCCGTCTCGGTGTCGACTTCGACCACAGCGACATGAGCGCCGAACGGGAACGTGGCGCTGGCTGCGGAGAACGTGGTCTGCTGCTTGAGGCCACCGTCGGCCTTCATCGCGACGGCGAGGTCGGCCCAGGTCTTGGAGACGGCGGGAGTACCGGCGACGTGGAAGGCACCCGAGTCCTTGTCGAGCACGACATCGGCTTCGTCCGCTTCGAGCAAACGGGCGGCAAGCTTCTGGGCCTGCTCGACGAGTTCGATCGCAGCCTTGTTGACCGCCGCGCCACCCTGCTGCAGCGAGCGTGAGCCCATCGTGCCGCCACCGACGGGAACGAGGTCGGTGTCGCCCCAAACGAGCTCGATCTTGTCCATCGGGATGCCCGTCTGATCGGAGGCGATCATCGAGAAGGCCGTGGCGTGACCCTGACCGTGGGGCGAGGTGCCGGTGTAGACGATGGCCCGACCGTCGTCGAGCACCTCGATCTTGGCGTCGTCGCCCATTGGCGGCACGCCACCGGTGATCTCGACGTACACGCTTACACCGATACCGATCTGCTTCGCGTCACCGCTCTCGCGGCGGGCCTTCTGCTCGGCGCGCAACTTCGTGTAGTCCGCTGCGGCGAGGGCCTTGTCGAGCGCGACCTCGAAGTCGCCGACGTCGTAGGTCTGGCCGATCGAGGTCGTGTGCGGCTCAAGGAACTTCGGGATCAGGTTGACGCGGCGGACCTCGGCCGCGTCCATGCCGATCTCCAGCGCGAACATGTCCATCGCCCGCTCGATCGCGGCCGTGGCCTCGGGCCGGCCGGCACCGCGGTAGGCGACGATCGGCGTCGTGTTGGTGACAACGCTGGTGGTGCGGCACTCGATGTTCGGGATCGCGTACACGCCACTCGACATCGGGCGGGTCATGAACGGGGCGAGGATCGTGCCCATGTCGGCGAAACCGCCCGAGTCCTGGATCGCATGCAGCTGGTAGTGGCTCACCTTGCCGTCACGCGTGCCGCCGATGGTGATGTACTGCAGTTGTGCCCGGCCATGGCCGAGGGCAACCATGGACTCGCTGCGGGTCTCACGCCACACGACGGGCTTGCCGACCTTCTTCGCGATGGCGCCGAGCAACAGTTCCTCCGCGTAGGCGGCGATCTTGGCACCGAAACCGCCTCCGACGTCGGGCGTGATGATGCGCACGTTCTCGTCGTCGAGACCGTTCTGCGCGACAACGGCATCCTTGACCCCTTGGGCGTGCTGGGTGCTGATCCACTGGTAGAGCCGGCCATCCACCCATGCCGCGGCCGAGCCGCGCACTTCCATCGGGCAGGGGGCGACGCGCTGGTTCATGTAGCGACCCTTGACGACGACCTCACAGCCCTCGAAGTACGCGTCGCCGGTGTTCTCGGGCATGCCGAGCACGGTGGTGTCGAACACGACGTTGCTGCCGGCGCCTTCGTAGATCAGTGTCGTCGACGTCATCGCGGCCTCGACATCGACGAGCGCCTCGAGCGTCGCGATGTCGACGATCACAGCGCCGGCGGCGTCTTCGCCCTGCGAACGCTCTTCGGTCACTACGACAGCGACCGGCTCACCGACGTAGCGAACCTTCTCGGTCGCGAGCAGCGTGCGAACCACCGTTGGGTTGAACGGTGCCGGGAACGGCTGCAGGTCGAGATCGGCAGCGGTGTAGATGGCCAGCACACCAGGCATCGACAGCGCATCGGACGAATCGATCGACGTGATCGTCCCGTGCGCGACCTGGCTGCGCACGTACGTGATGTGCACGGCGCCGTCGAGCAACGGCTCGGTCATGTCGTCGACATACGTGCCGCCGACCGTCAAGAATTTCGGATCTTCCTTGCGGAGAACGCGATTGCCGAGAATGCTGCCGCCCACGCGGGACCCCCTGTACTGGTGCTGCTTGCGGCGACCTTAGCCAGTGGAGGTCGTGGAGGCCGAAGCCACCTCGGCAGCGGCCACGGCTTCGGCCTGGCGCAAAGCGATGATCTGCGTGATCGCGTTGTACGGCCAGGTCGCGGGCAGCGTGGCTGCCGGCGATCCGAGCGGGAGGACGGTGATTCGCTGCTCGCCGGCGTCCACGTAGTCGATCTCTTCTCGCGCCGCTTCTTTGATGCCGGCGTCGGTCTGCAACCGGTCGACCTCGGCCTGCAACGCAGCGTTCGCTGCATCGAGCGTGGCCAGTTCGCTTCCCCGCGTCTGGATCTCGTTGTTCTGCTTCATCCACGACTTGATCGGCAAGACGAACAGAGCGGCACCGATGGCCAGTGCGATGACGGTCGCGAACAGCGCGATGACCAGCCGGCCGCGTCGCTGCGACACTAACTGCTTGTCGATCGGGATCGGCGTGGTGTAGTCGTCGAGCAACGACGCGCGCGACGGAGACTTGCGGGCGTGCTCGGTCTGGACGCGCGGACGCGGGATGGTGCTCGTTCTGTGTCCGTCGCTCACGAGTGCCAGTTTCGCAGCTACGGCCCCTCAATCCGCGTCACCCGTCGCGCGGCCGGTGAATCAGCGTTTGGGGGCCAGGGCGCTCTTGCCGCGGTAGGCGGCGCTTTCGCCGAGTTCGGCTTCGATGCGGAGGAGCTGGTTGTACTTGGCGACGCGGTCGCTGCGGGCGGGGGCACCGGTCTTGATCTGGCCGCAGTTGGTCGCGACGGCGAGGTCGGCGATGGTCGCGTCTTCGGTTTCGCCGCTGCGGTGGCTCATCACGCTTGTGTAGGCATGGCGGGTGGCGAGATCGACGGTGTCGAGGGTCTCGGTCAGCGAGCCGATCTGGTTGACCTTGACCAACACACTGTTGGCGATGTGTCGATCGATGCCCATCTGCAGCCGGGCCGCGTTCGTGACGAACAGATCGTCGCCAACGAGCTGGATGCGCGAGCCGAGTGCGACGGTCAGTGCGGCCCAACCATCCCAGTCGTCCTCGGCCATGCCGTCCTCGATCGAGACGATCGGATACGTGTCGACGAGGTAGGTCCAGTAGCCGACGAGGTCGGCGCTGGACAGCACCTTGCCCTCACCGGTGAGGTGATACGCGCCGTCGCGGTAGAGCTCGCTCATCGCCGGGTCGAGCGCGATCGCGATGTCCTCGCCGGGGGTATAACCGGCCTTCTCGATCGCTTCGACGAGGGCCTTGATCGCGTCCTCGTTCGTGGCCAGGTTCGGGGCGAAGCCACCTTCGTCACCGACCGCCGTGGACAGACCGCGATCGTGGAAGAGCTTCTTCAGCGTGTGGTAGGTCTCGGTGCCCCAGCGCAGACCCTCGCGAAAGCTCGGCGCACCGATCGGCATGACCATGAACTCCTGCAGATCGATCGTGTTGTCGGCGTGCGCGCCACCGTTGACGACGTTCATCATCGGCACCGGCAGCACGTGCGCGTTCGGCCCGCCGACGTAGCGGTAGAGCGGGATGTCCAGCTCGATGGCCGTGGCCTTGGCGACGGCCATGCTGGTGCCGAGGATCGCGTTGGCCCCGAGGCGGGCCTTGTTGTCCGTGCCGTCGAGGTTGATCAACGCCGTGTCGATCAGGCGCTGCTCCAACGCGTCGAGGCCGTCGATCGTGTCGGCGATCTCGCCGTTGACGAAGCCGACAGCGGTCGCGACGCCCTTGCCGCCGAAGCGTGTTCCGCCGTCGCGTAGCTCCACCGCCTCGTGTTCGCCCGTCGACGCGCCTGACGGCACTGCAGCGCGGCCGAGCGCACCCGAGTCGAGCACGACTTCGACCTCGACAGTGGGGTTGCCGCGAGAATCAAGGATCTCGCGGCCGAGGACTGAAACGATCTCGGACATGGCTGCGAGGCTAGTCGGGCCCCGCGATCGGCCTTCAAGTACCTCTCAAGAACGCTGGTGAAGTGCCGATACTCGCGTTGTGACGCCATCCGCCGACGCGCGATCTGCATCCCTCCCGCCGGATGCGACGCCGGTGCTGCCTGCCCAGGGAGACACCGAGCGCCCGCTGTTGCCGAGCCACAAGGGCCAGCGCTGGGAGCACGACGACCAGCCCGAGGAGGGCCGCCCGCAGCACAGCCTGTTCCAGGTCAAGCGGCCGATGTCGGACATGGTGGCCCGTGCCTTCGTGGTCCTGACGCCAGTGGCGCTGGCACTGGTCGCGGTTGTGGTCGGGATTCACTTTCAGCGTCAGGCGGCCGTCTTCGGCCGCGGTGAAACGTCGACACGGGGCACGTTCGTCAACCCGGTGAAGAGCAACATCGCCTACATCTCGGTCATCGCGATCGACGGGCTGATCGCGCTCAGCATCTGGAGCTGGCTGATCGTCTCCAACACCTGTCGGGTGTGCCGCAGCATCCGCACTCCGTGGTTCGCCGCCATCGGCTGGATGGTGGCTCCGGGCCTCGGCTATCTGGCCCACATCACGCTCGATCGTCATCTCCAGGCCGGGTCGCTGATCGGCTTCACGGTCTTTCTCGGCGCGTTGTACGTGCCGTTCGGAACGATCGGCGGCGCATCACGCGACCTCGGCGGCAGCATGCACCTCGCTCGCACGTGGTTCCTCGCGTCGGTGATCAGCGCGTTCCTGCTCATCGTCGGCATCTCCGGGGCCACGAATGGGTTGCCCACCGGCGACGCCGAGCGCACGCTCTGGATCCGCGCGTTCGCGTGCTACCTGGCGTCGATGATGCTCGTCGCGTCGAGTGCACTGGCCTACGCCACCGGCCGGGCGCTGAACGCACAGATCTCACACCAGTGGACCAAGTTCAACGATCCGGACAACCTGTTCGGCAAGCACCGGATCAAGATCACCCGGTCGGGTCGCAAGCTGCACCGTCGGCTCACGCCGACACTGTTCCTGCGGGTCATCGTCACCGTCTGCCTGCTCGGCAGCGGTGTGGCGTCCGTTTCGATCATGCTCTGGCTGCGTGGCCGGGCGCTGTTGCTGGATGGTCGCCTCGAAGCCGGTGAGCGGCGCGATCTGCTCGATGATTACAAGCAGACCTCGATCAAGGTCGGCCTCGTCGCGCTCGCGGTGCACGTCGCGTACATGACATGGGCCGTCGTTGCCGCGCGCAACGCGCACCGCCGGTCGATCATGGCTCCGACTCCGTGGGCCGTGTTCTGCGCGTTCGTGATCGGTCCGATCGTCAGCGCGCTCGGTTTCGAGTTCGGCGGCCCATTCGGCGCGGCGGTGCTGACCATCGGCGTCATCATGACGATCGGCGGGTTCGTGGTCGCCCAGCTCGTGCTCGGCCGCACGGTCAACTCACTCGGTGGCCAAGGCCGCGTCTTCCTCGTGTGGGTCATCGCCGACTTCGCGATGGGACTGTTCACGGCGTTCGTCGCCGGACGCAGTGATCATCGCTGGGAGGTCGTGGCCTACGGCGTCGTACAGACCGGCCTGACGCTCGTTGCCACGTATTGTGCCTGGACGGCGATGTCGCGCCTCGATCGCACGGTTCGCGAGTATCACCACTCGGGTTCGATCGAGGCGCTGGAAACGCTGCCCGGGCATTCGCTGCCGACACCGTCATCGCACGATGCGGCCAAGCCGAATCAGGATGCTTCGCTGGCCTTGACGTCGTCCCAGAGCTGATCGAGCGTCTCCAGGTTCGCGCCGGCGAGATGGACGCCGCGTTGCCCGGCGAGCAGCTCCACCGCTTCGAAGCGGGTACGGAACTTCGCCACCGCTGTGCGCAGTGCGACCTCGGGGTCGACGCCGAGGTGGCGAGCGACGTTGACGACCGAGAAGAGCAGGTCACCGATCTCGGACGCGGTCGCTTCGGCATCGCCGAGTGCGTGCGCCTCGACGACCTCGGCCGCTTCCTCCGGGATCTTGGCGAGCGCGCCGGACACGTCGGGCCAGTCGAAGCCGACCCTGGCCGCCTTGCGCTGCACCGTGTTCGCGTAGGACAGCGACGGCGATGACGACGGGATGCCGTCGAAGATGCTGGTGCGATTCTTCTCCGCCTTTTTGATCGCCTCCCAGTTCGACACGACCGTCGAGCTGGACTCGGCGACGGTGTCGCCGAAGACGTGCGGGTGACGGCGGACGAGCTTGTCGTGCACGCCCTGGGCGACGTCGGCGATCGTGAAGCGACCCTGCTGTTCGGCGATGGTGGCGTGGAACTCGATCTGGTAGAGCAGATCGCCGAGCTCCTCGATCAGCGCCACGTCGGTGGAGGGGTCGTCGGGGTCCAGCGCTTGCAGCGCGTCGACGACCTCGTAGGTCTCTTCGAGCAGATACGGCACGAGGGAAGCGTGGGTCTGTTCGATGTCCCACGGGCACTGCTCGCGCAGCGTGCGTGTCAGCTGGTGGAACCGGGCATAGTGCTCGGCGACCAGCACTGACAGGCGAGGCACGTACACACACGTGAGATGGTCGGCCTCGACGGCGGAGTCCATCTCCGCCCACGTGGTGTGCACCACGTTCTGCTCCGCGGTGCCGAGGCGTTGCAGGATGACGACCTCGACGTCGTCGTTGCTGAGTGTGCCGGCTTCGTCGACGGCGAGCTTGATGTCGCTGAGGACCCAGTTGGCGTGGGTGTGCGCGATCAGCAACGGACCGGCGTGCCCGGCTGCGGCGGTGGTGAACTCGTGGCCGTCGATGAGCCGGACCGCTGATTCGACCGGGTCGATGCCGAGCGCGGCGTACGCGACGTCGAGGAACGACAGCGCCGGCAGCACCTGGCACTCGATGCGCGAGTCGGCGCGCAACGTGCGCACACTGTGTTCGAGCACGAGCGGCGAGCCGGGGACGGCGTAGAGCACCTCGCCGTGCTCGGTGGCCGCAGCGACGAGCAGATCGGCGATCTGGTCGTACACGGAGACGAAGGTGTCCGCCGATTCGTAGAGGTGGTCGAAGCTCGTCGCGCCGAGTACCAACGACGCCGACGGATGCCGCGACGTGCGCAGGAAGCGTGGCGTGCCATCGGCGACGGCCCGATCGATTGCCGTCAGTGTCTGCTGCGTGACGTGGTCCGTTGCGCCGGGTCCGAGCCCGATGACGACGACGCGAGGCAGGGCCATCAGCGGCTCATCGTGTCGGCACGACCTGCCCGACGCTGTCATCCCACATGCCGTAGCGACTGTCGATGTTGGCGTGGATGCCACTGACGAGCGAGCGGGACAGATCGCCGGCGATCGCCGGTCCGAGGATCGGGCGGAGTTGTTCGGCGACTTCGGCGTAGGGGCGTTCGATGAACAGCACCGTGGAATTGCCGAGGGTGAGCGGACCAGAGACCTCGCCGACGACCGACGTTCCGAGGGCTTCACCGAGACCGGGATACGACTCCGTCGACAGGCACTCGGCCCCCGTGTTCGGGTCGGAGAAGATGCCACCGTTGGCCGGGACGGATGGATCAATCGGGTGATCCTCGGCCAAGGTCGCAAAGTCGGCCGCACCGCTCTGCAGCGCGTCGAACGCGTCCTGCGCCTCGGTGACGGTGGCGAACGACATGAGGCGCAGGCACAGCACCCCGGATGTCGCGTGTCCGGCGTTGTAGGCGGCCTCGAGCTGGCTTTCCGGGATCAAGTCGTCGGACTTGGCGATCGCATCGAGCATGGCGCGGTAGTTGACCTGCAGGTCCTTCGTCGGTGCAGACCACGTGGACACCTGCGGTGCGTTGCCGGCGTCGACGGATGCCTGGTCGGCTGCGTCCAGTCGTTGCTCGGCCTCCTGGCGGGCGGCGTCGTCGATGACGATGCCCTGACGGGCGAGCTCGTCCTGCAGCGCGGTGAGGCTGACCCACGCCGTGAGCAGTTGGCGTGCGCCGGTGCCGGGGAAGTCGCCGAGCGCGTCCGGCGCGCCGCCGAGATCACCGAGAATGGCCTCGAAGTCGTTGATCGCCAGCTCGTGGCCGTTGACCTCGGCCGCAGCGTCGTTGCGCGAGAACGTGCTGCAGCCCGAGGTCAGCAGCGCAGCGACCGCGACGGACGCGGCGGCGAGAGGGAGGCGACGAGTCACGTCGGAGACGATACCCGGTGACCCCCGCTCACACCGGAACGGGCTCGGGGATGGGGACGAGGGCTCGCAGGAAGCCGACGAGGAACGTGGCCGGGTCCTGGCGCGGCGGGAGGGGCACGACGAGCTGCTTGATCTCGTCCTTCACGATCGCTCCCTTGGCCAGGCGGCGCAGGCGCAGCTCCTCGCTGGTCTTCAGCGAGATCGGCGCGAGGCGGGCCTGGTTCGAGCTGATCGAGATGTCCTTCAACCCGAGCCGGTTGCACTCGGCGCGCAGCTGGCCGACCACGAGCAACGCCTCGGCCGGCGCGGGCAATGGGCCATAGCGGTCCTCCCACTCGGCACGGATGTCCTCGACATCGCGGTCGGTCTCGATCGCGGCCAGGCGGCGGTAGGCCTCCAGGCGCAGCGATTCCTTCGGCACGTACGTGACCGGCAGGTGGGCGTCGGTCGGCACGTCGAGCTTGACCTCGTTCGGCTCGCGGACGGGCTCGCCCTTCATCTCACTGACCGCCTCGGTCACCATCTGGCAGTAGAGGTCGTAGCCGACGGCGGCGATGTGACCGCTCTGCGCCTGGCCGAGCAAGTTGCCCGCGCCACGGATCTCCAGGTCGCGCATCGCGATCTTGAACCCGCTGCCGAGATCGGTGGCCTCGCCGATGGTCTTCAACCGCTCGTAGGCCTCCTCGGTCAGCGTCTTGTCGCGGGGGTAGAAGAGGTAGGCGTAGGCGCGCGAGCCGCTGCGCCCGACGCGACCACGCAGCTGGTGCATCTGGCCCAGCCCGAGCAGATCCGAGCGTTCGACGACGAGCGTGTTCACCGTTGGCATGTCGATGCCGCTCTCGATGATCGTGGTGCAGACGAGGACGTCGAAGCGGCCCTCCCAGAAGTCGAGCACGACCTGCTCCAGCGTGCCCTCGTCCATCTGCCCGTGGGCAACGGCGATGCGGGCCTCGGGCACGAGCTCGCGTAGCCGCGCTGCTGTGAGCTCGATCGACTGCACCCGGTTGTGGACCCAGAACACCTGGCCCTCGCGCAACAGCTCGCGGCGGATGGCCTCGACCGCGACCCGGCCGTCGAACTCGCCGACGAACGTCAGGATCGGCTGGCGATCGGCTGGCGGAGTCTGCAGCAGCGACAGGTCGCGGATGCCGACCAGGCTCATCTCCAGCGTTCGCGGGATGGGCGTCGCACTGAGGGTGAGCACGTCGACGTTGACCTTCAGCTTCTTCATCGCCTCTTTGTGCTGCACACCGAAGCGCTGTTCCTCGTCGACCACGAGCAGGCCGAGGTCCTTGAACTTGACGCTGTCCTGCAGCAGCCGGTGGGTACCGATGACGAGGTCGACCTCACCCGACCACAGACCGTCGATCACCTTCTTGGCCTGGGCGTTGGTCAGGAAGCGGCTCAGCACCTCGACTCGGACCGGGAATCCGGAGAAGCGGTCGGCGAAGGTGTTGCCGTGCTGGGTGGCCAGCAGCGTGGTCGGCGCGAGGACGGCGACCTGCTTGCCGTCCTGGATCGCCTTGAACGCGGCGCGCACGGCGACCTCGGTCTTGCCGAAGCCGACATCGCCACAGACGAGGCGGTCCATCGGGTACGGCTTCTCCATGTCCAGCTTCGTGTCGTCGATGGCCTGGCGTTGGTCCGGTGTCTCGACGAACGGGAACGCTTCCTCCATGTCGTGCTGCCACGGCGTGTCGTGGGCGAAGGCGTGGCCGGTCGCGTGCACCCGCTTCTGGTAGAGCACGACGAGCTCCTGGGCGATCTCGCGCACTGCCGACTTGACCCGCGACTTGGCCTTGGCGAAGTCGGAACCGCCGAGACGATGCAGCACGGGCGCCTCGCCGCCGACGTACTGGCGGATCGTGTCGATCTGGTCGCTGGGGATGTAGAGCTTGTCGCCGCCCTTGTAGGCGAGCAGCAAGTAGTCGCGTTCGACGCCCCCGATGGTGCGCTTGACCATGCCCTCGTACTGTCCGACGCCGTGCTGGTGGTGGACGACGTAGTTGCCGGGGCGGAGGTCTTCGAAGAACGCCGCGCTCTCGCGCTTGCGCTGACGCGGTTGGCGATGGGTGCGACGGCGGCCCGTCAGATCGCCCTCGGCCACGATGGCCACCTTCGCGTGCGGCACGGTGACACCGCGATGCAGTGGGGCGACGACCACGCTGCCGCCCGGACGACCGAGGTCGGGTGCCGAGCCGGGCGTGTGCGCGACAACGGTGAAGTCCAGGCCGCGCTCGCGCAGCAGCCCGGCCAGGCGTTGCGCCGAGGCCTCGCCGTCGGCGGCGACGACGACCCGGAACTTGTCGGCGAGCAGTTCTTTCAACCGGTTGGTGAGCCCTTCACCGTCGCCGACCACAGGGCCCCAACCACTGGCGCTGACCATCGGCGAGTCGGGGTTCTCCGGTGCGACGGTCATCATCCACGCGCCGGCACCAGTGCTGAGCAGTTGATCGGGCTCGGCGTGCAGGCGCGGGAACGCGACGTCGGGGTCGCGGCCCCATGTGCTGGCGAGCGCGCGGGCGAGGTCGTCTTCTTCGGCCAGCAGCTCGGTGGCGCGATCGCGCATGCGCCGCGGCTCGACGAGCACGACCTTGCCGGTCGCGGGCAGCACGTCGGTCAACAGCTGACGCGCGTCGACGCTCGCGTCGGTGAGCCACGGCAACCAGCTCTCCATGCCGTCGAACTGCGCGCCCTCGGCGAGGCGCTCCCACTGCTCGCGGCCCCACGGCTCGTCGGCGACAAGTGCCGCAGCGCGCTCGCGAACGGATTCGTCGGGCACCAACTCGCGCGCCGCGAAGATGAACGCCTCGTCCAGGTCGGCCACGCTGCGTTGGTCGTTGACGCTGATGATGGTGAGCCGGTCCACCTCGTCACCCCACAGATCGATGCGGATCGGGGCGTCGGCGGTGGACGGGTAGACGTCGATGATCGCGCCGCGGCGTGCGACCTCGCCGCGGTGCTCGACCAATTCCTCACGTCGATATCCACGGGCCACCAGCGTGGACAGCAGGTCGTCGGCGTCGAGTGTGGCCCCGGGTGCGACGCGGATCGGCTCGTTGTCGATCGCGCCCGGCCCGAGGCGCTGGAGCAGCGATCGGACGCTGGCGACGATGACCGCCGGGCAACGCTGGCGGTCACGCAGCCGCCAGAGCACCTCGAGCCGGCGACCCATCGTCTCGACGCTGGGACTGACGCGCTCGAACGGCAGCGTCTCCCACGCCGGGAACAGCATGACTTCGCCATCGGGCATGAACTGTTGCAGATCGTCGAAGAGCTGCCCTGCGGCAGTGCCGGTCGGGCAGGCGATGACGAGTGGGCGCCGCGCTGACAGGTGCTGCAGCGCGGCGATCGCGATCGGGCGCGCGGCCTCGGGCACAGCGACGACGCCGTTGGGGTTGCCGATCGCCTGGGTCAGGCCGGGTTCGTCGCGCAGGAGCTGGGGGAGCGATGCGAGCTGCATGAGGACGGTTCAGGGTAGCGCCGAGTCGCTGATCGCTGGCGGGCGACACGCGGCCGGCCCTTGCGCGGGTTGCGAACGTCTGTTCGATTCGCGAGGATGACCCCATGCCCACTCGAGCACCCATCGAACACGAGCCCGACTTGACGTGGCAGGCGTCGTTGTTCGGCGGCGACGCTCCGTCGTGCGACGCCACGTTTGCGAACACCGAGCGACTGTGGCTCGACTCGACGTCGTGGGTCGACTACGCGCCCAATTGGCTGCGCGGCGCGGATCAGGTCTTCGACGGCTTGAGCCATGCGCTGGCGTGGCGTCAGCGCGAGGTGGTGATGTGGGACCGCCTCCTTCCCGAGCCGCGGCTGACGTGGTGGTGGGACGGAAGCGACGGGTCGGCCGAGCCGATGCCGGTGCTCGCCGAGATCCGGATCGCGATGTCCACCCGGTACGAGCGCCCCTTCGACACGATCGGCTGCAACCTGTACCGCGACGGCCGCGACTCGGTGGCATGGCACGGCGACCGTGAGCGATTTGTGCACGAGGATCCGATCGTGGTGATCGTCAGCGTCGGCGCGCCGCGCAGCTTCATGCTGCGGCCCCGTGGCGGCGGCCGTTCGTGCAGCTTCCGGCTCGGCCACGGCGACCTGTTCGTGATGGGTGGAGCGTGCCAGCACGACTGGGAGCATTCCGTGCCGAAGGCCGCCCACGTCGAAGGCCCGCGCCTGTCAATCATGTTCCGCCACAACCTGACCGCTTGACCGACCCTGATGTGGGCGGCGGCTCACCCACGCCAAGGTCGACCCTGATCGGGTCGGTCTTGTTGCTGCTTCCGTGACAGCGCGCGACCGAAGTGTCGAAGTACTCCGTTGCGACTCGAGTTGCTCACCGAGGCGCTCGGGTGGATACGACTCCTTGGGCTCCGGCCCCGGTGTTGTTCCACCCGAAAAGTATTCGCCGTGGGAGATCGGTCAAGGTTGGTTGACGTGACGTCAAGCTGGCTTGACAGATCCCGCTGCGAAACAACCTTCGCCCACGGGGCGCTGTGACGGCCGACACTCTCGGTTGGCCGTCAGTCGGCGACGTTGACCTTGGCGACGATGTTGGTGGGGGTGACGCGCACCACCATCTCCGGTGCGACGGCGTTGCGCCGGCCGAACTGCTCGGCCACGTCCTCGCCCATGTAGCGGGCTGCGATGCGCGTCGCCCAGTGCAGCAGCTCGTCCGCATCGGTCGATGTCGTCGTGGTGCCGTTGATGGTGACGAAGTCGAACGGCGGCGACTCGTTGTCGAGGCACAGGCTGACCCGCCCGTCGCGCAGGATCGCCTTGCCCTTGATGGTCGCGGCGCTGGTCATGAACACGACCTGGTCGCCATCGCGATCGATCCACACGGGTGCCACCAGCGGGCTGCCGTCGGCGCGGACCACGGCAAGCTTGGCAGTGTGCGCAGGAAGCGTGTCGACAAACGTCTTCCACCAGTCGGACTGGGCTTCGTTGTACGGCATGCACCCACGATATGACCTCGCGTACGATTGCACGAGGTTTCTCACATGCCGTCCAACGCTTCACTGCACGCTCGCTCGCTCTCACTGTCCCTCGGTCGAGCGACCATCCTCGACGACGTCGATCTCAGCGTCGCGCCCGGATGGCGGGTCGGCCTCGTCGGTCCGAACGGCGTCGGCAAGACCACCCTCTTGCGCGTCCTCTCCAGTGAGGTGCCTCCCGACTCCGGTGGCATCACGTTGATGCCGCCCACCGCACTCGTCGGCTACCTGCCCCAGGAACCGGAGCGACGCGCGGACGAGTCGGTGCTCGACTACCTCGGCCGGCGCACGGGCGTCGCCGCGGCATCGCACGAGTTGGACGCCGCCACACAGGCGTTGGCCACACAGGATGCCGATGCGGACGACAGATACGCGGACGCGTTGGAGCGGTGGCTGGCGATCGGCGCGGCCGACTTCGACGCTCGGGTCGGCGAGGTCTGGGCCGACCTCGGCCTGACCGATCGCCTGCTGCACCAAGCGATGACCACGCTCTCCGGTGGTGAGGCCGCGCGCGCCGGCCTCGCGTCGATGCTGCTGGCTCGATTCGACATCTTCCTGCTCGACGAGCCGACCAATGATCTCGACATCGACGGCCTCGACCGGCTCGAACGCTGGGTGACGTCGCTGCAGTCGGGCGTCGTGTTGGTCAGTCACGACCGCGAGTTCCTGCGCCGAACCATCACCCACGTGGCCGAGATCGACCAGTTCGACCACGGCCTCACACTGTTCTCGGGTGGCTACCAGGCATACCTCGTCGAGCGTGAGTTGGCCGCGCAGCACGCCCGCGAGCGCTACGAGGAGTACGAGGAGAAGCGGTCGTCGTTGGCCGGTCGGGCGCAACGCGAGCGTGAATGGGCGACCCAGGGCCTGAGCAAGGCCAAGAAGGACCTGTCCGAGAAGGACAAGTTCATCCGTGCCTACCGAATCAACCAGTCCGAGCAACTTGCCGGCAAAGCGGCACGCACGGAACGGGCGATGGAGCGCCTGGACGTGGTCGACGAGCCGCGGGAGCCGTGGCAGCTGCGGCTCACGTTCGGTGAGACGGCCCGCAGCGGCGCGATCGTGTCGCGACTGGTCGATGCCGTGCATCGGCGCGGCGACTTCACCCTTGGCCCGGTCACGCTGACCATCGGTGCCGGCGAGCGGATCGCGATCGTCGGTGCCAATGGCAGTGGCAAGACCACCCTGCTGCGCGTGATGCTCGGCTCGATCGAGGCCGACGCTGGTGAGGTCTTCGTCGGTCCCAGCGTCGTCGTCGGCGAGATGGAGCAGGGCCGGTCACAGCTTGCCGGCGCGCCGACGATCCTCGATGCGTTCATGCAGGTGACGTCGATGACGATCCCCGCGGCGCGCACGTTGCTGGCCAAGTTCGGCATCGGTGCGGCCGAAGTCAACCGTCCGACGCCGTCGCTGTCGCCCGGTGAGCGAACGCGCGCGGTCCTCGCGCTGCTCATGGCCACCGGCACGAACTGCCTCGTCCTCGACGAGCCGACGAACCACCTCGACCTGGCGGCGATCGAGCAGCTCGAGATCGCACTCGACGCGTTCGGCGGCACCGTCTTGCTCGTCACCCACGACCGCGCCCTGCTCGACACGGTGCGCCTGACGCGGCGGATCGAGCTCGTTGCCGGTCGAGTGCTGGCCGACGTGGCGCTGGTCTGACCCGGCGCTGGTCTGACCGGTTGGGAGTCAGCGTGCGTTGAACTGGCGCATCGCCGCATCCGGCCCTTCCGTCACGAGCACTTCCACCGCGTCCGCGGCGAGCTGGATCGCGACGTCGAAGTCCTCGCGCTCGGCCTTGGGCATCTTCGACAGGACGTGGCTCGCGCCGCGTTCTTTCGACGGCGGCTTGCCGATGCCGATGCGGACGCGCATGTAATCCTGTGTCTTGAGGTGCTGGGTGATGCTGCGCAAGCCGTTGTTGCCGGCCAGACCGCCTCCCACCTTGACCCGGATCTGGGTGGGTGGCAGATCCAGCTCGTCGTGAACGACGATGATCTGCGCCGGGTCGGTGATGCCGAAGCGACGCGTCAACGCGCTGACCGCCTGACCGGATTCGTTCATGTACGTCAGCGGGAACGCGAGCACGCAGCGCTTTCCAGCGACGGTGGCCTCGGCAACCTTGGCCTTGTCCTTGCCGGCCTTGAACGTCGCGCCGACTCGTTCGGCCAGAAGGTGCACGACCTCTTCGCCGACGTTGTGGCGCGTTCGTGCGTACTCCTTGCCGGGATTGCCGAGGCCGACGACCAAGAAGTCGTACGGGGTACCGCGACGATCAGGACGTGCGCCGCGCCCGAACAGAGCCACGGCAGCGGGTTATTCGGCGGCGGCTTCGCCAGCGGCGTCGCCCTCGGCGCTCGCCTCGGCACCCTCGTCGCCTTCGCCCTCGGGCGTGGCATCGGAGGTGAGCTCGGACTCGCTGAAGCCGTGGAGTGCGGTCACGATCGGCATCTCCGGGTCGCCAAGCGCAGTGACGCCGGACGGCATCGTGAGCGAGGAGAGGCGGATGATGTCGCCGGGCTGCATGTCGGAGATGTCGACGACGAACTCGTTCGGCATGTCGTTCGGGGTGCACTCGACATCGATCGTGTCGACGGCCGGGTCGACGAGGCCGCCCTCGGCCTGCACCGCCTTGGCCTCGCCCTCGAGGCGCAGCGGCACCGAGACGGTGAGCAGCTCGGTCATGTTGATCTGGAAGAAGTCGATGTGGTGCACGTTGCGCTTCACCGGATGGCGCTGCACGTCCTTGATGACGGCCGGGTAGGCCTTGCCATCCACCTCGAGCGACAGCACGGTGTTGAAGCCGGCCGGACCGCTGAGCGCGAGCCGCAGGTCGCGACGGCCGACAGCGATGCTGACCGGCGACATGCCACGCCCGTACAGCACTGCCGGGATCTTGTCCTCGGCGCGCAGGCGACGGGAGGCGGAGGAGCCGTGGTCACGGCCTGTCTGGGCAACGAGCTTGGTCTGGGACATGATGATCTACCTCGGCAAAAGAGCGACGAGAGAGCCTATCGGTCCTGGCCCCGCCAGCAACTCGCCCCGAACAGGTCGCGCCGAACGCTCTGGACCTGATTCGTTGGCGTCAGGCCTGGTTCTCGCCGCCGAAGATCTCCGACACCGACGTGTCGTCGAACACGGCGGACAGCGCTTCGGCGATGATCGGCGCGATGGACAGCACCTCGAGCTGGGGGATGTCGTCTTTCGACGGCGTCGGCAGCGTGTTGGTCAACACGACACGGGTGATCTGGGAGTCGCGGAGTCGCTGGATCGCCGGTCCGGAGAGCACGCCGTGGGTGGCCATGCACCACACCTCGGATGCGCCCCGCTTGAGCAACAACTCGGCCGCCGAGACCACGGTGCCAGCGGTGTCGATCATGTCGTCGGTGATGATGCAACAGCGACCGTCGACCTCGCCGATGACCTCTTTGGCCTCGGCCGAGTTGACGCTGCCCTTGGCCCGCCGCTTGTTGACGAACGCGACATCGGCCTCCATGTCGGCGAGGTGCTGCGCGAAGCGCTCGGCAACCTTCACCCGGCCGGCATCGGGGGACACGATGACCATGCCGTGGTGGCCGTTCTCGCGCACGTAGCGCTCGAGCACCGGCAGCGCAGTGAGGTGGTCGACCGGGCCGTCGAAGAAGCCCTGGATCTGCCCGCTGTGCAGGTCGATCGACACCATTCGCTTGGCCCCGGCGGCACGGAACAGGTCGGCGACCAGGCGGGCCGTGATCGGCTCGCGGCCCTCGGCCTTGCGGTCCTGGCGGGCGTAGCCGTAGAACGGGCACACCGCGGTGATGCGCTTGGCCGATGCCCGGTGGGCAGCGTCGATCATGATCAGCTGCTCCATGATCGAGTCGTTGATGCTGCGCCCACCACACCCGAAGTGGGTCTGCATGATGAACACGTCCGTGCCGCGGATGCTCTCTGCGTAGCGGGGCCGGATCTCGCCGTTGGAGAACTCGACGATGTTCGCGTCACCGAGCATCAGCTCCAGGTGCTCGGCCACCTCCTGCGCCAGCGCGGGGTGCGTTCGCCCCGAATAGAGGGCTAAACGCTTGGTGGTCAGCTTTTCCATGTGACAGCTCCCGATACTCCCCGACGTCAGTCGACGGGTGCAGTGTAGAAGCTGCCGGTCGTGATCCCGGCAGCCACGGAGCTTCCACTCGGAAGATGTGCGTACGGACCGACGTGAGCACCGAATCCGATCTCCGCGTCACGACCGACCGAGTTCTCGATCACGCACTCCGGAGCGACGATGCAGTCGACGAGGCGGGTGTCGGGCCCGATCTCGCAGCCGTTACCGACGACGGTGCGGCCCTGCAGGATCGTGCCCGGATACAGCGTGACATCGCGAGCCAACTGCACGGTGACGTCGATGAACGTCTGGCGCGGGTCCAGCATCGTGACACCGTTGAGCAGCCACTGACGGTTGGTGCGGGCGCGCAGCTCGCGCTCGGCGAGGGCGAGTTGCCAGCGGTCGTTGACGCCAGCGGTCTCGGCGGGAGACGCGTGCATCGCGCCGATGCGGTGGCCCATGCTGCCGAGCACGCCGACGACGTCGGTGAGGTAGTACTCGCCCTGTGCGTTGACGGGCGACAGATGTCGCAACGCGGGGCCGAGCAGATCGCGGCGGAACGCGTAGATGCTGGTGCAGACCTCCTGCACGGCGAGTTCCTCGGGTGAGGCGTCACGCTGCTCGACGATGCGCAAGACCCGGTCACCGCCGCCCTTGCTGGTCGAGCGGATGACCCGGCCATAACCCGTCGGGTCGTCCATCACCGACGTCAGCAGCGTGGCGGCGTGGCCGTTGGCGACGTGGGCGGCAACGAGTTCGTCGACGGTCTCGGTGCGCAGCAGCGGGGCATCGCCGGGAAGGATCACGATGGTGGACTCGTCGTCGAGATCGTCGCCGGGGAACGCCGACAGGCCGACCATCGCCGCGTCGCCGGTGCCGCGCTGCACGTGCTGTTCGACGAAGGACACGTTGGCCCAGTCGGGTGCCTGTTCCTGCACCTTCTTCGTGACCCGCTCGGCGCTGTGGCCGACGACCACGATGGTTCGCTCGACATCGACCGATTCCAGGGCGTGGATGACGTGCATGACCATGCCCCGGCCGCAGATCATGTGCAGCGGCTTGGGGCGCGTCGAGCGCATCCTGGTGCCCTCGCCGGCGGCGAGCACGATGGCGGAAACCGACATGAGTCTGTTCTAGCGCGTTGCGCCCGCGAAGTGCGGTACACCCCACCTTGACCGCTGATCCGTGGTCGCGCGACCTGTCGCAACGAGCTCCGGGGAGAGGACTCGAACCCCTATAGACGGCACCAAAAACCGATGTCCTACCATTGAACGACCCCGGAAAGTCGCCGCATACGGTACCGGATCGCGCTCGCCGCGCACCCGGGTTTGCTGCGGGGGTTCGAGCATGCGAGGGTCTCCAGGTTGGTGCGGTTCCGGCTGCGCGCTAGCGTCGTCGTCTTATGGGTTCGTTGATCAAGAAGCGCCGCAAGCGCATGCGCAAGAAGAAGCACAAGAAGATGCTCCGGCGGACCCGTCACCAGCGTCGTAAATAGTTCGCACCGCTGACCTCGTTCTGTCGACGACCGCTCGACCCCGTCCAGGGGTCGGGCGGTCGTCGTCGTTTTCGGCTGATCGCCCCGCGCCGCCCGAGGTTTGCGTGAGCGATCAGGCGAACCGTCGACCTGGACGCTCACACAAACCGGGGGGAGTTCAGGCGGGCGTGATGCTCTCGTGGTTTGCGTGAGCGATCAGGCGAACCGTCGACCTGGTCGCTCACACAAAACCGGGGTTACGCGCGGGTGGTGGTGAGGACGACGGTCGCGTCGGGCAACCTGTCCCGCAGATCCGGGTGGTGGCCGTCGAGGAACCACGTCGCCCCGCTGCCGGCCAGGTGCACGTCGGCCCGCGCCGCGTGGGCGATGCGATCGCGCCAGTCGGCCATCGCCGGCTCGACCGCGATGGCCGCCGTCAACAAGTCGTTGCGTCCGGTGTCGGTCGGCCCACCGAGCGCATCCCAGGCTCGATAGACGGCAGGAGTCGAACACGACAGTGGTGGGATGACGAGTGTTATCGGCTGCCCGGGACGCGGCGCAAGCGGCTGAATGGCGTCGCCGATGCCGCTGACGCGGGCCCGGCCGCCGACGAGGCAGAACGACACGTCGGCGCCGACCCGTGACGCCAATTTCACATCGCCGAGCCCGGCCCACCGCAGGACGGCGGCGGCATCGGCCGAGCCCCCGCCCAGGCCGCCGCCGTGGGGGATGCGCTTGTCGATGGTGACCGCCGCGTGGCGGTCGACGAGCCGCAGCGCGCGGGCCACGATGTTGGTCTCGTCGGTGGGGATGCCGACGGCGAACGGCCCGGTCACGGTGATGCCCGAACCCGCCGGATCGATGGTGACCTCGTCGGCCAGATCGAGCGTGACCATCTCCGCGTCGATCAGGTGATAGCCGTCATCGCGCACACCCGTGACGCGCAACGTGAGCGTCAACTTGGCCGGTGCAACCACGACCACGACCGCAGCAGTCATCCGAGCGCCCCCAGCAACCGGCCCCAGTCGTGCACGCTCAGCTCCTCGGCGCGAGACGTCGGGGCGATGCCTGCAGCCGCGAACTGTTCGGGCGACACGATGCCGGCGAGAACACGGCGCAGCATCTGGCGGCGGTGCGCGAAGCCGGTACGCACGAGTTCGAACAATGCGGTTGGATCGACGCCGTCGACCGCTGGCGTGCCGCGGCGGGTGATCTCGACGAGCGCGCTCTCCACCTTCGGCTGCGGCACGAACACCGTGGCGGGCACGTAGCCGACGATGCGCGCCGTGGCCCAGTAGGCGACCTTCACGCTCATCGCGCCGTAAGCGGGCGAGCGCGTCGGCGCGATCATCCGCTCGCCGACCTCGCGCTGGACCATCACGAGCATCCGGCCGATCTGTGGCACCGTGTCGAGCAGATCCATGACGAGCGGGGTGCCGACGTTGTAGGGCAGGTTGGCCACCAAGACCCAGCGCTGTGAACCGGCGAGCACGGCGGACCAGTCCGTCTCCTGCGCGTCGCCCTCGACGACGCGCACGTTGGCGAGCTTCTGCACGACGGTGCGCAGGACCGCCACGATGCCCCGATCGATCTCCAGCGCCACCACGTCAGCGCCCGTCTCGGCCAGCGCGGTGGTCAGCGACCCGAGGCCGGCACCGATCTCGACCACGTGGTCACCGGCGCCGACGGCGGCCAGGTGGGTGATGCGGCGCACGGTGTTGGCGTCGACGACGAAGTTCTGGCCGAACTCGCGCCGTGGTGCCAGACCATGTTCGGTGAGCAGCTGGTTGACCTCGCGACGCGAGAGGGTCATCCAGTGTCCCAGCTGATCCGCACCGGGATCGGCGCGTCGACGATCTGACCGATCTGCTCGAACTGCGCGGTCGTCAGCTTGATCTCGAGACCTGGCCCGAGCACCTCTGGATGGCGGTTCACGCACGTGATCGAGCGGCCGTTGTCACGATTGGTGACTTGCAGCGTGGCGCCGAAGGCCGCGTTCGGCGCGGAGCAGCTGTCCTCGGCACCCTTGCCGATCACCCGTGCATACGTGGCGCCGCCGTCGACGAACTTGCCGGCCGGAGCGGCCGGCACGACGATCTGGATCACCGCCGGCTTCGGTGGGGTGGTCGGCCCGTCGACGAAGATCGGCCCGCTCGTACCGAACGGGTCCACCTCGGTCTCTGCGGTAGCGCCCGCGGCCCCGGACGGCGTGTCCACACCGGCCACCGCTGCAGTGGGAACGACGTCGCCCTTCGCTGCTTCGTCCCTGGTGAAGAGCCAGATCGCGGGCAGGGCGATGAGCGTTGCGGCCGTCGCGACGAGCAGCCGCCGCCGGTCGGTGACGTCGAGGTTCATTGCGTGTCCGAGGCTACGGAGCGATCCTGGGAAAGGCAAGGCACGCCGTTGCCGTGGTTGCTGCGGCGACGACGTCGGCGGCCTCGCTGCGCAGATCGGCGATGAACGAACCAACGAGTGCCACGAACGCCGGTTGGTTCGGCTTGCCGCGATGTGGGAGCGGAGCCAGGTAGGGACTGTCGGTCTCGACCATCATCCGATCGAGCGGGCACAGCAATGCCGCGGCCTGCAGGTCGGTTGCGGTCTTGAACGTGACGATGCCGGAGAAGCTCAAGAACGCGCCGAGGTCGAGGCAGCGACGGGCCTCGTCGGCCCCACCACTGAAGCAGTGAAAGATCGTGTGTTCCGGCACGCCCTCCGCCGCGAGGATGTCGAACGTCTCGGCCCATGCCTCGCGGGTGTGGATGACGAGCGGCAGATCGCGTGCGTGAGCCCAATGAATCTGCGCAGCGAACGCGTCGCGCTGCACGTCGCGGGGCGAGTGGTCGTAGTGGTAATCCAGGCCGCACTCGCCGACGGCGATCACCTTGGGGTGGTCGAACAGATCGGCGATGGTGTCCACGCCGTGCTTGGCGTCGTGGGGGTGTAGGCCGACCGTGGCCCACACGCCGTCGAACTGCTCGGCGACGGCAATCGCGGCGAGCGACGTGTCGCGATCGCACCCGACCGTGATCATCGTGCCGACGCCGGCTGTGCGCGCCGTCGCGACCGCGCCGGCCGCGCCGCCGGGGATGCGCGCGTCGTGCAGGTGGCAGTGATTGTCGGTCCAGACCATCGGACTCAGGTCGCCGGCTGACGGCGGGGGAACAGCGGGTCGCCCTTGACGACGTCGAGCGCGCCTGGGTAGCCGCCCCACGCGGCGGCCTCGGGGAGGCGTTGATCGACGACGGCGCCGGGCATGCCGATGCGTTCCCACACGGCCTGCGCCGTGGCGGGCACAGCGGGCGACACAAGGATCGCGACGATGCGCAGCGCCTCGAGCGCGTCGCCCATCACGCGATCCAGGGTTTCGCCCGGCTCGGCCTTCCACGGCTCGTTGGCCTCGAGGTACGCGTTGGTCGCCCGGATCAGCGACCACGTCGCATCGAGCGCGCGGCTGGGCTGCAGCGCATGCCAGGCGGCGGCGGTTGCGTCGTACGCCGACGCAGCCGATACGGCGAGTGGGCTGTCCGCCGACGGTGCCGGTCCGACGCCGTCGCACTTCTTGGCGACGACGGTGGCCACGCGGCTCAGCAGGTTGCCGAGGTTGTTGGCGAGATCGCTGTTGTACCGCGCGATCAGACCCTCGTACGTGAAGTCGCCGTCCTGGCCGTACGGGGTCTCGGCGAGGACGTAGTAGCGAAACCCGTCGACTCCGATGTCGTCGACGAGGTCGAGCGGGTTGACGACGTTGCCCGACGTCTTGCTCATCTTCTCGCCGTCGGAGAGCAGCCAGCCGCCGATGCCCCAACCCTTGGGCAGATCGACGCCGGCCGACATCAGCATCGCCGGCCAGTAGACGCAGTGATGGCGCAGGATGTCCTTGCCGATGAGGTGGTAGTCGACCGGCCACCACTGCTCGAAGCGCGCGTCGTCGGTTCCGTACCCGACGGCCGACATGTAGTTGGTCAACGCGTCGAACCAGACGTAGGCGACGTGCTTGTTGTCCCACGGCAGCGGGACACCCCACGTCAAGCTGGTGCGGCTGACGGAGAAGTCGCGTAATCCGGACTTGATCAGACCGATGGCTTCGTTGCCACGGAACTCGGGTTTGAGGGCGTCGGGGTGCGACTCGTACCACTCGAGCAGGCGGTCGCCGAAACGCGACAGGCGGAAGAAGTAGTTCTCCTCCTCGAAGAACTCGACCGGGCGCTTGTGGATCGGGCACAGGCCATCGACGAGCTCTTCCTCGGTGTAGTACTCCTCGCATGACACGCAGTACAGACCGGCGTAGAGGTCGAGCTCGATGTCGCCGGCGTCGTAGCAGGCCTGCAGCAGCTTCTTGACGCCGGCGTAGTGGCGCGGCTCGGTGGTGCGGATGAAGTCGTCGTTGCTGATGTGGAGCTTGGCCCAGGCGTCGGCGAATTGCGGGGCGATGCTGTCGGCGAACTGCTGCGGGGTCATGCCGGCAGCGTCGGCCGCCTGTTGGATCTTCAAGCCGTGCTCGTCGGTGCCGGTCAGGAAGTGGACATCGTCGCCGAGCAGGCGGTGCCAGCGGGCCAGCGCGTCACCGACGATGGTGGTGTACGCGTGGCCGAGATGCGGCTTGGCGTTCACGTAGTAGATCGGCGTCGTGAGCGAGAACTTGGTCACATCACCAGGCTACGGCTGCGCCCCCGCCGCGCGAGCCCGACATTATCGATCGCCATGACCCCGTCGTTCGATCGTGCCATCGCCGTGACCGAGGTGTCGCCCGATGTCTCACCCGCATTGTTCCGCGGCGAGATCGAGGACGGGTGGGACATCAACGGCAATGCCAACGGCGGATACCTGCTCGCGCTCGCAGCGAACGCAATGCGTGCGGCATCGGGCCGTCCCGATCCGATCACGGTGACCGCGCACTACCTGGCGCCCGGCAAACCGTCGGCGGTGACGATTGCGACCGAGATCGTCAAGAGCGGCCGCCAGCTGGCGACGCTGACCGGCTCGATGCGCGACGCAGCCACCGGCCGCGAGCTGATGCGCCTCATCGGCAGCTTCGGCGACGTCGCCGCGATGAGCGGTGGCTACACGCACACCGTTGGCGCCGCGCCGGAGCTGGCGCCGTACGAGGATTGCGTGCAGCGCACAGCCGAAGGTGCCGGTGCCGGGGTGATGGTGTCGCTGATGAACCACCTTCGGGTCGGGATCCGGCCCGAGGACGCCGGCTTCGTCACCGGCCCGACGGGACGGCCGTCGGTGGAGGGCTGGTTCGGGTTCGCCGACGATCGCCCGATCGACACGCTCGCGTTGCTCCTCGTCGTCGACGCGTTCCCGCCGCCCGTGTTCAACATCGCCATCCCGCCCGGTTGGGTGCCGACCGTCGAGTTGACCGCGCACATCCGAGGCGTCCCCGCGCCTGGGCCCGTGCGCTGCCGGTTCCACAGTGAGTTCGTCCAGAACGGCTTCCTGCAGGAGGACGGCGAGGTCTGGGACTCGACCGGCACCCTCGTCGCCCAGAGCCGCCAACTGGCAATGGTCCCACGCACCTGACCCGCCGCGATCAAAGGATCGGAGCAGCGTTGTTGATCAGGCCTCGAAGCGTGACAGGTGTCGGGCGATCTCGGGTTGTCGACGCCGCCAGAAAGACTCGATGTCTGGTCGACTCACGGGGAGCGCCGGGTCGTCGGTGACCTCGCCCAGGTACCCCAACGCAAGGACGACGGCCATGACCGTGGCGTGTCGATCCTCGACATGTCGAGCGAACTTCTCGATGAAGATGCCGAGGCCCATCTCGGTTGGATAGTGCGCCTGATCGAGCACCATCAGGTCGAAGTAGTCGCGCAACTCACCGCGACCGGACACGGCGCGAAGCTTCATCGCCTGGATGTCGTGCAGGTCGGCCACGCGTAGGCCGGAGAGGGTGAACGTCGGCCGGAGCAACGGAATGTGTGGCGTACTGAACAGCTCAACCTTGGTCGAGTCCAGCACGACCGACAGCGTGTCGTGATCGAACCGCTGGACGGCAACGGATCCGACGGTGCGCATGTTCGCGAGCACCGATTCGAGGTCCAATGGTCCCGTCGAGAAGAAGACGAGATCACGGCTCACACGGTGTCTGAGGTGGGCGGTGAGCCCGGTGCCGCCGGCGAGGTACGCGACAGGGGGGACGATGTCGACCATCTTCGACCATGCGTCGCATGTCGAGTCGGGAAGGAATCGTCGGAGTGCGTTGTCGATCATACGACTGCCGCCTGTGCCAGGTTCTCCGCGAGGGCTCGCTGGCGTGGCGACAGCCCTCTCGCTCCGGCCGCGAAGAGCCAGGCCGAACGTGGCAGGCGTTCACTGGCCCACGCCACACCCTGGGGGTCGGAGGCCGTGAGCACGCGTCCGGCGATGTAGGCCTCATTGCCTCCGATCCGAAGGCGAGCCGGTGCGTTCCAGAACAGATGACGCATCCGCTGCGGTATCTCGACCACCGCTCGTCCGGGTCGTGCAGCAGGAAGGATCGTGTGGCGAACGGCGCGATCGACGCGGAGCCACTGCGCCGAGGCAACGTTCGCGAACCACATGTGGACGCTGACGGCTCGCCCCTCCGCGACCATCTCCTCTCGTCGCTCCACCAACCCAAGGGCGGAGAGGATCGGCAGGCATCTCGTTGCCGTCGTGGAGCTGACACCTGCGCTACGGGCGACGGCACGGACGGACCGCAGGCCGAGCGGATGCAACGCGAGCGCAGCGAGAATCAGCATCGACTCGCGAGAGACACCGGGAATCAGGAACACGGTCCCGAGATCGATCTGCAGCAGGGCGAGACCGTCGGGATCCACAGCCCCGGTCGGCAACCCGAGGCGCTGCTGAGCACGGCGGACGGTGGCCCTGCCGACCCCGAGATCCCGGGCCACCATCGATATCGAGTAGGTGTCCATATCGGCCAGTCTACCGTCCTGGCGCTCCAGGAGCGTCAGTTGTCGACGTCGGCGACGACGGCATCGATCGCGGTGACAACGGCAACGGGTGCGTCGAGGTAGATGAAGTGTCCGCTGCCGGCGACCGCCTCGTACGTGCCGAGTGGGCTGAGCGCGGCGTAGGCCTGCTGCGCCGCGGTCCATTCGTCCTCGCGCGCTTGCGTCTCGAGCGTCAGTTGCGTCGGGTCGTGCGCAAGCACGCGGAGCGGGACAGCCGGCCATGCGACGGTCGCGTCCCCTTCGACGTGCAGCGCTGCGGTGTCCCACCCGAGGTCGGCCAACGCCTCGTCGGCGTTGACGAGGAAAGACGGCGCGGTCGGGTCGAGCAGCACGGCGCCACCGAGTTGATCCGGATGCTTCGCCCCGAACTGGCGCACGACCAGACCACTCAGAGAGTGGCCGACGAGCACGAACGGGCCGGGCAGGCCGGACTGCGAGAGCGCGTCGCTCAACGCGTCGGCGCGAGACGTGGCGGTGATGCCGGCGTCCATCGCCGACGGGTCGTAGCGGCACACCAATTCCGACGGTCCGAGCACTTCGACGAGTCCGTCCCACACTCGCGGCCGATCGTTGCCGCCGGCGAGCAGCACGACCGTCACCTCACCGTTGCCCGAGCAGAGCAAACGCACCGCCCCCTCGGGCGTGGCGTAGGTGGTTGGCGAGTCCGCCGACCCGGGTGCGGACGGCGGCTCGATGGATGCCGTCGACTCGGGCTGTGATGGCGCTGCGCCCTCCTCGAGGGGCACGCTGGAGGTCGTGGGCGCCAGGGTCGTGGGTGCCAGGGTCGTGGGTGATGTCTGCACGTCATCGCTCGAACAGGCAGCCAGTGCGATGCACGCGACGATGATCGTCCACCGACATCGCGGCCGTACACTCACGTCGCGAGGTTGGCAGAACGCGACCGCCGCCACAAGTGTGGATGGTCGTCAGCGGGCTCGGAAGCGGTCCAGCTGGCGACGGTCGCGCTTGGTCGGCCGGCCGGTGCCGCGAGCGCGGACGAAGAGCGGCATCGAGTCGTCACGAGGCGGCGGGGGCGGGCTGTGGTCGACGATGCACTCGGCCGCGATCGGTGCGCCGACGCGCTTGTCGATGACGCGCGCGATCTCCAGCACGCGCTGGCGCGCGGGTGTCGTCGCCGTGACGCGATCACCGATGCGCACGATCGTGGCCGGTTTGGCCGGCGACCCGTTGACGCGCACGTGCCCACCTGAGCAGGCATCCGTCGCCGCCGTGCGCGACGGGTAGACGCGCACCGCCCACAACCACTTGTCGACCCGTGTCTGATCCACGATGAAACGATGCCACAACCTTCTCGCGCGTGTCGTCGGGTTCAGTGGAGGGCGGCTTGGATGATGGCGTTGGCGAGGAAGGTGTCGACGATGGTGCGGCTCTGCGACTCGGAGAAGTGCACGCCGTCGGGGCGGGCGTCGTGGTCATTGGTCAGACCCTGCTCGTCGACCCACGCAGACAGGTCGATGGTCGACACCCGGCCCGGGAACGGTGCGGCGGCGTCACGGGTCAGTGCGTCGAACGCGACGTAGCGGGCCGGGTCGTCGGACGTCTCGTCGACGGCATCCCAGCTCTCGTCCGTCGGTGGATACAGAACCCACGCGACGCGGGGAGCACCAGAGTCGAGCAGCAGTTGGTTGTAGGCCTCGAAGCGGGGGAGGGCTCGCTCGCGATACACGGAATCCAGCGGCGAGAGCGCGGTCGGGTCGCCGGGCCAGCGATGGTCGGTGTTGTCCCAGAAGCTGGACACGACGACAACGATGTCGGGCCGGCCCTGCGCGATCCGCTCGGGCACGTGCTCGTTGAGCAGCGTCACGCAACCGGGCGATGTCGGCTCCCATTGACCGCGGTAGAAGCGGTCGCCTTCGTCGAGGATGCCGCAGCCACCGAATGCCTGCACCTCGACCTGACCGAGCTGGGGATTGTCGCCAGCCCAGTCGACGAGGCTGACGCCGGTGACCTGCGCGGTCGAGTCGCCGATGATCAGGATCCGCACCGGCCGCGCGGGCACGAGCGTGACCGTGGTGGTCGTCGCGGGCATGGTCGTCGTGATCGCCGGCGAAACAGACTCGGACATCACCGTCGTGTCGCCGCCGACACCGGGGGCGACGGGCGACGCAACGGTGGTCGCAGCTGCCCCGGTCGCGGGCGGGGTGACGAGCGGCGCCAGCGTGCCGGCGGCGGGGGGAAGTGTCTCCGTTGGTTGCTCGAACGACGACGTGTTGCTGACCTGGGTGATGCCGAGCAGCGCAACGAGCGGGATCGCGAAGCTGGTCGCGGCGAGACCGATGCGGGGCTTGGTCAGGAACCGGCGCTCGCGGATCGGCTGCTCGATGACGAAGTAGGACACGAGTGCGATCGCCAGCGTGACACTGAGGCGCAACACGCTGAGCGGGATGACGTCGAGCTCGGTGCGTCCCTGTGACAGCACCACGAACACCGGCCAGTGGTACAGGTACACGCCGTAGCTGATCCGCCCGAGGAACACGATCGGCGGCAGCGACAGCATTCGCGACACCACGGTCGGGTGCTGCAAGCCGGCGATCAACCCGGCGCTGATCAGCGCGAACAACGGCAGCGCGCCCTCGTAGGCCAAGCCGCGACCGGCCGGGGTGATGGCGGAGAGAACCAGAATCGCGGCCAGGCCGAGCGGGGCCAGCCACCGCACGATCGTCGGGATGCCGGTGCGCAGCGCGATCACGGCCAGCAACGCGCCCGCCAGGATCTCGGGGATGCGCGCCCACGTCGCGAAGTACGCGGCGTCGTGATTCCACAGCGAGGCTGTCAGGGGCGCGGAGATGCCGAACAGGACGAACAGCACTCCGAGCGCGATGGCGATCCGCTTGCTCCAATCAGCGAACGAGCGGTGCTTGCCCGTCACGAGGCGGAACAGGCCGAGCATGCTGACCGGCCAGAGCCAGTAGAACTGCTCCTCGATCGCGAGCGACCAGAAGTGGTCGAGCGGCGAGGGTGTGTCGAACAGCGCCGCGTACGAGTTGCGCAGTCCGAGCGGCACCCAGTTCGCGAACTGCAACAGACCACCGAACACGTACCAGCGCAACCCGGAGCGGTCGGGCACCTGGTCGGTCGCGATCAGGATGCAGACACCGGCGAGGCACACGATGCTGGCCGGCAACAATCGTCGCGCCCGCCGTCCGTAGAAGCGTCCCAGCGCGATCGTGCCCGACCGCTTCAACTCCGACGCGAGCAGAGTCGTGATGAGGAACCCGGACAGCGTGAAGAACACCGACACACCGAGGTAGCCGCCTGACATCCAGCTGAACCCGAGGTGGAACAGCAGCACGAGCACCACGGCGACGGCCCGGACCCCGTCCAGCGCTGGTTGGTAGCCGATCGATCTCTCCCCGGCTTCGGCCACATGCGTAACCTAATGGAGCCGCGTGTGACACGGCACGGCACACGTGCGGGTGGGTGATGGAGGAGATCTCGATGCAGGACAAGCGTGTTGGCGCGGCGCGGCGCTGGTCCGCGATCGCGCTCGCAGCCACGGCTCTCGTCGGTGCGACCGCGCTGCACGGACCTCCGCCGGCGGCGGCCGAGACGATTTTCGTCGACTACACGAAGACCACCGTTGGACCGCGCGGACCGATCACGGTGCTCGGCGATTCGGTGATGCTCGGCGACCTGCTCGAGGTGGAGGGCTATGGTCCGTCCGTCGCGCAGATGTTGGTCGAGCGCGGCTGGGGGCCGGTACGGGCCAAGGCCGGCGTCGGCTTCCAGGCCGGGCTGTTCGTGAAGAACAACCCGGGCGCGGACATGTCGCGCTGGGTCCGCGAGCGCTACGACCGCGGCGAGGAGACGCCGATCTACATCGTCAGCATCGGGCCGAACGACATCGTCGGCTGCAGCGGGAGCCAGAGCTGCGCCGAGAAGGACATTCTCATGCTGGTCGACGCGATCGGGCCGGACAAGGAGATCTGGTGGTCGCTGATCACGATGAAGGACCCCGGCTACGCAATTGCGTGGAACAACGCGCTCGCCGCCGTCGCAGCCACGCATCCGAACCTGCGGCTCTGGGACTGGCCGACAGCGGCGGCACAGAACGGCATCCCGATCGCCAACGACGGGTTCCACCTGCCGACCGGCGCGGCGTACGTGCGCCGGTCGCGCTTGATGGCCGATGACATCACCGCTCGCTTCGGCGTGTCCGCGCAGACCGGCGCGTCGGAGTCGGCAACCGCCCCTCTCGGATCGCCGTCCGACTTTCAGCCGTTGCCGCTCGATCGCGTGTACGACAGCCGCAACCTGGCCACGAAGCCGCAGCTGACCGAGATCGACCTGTCGAGGTACGTCCCGAGCGGTACCACCGCGGTCAGCGTCAACCTCACCGCAGTTGCCGGGGCCGGCGCGGGATTCCTGACGGCATTCCCGTGCGGCAGCGCGCAGCCGGTGACGTCGAACGTCAACTACGCGGCCGGACAGATCCGGCCGAACCACGTCGTCGTCGGACTCGGCGGCGGCAATCGACTCTGCGTCTTCGCATCGTCACCCGCCGATGTGATCGTCGACCTGCAGGGCGCGTTCG
The DNA here is from genome assembly GCA_031410915.1 of Actinomycetes bacterium. GTDB lineage: Bacteria > Actinomycetota > Acidimicrobiia > Acidimicrobiales > Ilumatobacteraceae > WLMZ01. Next base: position 34,609 of record JANNZY010000116.1, read on the forward strand.
TGCCGAGCGGCGCTCTGCGGCTGAACACGCAGAGTCCGGTGCGCCTCGTCGACACACGGAACACCGGACGCGCCGATCCGCTCGTCGTACCCGTCGCCGCCGGTGCGAGGGGTGCCGTCCTCAACGTGACCGCGGTGAACGCGATCGCGGCCGGGTTCCTGGTCGTCTACCCGTGCGACCAACCGGTGCCGGCGACGTCGAACCTCAACTTCGTGGCCGGTGACGCTGTCGCCGGTTCGGTGTACGCGCAACTCGCCGCGGACGGTTCGGTGTGTGTGCACGCCAACGTCCCGGTGGATGTGGTCGTCGACCTGCAGGGCACGTTTACCTCGGGTGGCGCACTTCGCTTCCAGGCGGCCACCCCGAAGCGGATGCTCGACACCCGCGTCGCCACCGGCGGCTGGCGGGGGCAGGTCGGCGTCGGCCAGACCATCGAGTTCGGCGTCGCGCTGGCCGACGCCCGTGCGGTCACCGGCAACATCACGCTCGTGCAACCCGGCCTGTCCGGCTTCGCGACCGCCTACCCGTGCGGCGGCGCGGCACCGGCCACGTCATCGGTCAACGCCGCGACACGCACGATCGCGGCTAACTCGCTGACGATCGGCGCGTCGGCTTCGCTGTGCGTGCGCACGTCGGTCGGCTCGCACGTGCTGTTCGACACGACCGGTTGGTGGGTGCCGTGAACCGACGGCACGGCGCAGTCATCGCGGCTGTCCTCGTCGCCGCGTCGTTCGCCGTGACGCACAAGTCAGCGCACGTCGCGCATGCCGCCCCGGCGGCCCCGTCGGCCGACCCATCGCATCGGGTCTACATGATGACCGACTCGGTCGGGCTCGGTGCGAAGAACGCCGTGCCCGCCGCGCTGCCCGAATACCAGGTCACCGTCGACGGCTCGCCCGCGCTGTTCGTGGAGCAACTCGAGTCGAAGTGGTTGCGGCTGCGGATGGCCACCGCGCCGTCGCTGATCGGTGACATCGCCGTCGTCGCCGGCGGCTACAACTACCCGTACTGGGACCCGGCCCGCTTCGACCGCAGCATCGACAGCATGATCGCCACGCTGCGCCAGGCCGGAGTGCAGCACATCATCTGGGTCACGCTGCGCGAGGTGCAGCCGCAGTACATCACGGCCGGCGCGTGGAAGCAGGTGCAGCCGTACTACTGGTACTTCCCGACCGTCAACGACCACCTCCGCCGCGCGGTGCAGCGCCATCCGGATCTGTCGTTGGCCGACTGGGCGGCCGTCGCCAACCAACCCGGCCTGACGTACGACGCCATCCATCTCAATCCCGCCGGTGCCGGGCTGTACAGCTCGGTCATTGCCGATGTCGTCCGCAACGTGACCACCGAGCTGGACGGGGGCACCACGACGCGTGTCACCGTTGCCGGTCTCAACGGCGTCCCGGCCGACGCGAAGGCTGTCGCGATCAACCTCACCGTCACCACACCGCGAGCCCAGGGATACATCACCGCGTACCCGTGCGGCATCGACCGACCGGCGACGTCCAACCTCAACTTCACGAGTGATCAGACCGTTGCCGTGTCGGCGATCGTCAACATCGGCGCGGGCGGCCAGATCTGCGTCTTCAACAGCGAGCGCGCGCACGTCCTGGTCGACGTGCAGGGGTATCTCGCCGCGACGAGCAGCTATCGCACCGTGTCGCCGGCGCGCCTCGTCGACACACGCGAGACCACCGGCGGCGCGCCGCTGCCCGCGGGCATCGTCTACGTCGTGCGCATCGCCGGTTCGGGCGGCATCCCTGCCGACGCCGCCGCGGTCGCGCTGAACGTCACGATCGTCGACAACACGGCGGCGGGCTACGCGACGGCATACCCTTGTGACGCGCCACCGTCCCAGCCGATCGCGCTCGTCAACTACATCCCGCACACGGCGACGCCGAACTTCACGATCGCCAAGCCCGCGGCGGACGGCACGATCTGCATCTCGGCGAACACTGCCGCGAGCATCATCGTCGATGCCTTCGGCTACTTCCCGGCCGGATCACCGATCACGGTCACGACACCCACGCGCCTGCTCGACACGCGGCCCGCCGACGCTGCGTTGGCGCCGGGTCAGACGCTGACCGTTCCCGTCGTCGGCGCGGCGGGGTTGCCCGCAACAGCGGTCGCTGCGGTGTTGACCGTGACGGCGGCCGAGCCCAAGGGCGTCGGCTTCGTGGCCGCTGCTCCGTGCGGCGCGCCGGCCGGCACATCGACGTTGAACGTCGTGCCCGACCGTGGTACGTCCAACACGGCCATCGTCGGGCCCGGTGTCGGCGGTGCGGTGTGCATCAAGTCCAACACGGTCACGCACGTCCTGGTCGACGTCACGGGCTGGGTGATCGACGGGTACGTCGGGCTCGCGCCGTGGCGGGCGCTGGACTCGCGCGTCAGCGCAGCGTGAGGGCGATGTCGTAGACGCGGTTCTTGGCGACGCCCAGGCCGTCGGCCACGGTTGCCACTGCGGACTTGCGGCTCGCGCCGGTTGCCAGCTCGGTGGTCAGCGAGCGCCGAATCGCGTCGTCGTCGGCCGGCGCGCCGGGCGTGGCACCGGCCAGGACCAGGACGTATTCGCCGAGCGGCTCTCGGTCGGCGACGTACTGCGTCGCCTCGCCGAGCGTGCCGCGCCAGATCTCCTCGTGCAGCTTCGTCAACTCGCGCGCGAGCACGACACGCCGGTCGTCACCGCATGCCGAGCGCAGGTCGTCGAGCGTGCGGACCAGGCGATGTGGCGCTTCGTACAGCACCGTCGTGCGCGATTCCGCGTTGATCTCGCGCAGGCGGGCGGTGCGCTCCGTCCCGGACCGCGGGATGAAACCTTCGAACACGTAGCGATCCGTGGGCAGCCCCGAGACCACCAGCGCCATCACGTCGGCCGACGGGCCAGGCACTGCGGACACGATGTGGCCGTGCTCGATCGCCGCCCGCACAAGGCGTTCGCCGGGGTCGCTGATGCCGGGTGTGCCGGCGTCGGAGACGACCACCACCGTCGAGCCACCCGCGAGCAGGTCGAGGACCTCGTCGATGCGGCCGTGCTCGGTGTGGTCGTTGGCGATGGCCATTCGCACGCCGCTGATGCCGAAGTGGCTGAGCAGCTTGCCGGTGCGGCGGGTGTCTTCGCAGCAGATGAGTGCTGCGTTGCGCAGTGCGTCACCGGCGCGGGGGGAGAAATCGCCGAGGTTGCCGATCGGGGTCGCGACGAGCACGAGTGATCCCATCCGGTCAGGGCACCGGGTTCGGGTTCGTGCTGCGGATCTCCAACTCGTCGCCAACCACCAGACCCCATCGCTCGAACGCGCCAGCCCTGGCTTCGATGACCATGCGGGCCTTCGGCACCGGCATCGACAGCCGGTTGCGATGGAGGCAGACGACCTTGATCACGATGTTGTCGGCGTCCACGAATGCGACGTCCAGCGGGAACCGCATGCCCAAGGAGTGCACCCAGCGGCAGTGCGGGATGGCGTATGCGCCGTCGATGGAGTCGCGCCCGAGGAGGCCCTTGAACCGCTGCCCGATGCCGTCGGCGACGTCGATGGAGGCCAGCACTCGTGCCTCGCTCAACAGCCATGCCATGACCCATAGCCTGCCACGCCAGAGCACCTTTGCGGCGCGGCTCGCAGTGTTCGCGACCCCTCGGCGGCGGTACGTCGTCACCGCACGGTGCGGAAGAAGGCGCGGATGTCGTCGATCAACAGGTCCGGCTCTTCCATCGCAGCGAAGTGCCCGCCGCGGTCGAAGCGGGTGTAGCGAGTGACGTTGTAGAGGTTGCGGGCCCAACTCTCGGGCATCGTGATGATCTCGCCGGGAAAAACGGCGCAACCGGTCGGCACCTCCAGCCGCTCGAACGGTGGGAAGCGGCCGCTCTTCTGCGACTCGAAGTACAGCCGGGTGCTGGAGTTGATCGTGTTCGTGATCCAGTACACGCTCAGGTTCGTCAGCAACTGCTCGCGAGTCACCGCGGTCTCCAGGTCGCCGTCGGGATGATGTGTCCAGTGGTGGAACTTCTCGGTGATCCAGCCGGCCAGGCCGGCCGGCGAATCGGTGAGTCCGTAGGACAACGTCTGCGGGTTCTTGCCCTGGATCTGCTGGTACGCCGCGCCCTTCTCCATGAATGCGCCGGTGGCAGCCATGTCGGCCTGTTCCTGCGCGCTGAGCGGCACGTCACCGGGCAGGCCGAGGACCATGTTGAGGTGCACCCCGGCGACATGTTCGGCGTCGACCACACCGAGCTGGGACGAGATCATCGAGCCCCAGTCGCCACCCTGCGCGCCGTAGCGGTCGTAGCCGAGCCGGGCCATCAGCACCTTCCACGCCTCGGCGACGCGGCGCACGTCCCATCCGGTCTCGGTCGTCGGTCCGCTCCAGCCGTAGCCGGGTATTGACGGCGCGACGACATGGAACGCGTCGGCCGGATCGCCGCCGTAGCTGCGTGGGTCGCGCAGCGGCTCGATCACGTCCAGGAACTCGGCCACCGAACCCGGCCAGCCGTGGGTGATGATCAGCGGCAGCGCGTCCGGCTCGGGAGACGTGGCGTGGATGGCGTGGACGCGCTGGTTGTCGATGGTCGTGACCACGTGCGGCCACTGGTTGAAGCGGGCCTCTGCTGCCGCCCAGTCGAACCGCTGCCACGACGCGCACAGCTCGCGCAGGTACGCCAGGTCCGTGCCGTAGGCCCAGTCCGTACCGGCGATCTCGTCCGGCCATCGCGTGTTGGCCAGGCGGGCGCGGAGGTCGTCGATGACGGCCTGCGATGTCTCGATGCGGAACGGTTCGACGAGTCCTGGGTCGGTCATGGCAGCAGTTTGCTGCACGGGCGCGCTCAGCCGAGAGGCAGGTGGTCGGGTGCCGCGTTCTCGGCCGCCACGATCTCGTCAGCGTCAGGCCGTCGTGACCACTCGCCGCGTGCACACGCGAGCCCGATGCCGACGAGCACGATCATGCAAACCGCGCACGTGGTGTACGCCGCAGCTCGGCCGCTGTGCTCGTACAGGGTCCCGGCGACGATGGCGAACACGCCGCCGGTCAGTGTCTGCACGCCGCCGAGCAGACCCTGCGCGCCGGCCTGACGTTCCTTCGGTGCGGCCAGCCCGACGGCGACGCCGGAGCTGGACACGGTGAGTCCGTCGGAGAACGCGTGCACCATCGAGAACGCGAACATCAGCACGGCGGTCGGCAACTGGCCGTACAGGAACATGAAGCCGGCACCGACGACGAGGCCGATGGTGCCGACTCGGAACGGTCCGACGCGCTGGGCCAGCCGCCCACCGATGGAGCCGAGAAATGCGAGGGGCAGTGCGAACATCACGATGCCGAGGTTCTTGATCAGGTCGTTGGCCTTGAGATCGTCGAGCACCAGCACCCACAGCGAATCGAACGTGCCGATCATCACGAACACGCCAGCGCCGAGGCACAGCGCGCCGACGTAGGTGCGGTTGCGCAGCAGGTCGAACGCGAAGCGGGCCTGCGTCTCGGAGTCGGCGGCGACGGTTTCGTCGACCTGCACGTTGCGGATCACTGGGTAGCAGGCAACGGTCGCGACGGCGATCACGATGAACGGGGCCGGGATGCCGAACGGCGACACGAGCACCGCCGAGACCGCCGGACCGAGCGCGAAGCCGCACACGTCGGCGGCCAGCAGGCGACCGATGTTCTGACCGAGGTGATCGGGGTCGGCCAGGATCACGATGCGCCGGATCGCCGGAACCGCCACGCCCGCACCGAGACCCATCACGAGCCGGGCGATGTAGAGCACGAGCACGTCGCGGCCGGCCGCCATCACGATCAGGCCGGCGACATCGAGCACCATGCCGATGTAGACGAGCTTGCGGGCGTGGCCGCGATCGGCCAGCGGCGCGAAGAAGACCTGCGCCGCGAACGAGGCGAAGAACCCGACCGAGATCATCCCGCCGAGCGCCGCGTCGCCGATTCCGTACTCCTTGCGGAAGTCGTCGAGCACGGTGAACATCACGCCGTATCCTGCGGCGAACAGGCCGGTCAACAGCCCGAAGGTCAGGACGATCCGGTGTTTGTGCACGGTTGACGAGTCTACGGGTGGGCCCTCGACGGGACCCGTGAATTGAGCGCCTGGTGAATTCGACGCGTCATCTTGTCTCGCAGCGCCCGCGGAGCGGCTGAGCTGTGTCGCGTCCTGTCCGGTGTCCTCACGCGATCGAGCCCGGGCCGGGCTCGAGTGGATGGTCGAGCATGTCGTCGCGCACGGGCCGCGCGTCCAGCGCGGCCTTGCCGATGACGGCGGCGACGATGATCGCGCCGCCGAGCAACGTGAGCGCCTTCGGCACGTCGCCGAACCAGAGCAGCACGAACACGGGCACAAGCACGGTCTCGCTCTGCGCGAACACGGTCATGGGCACTGCCGGCACGTGGCGCGACCCGGCGTTGAACAGCAGTGTGCCGGCGACGATGAAGATGCCGCCGTGCACCATCGCCTGGACCATGTCTGCGGCCGGCGGGAACACCGTGCGGCCGTTGGCCAACGTGACCGCCGCGCAGACGATGATCATCAAGAAGCCGTAGCCGGGAAGGATCGGTGACCAGTCGTGCTTCGGCTCGCTGCGCACGCAGATCGTGTATCCGGCGAAGCCGAGCGACGACACGAGCGCGGCGATGTTGCCGGCCATGTTGCCGGCGCTGAGGTCGCCGAGCACGATCACGACCAGTCCGGTGAAGGCGAGTGCGACCGCGCCGAGCGTGACGCGGCTGAGCCGCTCGCCGAGGAAGACACGGGCCATGATGACGGCGAACAGGGGCGTGACCGAGGCCAGGAAGGCTGCGTTCGCGGATGTCGTGTTCTTCAACGCGTACACGTAGGCGAGCGAGGCCAGGAACAGCGCAACACAGCCGGTCAACATCATCCGACCCTGGTTGTAGGCGCGGGGGAGCATCCAGCCCTGCCGGCGGGCACGGCTGATGATCTCGCTCACGAGCACGACTCCGACCGAGCGCCAGATCAGGTACTGGTAGGCGTCGGTGTGATTCGCCAGGCGAACGGTGATGACGCCGAGGGCCCAGACCGCGCCGGCACTGACGGCCATCAGCGACGCCACCAGCGGAACCCGCTGCGAGGGAGCCGTCACGGTGGTCACCTGATCAGTTGTAACACAGGTGTACTGATCGAAGTCCCTGCTCAGGGCATGTTCCGATCGAGCAATGTGATCGTCTCGATCACTCCCGCCGATGGCACACCGAGGTTGCTGTCGCGTCACCCGTTCCCGTGCGGGGATCGTCAGTCTCGGTGATGCGCGCCATCTCGCCCTGTGATCGATCCGCGCTCACGGTTCCGGCCCGCAGACAGGGGTCGCTCGTTCCCTCACCACGCGGAGGTCATCAGTGAGAGCGATCTCGCGCCCGCGCCCCTGGGTCGGCGCGCTGGTCACGACGGTATCGATGATCCTTGCCGCCGCCTGCGATGGCGACGGCGCGAGCGTTTCGAACGAGGGGCCGGGGTCCACGATGGCTGCGAGTCCCCCGACCGAAGCAGCGACAACATCGACGACAACCGATGATCCGGCGTCGGCGTCGGCGTTGCGCTGGAGACCATGTGACGAAGCGGGGTTCGAGATGGGCGACTGTGCGTCGCTCGCGGTTCCACTCGATTACCGCCAGCCCAGCGGGCCGACCATCGATGTCGCGCTGTTCCGAGTTCGAGCCACCAAGCCGCGCGTGGGGAATCTGCTGATCAACCCCGGTGGACCAGGAGGTTCCGGCGTCGAATTCGCCCGCGACCGCGCCGACATGTTCCCTGACGACTTCGACATCATCGGCTTCGACCCCCGCGGCATCGGCCGATCCCACCCGATCGACTGCATCACCGACGCCGAACGCGACGCCGGTTGGCAACATCGTGTCCCGATCGCGGACCCTGCCGAGCAACTGCGCTGGCTCGACGAAGCCGCAGAACAAGCCGCACGATGCGCGGCGACTGACCTCGCTCCAACTGTTGGCACCACCAACGTCGCCCGTGACCTCGACCGGATCCGTGTTGCGCTGGGCGACGACCAGATCAACTACGTCGGGTTCAGCTACGGCGCCGGTATCGCATGGACGTACGCGGAACTGTTCCCGACGCGCGTGAGAGCGATGGTGCTCGACGCTCCCGGCGACCCCACCGCCGACACCCGCACCATCCAGATCCAACAGACTCGCGGCATCGCCGGGCAGCTCGAGGCGTTCACCGACTACTGCGCCGCCGTTCGCTCGGTCACCTGTCCATCTGACCCGCTCGCCGCGATCGCCGACGTCTGGCATCGAGCGGCAATCGACCCGCTTCCGACGGACCCCTCGCCGCACCCTCCGCTGTCGGCGCAGATCGCCTACGTCGGGGTGCTCGATGCGCTGTTCACCGACGACTGGTGGCCAGATCTCGCCCGAGCGCTCAATGACGCGCTCGACGGTGACGGGCTCGGCTTGTTCGATCTCGCAGCCTTCGGCATGGACCGGCTGCCCGACGACACGTATCGCGATCCGAGCGACGCGAAGGAGATCATCTGGTGCGCCGACCATCCCGACCGACCGAGCGTCCGCGACGCCGAACTCGTCACTGCCGAAGTCGCGACGTTCGCCCCGCTGCTCGCCGAGCAGAACCCGGGACCGATTCCTTGGTGAGGGGGATACCCCGAGGCCACCGATCCGCTTCCCGAGCCAACATCACACGACATCCCGCCGATACTCGTCATTACTGCGACCGGTGACCCGGTCACACCGCCCATCGGCGCGCAACGCCTCGTCGACGCCCTCGGCAATGCCGTCCTGCTCACCCGCGACGGCCCGGGTCACACTTCGTACGGACGGAACCGCTGCATCGACGCGTCGGTCGACGCATATCTCATCACCCTTCGCCTCCCCGCCCCGAACACGATCTGCCCGGATTGACGCACGGCGCCGACGGTGGCGCGGTAGGTCCGCTCGGCGGTGCGAGGTCGTTCGGGCCGTCGTGGATGAGCGCTGCAAGCGTGGCCTCGTCGACTGGACTGCAGGCCCATCCGTCGACGCCGACGTTGATCATGCGGCCGCGCTGACGCCACCGTTCGTGGACGTGGCCGTGGAGCAGCCACTCGCCTTGGTCGATGGGCCGATGTTCGACGAACCGGTCGTGATCGTGGCTGTCGCCTCGATACGGGAAGTGGCAGGCCAGGACCCGGCGCTCGCCGACAGTGACGTGCGTCTGTCCTTGATGGACCTCGGCGAAGCCTGCGGCGAGGTAGCGATCGGTCCAACCCTCGGCCCGTCGACCATGGCCCGCCCAGCACCTGTCGTGATTGCCGGCGAGCAGCAGCTTGCGCCCGTTCAGCCCGCCGACCAGTACGAGGGACTCGTCGATACGTCCGAGCGCGACATCGCCCAGCACCCACACGGTGTCATCGCGGTGGGCGCAGCCGTAGCCTCACCGGCGTGTTCGACGGTGAGCCGATCTTCTTCCGCGCTTCGCACGAGTTCCGCGACTGGCTGGAGTGCAATCACGCGACAGCGACCGAGTGCGTGGTGGGCTACTGGAAGACGCACACGGGCAAGCCTTCGCTCCGATGGGCCGACGCAGTGCGCGAGGCGCTGTGCTTCGGCTGGATCGACGGGCAGAGTCGCTCGATCGACGACGAACGCCACATGCAGCGGTTCACGCCACGCAAGAGTCGCCGCTGGAGCGCCGTGAACGTCGCGCTCGTGGCCGAGCTCGAGGCCGAAGGACGCATGACCGAGGCCGGACGACGCGCGTTCGCCGCACGCGACGCGACTGAGGAGCCGTACTCCACGTCGAGGCGGCCCAGCCAGCTGCCGCCCGAGTTCGACGAGCGCCTGCGCCGAGACCATCCGAACGCGGCCGCCTTCTGGGACTCCACGCCGCCGAGCTACCGCAAGATGCGCGCCTTCTGGATCAGCGAGGCGAAGCGGCCAGACACGCGCGAGCGCCGATTCAGCCTGCTCGTCGAGGCCTGCACCGCTGGTGAGCGGCTCCCATAGTCCGCCGGTCCGTGGTGCAGCGTGGTTTACCCGCTGTTATACGGGTGATCGACGGGTCCTGGGGTGGTGTCATCGAAGCAGGTTCAGTCGGGTTTGTCGAGGTTGTTGAGCACGTCGGTGAAGAGGGTGGCCCGGTCGCTTTGGTCTAGGTCGGTGGCGGGGTCGCGGTTGGGGGGGTGGATCGTGACGACCAGGGGTTCGGGGTCGAAGAAGCCGC
>JANNZY010000117.1:0-13592 GCA_031410915.1 Actinomycetes bacterium
CGCTGGAAGAACAGCACCCCGAGTTCGCCACTCCGGACTCGCCGAGCATGAAGGTCGGGGGTGGTGTGTCGGCCACGTTTGCGCCGGTGCAGCACCGCCAGCCGATGACCAGCCTGGACAATGCGATGGACGGTGCCGAACTCGCCGCATGGGGCGATCGGGTCGTGCGCGGCCTGGCCGGCGAGCCGGCCGCGTTCGTGGCCGAGCTGAAGATCGACGGCATCGCGATGAGCCTGCGCTACGAGCGCGGCGTGCTGGTCCAGGCCGCGACGCGCGGTGACGGTCGCGTCGGCGAAGACGTCACCGAGAACATCAAGACCATCGCTGCCATCCCGCGCCGGCTGCAGGCTCTCGCCGGCGTTGCCGTGCCGGAGGTGATCGAGGTCCGAGGCGAGGTGTACATGCCACTCGCCAGCTTCGAAGCGTTGAATGCAGCGGCGGTCGAGGCCGGCGAGAAGCTGTTGGTCAACCCGCGCAACGCGGCGGCCGGCAGTCTGCGCCAGAAGGATCCGCGCATCACGGCCAAGCGTTCGCTCAGCTTCTGGAGCTACCAGATCGGCGAGGTCGTCGGTGGCCCGGCGTTCACGTCACATCACCAGACGCTCGAGTACCTGCGCGGCCTGGGCTTCCCGGTCAACGAGAACATCCGCCAGCTCGGCGACCTGGACGCGGTCAGGTCGTATTGCACGCACTGGCAGAGTCACCGCCACGATCTCGCCTACGACATTGACGGCTGCGTCATCAAGATCGACGATCTCGCCCAGCGCGAGAAGCTCGGCTTCACATCACGTGCGCCACGCTGGGCGATCGCGTTCAAGTTTCCGCCAGAAGAGCGCACCACGCTGCTGAAAAACATCATGATCTCAGTCGGCCGAACGGGCCGGGTCACGCCGTTCGCGGTGCTCGAGCCGGTGTTCGTCGGTGGGTCCACGGTCGGGTTGTCCACTCTGCACAACCAGGACCAGGTCGCGTTGAAAGACGTGCGCGCGGGCGACACGGTCATCGTGCGCAAGGCCGGCGACGTCATCCCCGAAGTCGTCGGCCCCGTGCTCGCGTTGCGGCCGGAGGGCTCGCAGCCATGGGTCTTCCCGTCGACGTGCCCGTGCCCGCTGCAGAGCACGCTCGTGCGGCCCGAGGGCGAGGCCAACATCGCCTGCGTCGAGCCGACGTGTCCGTTCCAGCGCGACCAGCGCATCATCTACTTCGCCACTCGCGGCGCGATGGACATCGAGGGCCTCGGCGAACGCACCGTGTTCCAGCTCAGCGAGGCCGGTCTCGTCGCCGACCCGGCGGACATCTACTCGCTGACGGTCGAGCAGTTGCTGACGTTGGAAGGCTTCGCCACCGTCAGCGCCGAGCGCCTCGTCGCCGCGATCCAGGGCTCGAAGAACCGGCCACTGCCGCGGCTGCTCACCGCACTCGGCATCAAGCACCTCGGCCCATCGGCGGCGGACGCGCTCAGCCGCGGCTTCGGCAACCTCGACGCGATCATGCGGGCCGGCGAAGCCGATCTGGCCACGCTCGACGGGGTGGGTGCCACCATCGCTGCGGCCATCAAGCGCTGGTTCGACATCGAATCCAACCGCGCCTTCATCGAGAAGCTGCGCGCCGCCGGGGTCGAGTTCGGCAACGTCGTCGTCAGCCGTCAGCCGCAGATCCTGGCCGGCAAGGCCGTGGTCGTCACCGGCACGCTGACCGGCTACAGCCGCGAGGAGGCCGAGGCCGCCATCAAGGACCGCGGCGGCAAGAGCCCCGGCAGCGTGAGCGCGAAGACGTTCGCAGTTGTGGTCGGGGCCGAGCCCGGCGCGTCCAAGCTCACCAAGGCCAACGATCTCGGCATCCCCATCCTCGACGATGCCGGCTTCGCCCAGCTCCTGGAAACCGGCGAGCTGCCACCAGCGACCCAGTCCTGAGTGTTCCTAAACGACGTCGAACTGCCAGGTGAATGACTTGGCGCGGTTGGGGCCGTCGATGATCTTCCAGTAGCGGACCTGCACGGTGTTGACGCCGGTGGTGAACTGCTCGACCGGCGCGCCGTCGGCCGGCGTGTAGGTCAGCGTCGAATTACCCGCCTCGAAGATGGTCACGAGCGGCACGTCGGGCTGGGCACCGGGCAGCGCGTTGGGTGCGACGTCCTCTCCGAGGGTGAACGTCTCGATCTCGATGCTGTTGACGATCAGCACGCCGGTGTAGCCGGTGATCAGATCGACGATGATCTGCTCCTGCTGCAGCACCTGTGTTGCGCTGCGCACCGGGGTGATGTTCTCGATCTCGGTGGGCAGATCCTGCGCCTCGCGACCGGTCACCGAGGCGTTGACCCCGACGAACACGAGCACGATGCCGACAGCGATCGCGAAGCTGACCGCCAGGCGCTTCGCCTTCTGCTTCGTCGTCGGCCCGCCGACTGATTCTGCCTCGACGACGGTGAGCGTGTCGCGCAGCTGCTCGATCTGATTGCTGGTCACTGCGCCATTCTCCCCGCTCGCGGAGGATTTCGCGCGGTCGCGTGACCATGACCTCGCCGCGGGCCGCGCCCGAACTCCGAGATGAAGCCGATAGTTTCGTATGCCCATGGCGACCAATCCTTCGCTTCTCGGTCGCGTGCTGGCCGGACGCTACCGGTTGCAGCGGCGTCGGGGCGCGGGCGCTCACGGCGTGGTACTCGATGCCCACGACGAACAGCTCGACCGCGCGGTCGCCGTCAAGATCATGATGCCCCAGTTCGTGGCCGACACCGCGGCCGAAGCCCGGTTCCGTTTCGAGGCCCAGGCCGCCGCGTCGCTGACGCATCCGAACCTGAACGCCGTGTACGACTGGGGCGTCGAGGAGATCGAGGGAGCAAAGGTCCCGTACCTGGTGCTCGAGCACCTGTCCGGCGGCAGTGTGCGCGACATGCTGGATCGGGGCCGCCTGCTGACGCCGTCACAAGCGTTGGTGGTCGGCCTCGATGCGTGCCGTGGTCTGGATTTCATGCACCGTCGCGGTGTGATCCACCGCGACCTCAGCCCGGCCAACTTGGCCTTCGGCGACGACCGTCATCTGCGCATCCTGGACGTCGGGTTGTCGCGTCTCGTGGCCGAGCAGATCTGGGCCGACCCGTCGTCGGCGGGCACCGATGCCGCTCGTTACGCCTCGCCCGAGCAAGCCGTCGGTGGCACGGTCGAGGACGGCACCATCACCTCGGCCACCGACATCTACACGCTCGCGTTGATCCTGATCGAGACGGTCACCGGCCAGGTGCCGTTCCTGGCCGACTCCACGGTCGCGACACTCAGCGCACGGGTCGACAAGCTGATGCCGGTGTCGGCGGACTTTGGCCCGCTTGCATCAGTTCTGTCACGCGCCGGCAGCGCGAAGCCGGCCGACCGATACTCCGCTGCCGAGTTCGGGCGAGCATTGGTGCAGGCCGCAGAGAAGCTGCCCCGTCCGTTGCCGCTGCCCATCGTCGGTCAGTCGTCGTTCGCCGACACCACCGGTCCGATGCGTCGGCCCGACCAAGAACTCGGCGATGCCGTCGCGGTCACAACGCTGCTGCCATTGCTGGCCGAGCCGCCGTTGCCACCCGCGCCGCAGCCGATCGACCCCCGGACCGGGCAACCGCCGGGCCCCCCGCCGATGCCGCACGAGATCGGTGCCACGGTCACGACGCCGGCGACGACCGATCCGCCGGTGCTGTTCAACGAAGAGTTCCCCGACCAGCCGCGCCGCCGTCGCCGGCGCAACGTGCTGATCGGCGTGTTCGTGCTGCTCGCCGCGCTGGCGGCCGGTGCGTTCGTCGCCGTCCGGCTGCTGGCCGACAAGCAGTACACGGTTCCCGAGCTCGCCGGCCAGACCGAGGGTGTGGCCCGCAACAACGTCGCCGGGAACAACTGGACCATCGTCACGCAGCGGGAACGCAGCGACGAGCAACCCGAGGGCACGGTCATCCGCACCGAGCCCGACGCCGGCCAGAAGTTGAAGGAAGGCCAGACCATCGTGTTCGTGGTCAGCGACGGTCCGACCTTGTCGGCGCTGCCCGACGTGACCGGCCAGTCCCTGGAGCAGGCCTCGAGCACGCTCGACGCCGCCAAGCTGGCCATCGAGGTCGCCGAAGAGGTCTTCAGCGAGGACATCCCGACGGGCATCGTCATCAGCTGGACCGTGCCCGCGCAGCCGGGTCTCACGGTGGGCATGGACGTGATGCAGCAGACGGTCGTGTCGGTCGTGGTGTCGAAGGGGCCCCAGCCACGTGTCGTGCCGAACCTGGTCGGCCTCGACCCCGCGGCCGCACAGGCCGCCGTCGAGGGCCTGCAACTGAAGTTCGTCCGCGACGTGGACCGCTTCTCGCCCGACGTGCCGCTCGGCATCGTCATGGACCAGTCGGTCCCGGCCGGCACCGAGATCGCCCGCGGCGAGACCGTCGTGGTGGCCGTGTCGAAAGGCATCGAGTACATCCCCGCGCCATCGTTGGCTGGGCTGAACCTCGATCAGATCAAGGCCACGCTCGAGTCCGTCGGCCTCGCACTGGGCACGGTGACCGGGCCCAGCGACGGGTCGGGCATGCTCGTGCGGGCGACGGTCAACGGTGTCGGTGTCTTCTTGGGCGACCCGCTCCCGCGGGGCACGGCTCTCGACCTCGAATACGCACCGCCGCCGACCACCACCTCGTCCTCGACGCCCTGACCTCGGTCTCCGTTTCGCCGTACCGGCGTCGCGGCGTTAGCGTCTCGCGTCATGGGATCACTCGACGGACGCGTTGCAATCATCACCGGAGCGGGACGCGGCATCGGCCGCGAGCACGCGCTGCTGTTCGCAGCGGAGGGCGCGAAGATCGTGGTCAACGACCTCGGTGGGGCCAACGACGGCACCGGCACGGATCTCACCCCGGCCCAGCAAGTGGTCGAGGAGATCAGGGGGATGGGTGGCGAAGCCATCGTCAACGGCGACAACGTGGCCGACTGGGAGGGCGCGCAGCGCCTGATCAACAGCGCGATCGAAGCGTTCGGCGATCTCGACATCCTTGTCAACAACGCCGGCATCCTGCGCGACCGGGTGCTCGTCAACATGACCGAGGACGAGTGGGACGCCGTGATCACCGTTCACCTCAAGGGCCATTTCGCGCCGACCCGTTGGGCCGCGGCCTACTGGCGCGAGCAGACCAAGGCGGGCGTGGACAAGCCGCGCAACATCGTGCACACCTCGTCCACGAGCGGTCTGTTCAGCAACCCCGGTCAGGCCAACTACGGCGCAGCAAAGACCGGCATCGCCACGTTCAGCCAGATCGCAGCAAAGGAACTGAGCCGCTACGGGGTGAAGAGCAACACGATCGCCCCCGGCGCGCGTACCCGCCTGACGCTGGCCACGCCGGGCCTCGAAGACATCCTGACGCCGAAGGAAGGCGAGTTCGACACGTGGGATCCGGCGAACATCTCGCCGCTCGTTGCCTACCTGTCCACCGCCGACTGCCCGTTCACGGGCGAGACGTTCTTCGTCCAGGGCGGCAACGTCACCCGCGTGAAGAGCTGGGAGATGGGCGACAAGATCGAGCAGAACGATCGCTGGACCGTCGCCCGCCTCGCCGAAGCCCTCGCCCCACTGGCGACCAAGCCCGGCGCTTCGTAGCGAGGAGCATCAGACCGCCGGCGAGGATGAGGCTTGCGCCGATGAGCATCCAGGGGCGGCTGTCGGCGCCGGTGGTCGGCAACGCTGCGATCGGGGTCGGGACGACCTCGGGCAGCGGCAGCACGACGGGCACCGTCGGGGCCGGGCCGGGGGGCGGGGTGTCGACCAGCGTCTGCGCTGCCGAGGTGTTGTTCGCCGATGTCAGCTCGACACCCGATGATGCGACCGATGCGGTGTTGCTGATCGTCGCCCCACCTGTCGCCGTCACGGTGGTGACGATGCGGATCGTGCTCGATTGGCCTGCTGCGAGCGGGCCACCACCCGTGCACATCACCGTTTGACCGGTAGCCGAGCACGCCCAGCCCTGACCGGTGGCCGAACGGTAGGCGAGCCCGGCGGGCAGGTTGTCGGTCACGGTCATGACCGACGGTGTGGCACCGATGCCGTTGTTGGACACGACGAGGAGCCACGTCATGTCCCGGCCGGCCACGACCGCGCCCTGCACCGACTTGACGAGCTGCACGTCGAACGGAACGGCCGACGGTGGTGCCAAGCCGAGGTCAGCGCTGACGACGTCGATCCCAGCGGCGAGCGTGACCGCAACCGACGGAACTGTCACGGCGAGACCGTTCGGCGGCGTGACGCTGACGAGGTACGAGCCCGGCGGAAGTGAGCCGAAGGTGTACGTGCCGTCCCCGACCGTGGTCGTGGTACCGACGGTGGTCTCGTACGACCCGTCGTGATCATTGTCGGCACGCAGCGTCACGGTCACACCGTTGACGCCGGGCTCGCCAGCGTCCTGCACGCCGTCACGGTTGGTGTCGAGCCAGATCCGGTCACCGATGGAGCTCGGCGGCACGGCAGCCGACGTCAGGCCGAAGTCGGCGGTGTCGATCGTGGACCCGGCAACGACGGCGAGCATGATGCTCGGCGACGTGGTCGGGCTGGTGCCGACCGCTGGCGTGACGACGACCGCGTAGTTGCCGGGCGGCACAGCGGTGAACGAGTAGTTGCCGGACGAGTCCGTCACCATCGTGCCGACAACGATCTCGTACGAGCCGTCGCCGTCTCCGTCGCGGCGCAGGCTGACCGTGACGCCAGACAAGCCGGGCTCGCCACCGTCTTGCAAGCCGTCGGCATCGACGTCGTCCCAGACCCGATCGCCGATCGTCGACGGGGCGACGGGACCGGCTGTGAAGCCGAAGTCCACCGTGTTGATCGAGGCGCCGGCGACGAGCGCCGTGACGATCGATCGCGGCGTCGTCGGGGCGAGACCAGCGGGGGTGACGATGACCGTCTCGTAGGTGCCGGGAGGCAAGTTGGCGAACCCGTACGCGCCGTCAGCTGTGGTCGTCTGCGTCGCGACCGTTGTGTCGAACAGACCGTCGCCATCGGTGTCGACGCGCAACGCGATCGACGCGTTGGCGATGCCGGGCTCACCGGCATCTTGGATGCCGTCACCGTCGAGGTCGTTCCAGACCCTGTCGCCGACGGTGCCCGGTGCGGTCGCCGGTGGCGGCTGCAGCCCGAAGTCGGCGGTCGTGATCGCCTGTCCGGCGTTCACCGTGACGGGGATCATCGCCGGTGTGGACAGGTTGAGTCCGGACGGCGCGGTGATGTCAACGCGATAGCTGCCACCCGGCAGGTCATCGAACAGGTACGTGCCATTGCCGCCCGTCGCCGTCGTTGCGACGACGGTCTCGAAGGTCCCGTCCAGGTCGAGGTCGCGGCGCAACGTGATCGTGACCGCGCCGAGGCCGGGCTCGCCGGCGTCTTGCCCGCCGTCGCCGTCGATGTCGTTGTAGACGGTGTCGCCGATGCTGTTGGTGCCGCTGTAGCCGAAATCGAGGTCCAGTCGCGACTGGCCCGTCGTCAGGCCGAACGCGGCCCGACTGTCGTTGCCGGCGTCGGGGTCGACGCTGTTGCGCAGGCCCGCGGGCAGGCTCGACGGATCGACGCTGACCGAGTACAACCCCCCGGGCAGGTTGACGAACTGGTAATCGCCGCCGCCGGTCGTGACCGTCGTGGAGGTGACGTCGTCACCGCCGGGCGCGAGGTCGCGCACTCCGTCCGGTCCGAACCAGACGAGGTCGACGGTTGCGCCGGCGATGCCCTGGCCGACGGTGTCGAGGTAGATCGTGTCGCCGACGACACCGGAGCCGACGAAGGCGAAGTCGACATCGGTCAGCGTCTGGCCACCGGCCAGCGCGAACGTCGTGATGTTCGCCGAGCCAGAGCCGTCGCGGTCGCGCGTCGCCGTCGTGATGCCGTAGGGCAGCGACGACGGGTCGACGGCGACCGAGTAGTTGCCCAGCGCGAGGCCGGTCAGGATCCAGTTGCCGTTCGAGCCGGTGGTCACCGGCGTGACGACATCGTCGCCGTCGCCGAGCGTGGTGTTCGGCCCCGCCCAGCGCACGTTGACGGTGACACCGGGAAGAAGTGTCTCACCGGTGTCGACGACGAAGTCACCGTCGAGGTCGAACCAGACCGTGTCGCCGACCACGCCGGCCGTGGTCGTCACTGCGGCATCGGCCTGGTCGTCCTCGGTCGGAACGTTGTTGCCCGGCGTCGAGTCGACGTCGGTGGCGGTCGAGGCGGTCACCTGCGCAGTCGTCGTGACGACGCCCGGGTTGGTGACGCGGGCGTCGATCGTCAGCGTGACGACGGCACCGTTGACCATCGTGGCGATGTTCCACACACCGTTCGACGAGTTGTATGTGCCGACCGACGGGGTTGAACTGACGAACTGGAGGCCGGCGGGCAGCAGGTCGGTGACCATCACGCCGGTCGTGTTCGTCGGGCCGCCGTTCGTGACGGTCACCGTGAACGTGGCGACCTCACCGACGTAGTTCGCCGGTGTGGTGGTCACGTTGGTCAGCGACACGTCGCCGATCGCCGGCACGCCGGCCGACGCCTCGTCGTCCTGCACCGGCGGGTTCCCGCTCGACAGCGGGGTCGTGCTCGGAGCAGAGTCCGGGTCGTGCGTCGTCGCCGCGGTGACCTGGGCGTCGTTGGTGCCCGGAGCGACTGGCGTGTTGTACACGACGTGGATCTGGGCCTGGCCGCCCGGGGCGAGGTCGGGGACGGTCCACAGGTTGCCGACACCGTTGAACGTGCCGTCGGCCAGCGCGCTGGTCTGTGGCGTGGCGCTGACGAACGTCGCGCCGGTCGGGGGGTAGTCGGTCACCTGCACGCCGGTCGAGGTGCTCGGCCCGGCGTTGGACAGCGTCAAGGTGAAGGTGGTGTCGCCCGACGCGTCGGGGCCCGAATCACGAACCTTGGTCAGCGAGATGTCGGCGTCGGCCTGCACGGTGAGCGCGACGGACGCGTCGTCGTCCTCGGTCGTCGATGCGTTGGCCGGCGTCGAGTCCGGGTCCGCGGCGAGCGAGGCCGTGATCTCGGCCGAGTTCGTCACCGAGAGCACGTTGACCGTCGCGGTGATCGACAGCGTGGCCGAGCCGCCGTTCGCGATCGTGCCGACGCTCCACACGCCGTTGGAAGAGTTGTAGCTGCCCTGCGACGGCGTGGAGCCCACGAAGGTCAGGCCGGAAGGGAGCAGGTCTGTGACGCCCACACCGGGCGCAGCGTCCGGACCGGCGTTGCTGACCGTCAGGAGGTAGGTCGCATTCTGGCCGATGTAGGTCGGTGTCGTCGTCAACGACTTGGCCAGCGAGAGGTCGGCCGCGAGCAGGTTGGTGGTGACGATGTCACCGCCGCTGCTCTGATCGGCACCGACCACGACGGTGTTCGTGATCGACGTGCCCATCGGGAACGGGTTGGCCACTTGAACCGCGTAGCGGATGTGCACGGTGACGCCGGGGTTGATCGTCGGTAGCGCCGCGCCGCCTTCGTCGAATGGGTACACGGTGGCGGCCGGCGGCACGATGTCGTCGGCGAACGGCACGGTGCTGGCCCCGTCTTCGTAGGTGGTCGACCCAGGCACGTAGACGGTGCCTGCCGGGATGGGGTCGTCGACTTCCAGGTTCGTGAACGACAGCGCGCCGGCGTCGGCGATGGAGATGTCGTATGTGACGAGGTCGCCGGGGCCGAAGCGCCCGTCGCTGTTGGTGTCACCGGTGAGGCCGGCCGTCTTGTTGACGAGCATCGCCGTCGAGGGGATCAGCGCGTAGCCTGCGTCGAAGCCGGGCGAGCCGCTCGGGGCCACGGCGGCGTCCTCGCCCCATGCGCCGGCCAGCTTCGTGCTGTCGCAGGTGTAGATGGCCGCGCCGGTCATGTCGCCATCCGCGGCGTCGAAGATCTTCGTCGACACGAGTCCGCCGACACTTCGCGCCTCGTCGTACATCCCGTCACAGTTGGGGCCGAGGGCACCGGTCGTCGGGTCGCCGTCGTAGTCGATGTAGATGGTCGTCGGGGTGAACGCGGCGATCCACACCGGATCGTCGTCGAGCTCGCCGGCCACGTTCGGCGGGTTGGCGGAGTTGCCCGGTGCCCAGCCGAGCACGGCCTTCGACGTCAGCAGCCGCGACGGCACGAGGCCGAAGCCCCAGTCGTAGGTCGCGCTGCCATCGGTGCCGCCGCCAGGGGCGGCACCGCTCTCGGAACCGCCGGCACCGACTGCCGCGAACGGCTCCCCGCCGGCGCTCTGGAACCGCACGGCGACGCCGACGGGTGAGGCCATGCTGAGCGTGCCCTTGGCCGGAACGTTCAACGGCGTACAGCCGCCGCACGACGGGTTGACCGTGATCGCCGCGGTGCCCGGGTTGAAGACGTAGGTGATCGTACGTTGCGTGTTGACGGTCGAGCCGACCGGGTTCAGGTAGTCGTTCGTCAGCGACGGAGTGGGGAACAGCGTGAACCAGCGCAGCTCGTACGCTGCGCCGGCATCACCCGCGCCGACGTGCACCTGCACCGGATTGGTGGACGTCACGTGCGCGCCCTGATTGACGCCACCGTCGACGAACAGCACGCCGCCCTGGCCGATCGTTCCACTCTGATCGATGGTTCCGTTGCCGTCCTTGTCGACACTGACGACTGTGTTGGCCTCTTCGGCCATGATCTGCACGCTCGTCGTCGAGAACGCATCACTCGTGCCCGACGGCGGGGTCATGTTCTCGCCGACCGGGATCCAGTAGTCGGTGCCCCACTTGGAGGTGTCGTAGGCCGACGCCGACGCCGACAGGACCGAGCCGAGCGGGGTCGAGAATCCGCCGGCCGTGATGGTGAAGCCGCGGGTCGAGGACACCCGGTCGCGACCGTCCCACAAGATGGTTGTCGTGCGCGGCGTGGGCACGTTGTTGCGCAGCACGAACACCGCTCCGGCGGGGAGCAGGTCGCCGGCGCAGCGGAGGCCGCAGTAGGTCTGGGCATTGCCGTTGAGCGTGTCGCCGTCGCCCCACACCTGGGTCGACCCCTGCACGGGGTTGGTCAGGTCGGCCTCGAATCCGTCCTCCCAGTGGTCATAGAACATCACCGCGCCGGCACCGGCGTTGGTGATGCCGACGGTGAAGTCCAGCGTCGTGTCGGCCAGCGAGTTGGCGTTCTCCATCGTCTTCTGGGTCGCGTTCGCTTCGAGCGGCACGTAGCCGGTCATCACCGGGGCGGGATATGGAGCCGCGGCCAAGCCGGTCGAGCCCTGCGATGCGAGCGGCACGATGCCACCGATCAACGTGACGGTTGCTGCCGCGACGAACCAGTTCCGGCGCGCGCGCCGACCGGTGAGAATGCCGTCCATTGTGTGGTGTGTCCCTGTCCGCCGAAGCTGTCCTGAATCTCATCGGACAGTCGTGGTGACACTTGAATTGTCAAGTTGCCTCAGCTGCGCAGCTCCACGGCCGTCGCACTGACGGCAGCGATGATCTTGGCGTAGCCGGTGCAGCGGCAGAGGTTGCCGGACAGGCCGATGCGGACGTCTTCCTCCGACGGCGTCGGATTGCGAGCCAGCAGCGCCGTCGCCGACATGATCATCCCCGGGGTGCAGAAGCCACACTGCACACCACCGGCGTCGAGCAGGTTGCGTTGCAGCGGATGCAACTCGTCGCCGGTCATCACGCCCTCGACGGTGGTGATGTCGCGGCCCCGGGCCTGCACCGCGAGGAACGAGCACGAGTTGACCGGCTGGCCGTCGAGCAGCACCATGCACGCACCGCACTCGCAGTCGTCGCAACCCTCCTTGGTGCCGGTCAGGCCGACCTCGCCGCGGATGACGCTGACCAGGTTTCGTTCGGTGCCGATGGTGACCGGGTAGACCCGGCCATTCACGGTCAACTCGACGTCGACGGTTTGCGAGGGGCTCATCGTGCTGCTCCGATTCCGAGGGCGCGGTTGACAGGGACGGCGATGGTCTCGCCGGTAGCCCGGCGCGCTGCGGCCTCGACCGCGCGGCGGGCCATGACGCCGACGCAGTGGCGGCGATATGCGTCGCTCGCGCGGACGTCGCTGATCGGCGATGCCTGGACCGCGGCGAGCTCGGCGATCGTCGCCAGCGTCGCTGCGTCGACCGGCCGACCGTGCACTGCCGCCTGCAGGTCGTGCACGGCGATGATGGTTGGTGCCACGGCCGTCAGCGCGACGCTGATCGACGCGATGCCCCCGTCGCCGTCGAGCACGACGTCTGCCGCAGCACCCACGACGGCGATCTCCATCGCCCGCCGGTACTCGAGGCGCACGTATGCCGAGCCGGAGTTGGCTGGTCGCGCCGGCAACGTGATCGCCACGCAGAGCTCCTCCGGGCTGGCGACCGTCATGCCCGGGCCGGTCCACAGATCTGCGATGGGTATGGCACGCGACGCGTTGATGGAGCGCAACTCGACCGATGCGTCGAACACGAGCAAGGGCGCGCCGGTGTCCATCGCCGGCGACGCGTTCATCACGTTGCCACCGAGCGTGCCGACGTTGCGCGTGGCCGGTGACCCGACGAGCGCGCAGGCGTCGGCGAGCGCCGAGTAGTCGCGACACACGATGTCGCTGGTGATCAGCGCGGCGTGTGACGTCAGCGCGCCGATGGTGAGCCCGCTCGCCGTCGCGTCGATGTGGACGAGTTCGGCGATGCGGTCGATCGCGACCAGGTCGGCCGGCAAGGCGCTCTTGCCATGGCGGGCGGCGACGACGAGGTCGCTGCCGCCGGCGATCGGGCGGGCCCCGGCCGACAGCGCGACCAGCGCGTCGTCGATGGTTGATGCAATGGCGAACGTCATGAGTTGATCGCCGCCCAGATCCGCTCGGCGGTCATCGGCAGCTGGCGAACCGGCTTGCCGACCAGCTTGGCCAGCGCGTTGGAGATGGCTGCGGCCGTCGCCACGTTCGGTGCTTCGGCCAGACCCTTCGCCCCGCGCGGCCCGGCATCGGGCGTCGAAATCTGCACGAAGTGAGTGGTGATCGCCGGCGAGTCGGCGCACGTCTGCAGCTTGTACTCCAGCAGCCCGGCGTTGCGCTGGCGGGCGTCGTCGTCGTACAACGTGCCCTCCGTCAGCGCCTGGCCGATGCCCATCATCACGCCGCCCTCGACCTGGCCGAGCGCGCCGGTCTCGTTGAGGATCGTGCCCGAGTCGTGCGCAGCACCGACCTCCAGCACGCGGGCCACGCCGGTGTCGCGGTCCAGCTTGACTCGCACCGCATGGCACGAGAACTGCGGGGCCACGAACGACGCCATGCCGAGATCGCCGACGCACGACGACCCGACGAGTGGTGGTGCACTCGGTGGTGCCCCGGATCCGTGGCCGATGAGCAACTCGCCACCCGACGCGATGCCGGCCAACTCCGCGATGCTGACCGACTGGCTCGGCGTGCCGGCGACGTGTGCTGCGCCATCGGCGAGCACGATGTCGGCCGGGCTGGCCTCTAGGTGTTCGGCCGCAAGGTTGCGCAGCTGCTCGGCGATTTGCCCGGCAGCCGCCACCACTGCACGGCCGTTGTTGAACAGCGTTTGCGAGCCGGTTGCGCCCATGTCGTAGGGGGCGACGCTGGTGTCCTGGTAGACGAGCTCGAAGTCCTCGGCCTGCATGCCGAGCTCGTCGGCGACCAGTTGCCGCAAC
>JANNZY010000118.1:0-22810 GCA_031410915.1 Actinomycetes bacterium
AGGTCTCGATCGACTATGACGGTTTTCGGTATGCGTACGGTTTGGATTGGGTGGATCGGGTGCGGTTGGTGGCGGTGCCGGCGTGCGCGTTGACGACTCCTGACGTTGATGCATGTCGGGTGCGGACGCCGGTGGAGTCGACGAACGATGTCGCCGCCGGGGTGTTGTCGGCGGTTGTCGAGGTCGATCCGGCGTTGGCTGGTGGCGGGTTTGGGTCGTCGCGGGCTGGTGTCGGTCCGGGTGGGACGGCGTATGGGTTGGAGGCGTCGTATACGTCGTTGAACGGGTCGTATTTGGCGACGCCGTTGGCGGCGTCGGGGTCGTGGTCGGCGGGTGGGAACATGGGGGGTTTTCGTATTCGTTCCCGTTGGCGGTGCCGCCGACGGGTTTCGGTTCTGCGCCGTCGGTGGGGTTCGGGTATTCGTCGTTGGCGATCGATGGGATCACACCGGATCAGAACACTCAGGGTGGCCCGTTGGGGTTGGGTTGGAATCTGGACGCGGGCGGGTTCATCGAACGGTCGTACAAGTCGTGTTTGGATGACTCCGGCTCGATTCAGGATCTGTGTTGGTTCACGGACAACGCGACGATCTCGTTGAATGGTCAGTCGTCGGAGTTGATGCCGACCGGTGTTGTCGATGGTGACTTCTCGGAGTGGCGGTTGGAGTCGGATCCGGGTTGGAAGGTGGTCCGTCAGAAGCGGTTCTCGGCGACAGCGGTGGATGGTGGCGAGCAGTGGATCGTGTACACCCCCGACGGCACCCAGTACACGTTCGGGCAACGCTTCGAGCCGACCACGAACCGGGCGTTGAACTCGGTGTGGTATGTGCCCGTGTACGGCAACCATGCCGGTGAGCCGTGTTACCCGGGGGCGTGTCAGCAGGCGTGGCGTTGGAACCTGGATCGTGTCCGCGATCGTGACGGCAACATCATCACCTACTCCTACGACGCGGAGAAGAACTTCTACGCCAAGGGTGGGGCCGCGTACGCGGTTGGTGAGTACGTGCGTGGCGGGTCGCTGGCCGAGATCCGTTACGGCAGCCGAGAAGGCGGCGAGGCCGGGTTCCGCAATCGGATCCTGTTCACCTCCAAGGAACGGTGCTGGTCGGCGACCGCGGTGTTGAACTGCCAATGGTCGTGGACCAACATCGACGCCTGGTATCTGGATTCACCGGACAAGGAATGCGCGTCCGGCGCGCGGTGTTCGCATTACGCGCCGGCGTTCTACACGAAACGGGTGTTGCATCTCGTCGACACCACCGTCATCACCCAAACCGGCGTCGAGTCCGTCGTTGATCGCTACTTCCCTCAAGCTGAATGGCCGACCCCCGGCCTCGACGCGTACGGGAACCAGGCCGATCCGTTGCACCCTCAGAAAGAACAACTGTTCCTGCGGTTCATCGAACACGTCGCCGCCCCCGGCCAAACCGGTGAGTCGCGTTACCCGACCACCCGCTTCGACGGTGCATCGTTCGATAACCGCGCCGACCCCGACATTGTGTCGTTGTACTGGCGGATCACCGGGATCCTCGACGACCAAGGCGGCAACGCCACCGTCGCCTACACCCAAAAGACGGCGTGCGCGCGTTGGGACGCCAACGACGGCACCCCAGAAACGAGGGCGTACTTCGCGACCGCGAACACCCAAGACTGCTACCCGCGCTGGTCGATCCTCAAGGACA
Organism: Actinomycetes bacterium; assembly: GCA_031410915.1. Classification (GTDB taxonomy): domain Bacteria; phylum Actinomycetota; class Acidimicrobiia; order Acidimicrobiales; family Ilumatobacteraceae; genus WLMZ01. Next base: position 1,683 of record JANNZY010000118.1, read on the forward strand.
AACAACAAGGCCTCGCCACGTTCAACCGCTACCTCGTCAACACCATCACCGCCGTCGACAACGTCGCCGGCGGCACCCCCATCCTCACCAGCTACACCTACCAGGGTGCCCCCGCCTATCACCGCGACGACTCACCCTTCACCAACGACCCCCAACGCACCTGGTCCGAACCCCGCGGCTACCCAGGCGTGCTGGTTGACCGCGGGGCGGGCATCTACGTCGCACACTCGAGGACGAGGAACTGGTACTTCCAGGGCATGTCCGAGGACCTCGATCACCTGGACCAGCCGAAGGGTGGGGAGGTCACCTATCCGACCGGCCTCAAGCAGAACGACCTCAACCGGCTGCGCGGTCGCCTCTACCTAGCTGAGCAGATCGAGGACTCGTTCACACCGGTTCTGATCATGTCGCAGGCGAGCACGTACTACACGGGGTACGCAACAGCCGACTACGCCGGCCGGCAGGCATGGCGGTTGGACGAAACGCGTCGGACCGAGTGACGACGCTCACCTACGACCGACGCGGCCGGCTCACAGCCGTCAAGCAGCCGATCGACACGTCGAACACGATCACGATCGTGTACGACACCCCCGTCGACGCGTCGACCAACATTGTCAACGGCCCGACCAAGATCACGCGCAGTGAACAGCAGGACAGCGTTCGAGCTTGGCTCACCAGCTGGACCTTCGTCGACGGTCTCGGCCGAACTCGAGAGACACAGACCAAGTCACCTAACGGCGGCCGGATCATCGCTGCGACCGAGTTCGATTCCCGGGGCATGGCGGTGAAGTCCTTCGATTGCTACTCGGACCCGGCGGCTCCGGGGACGAACATGATGACCGTCGGTCCGATCGGCTCGACAATCATTCCCAAGGAAACCCGGATCGAATACGACTCGCTCGGGCGGGAGTACATCCGCCGCGCCATGACCTACGGCAACGAAGTGATGGCCGATGGCCGTGCGATGTACACCACGACGTCGCATGGCGCGTTCTGGACGACTGTCGGACGCCAATGGGGCGAGGTGGTGAGCCAACGCTACCTCGACGGTCGTGGCGCAGCAGTCGAGGCTGACTTCGTCTCGTTGAATGCGAACCAAAGCGCTTGGTCGTACACGGTCACTTATCACGACCTGAACGGCATGGCCGTGCGAGCAGACACCGCGATGGGGAATCGCATGACCAACACGTATGACAACTTCGGCCGGTTGTTGACCGCCACCGACCCTGACGCGGGCGCAAAGTCGTACACATACCGCAACGACGGAGCACTCGCGACCGAAACCGACGCGCGCGGCACAGTGCTCGCCTACGACAGCGATGTTCTCGGCCGGGTCACCGCTGTCCGCAACGGCGTCGCCGGACCGATCGTCGAAAGCTACTCGTTCGACCGAGCTGGAGAGGCCGGGCTGCTCGACTCGGCGTCGACGTTCGTGGACGGTGCCGAGTACAAGATCGACACGGTCGGCTACGACCTCCGCGGGCGCCCAACCGGCTACGACTATGTCATCCCCTCGGTCGCCGGCCTCACGGCCGGCACGACCCTTCCCGGCACATACCGCTTCGACAGCTTTGGATACGACTCCCGCGACCAGCCGACCACCCTGCGCTACCCCGCGCAAGGCACGTTCGCGACCGAGACCGCGACGACCGGCTTTCTCTCGACCGGCCAGCCGAACAATCTGATCAGCAACTTGGCGACGTACGTCTACAACTCCACCTATACGAACGAGGGCCGCCTGGCCAGCCGGATGCTGTCGCTCAATACCTGGGGTATCAAGCGCAGTTACACCTGGGACCGCTCTCTCGGCCGACTCACCGGTATGAAGGCCGAGCAGAACTGGGTCGTCCTACAAAACGAGCTGTTCGGCTACGACGCCATCGGCAATCTGGTCCGCAACAGCCATGATCGTCCGGGCACCAGTGACGATCACACGGAGTGTTTCTCCTACGACACGGCAAGCAGGCTGACGCGAGCTTTCACCAACGCCACAGTCGGGGCAGCGTCGAACTGCGCTTCCCCCGCAGCGGGCGGACCGGGTGCTTACGATCAGTCCTACGTTTACGACAAGGACAGCAATGTGACGTCCGGCCCAGCCGGTGCGACGACGTACCCGGTGCAGGGCCCGGCGGCTGTTCGCCCGCACGCCCCGCTCGCCGCCGGCGCGAGCACCCTCACCTACAACGCCGACGGCACCATGGCAACCCGAACGCAAGGCAGCGCGTCCACCACATACACATGGACGCCACAGGACCGGCTCGCGTCCGTCACCAGCGGGTCGACGACATCGCAAATGGTCTATGGTCCCGGCGGACAGCGGGTGATCGTCAAGGACGCGAGCGGTGTTCACCTGTACCTCGGCAACCTCGCCGAGCGCCACTACAACATTGCCACTGCGACCACCAGCGAGCGTCGCTACTACACGATCGGCGGAACCACCGTCGCCGTGCGCAAGAGCCCAACGTCGTACGACTTCGTGCTCGGCGACATACGCGGTTCCGTCGCCCTCGCCGTCACCGCCGGAACGAACACCACCAAGACACAGTGGTACACCCCATGGGGTGCACCCCGCGGCACCCCGACAACGAGCAGTGTCACCAGCCGCGCGTACATCGGCCAACACCGAGACTCCACAGGCTTGAGCTACCTCAACCATCGCTACATGGACCCGGCAACAGGAACCTTCCTCAGCGTCGACCCCCTCAACTCGACAACCGGCCAGCCCTACCTCTACGCAGGGGGCAATCCGACAACGATGTCCGACCCAAACGGCCTAGAGCCGTGCGAGTACGCGTCGGCAGCCAGTGGTTGTCGCAGACCTGGCGAAGCACCGGCGATGGGTCCGAACAGGCCGTCGGGCCCAACGGACCATCCGGTCGGATCCGATGTCGAGGTCTATTGCCCCTCGACGACCCCCGGCATCTGCGGAAACCCTCCCGGCCCCAAGGGTCCGCCGCAAACCGGCGGGCACTACGTGCCACCAGAGTTTGTCGATGACGTTGAATCCATCGTGAATCCGACGGACGGCCTTCAAGCCGACTCGGGCTCCGGCGTTGGGGCGTGTGTTGATGCGTCGGTGTCCTTGGTTTTTTCTGGCGAGGCACAGGGATGCATCGTGGCGACCGATACCGACATCGGAGTATTGGTTTTCACCGGAAGAGGGGCAGGTAGCCCCAGTGTCTCGGCGACAGTCTCGGGCGTGTATACGAATGCCGATTCGGTCTCCCAACTGTCTGGCAACACTCTTTGCGCCACGGCCAGTGGCGGCGCTCTGGCGAAAGGGACTGTGAGCGTCTGTGGCAGCTTCGACTCAGGTTGGAGCTACACCGGCGTCTACTCGGTGTCTATTGGCGCCGGTCTTGGGTTGCAGCCGGGCTACAGCGTGAACTACACGGCAGGGACTACCGAGGTTACAACGATTCTCAGTTGGTCATCGATCACCGGGGTTTTTAACGTTGACGGACCGAGAGTCGCTCCCGGTTTGCCATCTCCCACTATCGTCCTAGATGCGGCCGGTGCGATCTAATGCCCCCGTCGCCTCAGAGTTGGTTTTTGATCGCGCTGCTGACCTCCTTGGTAGCGATGGTCCTGGTTGTTTCCAGCGCGATAGCGCACATCAAACGGGCCGGAGAGCTCTCATGCCCCGGCGAGTCGATCAAGGGAGCGCAGGCGTATTGTGCTGTCACGGTGTATTTCCCCTTCTACCTCGTCTTCAGTCTTCCGCTTGGAAGCGTGACCGCGTACCAGGATGGACTTCTCCTTCGGATTTGCGGAACGAGGTGCTGGTTTCAATTTTCGAAGGTCACTATCGCTATATCGGAGACGGTTCTCAGCGCGACGATTTATGCGGGTCCCTGTCGTTTCAGCGTTCGATTCGCCCGAGTCTCCCGAAACATGGAGGTGTGGGCGGTGCTGCGAGAGCATTCTCGAACAGTGGTTACGTGACCCGAATCGGCTATGTAATGTGGACGATGCCCATTCTGACGGCGGTGAGGACCGCTTGGGTGCGGTCGGTGGCGTCGAGCTTTTCGTAGATCGAGGCGAGGTGGTTCTTCACGGTCTTCTGGCTGATGAAGAGGCGCTCGGCGATCTCGGACGTGCCGAAGCCGTCGACCACCAACTGCAGGACCTCTTCCTCGCGAGGGGAGATCAGTGCTTCGTCGTTGGAACGGCGCGCCTCGTGCAGCATGAGTTCGGCCAGGTTCTGGGACAGGACGGTGTCGCCGTTGGTGGCCATCTTGATCGCTTCGACGACCTCGGTCATCGAGCAGTCCTTCGTCAGATAACCAACGGCACCGGCACGCAGCGCGCTCTCGATCAAGGCCCGATCCATGTGCATCGTCAACATGACGACGCGCTGTTGGCTGTCAGCCTTGAGCAGACGGCGGGTGGCCTCGATGCCGTCGACAGTCGGCATCGACACGTCCATCAGCACGACGTCGGGTCGGTGCTGCAACGCGAGGCGAACCGCCGTCTCACCATCGCCGGCTTCGGCCACGACGGTGATGCCTTCCGCTTCGAGCCCCCGGCGCAGCCCCTGTCGCAACATCGTGTGATCGTCGACGAGCAGTGCGGTCAATCCCACGTACGGGCTCCCTTTGGTTCGTGCAGTCCAACTCGGATGACCGTACCTGTCGTCGACGAGTCCGTGGTCATCTGCGCGCCGATCATCGCCGCCCGCTCGCGCATGCCGCGAATGCCGTACGAGTCCACCCGGCCCGAGCCGAACAACATCCCGACGCCGTTGTCCTTGATGGTCAACGTTGCCAGCGCAGGGGTCGAAACCCATTCGACGCTCGCCCGGGTGGCCTGCGCGTGGCGCTCGACGTTGATCAGCGCTTCGCGAGCGATGTGCCACAACTCGCGCTCCTGCGACAACTCGAGGCGAACTCGCTGATCGGAGACGAACGCGATGTCGAGGCCGCTGCGGCCGCGGACACGGTCCACGAACTGCTTCAGCGTCGTCGATAGGTCCTGAGTTTCGGACACGTCCGAGCGCAGGTCGTACAACGTCTCGCGGACCTCGCCGACCATGCTCGTGACCTGCGTACGCAGATCCTTGAGTGCGCTGTCCACCACCTCGCCGCGAGCGGCGGCGGCGATCGACCGGTCGATCTCGAAGCCGAGGTAGGCGAGCGACGATCCGATGTGGTCGTGCAGGTCGCGGGCGATGCGATTGCGCTCTTCATCGGCGGACACGATGCGCAGCCGCTTGAAGAGTCGGGCGTTGTCGATCGCGATGCCGAACGGCTCGGCCAGGCCGTGCAGGATCTCGGCTTGCTGCTGGCCGAACGCGTAAGGCTCCAGCGCCTCGACGGCGATCAGACCGATCACCGAGCCGCGGGCGCGCAGCGCGGCATACAGACCGGCGCGGGCGGTGGGTGCGACCGACCTTTCGCCGCCGCTGATGTCGTCGCGTCGAACTGTCTTCGGCGCGTCCAGGGCTTCGATCAGGCCGGCCGGGAGCGCGTTGGCGTGCACGTTTCCGCCGGCGGGATATCCCTCGGCTCGAACCGGCTCGAACGCATCAGCCTGTTCCAGGCGCAGATAGATGGTCAACATGCTGTGGTCGATCAGTGAGTCCACCCGGGCCACCGTGGAATCCAACACCTCGTCCAGGTCGAGCGATGCAGGCAGCGTCTGCGCAACTCGCTGCAGCGAGAAGAGCAGCGCGTTCGCCTCCGCCAACCGACCGACGCGATCGAGCGCAGCCTGTTGCTGCTCAGCAGAGTGCTGCGCGGCGCGGAACGACAGCCCGCTGGTGACGGTGACCAACGCGACGAGTCCGATCCACAGTCCCGAATCGGGCAGCGCCTCACGGGCGCCGACCTCGCGGAGGAAGTCGATGGTGATCAGCGTTGCCGAGCCGGCCACCAACTGAGCGGAGAACCATGTGCCGCCGACGAAGCTGGCGAGCATCGCCGATGGCACCAGTGACAGCGCGAACGGCGATTGCCAGTCGCCGGACACGACGATCACGCCTGTGATGACGGCAAGTTCGACGACGGTTCGGAATCGCGACCTGGCGTCGTTGCGGTAGGGCACCGGGCGCACGATGGTGACGGCCGTGTAGACCCCGATGATGAGGGCCGAGATCGTCAGCGACCAGTTCGACCAGCTGAACTCGTCGAGGCCGCGGATCAACGCGCCGATCAGCGCGGCGAGTCGGAACGGTGCCAGCGGCGCAGCTTCGATGACCGCGCTGCGCACGATCGGGCCGAGGTCCGTGTTCCGCCGTCGCTCGGTGGCGGGCACGTGGGTGGACGGCTGTTGGCGGCGTTCGACGAGCGGCCAGGACAGCGGGGCCGGCTCGCCAGTGGGGGACGAATCGTCGGAACGATCTCGACTCCTTCGCTCGACGAAGAGCTCTCCGTTCGAGTGAAGGTTGTCCGTCGGCGCACCGTCGCCGGCCGGAACTGAGGTGGCGTCAGGCGGCGCGGCAGCAGCCGGCAGCGACGACGATGTAGGACCGTGCGGGTCGCTTGCCACGTGGTGATGGTACCGGTGCGCATTGCTACGGTCATGGACATGATCGTCGTCGGCCTCACCGGGGGCATCGGGTCGGGCAAGTCGACGGTCTCGGCGCAGCTCGCCGAGTTCGGCGCAGTCATCATCGACGCAGACAAAGTGGCCAGGGAACTGCAAGAGCCGGGTGGCGCGATCTTCGACGCAATGGTGCACGCCTTCGGGCCAGAGATCGTCGCGAATGATGGAAACCTCGACCGGGCCAAGGTCGCGGCCATCGTGTTTCCTGACCCCGACAAGTTGAAGGCGCTCAACGCGATCACCCACCCTGCGATCGGCGCCGCGATCCGTGAGCGTATGCGCGCGCACCTCGGCACCGATCGAGTGGTCGTGCTCGACGTGCCGTTGCTGATCGAGAACAGCCGCTACCCGGTGGGGGGCGTTGCCGTGGTCGACCTGCCGGTCGACCTCGCCGTGCAGCGATTGGTCACGGCGCGAGGCATGGACGAAGCCGACGCCCGTGCCCGCATCAGCCGTCAGGCCACACGCGACGAGCGGTTGGAGAAGGCCGACTACGTCATCGACAACAGCGGTGGGCCGGACGAGCTCACTGCGATGATGCCCGCGCTGTGGGAGTGGATGCAGAGTCGCGAGCCGGTCGCCGCCGACGACGCCAGGCTGTGGGACCCCGTCGAGTACGAAGCGGTCGACAAGCACCTCAGTTGACCGGTTTGCCGGTTTTCTCACCCTCGACCGTACACACGTTCGCTGATAGACTCGACCCGTGCAAGCGTTCGAAGTGGTCTCGGAGTTCCAGCCTGCGGGCGATCAGCCGAAGGCCATCGCGCAGCTCACCGAGGGAATCACGCGCGGTGACCGGTACCAGACACTGCTCGGCATCACCGGTTCGGGCAAGTCGGCCACCGTGGCGTGGACGATCCAGAACGTCCAGAAGCCGACGCTGATCTTGGCCCCGAACAAGTCGCTCGCAGCGCAGCTCGCGCAGGAGATGAAGGAGTTCTTCCCGAACAACCGGGTCGAATACTTCGTCAGCTACTACGACTACTACCAGCCCGAGGCGTACATCGCGTCCAGTGACACCTACATCGAGAAGGACTCGTCGATCAACGACGAGATCGACCGACTGCGCCACAGCGCCACAGCGGCCTTGCTGACCCGGCGCGACGTGATCGTCGTCGCCTCCGTCAGCTGCATCTACGGCATGGGCAACCCCGAGGAGTACAAGGGCAACCTGCTCGACCTCAACGTCGGGGTCGACTACGACCAGCGCAGCATCCTGCGCCGTCTGGTGGACCTGCAGTTCGATCGCAACGACCTGGCGCTCGGGCGCGGCAAGTTCCGGGTCCGCGGCGACACGATCGAGGTGCATCCGTCCTACGAAGAGCACGTCGTGCGGATCGAGATGTTCGGCGACACCATCGACCGCATCACCATCGTCGACCCGCTGACCGGCGAGCAGCTCGACGAGACCAAGCGCATCCACATCTTCCCGGCCACCCATTACGTCGCCGGCGACGAGCGGATGCGTAAGGCGATGATCGGCATCGAATCCGAGCTGCAAGAACGTCTGGCCTGGTTCGAGAAGGAGGGCAAGCTGCTCGAAGCGCAGCGACTCCGCATGCGCACCCAGTACGACCTGGAGATGATGTCCGAGGTCGGCTACTGCAACGGCATCGAGAACTACTCGATGCACATCGATGGACGCACCCACGGCGAGCCGCCATTCACCCTGCTCGACTACTTCCCGAACGACTTCCTGCTCATCATCGACGAGAGCCACGTGGCCGTGCCGCAACTGCACGGCCAGTACCTCGGCGACCTGAGCCGCAAGGACCAGCTCGTCGAGCACGGCTTTCGCCTACCCAGCGCACGTGACAACCGCCCGCTGCGCTTCGAAGAGGTGCTCGAGCGCATTCCGCAGTGCGTCTTCTTGTCGGCCACACCCGCTGCCTACGAGATGCGGGTGTCCACCCAGGTCGTCGAGCAGATCGTGCGTCCGACCGGGCTGATGGATCCGGAAGTCATCGTCAAGCCCACCAAGGGCCAGATCGACGACCTGATCGAGAACGTCAATGCACGCGTCGCGCAGGGCGATCGCGTGCTGATCACCACGTTGACGAAGAAGATGGCCGAGGACCTGACCGAGTACCTGCTCGAACAAGGCATGCGCGTCCGTTACCTGCACAGCAACATCGACACGATCCAGCGCATCGAGACGCTGCGCGGTCTCCGTCTGGGCGAGTTCGACGCGCTGGTGGGCATCAACCTGTTGCGCGAGGGACTGGACCTGCCCGAGGTGTCGTTGGTCTGCATCCTCGACGCCGACAAGGAAGGCTTTCTGCGCAGCGAGACGTCGCTGATCCAGACGATGGGTCGCGCCGCGCGCAACGTCGACGGCCAGGTGATCATGTACGCCGATCAGGTCACGCAATCGATGACGAAGGCGATCCAGATCACCCAAGAGCGGCGCGCCCGCCAGCACGCCTACAACCTCGAGAACGGCATCAACCCGCAGACGATCCGCAAGGCGGTCGGCGACATCTTGTCGCTGCTCCGCCCGGACACCACTGCGCCGTTGCCGGGCAAGGATCGTCGCCGCCAGCGCGAGCGCGAGAAGGTGCAGCGCGAGCTGCGCACGCTGCCCCAGCAAGAGCTGGCCCGCCTGATCCAGACACTCGAAGAAGAGATGCACGAGGCCTCGGTGGAGCTGCGGTTCGAATACGCAGCGCGCCTCAGAGATGAGATCAACGAACTCCGCCGCGAACTCCGTGATGCGGGCTGACCCTCGATAGGTTCGAACCGAATGGCCGACAAGATCATCGTTCGCGGCGCACGCGAGCACAACCTCCGCAACATCAGCGTCGACCTGCCGCGAGACAAGCTGATCGTGTTCACCGGGCTGTCCGGCTCGGGCAAGTCGAGCCTCGCGTTCGACACCATCTACGCCGAGGGCCAGCGTCGCTACGTCGAATCGTTGAGCGCGTACGCGCGTCAGTTCCTCGGGCAGATGGACAAGCCCGACGTCGACGTGATCGAAGGCTTGTCGCCGGCGATCTCGATCGACCAGAAGTCGGCCAGTCGCAACCCGCGTTCCACGGTCGGCACGATCACTGAGGTCTACGACTACCTCCGCCTGCTCTATGCCCGCATCGGCATCCAGCACTGCGTCAACGACGGCACGCGCCTGCAGCGTCAGACCCCACAACAGATCGTCGACCGCATCCTGACGATGGAGGAAGGCACCCGCTTCCAGGTCCTCGCCCCGGTGGTGCGGGGCCGCAAGGGTGAGTACAAGACGTTGCTCGAAGACCTCGCCGGCCAGGGTTACGTTCGCGCTCGCATCGACACCGAGCTCGTGGACATCAACGAGTTCCTGAAGCGGGACGAGTCATTGGCGCGCTACGAGAACCACTCGATCGAGGTCGTCGTCGACCGCCTCGTCCTGCGTGACGGCATTCAACGCCGGCTGACCGACAGCCTGGAGACCGCGCTCAAGCTGACCGAGGGCGTGGCCGAGGTCGAAGTCGTCGGTCGCGATGGTGAGGTGCTGGACCAGCTCACGTTCAGCCAGCACTTCGCCTGTCCGCAGTGCGGCACCAGCTACGAAGAGCTTGCGCCGCGCAACTTCTCGTTCAACTCGCCGTATGGCGCGTGCTCTGCCTGCGACGGTCTCGGCACCACGTTCGAGATCGATCCCGAGCTGCTGGTTCCCGACCCCGAACTGTCCATCAACGGTGGTGCGATCGCGCCGTGGCGGGCGGCGCACACGCAGTACTTCAATCGCATGATCGAAGCGGTTGGCGAGGTGTACGACATCAGCCTCGACGCCCCCTGGAACACGCTGACCGCCAAGCAGCAGAAGGTGATCCTGCACGGCGTCGACGGCAACCTACAGGTCAAGTACAAAAACCGCTACGGGCGAGTGCGGCAGTACTCGACCGCGTATGAGGGCGTGATCCCGTGGATCCAGCGCCGCCACGAAGGCGCGGAGAGCGACTGGAGCCGCGAGCAGTACGAGGGCTACATGCGCCTCGTTGCGTGCAAGGCCTGTGGGGGAGCGCGACTCAAGCCGGCCACCCTCGCCGTCACCGTCAACGGCAAGCACATCGCCGACGTCTGCGAGATGGCCATCGGCGAGAGCGCCAAGTTCCTGGCCGGACTCGAGCTGAGCGAGCGGGACAAGCTCATTGCCGAGCGGGTGACGAAAGAGATCAACGCCCGTCTCGGGTTCCTGCTCGACGTCGGCCTCGACTACCTGTCGCTCTCGCGTTCTGCAGCCACGTTGGCCGGCGGCGAGGCGCAGCGCATCCGCCTGGCGAGCCAGATTGGTTCCGGTCTGGTCGGCACGCTGTACGTGCTCGACGAGCCGTCGATCGGCTTGCACCAGCGCGACAACCATCGCCTGATCGAGACGTTGATCCGCCTCCGAGACCTCGGCAACACGGTGCTCGTCGTCGAGCACGACGAGGACACCATTCGTACTGCTGACTGGATCGTCGACATCGGTCCCGGCGCGGGCGAGCACGGCGGTGCCGTGGTGTACAGCGGTCCGGTGAAGGGCATTCTCAAGGCCAAGGACTCCGTCACTGGCCAGTACCTGTCCGGCAAGCGAGTCGTTCCAGTCCCCAAGCACCGGCGGTCACCGGGCGAGGATTGGCTCGTCGTCAAGGGTGCTCGTGAGCACAACCTGCGCAACATCGACGTCAAGATTCCGCTCGGCTGCTTCGTTTCGGTGACCGGTGTGTCTGGCTCCGGCAAGAGCTCGCTCGTTCGCGACATCTTGCTGCCGACGTTGATGCAGCGCATCTACAAGTCGAAGGTGCCGGCCGGCAAGCACACGTCCATCCAGGGCATCGAGAAGCTGGACAAGGTCATCGACATGGATCAGTCGCCGATCGGTCGCACGCCACGCTCGAACCCGGCCACCTACACAGGCGTCTTCGACAGCATCCGCAAGTTGTTCGCGACCACGCAAGAGTCCAAGGTCCGCGGTTACCTGCCCGGGAGATTCAGCTTCAACGTCGCCGGCGGCCGCTGCGAGGCGTGCAGCGGAGACGGCACGATCAAGATCGAGATGCACTTCCTTCCCGACGTCTACGTGCCGTGCGAGGTCTGCAAGGGCGCTCGCTACAACCGCGACACGCTCGACATCCAGTTCAAGGGCAAGAACATCTCCGAGGTCCTCGACATGCCGGTGTCCGAGGCGGTCGACTTCTTCGCCAACCAGCCCTCGATCTCGCGCTACATGCAGACGCTCGTCGATGTCGGCCTCGGTTACGTGCGTCTCGGCCAGCCAGCGCCCACGCTGTCGGGCGGTGAGGCCCAGCGCGTCAAGCTGGCTGCCGAACTGGCGAAGCGCTCCACCGGTCACACCATCTACCTGCTCGACGAGCCGACCACCGGCTTGCATTTCGAGGACGTCCGTCGCTTGCTGACGGTGCTGTCGCGGCTGGTCGACCAGGGCAACAGCGTGCTCGTCATCGAGCACAACCTGGACGTGATCAAGACCGCGGACTGGCTGATCGACCTCGGTCCGGAGGGTGGCAGCGGCGGGGGAATGATCGTGGGTGAGGGCCCGCCCGAGCACCTCACCACGATCGTCGCGAGCCACACCGGGCGCTTCCTCAAGCCGTTGCTCGCCGCCCGAGCGGGCGCAGCTGCGCCCACGGACGACGATGAGGATCCTCGAGCGGTGGCCGCGGCGGCAAAGGCGACGAGTGCCGCCAAGAAGAAGGCCGCAGCTGCCACGAACGGCGAGCAGTCCCCGCTTCCCGGAATCGCCAAAGCCAAGCTGACCCGCAAGAAGACCGCCGCACTGCGCGCCTGACCGACTCCACAACGCCCGACCGCACACGGATCGTCAGCAGAAACTCATCGAGTCCGTGCGATTCTGCTGACATCGTTGCGGTGGCGGTTTTTGTGATTCTGCTGACGTTGGTGCGGTGACGTTGTGGTGTGGTCGCAGCGTCAGCAGGAAGTCAGGGGTTCTCTGCGATGGTGCTGACGTTGCAGTCGTGAGGTCGGGTTCGGCCCGATCGTCAGCAGGAAATCAAGCGGCTCCCCTCGATCCTGCTGACGTTGCTGTCGGTGACGTCGGGTTCGGCCGGATCGTCAGCAGGAAACCAGGGGTTTCTGCGATTGTGCTGACGTTGCCGTGGTTTGGGCGCTGCGTCAGCGGTACGTCGGCGGCTTTCTATGATTGTGCTGACGGTGCAGTCGTGAGGTCGGGCTCGGTCCGATCGTCAGCAGGAAATCAGGGGCTCCCCAAGATCCTGCTGACGTTGCCGTGGTGTACCCGGGTTTGGTCGCTGCGTCAGCGGTACGTCGGCGGTTTTCTACGATTGTGCTGACGTTGCTGTCGGTGAGGTCGGGTTCGGCCGGATCGTCAGCAGGAAATCAGGGGTTCCCTGCGATTGTGCTGACGTTGCTGTCGGCAACGTCGGGTTCGGCCGGATCGTCAGCAGGAAATCAGGGGTTCTCTGCGATTGTGCTGACGTTGCCTCGGTGTCGTTGGGTGTGGTTGCTGCGTCAGCGTCATGTCATGGGTTCTCTGCGATGGTGCTGACGTGGTCGATGTGTCAGTAGCCCTGCTTGCGCAGGCGCTTGCTGGCGTCGTTCAGCCGCTTCTTCTCGTCGGCGGTGAGGCCATCCATGCCGACGAGCGCGATCTTGTCGAGGATCTGGTCGACCTCGGCCTGGTCCTGCATCGGGCGGTACACGGGTGTGGTCGGCCACGGGCCATCGACGACGACCGGCCCCGACGTCTTGCCACGCGAGGTCGGGCCACTGACCTTGCCGACGCGCCGCTGCTTCTTCGGCAGCTTGATCTGCGGCAGCCACTGGAAGTCGCTCAACATGCCGTAACTGCGTGCAGTCCAGACGGCGACGGCGATGCCCATCAAATACACGAGCAAGTACTCGGACTGACGATCGCCGAGCAGCTGCAGGATGTCGATGCCGACGACGACCACGGCCAGGATCCACGCGGGGATGCCGAAGAAGAACGGCATGCGCGGGTTCTCGCAGACGAACACCACGAAGATCGCGATCTCCAACGCGCGGATCCCGCCGATCAGGTAATTCGGCTCGATCAACGTGGCGAGCAGTCCCGGCAGAACGACGGTGAGGCCGATGAGCCACAGATACCGGACACGACCGAGCTGGGCCTCGATCCGGCTGCCGAGGTACCAGAAGATTGCGATCGACAGCACGACCCAGATGCTGGGCTCGTTGGCGAGCGGGTAGGTGAAGAGGCGCCAGACATGGCCCTCGCGCACCGAGCCGAAGCCAGGGACGTCGCTGGGGATCAGGTACAGATATTCGAGCTGGGTCTTGTCGGCGGCGTAGACGAAGAACGACACGACGCACAAGATCGCGATGATCACGGTCGTCGTGATGTCGACCGAGCCGAGTCGAAACCACGGGTCGGTCCGATCCCGATTGGAGGGCATGGAGAACCGATAGCGACCAGGCATTGGGTGCAACTGTACCCCCGCAGGCAACCGCGCGGCAGGTCGTTGGGCACGACGGCGCATGGGTCGGGGCGAACATGCGTATGCTCGGACTCGATGGTGAAACGGCCGCCGACGGGCACGATTCCTGATGCTCCGGGCTCGTACCAGTTCAAGGATGCGGCCGGACGCGTCATATACGTCGGCAAGGCGTCCAGCTTGCGCCAGCGACTGGGCAACTACTTCCAGGACCCACGCAACATGCACGTCCGCACCGCGCAGATGGTGCAGACCGCCGAGTCAGTGGAGTGGATCGAGGTCCGCAACGAGGTCGAAGCGTTGATGCTGGAGTACAGCCTCATCAAGCAGCACCGGCCGCGGTTCAACATCCGGCTACGCGACGACAAGAGCTACCCGTTCCTCGCCGTCACGCTGGACGAGGAGTATCCGCGGGCACTCGTGATGCGTGGCCGCAAGCGTAAGGGCGTGCGCTACTTCGGCCCCTACGCCCATGCCTACGCGATCCGCGACACGCTCGATCTGTTGCTGCGCAGCTTCCCGATCCGCACGTGCAGCAACGGCAAGTTCAACGAGCACCATCGCCTCGGCCGGCCGTGTCTGATGTTCCACATCGAGAAGTGCAGCGGCCCGTGCGTCGCCGAGATCGACCGCGAGGCCTACCTGTCGCTCGTCCAGGAGCTGTGCGACTTCCTCGACGGCGCGACCGACGACATCGTCAAGCGGCTCGAGATCGAGATGCGCTCGGCCGCCGGCAACTTGGAGTTCGAATCCGCGGCGAGATACCGCGATCGCCTCACGGCGGTGCGCAAGGCGATCGAGAAACAGCAGATGGTGGCCGATCGCAACGAGGACGTCGACGTGATCGGCGTTGCCGACGACGAGCTCGAAGCCGCGGTGCAGGTGTTCTTCGTCCGCAAGGGCCGCGTCGTCGGTCGCAAGGGCTTCATCGTCGACAAGGTCGAAGACGTCTCGCCCGGCGGTCTGGTCGACCGGATCATGGAGGAGATGTACGGCGACGAACCGCCGTTGGGCATTCCCAAATCCGTGCTCGTGCCGGTCGAGCCCGACGACCGCGAGACGTACGAGGAGTGGCTGGCGCACATGCGTGGCTCGCGAGTGCAGATCCGCGTCCCGCAGCGCGGTGACAAGCGCGACCTGCACGAGACGGTCACCCGCAACGCGAAGGAGGAGTTCGTCCGCCACCGCCTGCGCCGCGCATCCGACCACAACAGCCGGAGTCGCGCGCTCACCGAGCTGCAAGACCTGCTGCAATTGCCGGAGGCGCCGCTGCGCATCGAGTGCTACGACATGGCCCACATGCAAGGCACCGACTACGTCGGCTCGATGGTGGTGCTCGAAGACGGTCTGCCGAACAAGCGCGAGTACCGCCGCTTCAAGGTCAAGACGGTGGCCGGCAACGACGACTACGCAGCGATGCAAGAAGTGCTCACGCGCCGCCTGACCGCATATCTGAACGAGCGAGACCAGCCGGTCAACGAGCGCGGCGACCGTCCGGGCAAGTTCGCCTACCCGCCTCAGCTGCTGCTGGTCGACGGCGGCAAGGGTCAGCTGGCCGTGGCCGAGCGTGTCGTCAAAGAGCTCGGTCTGGAGGACGAGATCCCGATCGCGTCACTGGCCAAGCGGTTCGAGGAAGTCTTCGTGCCCGGCCGCCCGCAGCCGGTGAACATCCCGCGTGGCGGCGAGGCGTTGTTCATGCTGCAACGAATCCGCGACGAAGCGCACCGATTCGCCAACACGTTCCATCGCGAGTTGCGCGGCAAGCGGATGACGAAGAGTTCGCTCGACGACATCCCCGGTCTCGGCGACAACCGCAAGGTGCGCCTGGCGAAGGAGCTCGGCGGCATCAATGCGGTGAAGAAGGCGTCGTTGGACACGCTCAAGTCCTTGACCTGGCTGCCCGACTCGGTGGCCGAGACGGTGTACCGCAAGTTCCACGCGGATGGTGAACCGGCGCCGGCGGCTGGGCCGGCAGCGTTGACGGAGCTCACGCCGACGCCGGAACACCCTGCCGGCGATCAGTGAACGTGCTCGGCGCGCTCGCTCTCGACCGGGTTCTGCTTCGCGTGCTGGATGCTGAAGACGATGGCGGCAACGAGTGCGGCCATGATGATGCCCAGCGACACGAACGTGTTGATGTGGAACCAGTGCGACACGGTCATCTTCAGACCGACGAACACGAGGATGCCACCCAGCGCGTGTGACAGGTAGTGGAACTTCTCCTTCGCATTGGCGAGCAGGAAGTACATCGCCCGCAGGCCGAGGATCGCGAAGGCGTTGGAGGACAACACCAGGTACGGCTCGTGTGACACGGCGAGGATGGCCGGCACGCTGTCCACGGCGAAGATGATGTCGGTCGCCTCGATGACCACGAGCGCAGCCAGCAGGGGAGTGGCGGCCCGGCGCGCGTTGACACGAGTGAAGAACTTGTGGCCGTCGAATTCGGTGGTGACCGGCATGATCTTGCGCAGCAGGTTGAGCCCGTGGGTCTTTCCGTTCTCACCCTCGTCGGCGCGGTGGCGGATGATCTTGAAGCCGGTGTAGACGAGGAACACGCCGAAGATGAGCAGCACCCACCAGAACTTGGTGATCAGCGCCGCGCCGAGCACGACGAAGATGGTCCGTAGTGCCAGCGCGCCGAAGATGCCCCAGAACAGCACGCGGTGCTGATACTTCAGCGGGATCGCCATCGACGTGAACAGCAACGACCAGACGAAGACATTGTCGACGCTGAGCGACTTCTCGATCAGGTAACCGCTGATGTACTCACCGAACGCGGCTCCGCCGAACTGGATCGCGACGAACACCGAGAATGCGAGTCCGCAGGCCACCCACATGGCCGACTCGAGACCTGCCTCCTTCGGTGAGGGCTCGTGGTCGTCGCGATGGCGGAACAGATCGATGGCGAGCATCGCCGCGACGGCGACGCCGAGGAACACCCAGGCCCACATCGGTACGTCGATGTCGACGAAGTTCTCTCGGCCGGATGCAGCAAGGACGGACACTGGGGCTCCTGACGTGCGCGTGAACGCATTTCAGGAGGTCTTCCCCACCATCCACCCGAACTGGGTGCTGGTGAACACGCCGGACCAGGAACTGCCTGGACGTGCTGACGACGTGTTGCTTCGCGGGGTACTCCCCTCCAAGCAGCGAAGCCTACCGTACGCTGGGACAGTGTCCGACGATGATCTCTGGGAAACGCATGCGGGTTGGTGGATCGACGGCTTCACAGCGGGGGCCGACCCCGAGTACACCGAACAGATCATGCCGTTGGCCGCGGAGGAGTTGCGCGGCGCAACGTCAGTGCTCGATGTCGGGTGCGGCGACGGCCAGATCAGCCGACTCGCAGTCGGCCTCGGCGCGACGACAGTGGTCGGCATCGATCCGACGTGGAACCAGGTCCGCGTCGCTCACGAGCGCGGAGGAGGCGCGTCGTTCGCGCGTGCCGGCGCCGGTGCCCTGCCGTTCCCTGAAGCGACCTTCGATGCGGTGGTCGCGTGCCTCGTGTTCGAGCACATCCGTGACGTCGACGACGCGATCGCCGAGGTCGGCCGCGTGCTGGTGCCGGGCGGGCGGTTCTGCTTCTTCCTCAACCATCCGTTGCTGCAGACGCCGAACAGCGGATGGATCGACGACCAAGTGCTGGACCCGCCCGAGCAGTACTGGCGGATCGGGCCGTACCTCATCGAGGACGAGACGATCGAGGAGGTCGAAAAGGATGTGTTCATCCCCTTCATCCATCGCCCGCTGAGTCGATACGTCAACGCGTTGGCCGACAACGGAATGCTGATCGAGCGGATGGTGGAGCCGAGTCCGCCTCCGGGATTCCTGGCCAAAGCCGATGAGTACGAAGCCGCCGCCACGATTCCGCGACTGCTGTATCTCCGGACCCGCAAGGCCGGCTGAGTACATTGGCGGACGATGACTGACATCCTCGTCATCACAGGTCTGTCCGGTGCCGGGCGCTCGAACGCGGCTGACGACCTGGAGGACATCGGCTGGTTCGTCGTCGACAACTTGCCCGTGACCTTGGTCGACAAGATCGTCGAGCTGGGCAGCGCGACAGGTACCACGACTGGTTTCAACCGCCTTGCGCTGGTGGTCGGACCCACCGCAGATCAAGACGACGTCGTGAAGGAGATCCGGCGGCTGCGCTCCAGCGAGCATCGCGTCCGCGTGCTGTTCTTGGATTCGAACACGAGCGAGCTCGTCAAGCGCTACGGAAGCACGCGCCGCAAACATCCCCTGGACACGGTCGCCGGCGGAATCACCGAAGCCATCGAGCGCGAGCGCTCACTGCTCGAGCCGGTGAAGGCCGAGGCCGATCTCATCATCGACACGACCACGCTCACCGTGCACCAGTTGAAGGCACGCATCGCGAACAGCTTCGCGAGCGAAGCCGACGCCGTATCGATGCAGATCGCGATCACGAGCTTCGGCTTCAAGCAGGGCATCCCCCTCGATGTCGACATCGTGATGGACGTGCGTTTCTTGCCGAACCCACACTGGATCGAGGACCTGCGCCCGCTGACCGGCCTGGACGAGCCGGTGCGACGTTACGTGATGGAGCAGCCGGCGACGGAGAACTTCCTCGAGCGTTTCGAGCACCTGCTCGATCTGCTCGTGCCGGCCTACGCGAACGAGGGCAAGAGCTACCTCTCCGTTGCCATCGGGTGCACCGGGGGCCAGCATCGCTCGGTCGCGCTGACGGAAGAGATCGCCGGCTGGTTCCGCAAGCAGGGCTACCTGCCCCGGGTCACCCACCGCGACTTGCCGTGACCGTGCTGCCGCGGCGGGCGGTGCTCTCGCGGTCGCGAGGCTGCGCCTACTAGGGTCCCACCGAGCAGATTCCCCCCACTACGTCGTGCAAGGAGCGTCATCGATGACGATTCGAGTTGGTATCAATGGCTTCGGTCGGATCGGCCGCAACTTCTTCCGGGCGGCCAAGGCGCGGGGCGCGGACATCGACTTCGTCGCGGTCAACGATCTCGGTTCGCTGCCGACGATGGCGCACCTGCTGAAGTACGACTCCGTTCTCGGCGCGCTGGCGAACGACATCAAGGCGGTCAAGGACGGCATCAAGGTCGACAACGATGTGCTGCAGGTGCTGCAGGTCCGCAACCCGAACGAACTGCCGTGGGGCGACCTCGGCGTCGACGTCGTCATCGAGTCCACGGGCATCTTCACCGATCGGCCCAAGGCTGCCCTGCACCTCGAGGGCGGCGCGCCGTTCGTCATCGTCAGTGCGCCCTCGACGGGTGCCGACGCAACGTTCGTGTACGGCGTCAACCACACCGACTTCGACCCTGTGAACCACAAGGTCGTCTCCAACGCGAGCTGCACCACGAACTGCTTCGTCCCGATGATCAAGGTCCTCGACGACGCGTTTGGCATCGACGGTGGCTTGATGACGACGGTGCACGCCTACACCGGCGATCAGAGTCTGGTCGACGGTCCGCACAGCGATCTTCGCCGGGCCCGCGCCGCAGCCATCAACATCATCCCGACCAGTACCGGCGCCGCTCGCGCCACGGCGCTCGTGCTCGAATCGATGAAGGGCAAGCTCGACGGCACCTCACTGCGCGTGCCCGTGCCGACCGGGTCGATCACCGACTTCACGGGCAACCTGAAGACGCCCGCCACGGTGGAACAGATCAACGCGGCGTTCAAGGCTGCGGCGTCGAAGGGTGCGCTGAAGGGCATTCTGCGCTACACCGAGGAGCCGATCGTCTCCAGTGACATCGTCACCGATCCGCACAGCTGCATCTTCGATGCCGGTCTCACGATGAGCATGGGCACGCTCGTGAAGGTGCTCGGCTGGTACGACAACGAGTGGGGCTACAGCAACCGGCTGGTCGACTTCACGATGTACGCGGCGAAGGCGGCGCAGAAGGCCAAGCCGAAGAAGTCGGCGGCCAAGAAATCCGCCGCGAAGAAGTAGTCATGGCGCGCATCCCGGTCCTCGACGACCTCGGCGACGTGAGCGGCAAGCGCGTCCTGGTTCGCACCGATTTCAACGTTCCGATGCAGGACGGTGAGATCACCGACGACTTCCGAATTCGGGCCGCGTTGCCGACCATCGAGTGGCTGACGTCTCGGGGGGCAGACGTCACGTGCGCCAGCCACCTCGGTCGGCCGAAGGGCCGCCCGGAGCCGAAGTACAGCATGGAGCCGGTGCGCGAGCGCCTGGTCGAGTTGGCACCCGGCGTCGAGGTGATGGAGAACCTGCGCTTCCATCCCGGCGAGGAAGGCAACGATCCGGCCTTCGTCGCCAACCTCATCTCAGGCATGGATGCCTACGTCGATGATGCGTTCGGTGCCGCGCACCGCGCCCACGCCTCCATTGTCGGCCCGCCGAAGACGTTGCCTTCGGCCATGGGCCTGCTGCTGCAGAAAGAGGTCGAGGTTCTGCTCGGACTGCGCAACCATCCGAAGCGGCCGTTCGTCGCCGTGCTTGGCGGAGCGAAGATCTCCGACAAGCTCGGCGTCGTCGAGGCCTTGCTGAACGTGGTCGATTCGCTGGTCATCGGTGGTGCGATGTGCTTCACGTTCTTCGCCGCGCAGGGCAAGCCGATCGGCGACTCACTGTTCGAGCCCGACCAGGTCGAGACGTGCAAACGATTGCTCGCCGGCGGCAAGACGATCCACCTCCCCGACGACATCACCGGTGTGGACGCGAACGGTGTCTACGCCACGTTCGGCACCCGCCTGCCCGATGGCGCGAAGGGCTTCGACATCGGGCCCGGTTCAGCGGCTGCGTTCAGTGACATCGTGATGGACGCGCGCACGGTGTTCTGGAACGGTCCGATGGGGATGTTCGAGGACGAGCGATTTGCCAGCGGCACACGCACGTTGGCGCAGGCGATGGCCGACACGAAGGCGTTCACGGTCGTCGGTGGTGGCGACTCGGCGGCCGCGCTCGCACAGTTCCGCCTCGACGACGAGGTCGACCACGTCTCGACGGGTGGGGGAGCGTCACTGGAACTGCTCGAAAACGGCGACCTGCCCGGACTCGAAGCATTGAGGGGAGCTCCGAATGCCCACGACTGATGGTGTCCGGCGGCCGATCATCTCGGCCAACTGGAAGATGCACAACAACCACTTCGAGGCGATCCAGACCGTGCAGAAGCTGTCGTACCTGGTCGGCAAGGA
>JANNZY010000119.1:0-27330 GCA_031410915.1 Actinomycetes bacterium
GACGACGCCGCCGCCCTCGCTTCCAGCGACGCCGAACCCCAAGCCGACCTCAACGCCAGCGTCGAATACCGCACCCACCTCGCCCACGTCCTCACCCGCCGCGCGCTCACCACCGCCACCCACTGACCCACCCCCGCCCACACCCCCCAGTTCCGCGCTGCCCCCAGGGCCGCACAGCGGCCCCAAGTACTGCAAGAACTGCAAGCGGCGCGGGGCGTCTGGTGACGGGTTGGTCGGGCGTGACGGGCCAGAATGAACGGCAATGACGACGGCGTTCGTGTTGTCGGGGGGCGGGAACCTCGGGTCGGTGCAGGTCGGGATGCTGCAGGCGCTGTTCCGCGCTGGCATCAAGCCCGACTTCATCGTCGGGACCTCGGTCGGCGCGGTGAACGGCGGGTGGCTCGCCGGGCGCGGGCCCGATGCTGATGTCGGCGAGCTCGCCCACCTGTGGCGCAACCTGACGCGCAACGACGTGTTCCCGACCAAGTTCTTCGGCGGGTTGCTCGGGTTCATGGGACGCTCGGACCATCTCTGCCCGGACACGGGACTGCGCAAGATCCTGCATCGCGAGCTGACCTTCGAGCGGCTGGAGAATGCAACGATTCCGTTCCACGTCGTGGCCACCGATCTGCTCAGCGGCATCGACGTTCTGCTCAGCCGCGGCAAGGCCGTGGACGCGATCTGCGCGAGCGCGGCGATCCCGGGCATCTTCCCCGCCGTGCAATGGGACGACCGCACTCTCGTCGACGGTGGCGTCGTCAACAACTGCCCGATCTCGCACGCCGTGCATCTCGGTGCGACGACGGTGTGGGTGCTGCCGTGCGGCTATGCATGCGCGCTGGAGAAGCCTCCGAAGGGCGCGCTCGGCACGGCGTTGCAGGCGATCAGCCTGCTCGTGCAGCAACGACTGCGAATCGACGCCGAGCGCTACGCGGGTTCGTGCGAGTTGAAGATCGCGCCCGTGTTGTGTCCGGTGAAGATCCCGCCCACCGACTTCTCCAAAGCAGCGCAGATCATCGCCGACTCCGACGCGCTGACCACCGCGTGGCTCGGCAACCCGGCTGTGGCGACGGTCGACCCGCTCGGACCGCACGCCCACGCGATGCAGTGACGCGGTCCACGCCAACGACCACGACACCGCCCGCCCTCCAGCCATCCGGATACAGTTGTCGGCGAATCTGACGGAGTGTCAGAAATCAGGTCGCACTGCAGCAAAGGGGCATCCATGCCGAATCCGGTCATCGTCGAAGCCGGTCGCACGCCGATCGGCAAGCGAAACGGACAGTTCGCCAACCTGCACGCCGCCAAGCTGCTCGGCGAAGCGCAAGTCGGTGTGCTCGAGCGGGCCGGTCTGGACCCGGGCCAGGTCGGTCAGGTGATCGGCGGCTGCGTCACCCAGGCCGGCGAGCAAGCCAGCAACGTGACCCGCACCGCATGGCTGCACATGGGTCTGCCCTACCAGGTGGCTGCGACCACGATCGACACCCAATGCGGCAGCAGCCAACAGGCCAACCACCTCGTTCACAACATGATCCACGCCGGGGTGATCGACGTCGGGCTCGCCTGCGGTGTCGAGCACATGAGCGCTGTGTGGCTCGGCGCGAACGTGCCGAACAACGACGGCGTCTTCATCAACGGTCGGTCCAAGCCGGAGGACTTCGCGCTCGACATGCCTGACCAGTTCGGAGCGGCCGAGCGCATCGCGGCCAAGCGTGGAATCACCCGCGACGACGTCGACTTCCTGGGCCTGATCTCGCAACAGAAGGCGATCAAGGCCACCGAGGAGGGTCGCTTCGACAGCCAGATCATCCCGATCACCGTCACCGACGCCGAGGGAAACAAGGTCGTCGTCAACCGTGACGGCGGCCTGCGCGAGACATCAGCGGACAGACTCGCCGCGCTGAAGCCGGTGCTGCCCGACGGCATTCACACAGCGGGTAACAGCAGTCAGATCAGTGACGGTGCGGCCGCAGTGCTGTGGATGAGCGAGGCGCGTGCCCGGGCCGAGGGCCTGCGCCCGCGGGCGCGCATCCTGGCCCAGTGCCTGGTCGGCAGCGACCCGTACTACCACCTCGACGGACCGGTCGACGCGACCGCGAAGGTGCTTGCCGATGCCGGCTTGACGATGGACGACATCGACATCATCGAGATCAACGAAGCGTTTGCGTCTGTCGTGCTCAGCTGGGCCAAGGTCAACAACGTGTCGCGCGACGACCTCGTCGACAAGGTCAACGTGAACGGTGGGGCGATCGCGCTCGGCCATCCGGTCGGCTCGACGGGCAGCCGCCTGATCACCACTGCGCTGCACGAACTCGAGCGCAGCGACAAAGAGATCGCCCTCGTCACGATGTGCTGCGGCGGAGCAGTCGCGACCGGCACCATCCTGCAGCGGATCTGAGCGGACGACGAGCATGCGCACCACCAGCATCGGGCGACGTGCACACGGGTGCACCACACATGCCCTGTCGCTTCCACACGACCGGACGGTGCTCCAGTGAGCGTCGAACCTGGCGTGCTCGGGCTCCCGATCGGCCACGTGACCGAGGGCGACGCGCCGTGGGTGGCCATTCCCGGTGGCGAGTTGCGTTTGCTGCACTCCGACATCGGTGCCGGTCTGTGGATCGTGGCCCACCGGTTCGAGCCGGGCATGGCTGTCGCCCGCCACCGCCACACCGGACCGGTCTTCGCGTGGACCACAGCCGGCTGCTGGATGTACCGCGAGTACGGCGTCCGCTACGAAGCCGGCAGCTACATCCACGAGCCGGCGGGTTCGATCCACACCCTCGTCGTGCCCGAGGACAACACCGAGCTGACCGAGGTCTTCTTCGTCATCAATGGAGCGAACCTCGACCTCGACGCCGACGACAACATCGTCGGCTTCACAGACGCGACCACCATCGCCAACGCATACCGCTACCTGTGCGAGATCCAGGGCAAACAGGCACCCTTGTTCGTCGGCGCATAGGGTGACGCCGTGGCGCGCACGGCCAATGAGACCCGCGACAAGCTGATCACCATCGGTCAGCGCCTGTTCGCCGAGCAGGGGGTCTTTCGCGTGCCACTGCGGCTGGTCATCGACCAGGCCGGGCAGAAGAACACGTCCGCGCTGCACTACCACTTCGGCGGGCGCGAGGGTTTGCTGGCGGCGATCATCGACCGGCACAACTCGGGCATCGAAGGCGAGCGGGCCGAGATGCTCGCCGCGATCCGTGCCAACGACAGCGAGGCGGACATCCCCTCCGTCGTGCGCGCGTTCGTGCTGCCCTTCGCTCGCAAGCTCGAGACCGCCGAGGGCCGCGAGTTCCTGCGCGTCGTGGCGCAGCTGTCGGACCTGTTCGACTCGTGGGACGACGGCCCGCCGCACACGCCCGCGCAGGCCCACGCCGCGATGGTGATGGTGATGGAGGCCATTCCCGAGCAGCCCGCTGCCGTCCGCCGCGAGCGGGTGACGACGATGCTGATGCTCGTGGCCGACGCGCTGGCGTTGCGTGCCCGCCAGATCGACCAGGGCCGCCCGTTGCACCTGGCCGACGATGTGTTCGTGCGGAACCTGATCGACATGAGCGTCGGCGCGTTGCGCGCCCCGAGCGACGCCGAATGACCGCATGATCGCGTTGAGTCCGACGGTGATCGTGCCGGCCGCGACATTCGTGCAAGGCGACGACCACCACTATCCGGAGGAACGACCCGCGCACGCTGTTGCCGTCGGCTCGTTCCACATCGACGTGCATCCGGTGACGAACGCGCAGTTCGTTGCATTCGTCGAGGCAACCGGGCACGAGACCGGAGCCGAGACTCGAGGTGGCGCCGTGTTCGTGCGACCGAGTCATCGCGTGGATCTCGCTGATCCGTCCGCATGGTGGGAGCATCGCGAATCGGCGTGCTGGCGTCGACCCGACGGGTCACACGACCTCACGGAGGATCATCTCGACCACCCGGTGGTGCAGATCGATCGGCGCGATGCTGCCACCTACGCGACGTGGGCCGGGATGCGGCTGCCGACGGAGGCCGAGTGGGAGCGCGCCGCGTGCGGTGCCTCGCTGCCGGCGACGTGGCCGCTCGCGGCGGACGGGCTGCTGCTCGCCAACGTGTGGCTCGGCGAGTTCCCGGTCGAGGTGGTCCGCACCCGGTCGCCGGGCACGTCGCCCGTGGGGGCCTTCGCTCCCAACAAGCTGGGCCTGTTCGACATGCTCGGCAACGTCTGGGAGTGGACGAGCAGCGCGTGGGCCAGCGAATGGAAGACGTGCTGTGGGCCGACGAAGGGTCACGGCGTCGGTGACCCGAACGCGGGTGTCGTGAAAGGCGGCTCGTACCTGTGCGCGGCCAACTACTGCGCTCGCTACCGACCGGCGGCGCGTCACCGGCAACTCATCGGCGAGGCCACGTGCCACATCGGGTTTCGCTGCGCAGCAACGTTGGGAACGGTGAACGCCTGATGCCCGAGCTGGACGATGTGGAACGCGCCGCCGCGCTGCGGCGGATGAAGTCGATCGCGCTCACAATGCTCCTGGCTGCGGCGGCGCTGTACGTGGTCGCCAAGGCCAACGAATCGGGCAGCACGACGTGGGGCTACGTGCGAGCGTTCGCCGAGGCAGCGATGGTCGGCGCGCTGGCCGACTGGTTCGCGGTCACGGCGTTGTTCCGTCACCCTCTCGGCATTCGCATCCCGCACACGGCCATCATCCCCAACCGCAAGGAGCAGATCGGCCGTTCGCTCGGCCAGTTCGTCGAGACCCATTTCATGTCGCGCGAGATCCTGACCGAACGGCTCGCCAGCGTCGCGGTGGGGCGGCGGCTGGGCGACTGGCTGTCCGAACCGGACAACGCGGCGAGAGCTGCGCATGTCACCACGGACATCATCCGCGGCGCGCTCGAAGTAGCCGACGACTCGCAGGTCGAAGCAGCCATCGAGCGGGTCGTGGAGAACCGTATCCGAGCGGTTTCGGTCGCACCGCTGCTCGGTAAGACGATCGATCTGGCTGTCGAAGGTGGGCATCACATCACGCTGCTCGACGCGATCTTCACCGGCCTGCAGGGGTTCCTCGACGACAACCGCGCGACGTTCCGCGAACGCCTGCAGGAGGAGTCGCCGTGGTGGGTACCGGAGCGGATCGACGATCGCATCTTCGCCAAGATCCTGGACGGCGTGACCCGCTTCCTGGACGACGTCGGTCACGACCCGGATCACGAGGTGCGGGTGTCGATCGAACGACGGGTCGTGTCGTTCGCCGACCGTCTGCGCAGCGATCCGGGACTGATCGTCAAAGGTGAGCAGCTCAAGGAGGAGTTGCTTGCTCACCCCGACATGCGGGCGTGGATGAGTTCACTGTGGCGCGACTCGAAGAAGGGTCTGATCCAGGCCACGTCGCAGCCCGACAGCGAGTTGCACCGCCGCATCGCGACCTCGCTGCAGGGAGTCGGTCAGCGCCTGCAGACCGATGCTGAGTTGCGCGGCAAGATCGATCGCTGGGTCGTGCAAGCGGTCGGTCACATCGCCGAGAACTACCGCAGCGAGGTGAGCTCGTTGATCGAATCCACCATCGCCCGTTGGGACGGTGACGAGACCGCCCGCAAGATGGAGCTGCAGGTCGGCCGCGACCTGCAGTTCATTCGCATCAACGGAACCCTCGTCGGCGGTCTGGCCGGCCTGCTGATCCACACGATCGGTGAATTGGTCCTCAAGTAGCTGGGCGGCGGTTAGCGCGGTTCGCTGTACCAGCGCCAGTCGTCAAGGCGGGGCCGGTCAGCCAGCGCGGTACGACCTGTGGCCCACAGCAAAGTTGCCCACGGGTCGTTGCCGACCTCGACGTCGGGGAACAGTCGCGCCAACGTCAGCGCACAGAGTTGCGGCGACGGGTTCCAGTCGATGCCGATCGTGCTCGCCAGATCGTGGACGTGCACGGCGATCTCGACGACGGACATCGCTGCGAACCCCTCCGGATCGGCGTGGCCCCACATGTGTCGCGCACGATGCGCGGACGGCGCAGTGCGAAGGAGCGAAACGACGATTCGCGAGCAGGCGTTCAGCGCGCGCAGCAGGCCGGCCGGACCTTCGTCGCGGTCGACGAACAGGGTGCCCTCGTGACCGCCGGGCCGGTCGTTGCGTTCGACGTACGGGTACGACCCGACGATCGCCTCGGGCACCGCGACGAGTTGCCCGGCGTAGAAGAAGAGGCTCTCGGCGAGGTGCTCGATCAACTCCCAGCACGAGTACGTCAGCTCGCCGGCCGGCACGAGCCAGTCGGCCCCGAGGCGCTCGATCAGCGTCGTCATCATGTGGTCGACCAGCCCTTCGAGGTCGTCGGCGGTCACTGGTTGGCGTGTCTCACTCACCGGTGGAGTCTCGCACCGAGCGTTGTCGCCGCCGTTCTGAATTCAGCGCGGTCGCACGTCCGCTGATGTCGTGAGCGAGGATGTCGCGATGGACTACGACGCAGTCGCTGCGCACTTCCTCATGCCCACAGAGATCGCGCCGCCGGAACCGAAGCTGCCCGACACGCCAGCGCGTCGCCTGCGGGACGCGATGGAGCCGATCGCGACGATCGGCTGGTGGTCTCGCGAAGCGGCGGAAGCCGTCACCAGGCTGGGACACGACTTCTTCGACGGCTACGTGTGGGGTCGGGCCGCATCACTGGGCGTTGACGTGTCCGCTCCGGTGGTCGTCTCCGCGTTCGGGTGGTTCGAGCCATCGATGCTGACCGCGGTGTACGCCCACGGACGAAGCATCTCGTCGCGCGACACCGTGCTCGACGCCCGTTCCCGTGGAGCGACGGCGGGCCTCAGAGCAGCGACCGGCGGGGTCGGGGACCGGTCGATCAACGTGGTGGCCGAACTGCTCGACACGTTGGACGGGCTCGACGGTTCCGGGCGGCCGCTCTTCGCCGCGCTTCGAGATCTGCCACGGCCGGCCACGACCCACGGCCGCGCCTGGCGCGCGGCCGAATTGATCCGCGAGCATCGCGGCGTTGGCAACATCGCGGCCACTGTCACGAGCGGATTGGGAAGCGCCGAGGCGAACGTGCTCACAGAGCTGTGGCTCGGCTATGCCGCGGGCGAGTACTCCGCGACGCGTGGCCTCGCGGCCGACCGTGTCGCCGACGCCATGGTCGCCCTGCGCTCGCGAGAATGGATCGACGAGTCAGGTGCACTGACCGTCGACGGGCGGCGCGAACGTGACGCGATCGAAGCTGCGACCGATCGATCTGAGAGCAGCCTGATCAGCGCTCTCGGCGATCGAATCGACGGTGTGATCCTCGCCGCAGAGACGATCAGCGCGGCGATCATCGCCCATCACGCGGCCCCGGCCGACCCTCGCAAGCGCGCCGCCGGCTGACCGGTTCAGAACCTACGGGCCACGACGGCGTGCACAGCGTGCTCAGCGTGCACAGCTGACACACGATGACGCCGCCGGCAGCGCGATCAGGCGCTCCACTCCGATGAAGCCGGCGCAGTGTTTGCACACCCCGTAACCGGGGCCGTCGATGAGGTCGAGCGTGCGCCGCATCGCCTCACGGTCGGTCTGCGCCTGACGGAGCAGCGCGCTCACCTGGGCCCGCTCGAACGCAATGGTCGTGCCTTCCGGATCGTGCTCGTCGTCGGTGTTCGTGAGGTCGGCGGCCGCCACGATGTCGTCGAAGCTGCGAGTCAGTGACCCGATCTGCTCGTCGAGCCGCTGCACCTCGTCATTGGCCGCGAGTCGCAGGGCCCGCCGATCCCGCAACGTCAACTCCCGGCGCGGCAACACTGCCTGGCTAGCCGATGACGACGGTGGGGTCCGGAATGTGAGTGCGGAGGAGCCACTGGAAGTAGTGCCAGCCGGCTTGATGTGTGCCGACGCTCTGGTAGGCGCGGCTGGCCGCGTCGTGCCCGATCGCGATGCCATCGGGGGCCTTCATGTGCGCCTCGCAGGTGCGCTCCATCATCACGTACCAGCCGATGCACTCGTCCACCGAACGGCCGACGGTGAGCATGCCGTGGTTGCGCAGCAGCACCGCCTTGGCGTCGCCGATTGCGGCGGCGATGCGCTTGCCGCCGTCAGTGGACACGACGTCCACTTCCTCGTCGTCGAAGATCTCGTGGTCCCCATAGAACGCGCACGACTCCTGGGTGATCGGCCGCAGCGGCTTGACCAGCGCAGCGTAGGGGGTGCCGTACGGGGTATGCGTGTGCGCCGCGCTGACGACGTCGGGACGAGCCTCATGGATCGGCCAGTGGATGTGGTAGGCCGCCTTGTTGATCCAGCCCTCGCCCTCGACCACGTCGCCGTTCGGCCCGACCAGCACGAGGTCATCCAGCGTGACCGAGTGGAACGGCGCGCCGTATCGGGCGAGCCAGAAGTGGTCGAGGTGTTCTGGGTCCCGGGCGGAGATGTGCCCGTCCCCGAGCGAGCCCCACTTCAGCGCGCCGAAGATGCGATAGCCGAGCGCCAGGCGCGTCTTGCGGTGCAAACGCAACGCGTCGAGGTCGGCGATCTCGGGCTCGTCCGCACTGGGATCCAACAATGGGTAGGACATGTGCAAATTGTACGCCACTGGTGCGCTGCTCGTCGTCGGTCTCGGCCGGGGCACGCATGGGTGAAACGTGACCCTCGCCCCCGATCCGCACACGCGTTGGTGCAACATGACCCTCGCCGCCCGATCCGCACACGCGTGCGTCGGAGGTGATGCCCACCACGTTTCGCCCACGCACCGCCGGACCGTGACCTGGACGGCCCGAACCCCACACGCAGTGGTGCAACGTGACGCCGGCCGCTGGCCGCACACGCGTGTGGGCGAGACGTGGGGGCGAGACGTGGGGGCGTGGGCGGAGCTTCGGGTCGCTCGCGGCGCGCTGGGTGGGCGTACGTTGGCGGGCATGGGAGAACGTCCGGTTGCCGTGATCACACTCGCCTCGGGGTACGTCGGTCCGCCATTGGCCCGTCTGCTCGCCCGTTCCGGCCACGACCTCGTGCTGCACCTGCCAGGCAACGATCGCTCGACGATGGTGGCCGAGGCGGAATCGGCGACGCTCCTCCGCGACCTGGGAGACCTCGGCGCGTCGGTCGAGACGGTCACCGGTGTCGACCTGACGAAGCGAGACGGCAATCAGGCCGTGATCGACGCGGCGATCAACACGTTCGGCCGTATCGATGCAGCGTGCTTCATCACCGGATCGATCATCACCGGCCGCTTCCTGGCTGCCAAGGACGAGCACTGGGACAAGCTCAAGGCGGTCAATCTCGACATGGTCTACTACGCATTGCAGGCAGTGCTGCCGCCGATGGTGGAAGCCGGCCGGGGGCAGGTCATCGTGTTCACGAGCGCGACCGGCGCCCGCCCTGAGCCGATGGTGTCGCTGTACTCCTCCACCCGTGCCGGCGCGAACGCGATGGTCCGTGCGGTCGGGTTGGAACACGCCAAGTTCGGCGTCGCGGTGAACGCGATCGGCACGAACTACATGGACTTTCCAGGCTTCTTGGCGGCGACCGGCGCCGACGACCCGGAGCGGCGAGCGGTCATCGAAGCCCAGGTGCCGATGCGCCGTCTGGGCACCATGGACGAACTTGCCGAGTTCACTGCTGTGCTCCTCGACGGTCGCAGCCGCTTCCAGACCGGACAGTTCTTCAGCTTCAGCGGCGGCTGGAGCACCTGATCTCGGGCAGCCCGACGCCTAGATTCGCCGCATGGCCGTCCTCCACTTCCACGACTTCGGCAACCCGACCGGCGTCCCTGTGCTCGCCGTACACGGCATTACTGCGCACGGCATGCGTTTCCGCCGCCTCGCCGAAGAGACCTGGCCGGAGCGACGCACGATCGCTGTCGACCTGCGCGGCCACGGACGCTCGACATCGGACGGACCGTGGTCGATCCCGCAACACGTCACCGACCTGATCGACACACTCGAGTCGTTGGACATCGCGACGGTCGACGTCGTCGGCCACTCCTACGGTGGCGCGATCGGTCTCGCCCTGCTGCAGCGTGCGCCCGAGCGGATCCGGCGCTTCGTGATGCTCGACCCGGCGCTGGCCCGCCCCGGCGACTTCGCCACCGCGATGGCCGTCAACACCATGGCGTCCACCGGCTACGAGAGCATCGACGCAGCAACGATCGCCCGCAACGACGGTCTCGGCGACGAGATCAACCCCGCCGTGATCGAGGACATCGCCGAGCACCTCGTCCGCAATGAGGACGGCCGATACCGGTTCCGCTTCCACCCGCCGGCCGTCGTCACCGGCTGGGGCGAGGTGTGTCACCCGCTCCCCCGCAGGTTGGAGCGCCCCCAGACTCTGCTCGTGATCGCCGAGCGCGCCGAATTGGTGACGCCCGACGTCGAATCCGGCCTGGCCGCTCTGCTCGGCGACAGCCTGCACATCGAACGGATCGACTGCGGGCACATGCTGTATTGGGAACGCTTCGACGAAACCGCCGCCGCCATCACGAAGTTCTGGGCCGCCACCGCCTGAGCCATTCTTCAGGACTCTTGTTCGCCGCACCCAGAACATGTCGGTGCCAGGTGCACATCGCGACTGGGTGCCGCCGAATGCCATCCTGCACACTCACAACACCCAGATCGGATCAGCGCATCCAGCGCGGCGGCTGACGACTGGGGTGACATCCTGCACGCTCACGACCCCAGAACTCGCCGGTGCCGTGTGTCCGCCTGGCGACTGGGCGACGGCGCCTGCCAACCTGCGCACTCAAGGCACCCAGAACATCACTGCGCCCGCCCGCCCGCCTGAGCGGCTGGGTGCCGGCAAGTGCCAACCTGCGCACTCACGACACCCAGAACAACAGACCGCCCGCCGCCCGCGCGCCCCGCCACCCGGCGACTGCCCACCTGCACTCACAACACCCAGAAACACGTCGATACCCGGCGCTCAGGCGACTGGGTGTCAGCGACTGCCAACCTGCTCAATCACAACACCCAGAACAACACGTCGGTGCGGCGACGGCGCAGCGCAAGATGCACCGGGCCACGGGTGTCGGTGATTCGCCGGCCGACGGGCGGGCTCACGGGATCCAGTTGCCAGCCTCGTCGCGTGACCAGCCGCGGGCGGCGTCGGAGCCGCCGTCGACGTGCAACGTGGCGCCGGTGACGTACCTGCTGGCTGCCGACGCCAGGAAGACGGCCGGGCCGCAGATGTCGTCGCTGGTGCCCCAGCCGAGAGCCAGCTTGCGGCCGTAGTCGTGCTCGCCGACCAAGAGAACTTCGTCACCCGGCGTCGGGAGGCCGTCGGGCGCGATCGTGTTGACGCGGATGCCACGATCGCTCAGTTCCAACGCGAGAGTGCGTGACAGATGCTCGACCGCGGCCTTCATCGCGCCGTAGATGCCGAAGCCTGGCGAACCCCGGTGTGCCTCGACCGACGTGATGTTGATGATCGACGACCCGGCCGGCATCTTCGGCACACAGGCGCGGACGAAGTTGGTGACGCTCGTGAAGTTGGTGTCGACCAGTGCCCGCTGGGCGTTGGCGCTCGCGTCCATGAACGCACCGTGGAACGTGCCCGCGGCGTTGTTGACGAGCACGTCGACGCGGTCGAGCCCGGCCACCCAGTCGTGGACCGTCGAGTTGTCCCGAACATCCAGCACCGCTGTGCGGACGGCTGCATCCCCGCCCGCCGCGGCCACATCCGCAGCCGTCCGAGCGAGTTCTTCGGCGAGACGATCACAGAGCAACAACTGGGCCCCGACGGACGCGAAGCCGAGCGCCATCGAACGGCCCAGACCGCGCGCTGCGCCGGTCACGAGGACAAACTTGCCATCGAGCCGGAACGCCGTCGGATCGATCATCGCCGTGCCCCGAGAACCGTGATCTGCGTCACCCGGACGACCCCCCGTCACCACCGCGTGAACGGCAGAAAAGATGCTGTGAAGTGGTGCGACCAGAATCTGACACACCGTCAGAAACCAATGCTACAGTGCCGTCCATGCGTGAACTGCCCAAGATCATCTCGGTCGATGACCACGTGATCGAACCGGCCACTGTGTGGTCCGATCGGCTGCCGGCCAGGTACCGCGACGTCGGCCCGCGCATCGAGCGACGGCCGGTGCAGGAGATGTCCTACATCGGCGGCAAGTTCACCGCGATCCCGGGAGCACCCGGCGATCCCGGCGAGCTCGTCGACTGGTGGTTCTACGAAGACCTGCGCCGCCCGCTGACGCGCCTCGACAGTGCTGTCGGCTTCGGCCGCGACGAGATCGTGCTGAAGGGCATCACCTACGACGACATGCGCCAGGGCTCGCACAAGCTGAAAGAGCGGCTCGAGGACATGGACGTCAACGGTCTGGAGGCATCACTGTGCTTCCCGACGTTCCCGCGCTTCTGCGGGCAGACGTTCACCGAGGCCGCCGACAAGGACCTCGCCTTGCTGTGCGTCAAGGCCTACAACGATTGGATGGTCGACGAGTGGTGTGGCCAGAGTGGCGGTCGCTTGATCCCGCTGATCATCGTGCCGCTGTGGGACCCGATGCTCGCCGCCGCGGAGGTGCGCCGCAACGCCGCCAAGGGCGTGCACGCCGTCTGCTTCAGCGAGATCCCGCCGAACCTCGGCCTGCCCAGCATCCACGACAAGGATGGCTATTGGAACCCGTTCTTCGACGCCTGCAACGAGCACGGCGTCACGATCAACATGCACATCGGCAGCGGCTCGAAGATGCCGTCGACGTCGCCCGATGCGCCCGCCGCAGTCGGCTCGACGCTCACGTTCGCGAACTGCTGCTTCAGCATGGTCGACTGGTTGATGAGCGGCGTGTTCACGACGTTCACCGATTTGAAGGTCGCTTACAGCGAGGGTCAGATCGGCTGGATCCCGTACATCCTCGAGCGCGCCGACACGGTGTGGGAAGAGAACCGCGGGTGGGGGGGCATCGCCGACAAGGTGCCCGAGCCACCGAGCGAGGTGTTCAAGAAGCACGTGTACGGTTGCTTCTTCGACGACCCCCACGGACTGCAGAACCTGGGCGCGATCGGCGAGGACAACGTGACGTACGAGAGCGACTACCCGCACAGCGATAGCACGTGGCCGCACACCGCCAAGCTCGCTGCCGACCAGATGGCGCACCTGACCGACGCACAGGTCTACAAACTCGTTCGCGGCAACGCGATCACGATGCTGCACCTGACGCACTTGCGCTAGGAAGTTTCTCAGACGGCCGGTGAGACTGGCCGGACACGGTCCGAACGCGAGGGGGCGTCAATGCGTGGAATCGTTTTCGACGGGGACAAGACGAGGTTGGTCGATGGTTTGACCGTGCGCGCACCGGGGCCACGTGACGTGATCGTCGAGATCGGTGCGGCGGGTCTGTGCCACAGCGACATCTCGTACATGCACGGGCTCTACCCCGTGCCGTCCCCTGGCGTGTGTGGGCACGAGGGTGCCGGCATCGTGGCCGAGGTCGGCAACGCGGTGACTCACGTGCAGCCCGGCGACCATGTGATCATCGCCACGCTGGCTGCATGCGGGTTCTGCGATCGCTGCAACGACGGCAAACCCACCGCCTGCCGCCAGACGCTGGCCAACTGGTCCCAGCCGTTCACACTCGACGGCGATGCGATCTACAACTTCGCAGCCACCAGCGCGTTCGCCGAGCGCACGGTCGTGCGTGACATCCAATGCGTGAAGATCCCCGACGACGTGCCACTCACGTCGGCCGCGCTGGTCGGATGCGGTGTCGTGACCGGCATGGGTGCGGTGTTCAACCGCGCCAACGTGAAGCGCGGCCAGAGCGCCGCCGTGTTCGGCGTCGGTGGGGTCGGGCTGAACGTAATCCAGGCGCTGAAGGTGCAGGGGGCGACCACCATCATCGCAGTCGACACCGAGCCGAAGAAGGAGGTCCTCGCGCGCCAGTTCGGCGCGACGCACTTCATCGATGGCCGCAGTGACGACGTGGTCGCCACGATCGGCGCGATCACGCCCTGGAGCGAGGAGATGGTTCGTGGTCCGTTCAACGGCGGCGGCGTCAACTGGGCGTTCGACTGCGTCGCCAACCCGGCCGTGACATACAACGCACTCGAGTCGCTGGAGTGGGAGGGCACCGTCGTCGTCATCGGCGTCAGTGGCCAGACGACCGAGTTCCACGGCCTCTACGGCCGGCTGACCCAGGTCGACCGGGGCATCATCGGTTGCCGTTACGGCACCGTGTCGCCCCATCGCGACATCCCGCGCATCATCGATCTGTACCGTCGCGGCGAGGTACTGCTGGATGAGCTCGTGTCGCAGACGTTCCCGGTCGAGCAGTGGGAAAGCGCCGTCCACGGGTTGGAATCCGGCACGGTCGCGCGTGGCGTCCTCACCTTCTGAGCTGATGACGCAACCGGTCACCGGCGACTTCGCCACAGTCCTCGACGTGTTCGACGCCGTCGTCCATCAGCACGGCGATCGCGAGGCGTTCGTCCACGACGACCGGCGGATGTCGTTTGCCGAATGGGCGACAGCGGCCGACGCCCTCGCTGGATGGCTGATCGACGAGCGCGGCGTGCGCCCCGGCGACGTCGTCGGCATCCAGCTGCCGAGTGGCATCGACTACGTCATCGCGTACCAGGCGATCATGCGCGCCGGCGCCGTGGCCACGGGCATCAACCCTCGTCTCGGCCCGCACGAGATCGCTCACATCCACATGATGTGCTCGCCGGTGTTCGTGTTCGACCGCCCGCTGCGGGGCACGGCATGCGGCGACGGTGTCGGTGACGGCGACCCGCTACGGCGGAGGGTCTCGCTGCAGGCCACCGATCCGGTCGCCATCGTGTGGACCGGCGGCACGACCGGCTACCCGAAGGGAGCCTGGTTCGACCATGCCTGCCTGCAGGCGATGACGCTCGGCGCAGCACCGCTCAGCGCGGTTGGCGACCGCCGGCTGTCGCCACTGCCGTTCGCGCACGTCGGCGCGATGACCCGCGTCTGGGACGAGTTGCAGCACCTGATCACGACGGTCATCGTGCCCACGCCGTGGTCGGCAGCCGCAGCGCTCGCCTTGATCGCAGCCGAGCGGATCACCGTTTGCCAGGGCGTGCCGACGCAGTACCGGATGATGCTCGACCACCCCGATCTG
Source organism: Actinomycetes bacterium (assembly GCA_031410915.1). Lineage (GTDB taxonomy): Bacteria > Actinomycetota > Acidimicrobiia > Acidimicrobiales > Ilumatobacteraceae > WLMZ01. Next base: position 15,030 of record JANNZY010000119.1, read on the forward strand.
GCCACGACCGACGTTTCGAGCCTGCGCATCGCGGGCGTCGGCGCGTCGCGCGTCCCGCCCGAGTTGGTGGTCGAGATGCGCGAGACGCTCCGCTGCCCTGTGGTCGTGCGCTACGCGAGCACCGAGGGCTGCTTGGCGACGGGCACTCGCCTCGACGATGCCGACGACGTGATCTGCACCACCGTCGGTCGACCGAACGGCGACGTGCGCGTGCGTCTGCTCGACGAGAGCGGAGGGCTCATCACCACGACCGGCGCGGATGCCGTCGGCACCATCTGTCTGCACACCCGAGCCCGGATGCGAGGCTACTGGAACGACGCGCAGCGCACCACGGAGGCGATCGATGCCGAAGGCTGGTTGCACACCGGCGACCTCGGCTGGTTTGGCGACGACGGCAACTTGCGTCTGGCCGGGCGCAGAACGGAGATGTACATCCGTGCCGGCAACAACGTCTATCCGATCGAGGTCGAGAACTGCCTCGGTGCCCGCGACGACATCACCGCCGCAGCGATCCTCGGAGTCGCCGTCGAGGACCGTGTCGGAGAGATCGGCGTGCTGTTCGCCGTACCTTCCCCGGGCATGGAGCTGCAGTTGGCCGATCTGCAGGCCGACGTGCGCCGCCGGCTCGCGCCGTACAAGGCACCGGACGTGATGGTGATCGTCGACCAGCTGCCGCTGACCTCGATCGGCAAGGTGGACAAGCTCGCGTTGCAGGCACGTGCACAGGAGGAAGCAGCGGCATGGACCCGGTGAGCACACCGATCATCGACACGACCGGCAAGACGCTGTGGCAGCTCGTCGTCGAGCGCGCCACGGCCTCGCCGGACAAGCGAATGGCCATCGACGAGGCAGGGCGCACGCTGACGTTCGGCGACTACCTCGCCTGGAGCGAGCGGGCCGCCGCCGGCTTGTCCGCCCGCGGCATCGCAGCGGGCACGAACGTCTCATGGATCCTGCCGTCGCGCTTCGAGGCAATGGTGCTGGCCGCAGCGTTGTCGCGCCTCGGCGCAGTGCAGAACCCGATCTTGCCGATCTACCGCACGCGAGAGGTCGGCTTCATCGCCCGTCAGAGCGGTTGCTCGGTGATGATCGTGCCGGGCACGTTTCGCGGCTTCGAATACGCGCCGATGGCCTTCGAGGCCACAGCAGGGCTCGGAGTCGATGTCATCGTCGCCGACCCCGACCTGCCCGAGGGCGACCCGTCGACGCTCGCTCCGTGCGTGCCCGCGTTGACCGAACTGCGCTGGCTGTTCTACTCGTCGGGAACGACCGCCGATCCCAAGGGTGCCAAACACAGCGACCGAAGCATGTCGGCGGCCAACGCAGGGATGCAGTGGAGCATGCAGGTCGGCCCCGACGACCGCGCCGCGGTGGTGTTCCCGATCACACACGTCGGCGGCTTGGTCTGGCTGTTCAACGCGATGCAGACGGGCGTCGAGCTGCTCATGGTGGAGACGTTCGATCCGGCGGAAACGCCACGGTGGTTGGGCGAGCACGGCGTAACGTGCGCGGGCGCAGGCACGGTGTTCTGGCTCAGCTACCTCAACGCCCAGCGAGCACTGCCGCCCGGTCGGATGCTGATGCCGGATGTTCGCATCTTCAACGGCGGCGGCGCCCCGAAACCGAAGACGCTGCACCACGAGATGCTCGCGGAGATGGGCGCTCCGGTCATCGGCGGATGGGGTATGACCGAGTCACCGATCAACACCATGGTGCACGTCGACGATCCGGACGTGAAGAAGGCCGAGACCGACGGTCGGGCGTGTCCAGGTGTCGAGTTGCGCGTGGTGATGGACGGCCGCGAGTGCGGCCCGGGCGAAGAAGGCGAGCTGCGCGTCAAGGGTCCGCAGGTCTGCATGGGATATCTCGACTCGTCGCTCGACGCCGACGCGTTCGACGAGGACGGCTGGTTCCGCACCGGCGACCTCGGCGTGATCGACGAGGACGGCTGGGTGAGCATCACTGGGCGCCTGAAGGACATCATCATCCGCAAGGGCGAGAACATCTCGGCGAAAGAGATCGAGGACATCCTCCACGCCCATCCCGCCATCGCCGACGCAGCGGTGATCGGATTGCCCGACCCCAGGAGCGGCGAGCGGGCCTGCGCCGTGGTGGTGCTGCGCGAAGGTCAGTCGCTGACGCTGGAGCAGATGGTGACCTTCCTCACGGACCATCAACTGTCCAGGCACAAGATTCCGGAACAGATCGAGATCGTCACCGCCTTGCCGCGCAACCCGACGGGCAAGGTGTTGAAGAAGGATCTCCGCACAACCTATGGGGGTAGCTGACATGGCCGACAACGGATCACGGTTCGAGGGCCGGCGAGTCATCGTCAGTGGCACGGGATCAGGCATCGGCAAGGCCACGGCCGAGCTCTTCGCACGCGAGGGCGCCGCGGTTGCATGCCTCGATGTGAAGGGTGCCGACGACACCGCGGCGGCGATCACTGCGGCCGGGGGAACGGCCGTCGCGTTCGTGTGCGACGTCGGCCGTGCGGCAGCGGTCGAGACCACTGTGGCCGCCGCAGTCGACGCGCTCGGCGGCGTGGACACCGTGCTCAACATCGCCGGCATCGGCCACTTCGCGTGGAGCCACGCAGAGGATCCGGAAGCGTTCGATCGCGTGCTGCGGGTCAACCTCAGCGGCACGTTCTACATGTGCCGCTACACGCTCCCCCATCTGCTCGAAGGCGGCAACGGTGTGATCGTCAACACCGCCTCCAATGCCGGCCTGACCGGTCTGCCGTGGAGCGCGGCCTACTGCAGCAGCAAAGGCGGTGTCGTCAACCTGACCCGCGCGTTGGCGTACGAGTACCGCGGCAAGGGCGTGCGCGTCAACGCCGTCGCGCCGGGTGGCACGAACACGAACATCGTGCACTCGTTCTCGACTCTGCCCGACGGCGCCGACTACAAGGAGATGAGCAAGATGATGTCGCCGATGAAGATCGCTGAGCCGACCGAGATGGCCGAGGCATTCGCCTACATCGCCTCGGACGCGGCCCGCTTCATGACCGGCACGATCATGTCCATCGACGGCGGGTTGGCCTGCTGAGCACGGAGCAGTTCGATCGCGTCGTCGAACGCCATCGGCCGCGCGTAGAAGTACCCCTGACCGATCTCGCAGCCGAGCCGTTCCAACTCCGACGCCTGCAGTTGCGTTTCGACGCCCTCGGCGATCACTTGAATGCCCAATTCCTCGGACAGTCCGAGGATCATGCGCACGACCTGGGTGTCGCCGGGTTCGATACCGAGGCCGGCCACGAACGACCTGTCGATCTTGATGAAGTCGACCGGCAACTTGCGCAGCAGCCCCAGGTTGGAATGGCCGGTTCCGAAGTCGTCGATCGCGATCGAGACCCCGATCGTCTGCAGATCCTCGAGGACGTGGCGGATCAGTCCGACATCGTCCATCACGGCATGCTCGGTGATCTCGATCGCCAGTGCTTCACCACTGATCCGGGCCGACGCGATGGCACGTGTCACGCCGTCCACGAAGCCGGCTTCGCGCAACTGGTCGGGGTGCACGTTGACGCCGAGGCACACATCTGGCTGGATCAGCCGCATCGCTGCGACCGCTCGTGCGGCAGCCTTGAACACCCACTGCCCGACGGCCGACATCATTCCAAGCTGCTCGACCATCGGCATGAACTCGTTCGGCCCGAGCAGGCCGTGACGGGGGTGGTTCCAGCGGATGAACGCCTCGAAGTTGCTCGTGGCCTGGTGGCCGAACGCGAAGAGCGGCTGGAAGTGCAGCTCGAACTCGTCGTTCTCCAGTGCAACGCGCAGCTCGTTGTCGAACTCGAGACGGTCCACCGCCTCGACGCGCATCGAGTCGTCGAACACCACCGCTTGGCGGCGGCCCGCGGCCTTGGCCCGGTACATCGCGATGTCAGCCTCTTGGATCAACGAGACGGCGGTGCACTCACGTCCGCCCGACATGGCAACCCCGATGCTGCCCGTCACCGCGTGCAGCCGCCCACCGATCTGCATCGGCTCGCTGACGCGTGCCAGGATCTTGTCGGCGATCACCTTCGCGTCGTGGGCCATCCACACGCCGCGGCAGATGACCAGGAACTCGTCGCCGCCGAGCCGGCCGACGACATCGGTGCCGCGCGCGGCATCACGGATGCGGACGGCGAGCGTGCGCAGCACCTCGTCGCCGACGGCGTGACCGAGGCTGTCGTTGACGACCTTGAAATCGTCGAGGTCGAAGAACAGCACCGCCGTCGACGCTCCTGACGCCAGGCTGGTGTCCAACGCGAGGAACAGCTCCTGACGATTGGCGAGTCCGGTCAGTGGATCGTGCGTGGCCGCGTGGGCGAGCTCGGCCTCCATCCGCTTGCGGTCGCTCATGTCGCGGTACGTGATGGCGAACCCGGACAGCGCACCGCTGTCGTCGTAGACACCGAGTGCGACTGCGGACATCGGGCAGCGAGCGAGATCTGATCGGCGGACGAGTTCGACCTCGCCCTGCCACACCTCGCCGCGCGTGATGGCCCCGAACGCGTCGTCGAGCAGGACGCTGTGGTACTCGCGCGGTACGAACTCGAACAACTGCCTGAGGTCGACCAGCGAGGAGTCTTCGACGCCCCAGAAGCGAACGCCCGCTGGGTTGAGGTAGACGATGGTGCCGTCGAGCGCCGTGATGCCGACGATGTCCGACGTGGAGTCGGCGATCGTCTTGAAGCGCGTGACGCTCTGGTCCTGCAGGCGTTGGCGGGTGACGTCGCGGAACAGTGCGACGACTCCGTTCGTGCGCCCGTTCTGCAGCATCGGCACGAGTGATCCCTGGAGATGGGTCCATTCGCCGTTCGCGTTGCGCATGCGCGCCCGAAACGGTGCGTACCGTCCCCGCCGGGCAATCGCCGTCGCGGCCAGGACGTGCTCGCGGTCGTCAGGGTGCACGGCCGAGATGTGGGCCAGATCGGCGAAACCGGCCGTGCCGGGCGCATCGGTGGAGCGCAGCACGGGCTGGTTGACGTACTGCACCTGGCCGTTCGAGTCCCAGACCACGACACCGATCGGCGCTTCGTCGAACACCCGGCGCAGCTGGTTCACGGACGCGCGACTTGCGTTCAACTCCTCGGTCAGCTGCTCGATCTGATCCTGCAGCCGCCGCCGATTCCCTCGCCAGGGGCTCCGCACCAGCGTGGATGGTACCGCGCATCACCTGTGAGGGCACGTCGCAACGTCGAGTTTTCTCGTTTCTGACGGTGCATCAGATACGGTCGGCGGTGTGGATCTGCAGCTGACCGATGCTGAGCGCGACTTGCGCGACGAGCTGCGCACCCGGTTCGCCGGAGTCATCCCCACGGTGCCCGTTGAACCGCGCACGACGACCGGCCTCGCGAGTTCGGCGGCCGTGGCGCGTCGCCGACCGAGCACTTTCAGGTGGGAGGTGGACGCTCAGCGCGCTGGAAGCGGGCATGCGTCCTGGACACGCACTTCGGGAACAGCGATCATCACGCAAGCACGTTTGCCGACGCGCTGTCGACGGGAGGACTCATGAATGGGCATCTGTGACGATCGGGTGGTCGTCATCACCGGGGCCGGACGAGGCCTCGGCCGGGCTCACGCGCTTGCGTTCGCCGCCGAAGGCGCAGCGGTGGTGGTCAACGACATCGGAGCCGAACTGGACGGCAGCGGGGGCAGCCTCTCGCCCGCCCAGGAGGTCATGGAGGAAATCCGCGCCAGAGGTGGGCGGGCCATCGTCAACGGTGACGACATCAGCGACTGGGACGCGGCCGGCCATCTCATCGAACAGGCGATCGAAACGTTCGGTCGGCTGGACACCGTCGTCTGCAACGCGGGCATCGTGCGCGACCGGATGATCGTCAACATGGCGGTCGACGAGTGGGACGCGGTGATGCGCGTCCATTTGCGTGGCATGTTCTGTCCTGTTCGGCATGCGATCGACCACTGGCGGGGGCAGATCAAGGCCGGCGATCAGGTCGATGCCCGCATCGTGACGACGTCGTCGGGTGCCGGGCTGTTCGGCAGTGTGTCGCAGAGCAACTACAGCGCAGCGAAGGCAGGAATCGCTGCGTTCACCATCGTTGCCGCGGCCGAGCTCGGCCGGTACGGCATCATCGCCAACGGAATCGCGCCGTCGGCGCGCAGTCGGATGACCGAGGACGCGTTTGCGGACATGATGCGCAAGCCCGACGAAGGCTTCGACGCAATGGACCCGGCCAACGTCAGCCCCCTCGTGGTGTGGCTCGGCTCGCCGCTGTGCACGGTGACCGGGCGCATGTTCGAGATCGCCGGCGGGCAGCTCAGCGTGGCCGACGGGTGGCAACACGGCGCGGTGTTCGACAAGGGAGAGCGCTTCGAACCGGCCGAGATCGGCGCGCTCGTCCAGGAACTGATCACGAACGGACCGGCTCCCGCAGCCGTGTACGGTGCCTAGCCGCGGAGGGAAGAACGTGTCACGATCGAAGAAGGCGACCATCCTTGGCGCCGACGGCAGGGTCCTCGGATCGCGCGCCGAAGGGACGCGTCATCGCCTCCTGGAGGCGACGTCGAAGTTGCTCACCGAGTCCGGTGTGCTGGAGCTGAAGATCGTCGACATCACTCGTGAGATCGGCTCGTCGCCGGCAACGTTCTACCAATACTTCGTCGACGTCGACGCCGCCCTGCTGGCATTGGCAGAGGAGGCGACGACCGATGAACTGCCGCTCGTCGAGCACCTCTCGTCGGGCTGGGACGACGACGGCCTGGCTCGAGCCGGAGCGTTCGTGGACGCCTACACCAGCTTCTGGGACGACCACAACGCTGTCCTGCGGGTGCGCAACCTGAAAGCCGAGGAGGGCGACACCCGGTTCCGCGAGGCACGATCCAAGGCCAACCTGTTGTTGATCGAGTCGATGGCCACGATGGTGAAGGCGGCTCAAGCCGAGGGCCGCCTGCCGACGTCGATGCACCCGTTCGTGACGGCCACCGCGATCATCGCGATTTTGGAACGTCTGCTCCCCTACCGGACCGAGATCGCCCGCCGTGGCGCCTCCCCCGACGAGCTACGCAACACCGTTGCCGAGCTCGTCTACCGCAGCCTCACCGGCCGCTGACCCTGCCCAGACGCGCCGGATCGCACCGCTCCCAGCAGCAACATCCAGCGCGACCAACTGCAATGCGCAGATCGCCACGCTCGTGGCGGCAACATCCAGCGCGACCACCGCACGACGCAGATCGCGCCGCTCGTGGCGGCAACATCCAGCGCGACCAACTGCAATGCGCAGATCGCGCCGCTCGTGGCGGCAACATCCCGCGCGACCAACTGCAATGCGCGGATGGCGCCGCTCCCAGCAGCAATATCCAGCGCGCTGAATTGCGCGCGACGTCGTGCCACTGTTCGACACGGGCACATTTCGGCGGCACGGGTGGCGAGCGTCAGTCGCTCACGGCGGCAGCGAAGGACTCGAGCGCGGCAACGAACTCGTCTTCGGTGGTGCCGGGCAGGGTGATGGTGGCGCCGTGCACGCCGACTGCGGCCAACGAATCCAGGCTGTCGCGCAGGCGAGGTGGGTCCCACGCGCCGGTACCGAAGCCGGACAGGCCCCACGGTGTGAACCAGACCTGGAGCGGCTCGGTACGACCCACCTCGGATGCGATGTCGTGGGCGATGGCGAGTCGCGCCGACAGATCCCCGATCGTCTCGATGCCCGGCGTGCGCAATCGCCGCGCCGCGCTCGCCGGGCTGGGCATCGGCACCCACCCGTCGGCCAGCGTAACCGCGCGACGGATCGCCGCGGTCGAGTTGCCACCGACGATCAACGGTGGGTGCGGCCGCTGCGCGGGCAGCGGCTGCAAGACGTTGCCCGTCGCGCGAAAGCGCGAACCCTCGAACTCGACGGGATTGCCCGTCCATGCCTCGATCATCGCGATCAACGCCTCATCGCTTGCTCGGGCGCGATCGACGAACTCTGCTCCGACCGCGTCGAACTCGGCCTCCAGGTATCCCGCACCGACCCCGATGATCGTCCGGCCACCGCTGAGTGAGTCCAGCGACGCGATGCTGTGCGCTGCCATGAAGGGGTTGCGATAGCCGAGGACGAGCAGATTGGTCTGCAGCCGCAGCGTGGCCGTGGCTGCGGCGGCGAACGACAGCGCGACGAACGGATCCAGCGAGTTGTGGCCACCGCCGGCGAGCCAACGCCCGGGTGGGAACGGATGGTCGGTGACGAAGACAGCGTGGTACCCAGCTCCTTCCGCTCGCTGGCTGATGCGGGCGATGGCATCGGCCGACGCCAACGAGGGACTTCGCGGCAGTCGGTCGGTCGGCAGCCCGAGTGAGATCAGCACGGGGTCGAGCATAGAATCTGACGCGTCATCAGAAATGCTGGACGGGATTCGGGGAGATCATGGGTGTACTCGACGGCAAGGTTGCGATCGTCACCGGCGCGGGGCAGGGAGTCGGCCGCTGCCATGCCGAGGCGCTGGCCGCCGAGGGCGCGGCCGTGGTGGTCAACGACATCAGCGAGACCGCCGACGACACCGTTGCGGCGATCGTGGCTGCGGGCGGATGTGCCGTCGCGCACCGCGGCAGCGTGTCCCACTGGCCGACCGGGGAAGCACTCGTCAAGCGCGCGGTCGACGAGTTCGGCGACCTCGACATCCTGGTCAACAACGCCGGCTTCCTGCGCGATGCGATGAGCTTCTCGATGGAAGAGGCACAGTGGGACACCGTCGTCGAGGTGCACCTCAAGGGCCACTTCGTCTGCAGCCACTTCGCAGCCGCCTACTGGCGTGGTGTCGTCAAGGGTCTCGACGAGGGCGCGTCGCTGCCGCCGCGGCGCATCATCAACACCACGAGCGAGAGCGGGCTGTTCGGCGGACCGGGGCAGATCAACTACGGCAGCGCGAAGGGCGGCATCATCACGATGACCTTGGTGCTGGCTCGCGAGCTCGAGCGCTACAACGTCACGGCCAACGTGATCGCGCCGCGTGCGCGCACGCCGATGACCAACGCCAACCCCAAGTTCAACAAGCCCGAGAGCGGTTTCGACAAGTACGACCCGGCCAACATCAGCCCGATGGTGGCATACCTGGCCAGCGATCAGGCCGCAGACATCAGTGCGCAGATTTTCATCGTCCTCGGCGACCAGGTGCACCGCATGCAACCCTCCACCATCGTCGGCTCGATCACCAACGGCCAGCAACGGTGGACCGTCGACACCCTCGCCGCCGCGACGTCCGCCCTCTTCGCCGACGCACCACGCGGCGTCGTCCCGTTCGCCGGGCCGCCCATGCTCTGAGCCGGACGTCGGACACACGTCAGACCACCCGCACGGCATTCCCACGCATGGGCCGAACATGCCACGGGCGCCACGCACCGGCCACGCGTGGGCCAAACATGCCATGGGTGCCACGAACCGGCCACGCGTGGCAGTACGCCCGATCGGCGGCACGAACCAACCCACGCGTGGGCTGAACGTGCCGTGGGCGGCACGAACCGGCCACGCGTGGGCGAGGTGTGTGGGCACTCGGGCTCGGACACGACGGGGGCGCCTCGGGTCAAATCTGATACCGTGTCAGAAACGTTGTACAGCAACGCTGAGCAGGGGGTTCGGCACATCTCATGACTGAACGTGAGCTTCCCAAGATCATCAGCGTGGACGACCACGTGGTCGAGCCCCCGCATCTGTTCGACCGCTGGTTGCCGGCCAGGTTCCAGGACCATCCGGACAAGCCACGCGTCGAGCGGCGAGGCATTGCCGGCATGAAGTACCTCGGCGGCACGAAGTACCACTTCGAGTGGAGCGACGATGCGCCGAAGTCGGACTGCTGGTTCTACGGCGATCTCATCGCCCCGCACAAGCGCCACGTCGCCGCAGTCGGATTCGACCGCGACGACATGACGATGTCGCCCATCACCTACGACGAGATGCGTCCGGGCTGCTACGACCCGAAGGCCCGCTTGGAGGACATGGACGTCGACGGCGTCGAGGCCTCGCTGTGCTTTCCGACGATGCCCCGCTTCTGCGGGCAGACGTTCGCCGAAGCCGCCGACAAGGATCTCGCGTTCGCGTGCGTGCAGGCCTACAACAACTGGATGGTCGAGGAGTGGTGTGGTGATTCCGGCGGACGCCTGATCCCGCTGCCCATCGTGGCGCTGTGGGACGTGGAAGCGGCGGCCGCCGAGGTCCATCGCAATGCCGCGCGCGGAGTGACCGCCGTGGCGTTCAGCGAGATCCCGGCCAAGCTCGGACTGCCCACCCTGCACAGCGGCTACTGGGAGCCGTTCTTCCGGGCGTGCGCAGAGACGAAGACCGTCGTGTGCATGCACATCGGCTCGTCATCGCAGATGCCGGCCACCTCCGCCGATGCTCCCCCGGCCGTCGCTGCATCACTCAGCTTCGGCAACGCGATGAGCTCGCTGTGCGACTTCTTGTTCAGTGGCCTGCTCGTTCGCTATCCCGACCTGAAGTTGGCCTACAGCGAGGGCCAGATCGGCTGGATCCCGTACATCCTCGAGCGCGTCGACGACGTGTGGCTCGAGCACCGGGCGTGGGGTGGCGTGCGCGACATCGTGCCCGAGCCGCCGAGCACCTATTGGCATCGCCAGATCTACGGCTGCTTCTTCCGTGACCGTCATGGGTTGGAGAGCCTGCACCGCATCGGCGTCGACAACGTGACGTTCGAGACCGACTACCCGCACACCGATTCGACGTGGCCGGACACGCAGAAGATCTTCGCCGAGCAGGTCGCCGACCTCGACGACGCAACCATCTACAAGATCGCACGCGGCAACGCGATCAAGATGCTGCGCCTCGACTTCGACCGCTGAGCGACATCATGGGCGACACCCGCCGCACCGCGCTCGTCACGGGTGCCAGCCGCGGCATCGGCAAGGCGGTTGCCATCGCATTGGCGCGCGCCGGATACGACGTCGCGATCACCGCTCGTACCGTCAACGAGGGCGACCCGTCGTCCATCGCCCCAGAAGGCGGCACGTCGTTGCCGGGCAGCTTGGCCACGACGGCGTTGGCGATCGAAGCGATCGGCACGCGAGCCGTGCCCGTCGCGCTGGACCTGTTGCAGCTCGACTCGTTGGCCAGTGCGGTCGACACAGCGATCGATGGTCTCGCCGGGCGATTGGACGTGCTCGTCAACAACGCGATCTACGTCGGCCCGGGCGGCGAGCTGCGCTTCGGCGACTGTTCGCCCGACGATCTCGTCCGCCGGGTGACCGGCAACGTCACGGCGCAACTCATCATCACCCAGCGCGTCCTGCAACACATGCTCGAGAATGGTGGAGGCACGATCGTCGGCGTGACGTCTGCGGCCGGTCAGAACACGCCATGCAAGCCCGTCGGCGAGGGTGGTTGGTCGCTGGCCTACGCGGTCACGAAGGCCGGCTTTCATCGCATCGCCGACATGTTGATGGTCGAGTACGGCGACCGCGGCATCCGGTCGTTCAACGTCAACCCCGGCTTCGTCGCCACCGAGCGGGTCGTGGCCGCCGGAGGGCAACTCGAATTCGTCGCCAAGCGCGGCATTGCGCCGGGCGTCATCGGCACCGCGATCGCGTCGCTGATCGACGACGAGGCAGTGGTCAACGGCGGTTACCTCCAGGCCCTCGACAGGGCGATCGAGCTCGGCCTCGTCGAACCCCGACCGAAGAGCGCAAAGGTGGCGTCATGACGTATGTCATCGGCGACACGAACGCCGACGCACTGCTGCCCGAACCACCGCCGGAGGACGTGCGTTACACAGTGCTCTCGGTCGACGATCATCTCGTCGAACCCCCGGGGATGTTCGACGGACGACTGCCAGGGGCGCTGCAAGCCGGCGCGCCGCGGCTGATCGAGAACGAGCAGGGTCACCAGGTGTGGGAGTTCGACGGCCAGCGCTTCAGCCAGGTCGGGCTCAACGCCGTTGCCGGCCGCCGCTCGCAGTCGTTGGAGCCTGCACGCTTCGAGGACATGCGCAAGGGCTGCTGGGACATCAACGCGCGCATCGCCGACATGGACCTGTGCGGCATCTGGGCCTCGATGAACTTCCCGTCGCAGGTGACCGGGTTCTGCGGGCGGGTGTTCTCGACCGCGGCCGACCCCGCCGTCGGCAAGGCCGTCACGCGGGCCTGGAACGACTGGCTGATCGACGAGTGGTACACCCCGTATCCCGAGCGCATCAGTCCGATGGGGATCACCTTCCTGACCGATCCCGAGGAAGGAGCCCGCGAGATCCACCGGATGTCCGAGCGCGGGTTCGTGTCGGTCACGCTGCCGGAACGTCCGCACCGCATCGGCCTGCCCTCACTGTGGGACAGCGACCACTGGGACCCCATCATCCGGGCGTGC
>JANNZY010000120.1:0-13848 GCA_031410915.1 Actinomycetes bacterium
CACCTTCAAACACTACCGGCACAACATTGATGACCCTCGCAGTTTAAGCTGCAACCAGGTACGCAAAGTGTACGAAGACAGGGAAGGCACGCTTTGGATTGGTACCGGAAGCATTTGGCCGGGATGGTCTGGGCCACCGCCTGACCGCACCCTCGTTTGTCACGTGACGAATCAGCGACCGCTCTCGGCGTCGGTGCAGCGGCAGACAGACCGGAACACACGCTCGGATTCGCCCGCCAGTCACCACGCAGGAGCGTTCGGCGCCGACAGTGGCAGACAGACCCGAGCACACGCTCGGATTCGCCCGCCACCCACCGAGCAACAACGTTCGGCGGACCCAGGGGCAGCGGCAGCGGCAGCGGCAGAACCATCCCAGCACACGCTCGGCTTCGTCTGCCGGCACTCAGCCGGCGGCGAGGGCGTCGACGGCCAACTGCTTGGCCGTCTTGTAGTCAGCTTTGCCGTTCGGGGCACGCGGCACGGCTGACACGAACACCACTCGCTTCGGGGCCTTGTAGCCGGCGAGCTCGGACTTCACCGTCGCGATGACTGTGGCCTCGTCAGTCGTCGCGCCGTCGACCAGCGAGGCAACGGCAGTGACGGACTGCCCGAACTTGTCGTCGTCCAGGCCCACGACGAGGCAGTCGAGGATACCGTCGGTGCGCTTGACGGCCTCCTCGACCTCCTCCGGGAAGACCTTCTCGCCAGCCGTGTTGATCACCTGGTTGCCGCGTCCGAGCAGCACGAGCGTGCCGTCGGCGTTGACCGTTGCCATGTCGCCGGGGAACGAGTAACGCACACCATCGATCGTGCGGAACGTGCGTGCCGACTTCTCCGGGTCCTTGTAGTAGCCGATCGGCACCGATCCTCCGGCGGCGACCATACCGACCTCGCCGGAACCGGGCTGCACCTCGTGGTCGTCCTCGGTGAACACCTTTGTGGTCGGGTTCTGGCTGAACTTGGCGGTCTCGATCGGCACGCCGCGCATCGACACCTGCGTCCCCATGCTGCCCTCGCTGGAACCCATCGCGTCCAGCAGCATCGCCTGCGGGATGCGGTCGAGCATCTCCTGTTTGACCTCCGCGGTCCACATCACGCCGGACGAGATGACCATCTTCAGCGAGCTGGTGTCGTACGCCGTGCCCGCATCCGCCGCTTCGGCGAGCGCGCGCAGGATCGGCTTGGCGAAGCTGTCGCCGACGATCACCAAGTTGGTGGCCCGTTCGGTGGCGACGGTGCGCAGCAACTCGTCGCTGTCCAGCGATCGCGACGGCAGCGTGACCACGACCCCGCCGAGACACTGCGGGATGATCGCGCCGAGCCACATCCCCGTACCGTGCATCAGCGGGCAGGCCGGCAGGCTGACAACTTGGTTGCCGCTCCGCACCACGTCACCGACGATGCCGGCGACCTCGCTCGCGTCGCCGGGTGCCGACGCGCCGAGCAGCGGGAAGCCGAGCTGCACGAAGCCGGCGGTCATCCCTCCCATCGAATACATCACGCCCTTCGGCATCCCGGTGGTGCCGCCTGTGTACAGCATGTACAGATCCTCTTCGCCACGTCTGACGCGCGGCATCGGTTCGCAACCGGCGACCAGATCCTCGAACCGTGCCGCCGTCGGCACCTGGCCCGTGTTGCCGTCGTCGACCTCGACCAACAACTTCAGCTGCGGCAGGCGGTCGATGACGCGAGCGACGCGATCGCCGAGCGACGAGTGGAAGACCAGAGCCTCGGCATCGGAGTTGTCGAGCAGGTACCACAGCTCCTCGTCGAGGTAGCGGTAGTTGACGTTGACCGGCACGGCGCGCAGCTTGAATCCGGCGAACTGGGTCTCCATGTACTCGTTGCCGTTGTAGAGGTACATCCCGAGCTTCGAGTCCGGGCCGAGGCCGGCGGCGACGAAGGCCGCGGCGAGACGCGCGGCCCGGTCGTCGTACTGGCTCCACGTGCGCCGATCCGCACCGTGGACAAGTGCCGTGGCGTCGCCGATCTCGTCGGCGATCGATTCCCAGACGGTGGCGAAGTGCATCTCCATGACGGCCAACAGTAGGCCGACCGCGGCCGCGGCAAGCGCGTCAGCGCAGCGACTTGACCGCGTCGAGCGCGCGATCGGCGAGACCCTCGACGGCGACCTTCATCGGTGCCGGGTCGTAGTCCTGCTTGCCCATCGCGCCGTGGAGGTAGCGGGCGTACACGCCCTCGCTGATCACGGCGAGCCGCCAACACGAGAACGCGACGTAGTAGCCGATGTTGCTCAGATCGCGACCCGTGCGCATGGCGTAGCGCTCGAGCACGTCGGCGTAGCGCAGGAACCCGCCGGCACCCGTAGGATCGTTGGCCCGCAGCGCCGACACCTCGCCGTCGCTCCAGTAGACGCCCAGATAACCGACATCAGCGAGCGGATCGCCGAGCGTGCACAGTTCCCAGTCGAGCACCGCGGTGATGCGACCCGTGGAGACATCGGTGAGACAGTTTCCGAAACGGTAGTCGCCATGCGCGATCGACACGCCCTGCTGCACGGGCAGCCGCTCGCGCAGCAGTCGGCCGACCTCGTCGACCGCAGGCAACTCGCGGGTCTTGCTGTTCTCCCACTGCGTCGACCACCGCTTGACCTGGCGCTCGATGTAACCCTCGCGACGGGCGAGATCGCCGAGCCCGACCGCGTCGATGTCGACGTCGTGCAGATCGGCCAACACGTCGACGAGGTGCTCGCTGGCGGGGACGCGCAGTTCCGGCGCGAGCAGTTCGGCACGGTCGGCGCTGTCCAGCACCACGCCGTCGACGAAGCCCATCACGTAGAACGGCGCGCCGTTGACCGCCTCGTCGGTGCACAACCCGAGCGCCGGCGGTACCGGCACCGCGGTCTGCCCGACGGCGGCGATGATGCGATGCTCGCGGGCCATGTCGTGCGCTGTTGCCAGCACGTGGCCGAGTGGTGGCCGGCGCACGACCAGGGCGCGACCATTCGCGTCGACGACGCTGTAGGTCAGGTTCGAGCGCCCGCCGGCGATCAGCTCAACGGTGAACGGGCCGACGGCGCCGTCGATGTTGTCCTGCAACCACGCCGACACCTTGGGAAGATCGAGACCCTGCACGGGACTCGACCGTAGTGGGACCGAGCTGGCTGCGGCTCAGCCGGGGCGAGCGACGCCGACGACCTTGCCCCAGTTGACCGTGGTGATGGACACCGTCTTGCCGGTCTGTGGGGCGTGCACCATCGCACCGTTGCCGAGGTACAGGCCGACGTGGCTGATCGGCGAGTAGTAGAAGATCAAGTCGCCGGGTTGGGCGTCCTCCTTGGCGACGTGGGGCAACGAGGCAAACTGCATCGCCGACTGGTGCGGAAGGCTGACGCCGGCGACGCCCCACGCATAGGCAGTGAGCCCGCTGCAGTCGAACGCCACACCGGGCGACGACGCAGCGAACCTGTAGGGCACGCCCTGCTGTCCCATCGCCGCGTTGACAGCGACCGACGCGCGGCCCGACACCGGGGGTGCCGAACTACCGCCGCCGCTGGAGGAGCTACCACCGGAACTGGAGCCGGCGTCGCCGCCACTGCTCGGAGCGGGGGTCGCTGCACCCCCGCCGGAGGATGAACCATCGCCATTCGACGACCCGCCACCACTCGTCGAACCGCCACCACTCGTCGAACCGCCACCGCTGGATGAACTACCACCGCTGGATGAACTACCCGATGATGCGGCTGCCGCTGCGGCCTTCTGCTGCGCGGCCTTCTGGTCGGCCAGGTACTGGCGATACGACGCCTCGGCATCGGCCTGTTCTTTTTGGTCGATCAGGTCGCCGAGTTCGGCCTTGGCCGCGTCGAGGCGCTTCTGCTCCTCGACCGCTGCCGCCGCCGTCTCGGCCTCTTTGTCGCTGGCCTTCTGCGCCAGTTCCAGAGCCCGAGCCTGTTTGTCCTCGAGCGACTTGCGCTCACTTGCCAGGTTGTCGAGCAACGTCTCGTAGTCATCGCTGGACACCGCTCCGGCGTTGACTGCGACCTTGGTCAGGTGCTCGCGCGACAAGGTGTCGGAGATGGAGTTGGGGTCGTCGAACAGCGGGCCGAGAGCAGACGTGCCGCCGCCCATCACCGTTGCGACAGCGGACTCGCCGAGCACGGTCTGCAGCTGCGTGAGCTCGGCTTCCTGATCGCTGATCTTGGGCAGCAGCGCAGCGATCTCGGCGTCGAGCTGGTTCTTCTCGTTGAGGAAACCCAGGTACTGCTCGTTGAGCTCGGAGACCTTGGTGTGCAGTCGCTCCAACTCGGCAGCGACCTGCTTGACCCGCTTCTGCTGATCGCTGACATCGTCGGCGCGGGCGGCATGTGGCGTGATCGCCAGCACACCTGCCACGAGTGCGGTGACGAGGCCGAACGCGATTCGGCTGGAACGGGGGCGACGCATGACGAAGTGGAAGGCTACCAACTATTACGGTTGCGTTGCGAACGCGCGGCAGATGTCGTCATGCACCGTGCCGAAAGCCCCTGCGTCGCCTACTCCCACTCGATCGTTCCGGGCGGCTTCGACGTGATGTCGTAGGCGACGCGATTGACGCCGTCGACCTCGTTGATGATGCGGCTCGCCATCCGCTCCAGCAGGTCGTACGGCAGGCGCGCCCAGTCGGCTGTCATGGCATCGTCGCTGGTCACGGCGCGGATGATGACGGGCCGGGCATACGTGCGCTCGTCGCCCATCACGCCGACCGAGCGGATGTCGGCGAGCACGGCGAAGGCCTGCCAGATCTCGCGCTCGAGGCCGGCGCTGCGGATCTCCTCACGCACGATGGCGTCGGCTTCCTGCAGGATCGCGACCATCGCCGGCGTGACCTCGCCGATGATGCGCACGCCCAGACCGGGGCCGGGGAAGGGCTGGCGCCAGACGATCTCGTCCGGCAGGCCGAGCTCGCTGCCCAACTTGCGGACCTCATCCTTGAACAACGCCCGCAACGGCTCGACGAGCAGCAATGTCATGTCGTCGGGCAGACCGCCGACGTTGTGGTGGCTCTTGATCACGTCGGCGGTGCCGTCGCTTCCACCACTCTCGATGACGTCGGGGTAGAGCGTGCCCTGCACCAGGAACGTGGCATCGGTGAGGCCGCCGGTGTTCTCTTCGAAGATCCGCACGAACAACTCGCCGATGATCTTGCGCTTGGCCTCGGGCTCGGTGACGCCCTCGAGCCTGTCGAAGAAGCGGTCGCCGGCGTCCACGTGGATCAGCTCGATGCCCATGTTGCGGCGGAACGTCTCCACGACCTGATCGCTCTCGCCCTTGCGCATCAACCCAGTGTCGACGTAGACGCATGTCAGCTGGTTGCCGATGGCGCGGTGCACGAGCGCCGCGGCGACCGCAGAATCCACACCACCGGACAGGCCGCAGATGACGCGGTCGCTGCCGACCTTGGCCCGCACCGCCGCGACTTGCTCGTCGATGATCGACGCCATCGTCCACGACGGCGAGCAACCGGCGAGTTCGTGCACGAACCGACGCAGGACCTCGGTACCGATCGCGGTGTGCACGACCTCGGGGTGGAACTGCACACCCCAGATCCGCCGGTCGTCGTTCTCCAGCGCGGCGACCGGCGCGTCCGGCGTGGTGGCCGTCGCGCGGAATCCGTCGGGCGGGCGCACGACGGCGTCGAAGTGGCTCATCCACACGTCTTGCTCGACGTCGAGCCCACCGAGCAACGCACTCGACGGGTCGGTGATCTGCATCCGGGCCCGGCCGTACTCGCCACGCATGCCGCGGCCGACCTCGCCACCGAGCTGCTGGCCGATGAGCTGCGCGCCGTAACAGATGCCGAGGATGGGGATGCCCAGCTCGTAGATCGCCGGGTCCAGCGTGGGCGCGCCCTCGACGTGCACGCTCTTCGGCCCGCCGCTGAGGATGATCGCGGTCGGCTTGCGCGCGGCCATGTCGGCGGCGGTGATGCGGTGCGGCACGATCTCGCTGTAGACGTTGAGCTCGCGGACGCGGCGTGCGATCAACTGCGCGTACTGAGCGCCGAAGTCCACGACGAGCACGGTGTCGGCGTTATGTTCCAAGTCACCGAATCTAATGGCCTCACCCCGCTGGGACGGTGAGGACAACCCGTGGAACGATGGAGACATGCGTCGCACCGTGGTTCTCGTTCTGCTCGCGTTCGTGGCATTCGCGCCGCGGGCAGCAGGGGCGACCGTGCCGCCTGGTGGCGATGGCTCGGCGGACTCGTCTGCGGCGGTGACGACGACCACGATCGACAACAGCTTTCTCGACACCAAGCGCGAGTTGAGCCAGTGCCTCAACAACTCGATCGACTTGCCCGACTGCGGCATCGAGCCGAAGGTGGCCGGTGACCGCGGCGGCCCGCTGCAACTCGTCACGTTCGGCTTGATGGGGCTTGGGCTCGTCCTCATCGGGTGGCGTGTCACTCGTGCGATCCGCGCCCGCGACAACGCGCTCGGCTCGACGTCCGCGCGCTGACCAGCGACACTGGCCGCCGCGTTAGTCTCGCGCCCAATGAAACGACTCTCGATCGCCCCAGCCGTGTGTGTGAGCCTGGCCCTGCTCGTCGCTGGGTGCAGCAGCGACGACAAGAGTGCGTCAACGAGCCTCGGCGACACCTCGAGCAGCTCGACCACCACGACCACGAACGGCAGCGCTGTCACGGCGGCGTCAGGCGCCACGACCACCACGAGCGCCCCGACGACGGCCGTCACGGCGGGCACCGGATCGTCGGTCGAATCCACCACCACCACGGCTGCTGCCGGTGCGCGGGTGGTGACCAGCCCGAGCGACAACGTCCGCCTCGGCGATACGGGCGACGGCGTGTCGCAGATCCAAACTGCATTGAAGGGGCTCGGTTACGACCTCGAGCCCGACGGCCAGTTCGGTCCGGTCACCGACCGCGCGGTGCGCGACTACCAGAGCAAGAATGGTCTCGCCGTCGACGGCGTGGTCGGCCCCAAGACCTGGGAGAAGCTCGGTGCCGGGGTGAACGGCTCGGCCGACAGCACCACGACCACGACCGCCTGATCGGGTCCCGTCCCTGACCTGACCCCCACACCGCCGGCGCGGTAGCGTCCGAACAATGGTGCGTGATCAGGGATTCGTCACGGGGCGCGTTGGATCACGCGCGAGCCGTGTGCGGCTGCCCGCCCGGTGCGCGCTGGTGCTGATCGCCGCAGCGCTGGGCGCAGGGTGCGACAGCGGCGGGTCGTCGACGTCCAATGCGACCACGCCCACGGCGGTCTCGACGACCACGCTCGCCGACACGACCACGACCGCAAGCCCCGTGCCGACCAGGACGCTGCCGCCGACGAGCACCGCAGCCCCGACGACCACGGCCTTACCGTCGACCACGACGACGGTTGTTCCGACGACCACCACCGTCGCGCCGCTTCCACCCCAGACCACACAGGCGTTGACCGGGCGATACGTGACCGACCCCACCGAGGACATCCGCCTCGGCGACAGCGGCCCCGCCGTGCTGCAAATCCAGGCCCGCCTCGGCGCATGGGGCTACATCCTGCCCATCGACGGCAGCTACGGCATCACCACCGAGCAGCAGGTGATGGCGTTCCAGCGCGACCACGGCCTCAAAGCCGACGGCATCAGCGGCCGCAACACCTGGTTCGCCCTCTCCGCCGAACCGCCCGCCTGACTCAGTTCCCCGCCCCCGAACTCCGCCTGCCCCCCGTTTCGCGCTGCCCTCGGGGCCTCACCGCGGCCCCCAGTCCTACAACAACAGCAAGCACCCGCCCGCCTCAACTTCCGCGCTGCACCCCCGCGCCTGCCCCAACTTCCGCGCTGCCCTCAGGGGCCTCACCGCGGTCCCAGTCCTACAAACAACAGCAAGCACCAACCGTCCTCCACTTCCGCGCTGCCTTCGGGGCTTCACAGCTGCCCCGAAGGCAGCGCGGAACGTGGGGTTACGCGCGGAGAAGGTCGCTGCAGAAGGCGATCGTGCCGCTCGCCAGCGCGTGGGGTGCCTCCCACGGCACGAAGTGACCGCAGTCGCGGAGCAGGAACGGGCCGACGTGGTCGGCGAACACGGCCGCGGCCATGCGGTCGAACGCCGGATAGATGACGTGGTCACTCGTGCCGTGCAGGATCAGCGTGCGCGTCATGGCGTTGCGCCCGATCATCGACGGGCCTGCCGACTTCGCCGGATCGAACGCGCTCTCGTAGGCACCGAAGCTGGCCCGCAGATGGCCGGCGTCGCCGAACGGCTCGGTGTGGAAGTCCACCTCGCCGGGCGCTGCGAACGCGCCGGGATGAGCCCAGAAACGGCTCGTGTAGAACGTCGCGATGTAGCGCCGTCGTTGCTCGGCCGTGGTGAGTTCGGCCGCGAGCGCATCGGCGTCGGTGCCCTGGCGCAGGAAGTAGTCGGCGGCTTCGCGCGGCGGGCGCGTGCCCGGGATCGCAGCCATCTCGTCCTTCAAGAACGGCAGCGGCGAGTTGAACAGCACCATCCGATCGACCCACTCCGGGTGACGCAATGCCAGGTCCTGGATGACCGGACCGCCGAGATCGCCGCCGAGCAGCACGACCCGGTCGTGGCCGAGGTGGTCGTGGACGAGCGCGTACAGATCCAGCGAGTGCGATGTGACGTCGTGGAAGCCGTCCGGGCCGAGCTCGCTGTCGCCGAACCCGCGCAGGTCGGGCACGATCACCTCGAAGCCGGCGGAGGCGAGCGGCTCGATCACCTTCCAGAACACACGCTTGGATTCCGGCCAGCCGTGCACGCACAGCAGCGGCACACCGCCCGGGTTGACCCGCACGAATGCCTGCCGGAAGCCACGTGGTGACGCGTGCTCGATCGCGAAGCGGTCCGGTTCGATGTCAGGGTTCACAGCCACCGGCGAACGGTACCCGCGGCCGGCGCGCGACGTTACGGTGGACGACCGTGACGCCCGAGGACTTCCGCACGAACGGTCATGCACTCATCGACTGGATCGCCGACTACATCGAGCAGATCGAGTCGCTGCCGGTCTCCGATCCGGCCATCACACCGGGCGATGTGCGCGCCGCGTTGCCGCCGCATCCGCCGACCGCGACCGAGCCGTTCAGCGCGGTCATGGCGGATGTCGAATCCGTCGTGTTGCCTGGCCTGACGCACTGGCAGCACCCGAACTTCTTCGCCTACTTCCCGTCCAACTCGTCGTACTCGTCCATCCTCGGCGACCTGCTGTCGACGGGCCTCGGCGTGCAGGGCATGAGCTGGGTCACGAGCCCGGCGTGCACCGAGGTCGAGGCGTTGATGCTCGACTGGATGCAGGAGTTGCTCGACCTGCCCGCCGTGTTCCGCAACGACGGCGGTGTCGGCGGCGGCGTGATCCACGGGTCAGCGTCGGAGGCGACGCTCGCCGCGATCCTGGCCGCGCGCTGGCGCGTGTCCGGCGGGCGGATCAACACCGATGGCGACACGAGCAGGCTCGTCGCGTACTCGACGTCGCAGGCCCACAGCAGCATCGAGAAGGGTCTGCGCATCGCCGGCATCGGCTCGAAGCGGATGCGCATCGTGCCCCACGACGCAGCGTTCGCGATGCGCGCCGACGAGCTGGCGCGGATGATTGCCGACGATCGGGCCGCGGGCCTCACGCCGTTCTTCGTCTGCGCCACTCGCGGCACGACGAGCACGACCGCCTTCGATCCGGCCGCCGACATCGGGCCGATCTGTCGTGCCGAGGGTCTGTGGCTGCACGTCGACGCGGCAATGAGCGGCATCGCCTCGCTCGTGCCCGAGTACCGCTGGGTCAACGACGGTCTCGAGTTCGCCGACAGCTACTGCACCAACCCGCACAAGTGGATGGGCGTGAACTTCGACTGCGACCTGTTCTACACGGCTGACCGCGCCGCGCTGTTGGGTGCGCTCAGCATCCTGCCCGAGTACCTGCGTTCGAAGGCGCTGGAGACCAACGCTGCGTTGGACTACCGCGATTGGCAGGTGCCGCTCGGCCGCCGCTTCCGCTCACTCAAGCTGTGGTTCATGCTGCGCATGGACGGGATCGAAGGCGTGCAGGCGATGATCCGCCACCACGTCGCGCTGACGCAGGAACTCGCGTCATCGGTCGCCGCCGACGATCGCTTCGTCATCGACGCCCCGCACCCACTGAACCTGCTCTGCTTCTCGCTGAAGTCGGGCAGCGCAGAAACCGACACCCTGATCGATGCCGCCAACGCAACAGGCCAAGTCCTCTTCACCAGAACCGTGCTGGACGGCCGAGTCAGCCTGAGATTCAGCATCGGTGCCCGCCTGACCGACCGCCCGCACGTCGAAGCCGCGTGGCAGATCCTGCAATCGCTGACCTAACACGACCAGCGACCCCGATCCGAACACAACCGCGATCTTCGGTTCGCTCGTTTCTGCCGGATCGGCGCTTCCGGGACGGCCGACCAAGCCGTCTCTGCGTCACGGGTTTCCAATCATTGGAAGGCACGCATGCCATCACGAGGTAGCCGGTGTCCGCGACGTTCGAATGGCCGGGGAACACAGTGCGTCACGGCTCCGGCAACGACACGCGGTAGGAGCGACGCAACACGTGGCGTGGTCGCGCTCGTCGACCACTTCGCCGATCAGGCCCAATGCAGTCACCAGACCATCCTGGCACTGGTGCGTCGTTGAATGGGCGGCCGCGGTGGATCCTGGACATTGTCCTGCGGATGCCCTGCAAGGGCCCGCGAAGTTGGTGTTGCGACAGCTGGGTCGCCGGCGATTGGCTCGGTCGTGCTGATCGAGGGATCGGCACCAACCAATCAGGAGGGCACCCGTGCGGATCATCGTCCGTGTCCTCGTCGCAGTCACGAGCATCTTGACTGTCCTCACACCATCGGCCCAGCCGACGATCGCATCACTCGGCTCACGCGAATCGGAGACCGGGTACCTCGACGAGCTGATGTTCCACACCTCGCTCGCGAACTTCATCGCGATCGCCGCCGATCGCGTCGGGCCCGACAGCCGGGCCGGCGATACGTCACTGGACTGGTCGACCGACCTCTGTTCGGCACCGGGCATCCGCAGCACCGGTCGCTCGTTCGACTTCGGCGATGCCTGCCGCCGCCACGACTTCGGCTATCGCAACAGCGTGTTGCTGGAGCAGCGCTGGTCCATCGACGTCTGGGACCATGACGCCCGCAAGCGCATCGACGAACAACTCCTGGCGGACATGAAGCAACACTGCAAGCACCGCCGCCTCCTCGACCGACCGACGTGCAGAGGGTGGGCCTACACCTTCTACGGGGCCGTGCGGTTGGCCGGCGGGCCGTAGGCGATGGTCATCAGTTCGTGGAGCATGCGCGCCGTGGCACCCCAGATGGTCTCGTCGTCGAGCTCGAAGAAGTCCATCCGGCGATCCAGCGGTGCCGTGCCCCACCACTCTTCGCGATAGGTGCTACTCGCAGTCAGCTCGGCGAGTGGGACCCACAGGATGCGCTCGACCTCGCGGTCGTGGGCGGTCAGTTGCGGATGTGTAGCTACCACGCCGACCACCGGCACGATGTAGCTGCGGCTGACCACCGTCGACAGGTGCGACAGGTGGCCGTGCACCGCGACCTGCTCGGGCACGAGGCCGACTTCTTCGTGCGCCTCGCGCAGCGCGGTCTGCACGGGGATCTCGCCGGGATCGATGCGGCCACCGGGGAAGCTGATCTCGCCGGCGTGATGGCGCAGCTCGCGCGACCGCTTCGTCAGCAACACCTCGGCACCGTTGGTGCCGTCGGCGAGCGCGACCAGCACGGCGGACGGGCGGGCATCGGGGAACGTCGGCGTGATCGGGGACACATCCAGTGCGGCGGCCTGCACCGCAGCGGCGACTGCGGCGCTGGCGAGCGGCTCACGGTCGGCCCAGGGCGCGGGCCGACCGAGCCGCCACACGGCGGGACGCGGGATGACCTGGTCACCACCGGCACGCCGTGTCACGCGGCGATGCCTCAGGCAGCGGGGGCCGGCGACCAACCGGTCGCGACCAGCTCGGCCAGCACGTCGCCGAGGCCGGCGGTCTTCATGTTGGCCAGCACCTTGCCGGGCGTCTCCTCGCCGCGCTCCCACTCCTGCCACGCGGTCATCAACTTGGTGAGGTCAGGTCCCGGACGTTCGAACGACATGTCCTCAGGCTACGGCCGCAGTCGCAGCGCCAGCGTGGTCAGCGGGCTTTGCGGGCGCGGTAGGCCTTGACGCCTTTGCCAGCGAGGCGGCCTGCGGCGCGGCCGATCGCGTCCGCAGTTGTGCCGTCGGGCGGGTTGGCAACGCGAGCCGGCACCGGCTCGGCGGCGGCGGCTCCATTGGCCTTCGCGAGACGGGCCTCCCTGCGGGCCTTGGACTTGATCTCGCTGCGCGAATCGGTGAAGTCGCTTTGCACCCAGATGAAGCCGAGCACGAGCACCAGCACGATCATGATCAGGCGAGTGCTGTTGTCCAGTGAGACGAACGGCTGCATCGCGCCAACCAACACCAGCGCGAAGACGACGACGTCGAGGATGCGGTGCATCCGTTTGCCGAACACGCGAAAGGCCGACAGCGTGCCCTTTGCGCAGGCGGTGTTGAGCATCACCAGCCCGCCAAGCACCGATGGCACGAGCGGCGTCGGCGACTGCAGGCCCTGGGCGACGAACACCGCCCCGATCAGGTACTCGGCCGCCTGGTGCAACCAGAACGGACGCTTCCCCGGGGTCGGCACGGCCTGCACGCTAACAAGCGAACGGGGGAGGCACTCGGCCTCCCCCGTTCGGGTACGTGATTCAGATCGTGAGTCGGTCAGTGACCGGGGATCACATCATCCCCATGCCACCCATACCGCCCATGCCACCCATACCGCCGCCGCCACCGCCGCCGGCCATGGCCGACTTCTTCTCCGGCTTGTCGGCGACGAGACACTCGGTGGTCAGGACGAGGGCCGCGATCGACGCTGCGTTCTGCAGCGCCGCACGGGTCACCTTGGCGGGGTCGATGATGCCGGCCTTGACCAGATCTTCGAGACCGCCGGTGACGGCGTTGAGGCCGATGTTGCCCTCTTCGGCCTCGACCTGCTGCACGATGACGCCGCCCTCGAGGCCGGCGTTGTCGGCGATGGTGCGAGCCGGAGCGGTGAGGCTCTCCCACACGATGGAGGCACCGGTCGACTCATCGCCCTTCAGCGACTCGACAACAGCGCGCACTGCACCACGGGCACGGATGAGGGCGGTGCCACCACCGGCGACCACGCCTTCCTCGATGGCCGCGCGGGTTGCCGAGACGGCGTCCTCGATGCGGTGCTTCTTCTCCTTCAGCTCGACCTCGGTGGCCGCGCCGACCTTGATGACTGCAACGCCACCGGCCAGCTTGGCCAGGCGCTCCTGCAGCTTCTCGCGGTCCCAGTCGCTGTCGGTGTTCTCGATCTCGGCCTTGATCTGGTTGATGCGGCCCTTCACGTCGTCGCTGTCGCCGGAACCGTCCACGATGGTGGTGTTGTCCTTGGTGACGATGACGCGCTTGGCACGGCCGAACAGGTCCAGCGTGACGCTGTCGAGCTTGAGCCCGACTTCTTCGCTGATGACCTGACCGCCGGTGAGCACGGCCATGTCCTGCAGCATCGCCTTGCGGCGATCGCCGAAGCCGGGAGCCTTGACGGCCGTCGAGTTGAACGTGCCGCGGATCTTGTTGACGACCAGCGTGGCCAGGGCCTCGCCCTCGATGTCCTCGGCGATGATCAGCAGCGGACGACCGGTCTTCATCACGGCTTCGAGCGCCGGGAGCATCGTCTGCACCGAGCTGATCTTGCCGTTGTTGATGAGGATGTACGCGTCCTCGAGCACCGCTTCCTGGCGCTCGGCGTCGGTCACGAAGTACGGCGACAGGTAGCCCTTGTCGAACTGCATGCCCTCGGTGAATTCGAGC
>JANNZY010000121.1:0-18035 GCA_031410915.1 Actinomycetes bacterium
GCACGGGGAGCAGCGCACGGGCGGCGAGCGCACCGTGACCGATCTCGCGGCGCTTCGGCGTACCGACGCGACCCGTCTCGCCGTTGGCCCACGGAGCCATGTTGTAGTGGAACAGGAAGTACTTGTGCGTCTCCGGATCCAGCGTGTCGAGCAGCTGGTTCATCTTCGGCATCGCGAGTGTGGCCACGTTCATGACCTGGGTCTCGCCGCGCTGGAACAGGCCGGTGCCGTGCGCCGTCGGCAAGATGCCGACTTCGGACGACAGCGGACGCAGATCGCGCGGGCCACGACCGTCGATGCGCATACCATCGTCGACGATGCGCTTGCGGACCAGCTTCTTGGTCAGGCTGCGAACAGCCTCTTTGATCTCCTTCTCCTTGCCGGCGAACGGTGCACCCTCACCAGCGAGGGCGGCGATCGCGTCGGCTGCGGCAGCGTCGGTGGCGGCGTTGCGATCGGCCTTGATGCTGATCGTGATCGCGTGGGCGAGCTGCTCTGAGATGGCGCCGGCGACAGCGTCGGCGACCTCGGGGCTGTAGTCGGCCTGGACCGAGAACTGCAGCGGCGTGATCGGGCCCTTGGTGGCGATGACGCTGGCGACGAGCTGCTGTTGCAGCTTGATGGATTCACGGATCCACACCTTGCAGGCCTCGAGCCCGCCGGCGAGGACTGCCTCGTCGACCTTCGGGGCACCATCGGCGTAGTAGGCGAAGCTCTTCGCCGTGCCGCCGGCCTCGACCATCATGATCGCGACGTCGTCGTTGTCGAGCAGGCGCCCGGCGACGACGAGTTCGAACGTGCTGGCTTCACCCTCGGCATAGGTGGGGTGAGGAATCCAGTCGCCGTCCTGGCTGAACGCGATGCGGACAGCGCCGATCGGTCCGTCGAACGGGATACCCGAGATCATGAACGCTGCCGACGCGGCGTTGATCGCGAGGATGTCGTGCGGGTTCTCCTGGTCAGCGCCGAGGATGGTCAGCACGACCTGGGTCTCGTTGCGGAAACCGTCGGGGAAGCACGGGCGAAGCGGGCGGTCGGTGAGCCGGCAGGTGAGGATCGCGGCCTCGGTCGGGCGGCCTTCACGACGGAAGAACGAACCGGGGATCTTGCCGGCTGCATACGCACGCTCTTCGACATCGACAGTCAGCGGGAAGAAATCCATCCCGGGGCGGACGTCCTTGGCTGCGTTCGCCGTGGCCAGCACCGTGGTGCGACCAACGCTCGCGAGCACCGCGCCCTGGCTCTGCTGAGCCAGCTTGCCGGTCTCGAAGGACAGGGTCTTGTCGGTACCCGAAACGGGGGCCGACACTCGAATGGCATCTGCCATGACGAGCTCCTTTCGGCCGGGCGCGTTGTCTCCGCACCTCGGCATGTGGAGCGGAGGCCGGTTCCCAGTCGGCGGTGTCGGTACTGGCAACCCACCGACGAAGGTGGGGAGCACCGGCAGAGGCGACTGACAACCGATCCAGTTGTCCGCTCTGTTGGGTTGTGTTTGCTTGTGATCGCGGCCCAGGGTTGACCCGAGCCATGTCACATGGTAGCAGCGCAGCACCGCCGTCAGCGGCGAAGGGCCCACCGCGACGACATCAGGCGATGGGTGCCTCGCTGTCCAACGTGTCTTCGATCGCCGGGTGCTGCTGCGTGGCAGTGGTATCGCCAAGTGCCTTGACGAGCTCGGCGAACGAGATCGGATCGACGTTCGCGTAGACGAGCTTGGCCCCGCGGAAGCGCTCGGCCTCGGTGGTCAACGCTTGGAAGTCGATGTCGCGCAGCAGGAGCACGACGGTGGTCGTGCCCGGTTGAACGGCCTCGCGGAACCAGGCCACCCATTCGTCGGGCACGCCGAGGTCGACGACCTTGGCCGTGACGGCCCCGGCGCTCGCGCCGATCACACCTCCGGCGATCCAGCCGACCGGGCCGCCGAGCAGAAGGCCGAACAAGCCTGCCCACATCCCGCCCGACAGCGCGGAGCGTCCCGGCGACGGGTCGATCGTCTCGACTACTCGTGTGTTCCCATCCAGCGCCTTGGCCACGACGACCGCGTCCTCGATGCGCAGCTTGCCCTTCGAGCCGAGGCGCGTTGCGGCGGACAGGAACTCCTGCGCACGGAAGTTGTCGTCGAAGGAGATACCGACCAGGGTCTGCGGGGAGTCGTCGTGATGAGCCATTGCTGCGACGATACCCCCGACCACCCGCACCGAGACTCCGGGTCGTCGCTGCAGCGGTCGGATGCGGTAGCGTCGTCGATGCACGGCAACTTCGGTGCTACGAGCCACCTCTCACATTCGGCTCGCGGACGCCCGTCGCGCACTCGCACAACCCGTTCGACGTCTACCGTCTGGAGTTCGCTGTGTCGCGTGTCGCGCCTGCTGCTGTTCCTGTCCCGTTCCCCGATCTCGATGCACCGCTGCACGAGCTGATGGCCGCAGCGCGCACCGTGCGCGATCGCGCCCACGGCACCCGCGTCACGTTCTCGCCGAAGGTGTTCATCCCGCTGACGATGCTGTGTCGCGACCAGTGCGGCTACTGCACGTTCGCCCAACCCCCGGCGCGGTTGGAGGCTCCGTACCTCACGCCGAAGGAGGTGCTCGCGATCGCCAGAGCGGGTGCCCGGCAGGGTTGTCACGAGGCGCTGTTCACACTCGGCGAACGACCCGAGGACCGCTACGAGATCGCCCGGACGTGGCTGCGTGACAACGGCTACGACAGCACCGTCCTCTACGTCGCGGCGATGGCGAAACTCGTGCTCGACGAGACGGGGCTGCTCCCCCACGCGAACGCCGGCGCGTTGCATGCCGACGAGTTGGCGCTGTTGCGCCCGGTGTCGCCGAGCCAGGGAATGATGCTCGAGTCCCTGCGCGACGACCTGGCCGCGCATCGCAACGCGCCGGACAAGGTGCCCGGCCGCCGGCTGGAGACGCTGGAGTCCGCCGGTGAGTTGAGCATCCCGTTCACAACCGGCATCCTCTGCGGCATCGGCGAGGAGCGCATCGATCGCATCGCGGCGCTCGTCGCGATCGCCGAGTCGTACGCCCGCCACGGACACGTGCAGGAGGTGATCGTGCAGAACTTCCTGCCCAAGCTGCGCACCGCGATGCAGCGGTCGGCACCATGCCCGCCGGAGGAGTTCCTGTGGAGCATCGCAGTCGCGCGGTTGATCCTGCCGCCGGAGATCCATCTGCAGGCACCGCCGAACCTGAGCGATGACTTCGGCGTTCTGCTCGATGCGGGGATCGACGACTGGGGCGGCGTGTCGCCGGTGACCGCCGACCACGTCAACCCCGAGCGTCCGTGGCCGGAGCTGGATCGCCTCCGCGCCGTCTCCGAAGCACGCGGCATGGCGCTGGCGCCGCGACTGACGATCTATCCCGAGTTCGCACGGCGCCCCGACCGCTGGCTCGATCCTGCGTTGCAGTTCGCAGTCATGGACCGCAGTGACGCGGAAGGCCTCGGCCGGGACGATCCCGGTTCGGTCTGGCCGGAGAAGGTGACCGCCGCCGATGTCGTGCAGGACGGTGCCGAGGTCGTGCTCATCGGCCAGCGAAGCACGCAGTGGTACAGCGGCGCGAACACCGAGCCGACGATGTTGGTCCCGACCGACAACGCTTCCGTCGGTCGCACGAAGCCGGGCTCGGCCATCGACGAGATCATCGACGGTGTGCGCATGGGCCACGCGGTCGGCTTCGACGAGATCGTCGCGCTGTTTCGCGCTCGCGGTCCAGAAGTCAACGCGATCGCCGAGCTGGCCGACGAGCTGCGTCGGGACGCCGTCGGCGACAGCATCACGTGGGTCCACAACCGCAACATCAACTACACCAACGTGTGCACGTTCAAGTGCCGCTTCTGCGGGTTCGCGAAGGGCAAGCTGACGCTGAACCTGCGTGGAACGCCGTACCTGCTGACGCTGGACGACATCGCCGATCGCGCCCGTGAGGCAGCCGGGTTGGGAGCGACCGAGGTGACACTGCAGGGTGGCATCCACCCCGACTTCGATGGTGACTACTACATCGACGTCACGCGGGCGGTGAAGGCAGCTGTGCCCGACATGCACGTGCACGGATTCACCGCGCTCGAGGTCACCGAGGGTGCGCGCCGCCTCGGCGAGGACCTGACCACCTACCTGCGCCGGTTGCAGGACGCAGGTCTCGCATCATTGCCTGGCACGGCGGCCGAGATCCTGGACGACGAGATCCGCGCCGTGCTGTGTCCGGACAAGATCGACACCCAGCAATGGCTGGACTGCCACCGCGCTGCGCACTCGATCGGGCTGCGCTCCAACGTGACGATCATGTTCGGCTCGATCGAGCATCCCGAGAGCTGGGCCCGTCACCTACTGGTGACGCGCGATCTGCAGCGCGAGACGGGTGGGTTCACCGAGTTCGTCGGCCTGCCATTCGTGCACATGGCCTCGCCGATCTACCTGCAGCGCAAGAGCCGCCGTGGGCCGACGTTTCGCGAGACGCTGCTGATGCACGCGATCGCGCGCATCGCCTACCGCGGGCTGATCGACAACGTGCAGGTGAGCTGGGTCAAGATCGGTTTGTCCGGCGCGGCGCAGATGCTGCGCGCCGGTTGCAACGACATGGGGGGCACGTTGATGAACGAGAACATCAGCCGCGCCGCGGGCGCGGCCCACGGCCAGGGCCTGACCCCGAAGGACTTTGCGCAACTGTCCGAATCACTCGGCCGCCGCGCCGAGCAGCGCACCACGACCTACGGCCGTGTGCCCACCGTCAACGCGTGATCAGCCGCTCACGATCACGGCTTGCACATCGATGATGATGTGGGTCCGGCCGGTGGAGCCGTTGCCGAGTCCAATGTCGCTGCCGCGTATCCACGCACCGTTCGGCACAGTTTGACCGCGCACGAAGTTGAGCGTCGACACGCCAGCGGTCACCGTGTCGAGGTCGCTGACGGCGAAATAGCCGGCGGCAGTCGGCTCGGTGACCGTGGCGTTCATGATCAGCCCGACGACCGGCAGGCCGTCGATCGTCTCGTCGAGGTCGAGGTACGAGGCCTCCCACGGCACGAACGCACCGTCGGCGAAAAGGCGAGAGTCGTAAGCGCGAAACGGCGACAGCAGGATGATCGTGCCGCCGGTGTTGTACGTCGGCGGGCCGATGTCGTTCGTGCGGTGGACCGTCGCGAACGACATCACCAGATCGACCACGATGTGCGTCCGGCCGGCGTGGTTGTAGATCGCGATGTTGCCGTTGCTGTCGGCGTCGACGAAGACGAGATTCGGACGGGTCTCACCGGCGCGCACGTTGAGGCTCGACACGTTCGGGCGCTCGGCACCGGCCGCATGCGCGGCGAGATAGGTGTCCGCCGTCGGCTCGGTTGCGGTCACGTTGAGCAGCACCGCGTCCGGGCCGACATGCAGCACGAGCGTCTCGCCCGGGCCGACCGTGCCGCCCGGATCGGTGGGGAACGGATTCTGGCGCGTGTCGAACACTCGTCGCGGCTTGGCCAGCAGGTCGATGACCATGCCGTTCGGTACCGCCGGCCGCGTCGGCACCACGATGTCGTCGCCGAGCCATGCCACCACGTCCACGATCACATGCGTCTGACCGGCGCTGGTGAAGATGTCGATCGCGCCGTCCGACCCGAGCGCGAGCGTGGACAGCGTTGCCACGGTGTCGCCCGGGACGAAGTTCTGGTTGGACACGACCGGTCGCGGCTCGCCGCTCGGAGACACCGTCAGGAATCCCCGCGCGGTGGGTTCCGTCACCGTGACGTTGGCGATGACCCCGACGGCCGAGTCGGGCACACCGCCGACACCCGCGATGGCCAGCGTGACAGGTGACGTGCCGACGGGCTCGGTCCCGGCGCGACCCACAGCGGCTCGCGTGTCGAGCAGGCGCACCGGGGTGACGGGATGCACCTTCGCGCCGGCAAGTGGCGGTGGGCGGACCTCGCCGGTCAGCATCGACAGCCGCAACGCAACCGGTACTCCGCGCTCCCACGCGTACGCATCCGGGTCGAAGACGACGAACGCGTCGTGACGACCGAAGTGGGTGGGCACGGCGCTCACCTCGATCGCGCAGGCCTGGCCCGGAGCGAGTGATCCGTCGTGGCAGGTCGTCGACGCGATGCGGAACTGGTCAGCGCCCGTGCCCGCCAGTGTCGGTTCGTGGGTCACCAGCGGCCCCGACCCGTCGTTGGCGATCTCGACGCGGCGGGTGGTGACGAAATCGGTGTCGCCGAACGTGCCGAAGTCCGTCACGCCGCCGCTCGCGATCGAAACCGCCGCGACCGGAACCGTGGCCCGGTAGGCAATCGCACCCGACCACTTGCGGTGGTACGGCTCGGGTGGGTCGT
Organism: Actinomycetes bacterium; assembly: GCA_031410915.1. GTDB lineage: Bacteria > Actinomycetota > Acidimicrobiia > Acidimicrobiales > Ilumatobacteraceae > WLMZ01. Next base: position 6,322 of record JANNZY010000121.1, read on the forward strand.
ACTCGTAGCAGGAGCCGCCGAACCTGGCTGCGAAGCGAACGATCTGGTCGCCGTCGAACTCGATCTGGTCGATGAAGAACGTGGCGAAGCAGTTCAGCGCGAGCTGTTCCCAGTCGTCGTAGTCGACGACGAGGTTGTCCGTGTCGATGCTGGCCGGACCGACCGCGAATCGTCCGAGATCCGGGTTGTACGACGAGATGTCGATGCGTCCGCCCGGGAACGAGAAGCGCGCCCCGGTTGCGGAGCTGGAGTCGAGGGCGACGTCGGCGGTTCGGATGCCTCCCTCGCCGGTCTCGGTAGTGACGGTGACGAACGACCTGCCGTCGTCGGGGGCGCCCGCTGCCGGTGGCACGGCGAGGGGCAGCGCGGCCGACATCACGACAGCGAGCACCATCGCGAGAATGCGAGTCGTACGGGTCCGCTTGCTCATGATGCGCCACCCAACATGGGAGGGCCTGGATAGCCGGGGTACGGCGGGAAGGGCGGCAACACCGGCGGCGGCTGCGGGACCGGCACGTATCTGTCGAAGTCGCCGTACACGAGCAGGGCCTGCACGTCGAGCACGAGATGGGTCGTGCCGACCGACCCGTTGACGATCCGCGCGTACGTGGCGGTGAGCCACGCACCGTTGGGAACGGTCTCACCGGCCTCGAAGTTCAGCGTGGAGACGACGTTGCCGGCGGCGGCGTAGGTGAACTGCTCGGCAATCGAGAGATAGCCGGCAGCCGTCGGTTCGGTCACGGTCGAGTTCAACACGACGCCGGCAACGACACGGTTCGTCGGCACGATCGTGTCGGTTTCGGCGAGCGTCAGGAATTGATCGGGCCGCAACGGTCCGTCGCGAAGTCTCGAGTCGTACACGCGTGACGGGGTGACGAGCAACACCGTCGCGCCGTCCGTCTGGTACTGCGCGCCGGGGAAGCCGGGGTTGATGTCGACGAGTTCGTGCAGCAATGCAACGACGTCGACGATCACGTGCGTGCGGCCGGAGTGATTGCGGATCGCGATGAAACCAGCGCCATCGGCGACGGCGAGCACGAGGTTGGGTCGGGTGTGCCCGGCGGACACGTTCAGCGACGACACCAACGGAAGCGGCGTGCCCGGCGTGTACGCGGTGAGGAACGTGTCCGCGGTCGGTTGCGTCGCGGTCACGTTGACCAACGCTGCGGAGGCGCCGACGAACACGAACAACGACTCCCCTGGCCCGAGACGACCGTCGGGGCTGCCCACGACCCGCTGGTACCGAGTGTCTCGTGCCCGCAGCCGCCGAGTGTCGACATCGACGACCATGCCATTGGGCGTCGGGACGAGTTCGGGTGCCGCCAGGTCGTCGCCGAGCCAGGCGACGACATCGATGATGACGTGGGTGTTGCCTGCGCTGTTGAACACCTCGAGCCCTCCGTCTGCACCGAGCGCGAGGGTGGCGAGGTTCGCGACGGTGTCCCCAGCGACGAAGTTCTGCGTCGACACCGTCGGCCGGGGCACACTCGTCGGGAAGACGGACACGAACCCCGCACTCGTTGGTTCGGTCACGGTGACGTTCGCGATCACGCCCGCTGCGATGTCGGGTACTCCGAAATGGCCTCGCACCACGACGGTGACCGACATCGCCTGACCGAGCGCGGCGCCGCTCGTCGCGCCGGTGGCGACACGCGTGTCGAGGACACGGATGGGTGTCATCGCGTGGATCTTCTCGCCGGCTCGACGCGGTGGCCGAGGCTCGCCACCGAACGCGGTGAGCGGCAGCGAATGGGGAAGGCCGATGGGTCCGCTGCCGGGCAGGTGCCGCCGAAGCGTGCGGCGAACCTGGTGAGGGTCGTGCCCGAGTACTCCACTTGATCGACGATGAACGTGCCGGTGCACGGGCTGTGCGCGGCACTGTTCTGCTTGCCGTACCCAAGGCGAGCATCGGGGACGGACAGCCCGATCGCCAGCGGTGTGTCCTCGGTCCCGCCGCCGAACCCGATGAGCGCGTGCGGTTCGTAGAAGAAGTCGACGAGACCGATGCGGCCATCGATCTGGCGCAGGGTGAGCGACGTGGACCACACGTCGTTCTCGCCGGAACGCGTGACGATGTTCAGGAAGGTGACACCGTCGGCTTCAGCGGGTGTCGGGGCGCCGAAGACGGCCAACGCCGCGAGGAGTGAGCCGATGATGAACCAGGTCGTGAGCCGCCGCATCGGGCCACGCTAGGAACGGCTCGAACACGCTCCTCGGTGTTCGCAACGGGGCTGCAAGAGATGCCCCGTCAACGCGTGATCAGCGGCGCAGGCCGAGCTTGGCGATGATGTCGCGATAGCGCTGGACGTCGCGGGCGCGGACGTAGTCAAGCATGCGGCGGCGACGGCCGACCAGCATGAGCAGGCCACGCCGACTGTGGAAGTCCTTCTTGTGGATGCGCAGGTGATCGGTGAGGTGGTTGATGCGTGCGGTGAGCAACGCGATCTGCACCTCGGGTGAGCCGGTGTCGGTGTCGTGCAGCTTGTGCTCGGCGATGACTTCTTGATTGGCCATGGAACTGATGCCTTCCGAATCGGAGGTCGCCCCGGACCAATCTGATCCAGCGGCATCGCGCGAGAGCCGTGAGGCCCTGACGGACCCTGCAAGGCTAGAGGTGCGCCCTGCCGCTAGCAACCCGTGGACGCTACGGTTCGTGCGTGACCAGCCTGCCGGAACTCCGCGCCCGCATCGACGCGTTGGACACGCGCCTCGTCGATGTGCTCGCCGAGCGGCTCGCGGTGTGCGAGGAGGTCGCCCGGTTCAAGGAGACCACCGACACCCCGGTCATCCAGCCCAATCGAGTGCGCGACGTCATCACCAGCCGGCGGCAGTGGGCCATCGATCGCGGTGTCGATCCAGATTTCGCCGAGCAGGTGTTCCGTGTGCTGCTGGCCGAGACGCATCGCATCGAGGTGGCGGGCACGCGCCCGGACGCGGCACCGGACAAGTCGGCCGCGCCGGAGAGCACGCGGTCCGCGGTCGACACGGTCGCGACGCGCATCGATCACGTCGTCATCGCGGTCGATGATCTTGCCGCTGCGGAGACGATGTTGACCGAGCGGCTCGGATTCCACAGTGTCGAGTTGGCCGATGGCGAAACGCCCGGCATCCGCGCCGTCGCCGCGGGTGGTGTGTCGATCGTGATCGTCGGGGCCGAGGCGAGTCCAGCGGTGGCGCGTCATCTGCGCGAGCACGGCAGCGGCATCCAGCACCTTGCGATCGACGTGCTGAACGCCGGCTACGCACGAGCTGCGTTGACCGCCGTCGACGCACCATTGCTGACTGACATCGTCGTCGATGCCAACGGACACGAGCAGTTCTTCACCATTCGCGAGCCCGCGATCGGGCTGCAACTTGGTTTCATTTCGCGAACCGGGCATCGTGTCGGGATCGGCGGCGCGAACGTTCTCGCGCTGTTCGAGGCGCTCACCCGCCAGGCGTAACGCGGCTGTCACAGGTCCGTAATGCTCGGAAGTTACGCTCCCGGCTCATGTTGCTCAGACGCGCCGCGGGCACGGCGCTCGCCTGCACGCTCTTCGTGGCGTCATGCTCGAGCGACGAGACGGCTCAGTCGTCCACCTCCACCGGCGACGACGAAGTCCAGACTGGACAAGCGTTTCCGGAGCAACGCTGCCAGCTGAACCGTGACGCTGGCACCATTCGGTACCTCTCCGGATTCGACTACGCGGCAAGCGCGAGCATCGTCGACGTCCTGGTCGCGAAGCAGAAAGGCTACTTCGACGCGCTCTGCCTCGACGTCGAAGTCGCGCCGAGTCTGTCCGCCACGAACTATGCACTCGTCGGCAGCGGCGAGGCGGAGATGGCCAGCGGTGGATCGCTCAGTGAGTTGGCTGCGTACGTCGCGACTCATGCTGAAGCACCGCTTGTGACGCTGGCCATCGAGGGTCAAACCGTCATCGACACGCTGATCGTGAAGCAGGGGTACGCGTCCACCTTGGCCGATCTGCGCGGCACGAGCATCGGCGTGAAGGTTGCGCTGCCGGTCAGCATCGAGGCCATGTTGTCGAGCGCGGGCCTCGTCGATGGCACCGATTACACGACGGCGCCGGTCGAGGGATTCGATCCGGTCGCGCACATCGCGCAGAGCGACATCGCCGGTTTCGCGGCGTACAAGAGCAACGAACCCGGCCAACTCGATCGCTCCCGCATTCCGTTCACGACGTTCGACCCCGCCACCGCCGAGATTCCGGGAACGTTCGGCATCCTGTTCGGCAACACCGACTTCGTGGCCGCGCATCCAACCGCGGCCGCCGACTTCATACGCGCCGCGATGCATGGTTTGGCCGACGCGATCGCCGACCCGTCCGGCGCGTCGATGATCGCGGTCGACTTCATCGACAACAACGGCAACCCGAATGCGCTGTCGCGCGACGGCGAGGTCTTTCGCTGGCAGACGGAGTCCAAGCTCGTCCTCGACAGCACGCCGGCGGGCGAGGCGATCGGCGCACCCGACGCGAAGTCGATGGGCCGCGTGTTGTCGACGTACGCGGATCTCGGCCTGTTCGGCGGCGACGCGCCGGACGTGGATCGTGTCTACGACGAGTCGATCATTGCGAGCATCTATGACATCAAGAACGCGGTGATCTGGCCCGCAGTCTAGAAGTAGATGATGGTCTCGGCCTTGGCCTCGGCCGCGTCGAGATCGTCGGTGTAGGCGCCCGTCGACAGGTACTTCCAGCCGTTGTCGCAGACGATGAACGCGATCACGCCTTCCTCGATCTGTTCGGCCACCTTCGCTGCGCCGGCCATCGCGGCACCGGCGGAGATTCCCGCGAACACACCGCACTCGTGTACGAGACGGCGGGTCCACTCCAGGCTCTCGCGGGGCCGCACGACCCGCTTGCGGTCGAGCAGTTCGTAGCCGTTCCACATCTCGAACACCGGCGGGATGTAGCCGTCCTCCAGGTTGCGCAGCCCCTCGACCCGCTCGCCGAGCGGCGGCTCGATGGCGATGATCTTGATGTCGGGGTTGCGCTCTTTCAGGTAGCGACCCGTGCCCATCAGCGTGCCGCTCGTGCCGAGGCCGGCGACGAAGTGGGTGATCTCGGGAAGGTCGCGCCAGATCTCGGGCCCCGTGCCGTCGTAGTGCGCCTGCGGGTTGCCGTCGTTGCCGTACTGGTAGAGGAAGCACCACTCCGGATGTTGCGCAGCCATCTCTTGGGCCCGGCGCACGGCACCGTTGCTCCCTTCCTCGCCGGGCGTCAGGATGAGTTCGGCCCCGAACACCTCCAGCATCTGGCGGCGCTCGATGCTGACGCTCTCCGGCATCAGGATCTTGATCGGGTAACCCTTGATCTGCGCGATCGCGGCGAGGGCGATGCCGGTGTTTCCCGACGACGGTTCGATGATGGTCTGTCCCGGAGACAACGTGCCGTTCTTCTCGGCGAGCTCGATCATGCTCTTGGCGATGCGATCCTTCACCGACCCGAACGGGTTCTGCCCTTCGAGCTTGCCGTAGATGCGCACTCGCGGGTTCGGCGACAGCACGCTCACGTCCACCATCGGCGTGTTGCCGATCATGTCCAGCACGTTCTCGTAGATCACAGCCGCAACCTCTCTTCGACCGGGGTTGGGCAAACCCGATGCCCTTGGTCAGGATCGTACCGAGCAGTGCCGCTCGCACACTCTCCCAACTTTCCGCGAGAGGACTGGGTCGACTACTCCTCGCGGCCCGTGCGGAGGCGGTAGCCGGGGCTCCCTGCGGCCATCCACTCCTCGACGAAGCTGAAGAACTCGGTGCCGAACGGGTCGACACCGTTCATCGGCATGCTGCCCCGCCGGATCGTCCAATCGTTCGGGGCCAGCGCTGCGGCCGCGGCGAGGTGCTCGGTCGCGCCGTCACGATCGTCGCGGTCGTGCAACTGGACCGCGATGCGGCGGTGCAGGCGGGCCAGCTGCAGCTCGGGCGTCGGCGTCTCGATCAGATTGCGTGCGGCGTCGTCGTCGACGTCACGTTCGCCGCGCAGCACCCACGCCCGCAGCCGATCGTGGTGGACCTTGGAGTCGATCTTGGCGAACTGGCGGAAGCGGTCGTCGCCCATCGCCGTGTCGGCCGGACGCACGATGCGACCGTGCTCGATCCACACCGAAGCGGGCACGTTCACGATGCCGTAACGCTCGGCGACTGTGTAGTCACGGTCGATCGCGTAGGTCAGGCCCGGTGCCTCAGCCGCCCAGTTGCGGACCGCCGGGACGTCGTTGTCGATGGCCACCGCGATGATGGACAACCCGTGCGGGCCGAGCTCTTCTTGCAGTGTCTGCCACACGGGCAGCTCGTAGCGACAGCCTCACCAACTGGACCAGGCGAGCAAAAGCACCTTGCGACGATCGAAGTCGTGCAGGCTCACCGGCTCGCCGGCCAGGTTCGGCAACGTGAAGTCGGGTGCCTCCAGCGTCGTCATCGCATCGGCCCGGGATTGTGCCGATGGAGCCAGCGCGGCGATGCCACGCGACGTGTCGACGACGGCGGTCATGCCGATGAACGGCGCGGCAGCCGCGAGGTCGAGGTTGGCGCCGACCACCACTTCGTCTCGCCCGTGCAGCGGGGCGCACGTGTCGTCACGGCAGAGACCTTCGGGCTTCAGCGTCCAGCCGGTCAGCGCCTCGAACGCGCTCGGCGACATCACGAAGCGGTCGCCGTCGAACGACGCGTCCACCTCCACGTGTTCGGTGTCGTTGATCACGATGGCCATCGGCGAACCCCCCAACTCAGGTGACGGCGACCGCTTCTTCGCTGATCGCGCCGTCGCCGAGACGATAGCTGCGCGCCTCGGGCGCGTCCCGCTTCAGGCTCACGATCACGTAGTGCCACGTCGGATCGGGTGCCTGGGCGACATCGGTCGGGCTCGGATACGGCTCGGTGTGGGTGTGGCTGTGCATCACGCCGATGACCTCCAACCCGTCGTCTTCGGCGTCTCGCTCGGCGCGCAGCAGCGCCTTCGGGGCGATGCTGTAGACCTTCGCCGAATGCGTGGTGTTCTCGCAGGGCACGAAGCGGACGACATCGTTCGCGCCCGAACGGCCGACGAGCAAACCGCACGCCTCTTCCGGGTAGCAGTCGTAGGCCTCGGCGATCATCGCTGCGTACGCGGAACGGGACACGGCCAACTGGGCAGGGGCGGGCATCGCCGCTGAACGCTAGCGGTACGCTGTCAACTCGCCCGTCTCCGGACGCGCGCGAACGCCCCGCACACACCTGCTCACTCAGACCGACAACACCATGGCCCCCAAACCCGACCCGAACCGCAAGATGATCGCCAGCAACCGCAAGGCGCGCTTCGACTACAGCATCGTCGACACGCTCGAGGCCGGCATCGTGTTGCAGGGCAGCGAGGTGAAGGTGTTGCGCCTCGGCCACCTGCAGATCGCCGACGCATACGCCCGGGTGCTCAACGGCCAGGTCTGGCTCGACGGTGTGCACATCCCGCCGTACCAGTTCGCTCACGGTGTCGGCGCGCACGACCCGGACCGGGCTCGCAAGTTGTTGCTGCACGCCGACGAGATCGCCAAGTTGCACGCCCGCGTCCAGCAGGATCGCGTGGCCATCGTGCCGCTCGCGTTCTACTTCAAGGACGGCAAGGTCAAAGTCGAACTCGGCATCGGCACCGGCCGGCGCAAGGGCGACAAGCGCCAGGCAATGGCCCAACGCGACACCCAGCGCGAGATGGCTCGCGCCATCGGCCGTCAGGCCAAGGCAGAGACCTCTGATCATCCCGCGTAGCGTCTGATCGCATTGCGGGTCACCTGCGCGACCGCTGGGTCGGCGAGGCCGAACACCCAGTCGGTCGATCCGACGGTCACGACTTCGCCTCCGTTGGCGCCGAACGGCCGGCACACAACCATCACCGCGTTGCCGTGGCGCACCCGCCGCAACGCCTCATCGTCGGTGCTGCCGTAGAGCCGTGAGGCGACGAACTCGAGATCGCCCTGGTCGTCGAGCGCGGCGATCGACGCCGGGTACTCCCCCATCGCCAGGTTCGACGACGGCGTGAATGCAACGACCTCGATGTCGGCCGGCGTGCCATCGCCGCCGGCCGCGACCGGCAACTGGTACTCGTCGAACGTGATGCGGCAGCCGACCGTCTCGTAGCCGACGACGCCGTGGTCGCGGCCGAGCAGGTCGCCGTAGCGCAGCCCGGTACCCGCGAACACCCAGTGGTCGTTGCGGTAGACCGTGAACGCGCCCGAGCCACGCGGTGTCGCCATCCCGAACCGGCTGTACAACCCGTAGGCGGAACCAGCACCGAGGAACGCCGTCTCCGGACGGCCGAGCAGCGGGTCGCTCCACATGCCGGTCATCCGCTCCGGACGGCCCGCGGCAACGGCTGGATCGCTGTCGTGTGCCGAGTACTTGTGGCAGACCATCGTGTCACCGCCGGCTTCGATGCGGACCTGCCAGAAGATGGTGTTGCCGGACAAGCTGACGTAGTTGCCGCCGGCGCGAACGTACGCCTCGACAGTGTCGCGTTGCTCGAACGACCAGTACTCGTCGTGGCCGACGCCGAGGACGACGTCGTAGCCGTCGACGACGGACGGGTCGTCCTGCAGATCCGACGAGATCGCGTAGTCGAACGCGAACCCGTCGGCCTCGGCCCATTCCGCGAACCGGCGCTCGTACGTGAACCAGCCGGTCGACGCCATGAACCCCGGGTACCCGCGGGCGAAGCGATAGGCCTGGTAGATCTCGCCCTCGACGTCCGGCTGCTCGCCGAAGCGGACCGGGCGCGACTTGCGATCGTCACGCTCCTCCTCAGGCCGAACGATGGTGCCGCGACCGAACGGGCGGCGGAACGACACCTGCTTGCCACCGGTGTAGAGGCTGACGCCGCCCCAGTTGTTGTAGGCGTTGTAGGTGTTCGTCGCGACGACGAGCAAGGCTCGGTGACGCACATCGGCGGCCGCCCGCACGACGAAGCACGCGTACCCGACAGCACGATCGTCCGGTGCACCGTGGGCACGAAGCGTGACGACGTAGAAGCCGCTGCGCCAACCGTGCGGCACCGACACGGTGATCGATGGTTGCCAGCCGCAGCCGTTCGCGTCGGCATCGACCGGGGTCGGTTGTTCGACCCCGGCGTTGCCGAACGACGACCACACCAGCTCGCGCGTTCCGCCCCAGCGGTGTATCTCGACGTCGTAGGTGTCAGTCGTACACGACACGTGCAGCGTGAGCTCGTCGCCGGGCCGGTAGCTGAGCCGCCCCGGATACCCCTCGACCGCGTCGTAGTGCGTGATGTCGTCAGCCATCCCGCCGAACCTACCGAACCCCCACCCCACCCACGCGCGGGCAGTCCGTGGAACAGGCGTCACGGTCGGCACACGGGTCTGCGTGCCGTGCGCTCAGCGCGCACGCGCCGGCAGCCCGTGCAACCGGCACCACCACTCTCCCACGCGTGTGCAGTCCGTGCGGCAGGCGTTACGGTCGGCACACGCGTGTGGCCGCGGTGGGTCACGCCGGGGTGAGGATGCCGGCGGTGATCTGGGCGGTGAGGTCGAACAGTTGGTCGAACGAGTCGGTCGTGGCCTGCATGTCGACGATCAGCTCGTGCACGCCGATCTCGTGGTGGGCCTCGACGTCGGCACGGATCTGCTCGATCGAACCGACGAACGGTGGTCGATCCGCGACCGTGATCTCGTCGGTCACGTACACGTTGGCGCGCACGACGAGGCGCATCGCGTCGACATCGCGGCCATAGCGAACAGCGGTCGATAAGACCGAGCCCCACATCTCGGCCACGTACGGCGCAGGCACGCCGGCGGGCGTCCAACCGTCGGCGCGGCGAGCGATGCGCTCGAGACCGTTCGGCGTGTACGCGGCGAGCAGGATCGGCACGCGGCGATTCGTCGGCTTCATGTCGACATGACTCGGCGCAACGATTTCACGCGACGTCTCGATCTCGACGACGTCGTCGCGCCAGGCACGCGACATCGTCTCGAGGATCTCTTCCATCCGCAGCGCGAGTTGGCGCTGCGCGACGCCGACGGCTGCGTACTCGTCCTGTGACCAGCCGAGGCCGAGGCCCGCTGTCAGGCGGCCGTTGCTGACGCGGTCGAGTGTGGCCAGGCTCCGCGCCAGCAGCACCGGCGAGTACCACGGCGCGACAAGCACGTTGGTGCCGATGCCGATGCGCTCGGTCACTGCTGCGGCCAGTGTGAGGCTGACGAGCGGGTCGAATGCGTTCGACTGGCCAGGGGGCAGCGAGCCGTCCGCGCTCGCCGGATACGGCGTGCGCGGCGCGACCGGTGCCAGCAAGCGGTCGAGTGCCCACAGCGACGAATAGCCCTGCAGTTCCGCCTCGATCGCGAAGGCACGCGTGATGTTGGTGTCGGCGAAGGGGCCGACCTGGGCAATGGCGAGTCCGATGTCCACGATGTTCTCCTTGGTGCGTGTGTCGTTCGTGTCGGATCACACGATGCGCTTCGTCGCTTGTGGCGTGCTTGGAGTCCGCTTGCAACGTGAGCGCAGGTAGCCTGTGCGGGCTACCAATTTCAACGGGGCTGACAGGTTTCGACGTCAGTGTTGTTGTTCGATCACGCGACCCGAGTTGCTCAGACTCGCTAAACGGGGCAAAAAACAGAATTGCCAACGAGCAGTTCGCTCTCGCCGCCTGATTTTCAGATGAGCGAAGAGACATCGTGAGCAGAAATGCCGCACGGGGCCAATCCATCGCAGCCCGGCAACAGAAGCGAAGGATGACGGCGTGAAAGAACGCTGGCGGCAGGAAAGACTGCTGACGGATCGGAAAGACGATCCGCGGACCGCCACCCTCGGGTGACGATCAAGTCGACCCGCCGACCCGGCTGCGTTAGCCGGACAGCGGGAATGGTCGTAGCGGGGGCGTTCATCGCCTGATGGACGGGGGTTCGATTCCCCCCAGCTCCACCAACCCGCCCCTGCTCACCAGGGGCGGGACAAGCGAGCGGTCACGAAATGGTCACAGTCCATCGAGCGCCCGACCGAGCGCGCTTGCCGCCTCGCGGTCATCTTGTGCTGTCACGTGCTGGTACACCCGCATCGTCACAGCCACATCGGCGTGGCCGAGACGCTGGGTCACGACCTTGATCGGCACCCCTGCGCGCAGCGCCATCGTCGCCGCTGTGTGTCGCGCATCGTGAAGACGGATCGGCCGCGCCCCCGTCGCTGCGACCGCTTCGCGCCACCAGCGCGTCACCGTTTCCGGGTGCGGCGGCTGCCCGAACTCGTCGACGAAGACGAGACCCTGATCCGTCCACGCCGGGCCCGCTGCGAGCCGTTCCTCGGCCTGCCGCTTGCGCCAGGTCTGCAGCGCAGCGATCGTCCCCTGATCGAGAGCGACCACCCGCGAGCCAGCCTTCGTCTTCGGCGCCCCGATCGTCACGGCAGCGGCGACCACCCGCGTCTCGACGACCTCGAGCGTGCCGGCGACGACGTCGACATCTCGCCAACGAAGGCCGCACAGCTCACCCCGCCGCAGACCGGTGGCAAGCACGAGCCTCCAGAGCGGGTAGAGCCGTTGGTCGCGAACGTGACCGAGGAACGCTGCCGCCTCGGACTCGGTCCATGCCTGCATCTCTCGACGTTGGCGGGCTGGCAGCCGCGCCTTGGTCGAAGGACTCGACCGCAGTGATCCCATGTCGACAGCGTCCGCTAGAGCTACCGACAGCACCCCGGCTGTGTTCGCGACCGTCTTGGCGCTCAGCGGCTTGCCCTTCAC
>JANNZY010000122.1:0-16238 GCA_031410915.1 Actinomycetes bacterium
GTGCCGGCCGGCAAGAACCTCAGCTCGGTCGTGATGCAGGGCACGCTGTTCCAGGAAGCGGCGCGCTGGAACACCAACGATTCCGTCCCGGTCGACGGGCCGCTCGTCGCGGCCGCGCCCGTCACCACGTTCGGACTCGCCGAGACCGCGATGCTGCCCGATGGTGCAACGGCCGTCGTGCGTGCGGTCACGCCGAACGCGCCGCCGCTGGATGACTTCTTCCCGCCCGACGCTGGCCGACAGCTCGTGCGGGCAGACGTGCAGGTCTGCGCCGGGACCACGCCACTCGACGTCGGTCCGATCTACTGGTACGTGTCGGCCACCGACAACCGCACCGGTGAAGCCACGTTCGGCGGCAGCACACTGAGCTCGGCCGAACTCGCCGCAGGCGAGTGCGGGGCCGGCCTCATCGAACTGGACCTGCCCGCCGACGCCACGGTCAACAACGTGATCATCACCGACTCAGCGCTCACCGAAGCCGCTCGATTCCGGGCATCATGAGTTTCATGAGCAACGTCGTGGTCGTTGTCGGCAACCCGAAGCCGATGTCGCGCACTCGGACCGTGGCCGAACACGTTGCTGCCGCAGCTGCACGAGCTGCGGGCCTCGCCGACGTAGCGGTGCACATGATCGAGCTCGCCGATCTCGGCCCGCAGCTCTTCGACTGGTCGTGCGCAGCAGTGAAGGAACAGACCCAGGCACTGTCGGCCAGCAGCCTCGCCGTCATCGCAACGCCCGTCTACAAGGCCACCTACACCGGCTTGCTGAAGTCGTTCCTCGACTGGTTCAGCACGACCGGCCTGTCCGGCGTCACCGCGATACCCGTGATGGTCGGCGGGTCACCCGGGCACGCGCTGGCCGTGGAAGTGCACCTCCGCCCGCTGCTGATCGAGATCGGCGCGACCATACCGACGCGGGGGTTGTTCGTGCTCGAGCAAGAACTCGATCAACTCGACTCGACGATCACGACGTGGCTCGAGCAAGCCGGCCCGTTGGTCGCAGCCAGCGTCCGCCCTCGATGACCGCGCCAGCCGCAGTGGACATCATCGCCGACCTGATTGCTGAGGACGATCGGCTCGAGGCGATCCTGGAGACGTACACCGATGCGCAGTGGTCGACCCAGTCGCTGTGTCCGGGTTGGACGACGGCTGATGTCATCTTGCATCTCGCTCAATCCGACGAAGCGGTGATCGCCAGCGTGGGAGCAGCGGACCACGCAGCCGCCGTCTGGCGCGGCTCCGCCACGACCGTGGACGGGTTGATGGAGGAACAGGTCCAGCGCGAACGTGCCGCGCCGAGCATCGTGTTCCATCGTTGGAGGGCGGCCCGGCGCGGCGCCGTCGACGCGCTGCGGGCAGCCGACCCGGACGTGAAGCTGCGGTGGGCCGCTGCGCCCCTGCGCCCGGCGACGCTGGCGACAACACGCATCGCCGAGCACTGGGCGCACGCGCTCGACGTGACCGAACCACTCGGTGTCGCGCTGGCGGACACCAACCGCCTGCGCCACATCGCGTGGCTCGGGCACAGCACACTTCCCTACGCGTTCGGCCTCGCCGGCCTGCAGCCGCAGCCGATCCGTTGCGAATTGACCGGCCCGAGCGGCGACGTGTGGACGTTCGGACCCGAGGACGCCATGTCGCGGATCACCGGACCGGTCGGCGACTTCTGCCGCATCGGAGCCCAGCGCCTGCAGGCCGCCGACAGCGCACTCGCAACCACCGGGCCCCACGCTGCTGCGGCGCTGGGCGTGCTGCGCAACTACGCAGCCTGATCCCTCAGCGGGGCGCGCGCTGGATCTGTGCGTCCAGCTCGACGAGCTGGTTGACATAGCCGAGATCGGCCACGCCGAGCAATGTCGCGGGAGGCACGTTCGAGTCGAACCCGGCGGTCGCCTTCGAATCGTGGGCGGGCCGTATGAACGCTGCGCGAAGTTTGGGTGAGACCGGCGCAGAGTTCTGACCGCATGTCGTACTCTTCCGGGGTCGTCAACAACGTCTGGTGAGGAGACTCGGTCCGTTCGTGAAGCTCGCCTACTTCGAAGTCGCGCATTCGGATGACGAGGGGGACGGGCGCGTCCCCATGGACGGCGCGGTCGACGGGCTCGCCTGGCGAGCGGAGGGCATCGAGCCGTGCCCCGGCGAGCCGACCGCGACCGATCTGTCCGTCTGGGAGGGACCGGCCGGCTTGCAGGCGTTCGCTCGCACGCGACCGTCGCATCCGGACGTGCCGAGCCGCGTTGCCTGGTGGGTCGGGGTGCGCCAGACACCAACGGCCGCCGAGGGCCGGCAGCGTCTTCGGTTCCTGCGCGCGCACGGCTCGTCGCCGTACGCGTTCGCTCCCGAGACACCGTTCGGGAAGCTGTCCATCAATCGCGTCTGGCTCGACGACGTCGATGTGCAGCTGCTCATCTCACAGCTCAACTCCGATCTTTTCAGCCGATATCCCGAGCCGGGCGCGTTGATCTTCCGCCTCGACGGCGGCGACATCGTCGACGGGGTGGGCGCACTGCTGATGGCCACCTACGACGGCGAACCGGTGGGGTGCGGCGCATTCAGGGTGATGCACGACCAGCCAGATGCAGTCGAGATCAAGCGCATGTACGTCACGCTGGCCGGCCGCGGCAAGAAGATCGGCGCGGCGATACTCGTCGAACTGGAAGCACGCGCCCGTGCGCTCGGCGTCCATCGCTTCATGCTCGAGACCGGTCCCCGCCAGCCCGAGGCGCTGCATCGTTACGCGCAGGCCGGGTACATCCAGTGCCCGCCGTGGGGTGAGTTCGTCGGCAAGGATCTCAGCGTGTGCATGGAGAAGATCGATCAACAGCCGTGAGACGGTGAACCCGTGATCGTCGTCGCGACGGACGACACCGGGATCGACGCGATGATGACCCGCCTCGCCGAGCATTCGACGGACGTGCTGTCACCCGGCGGATCGAGCCGGCTGATCCTCGTGTCCGTCGACGACCCCTGGGAAGAGGAGCGCCTCAGCGCCGCGCTGCGCCGCGATGGGGCGGTCGCCGTGGTCCGGCCCGACTCCGGCCCGCGACTCGAGGCATGGCGGACGCACACCGAACCGGTCGTGTTCGGCGACCGGCTCAGCATCTGCTTCGCCTGGTCCGAGCATGCCCGCGACGCGCTGTCCGGATTGGTCGAACTCGGCACCGGCGGCTTCGGCAACGGACAGCATCCCGCGACGCGACTGATGATCGACCAGTTGCTGGACCGGGTGCGCGGCGGCGAGCACGTCCTCGACGTCGGGTGCGGAAGTGGCGTGCTCGGGCTGTGCGCGCTGCGGCTCGGCGCAGCCCAGTTCGTCGGCGTCGACCTGAAGCCCGAAGCGGTGGAGGCCACGATCCGCAACGCCGCGTTGAACGGTGTTGCCGAACACGTCGAAGCGACCGCCGAGTCACTGCACACACTCGACGGCCCGTTCGACATCGTGCTCGCCAACGTCGGGCGCCAAGCCGTCGTCGACCTCGCGCCAGATCTCGTCCGGCTCGTCGCCGGCGGTGGTTGGCTGGCCATCAGTGGCATCTCGCCGCCGCAGTGCGAGCTCGCCGCCGGCTTTCTGCGACCGCTCGTAGAGATCGACCGGAGCACCTCCGGCGAGTGGGCCACGCTGGTGATGGCCAACCGCGATTGATCGGGCAAGGCCGCCTTGCGGCTGCACATCGCTTCCTCGGCGACAGGCGGTGCTCAGTACGTCAGCGAGGGACGCCAGTCACCGCCGCGACCAGCGGGGGTCGCGTCGAGCATCAACCACAACGGGTCCATCTCGATCGCGCCCCGTGGATCCTGGCCGGGGTCCGCCATGTCGAAACCGACCTCCTCGCTCCAGAAGTGGTGGATGACACCGTCGCGCTTGACGAACACATTGAGCGCCGGCGCGTCGGCGTCCTCGGCGGACACATAGTCACGCGTGTAGTCGCCGCTCGGATCGCTGAAGATCGGCAGATCCTTCCAGCCGCGTGCCTGCTTGGCGGCGATCATCCGGTCGATGGACGAGCGAGCGGTGAAGGCGATCGCGACACGCTGGCGGAGGTCGTCGACCTTGTGGTCGAAACCACCCATGAACGATGTGCACATCGGGCACGGTGCCTCACGCTGCGGTCCGAACATGTAGCTGTAGATCACCAGCGCGTCGTGGTCGCCGAACAGGTCGTCGATCGACACATCGGAGCCGTCCTCGGACACGAAGCTGTAGTTCTGCGGTATCCGACCACCGATCGGCAGGGCGCGACGGGTCTCGGCCACGCGCTCCATGTGGCGGCGCAGCTCGATCTCCTCGACCAGCAGCGCAGTCCGGGCGCGCCGGTACTCCGACGACTCGTTGGGATGGTGGACGGTGCTCGTTGCGACCAGGTCGGCAGCCGGGACCAGTGCTGTGTTGTCTGACGTCATGTGAGTGCAGACTCCACGTCGGCCCAGAACTCATCGCTTGGCTCGTCGATCCACACGGGCGTGCCGCCAGAATCGTGCGATGGACGTCCTGGCCAACGCCGCGTGGCACGCACTCAATGGACCGAACGCCGACGTCGCCCAGCGTCACCGCCGCGCCGCCCGCTACGACCCGGAGGTGTCGGTGTTCGCTGCGATGGAGTCGCCGGACGAGGCGGCGTGGAACGACCTGGCCGTGCTCATCGGCCCCGGCGGTGTGGCCGTCCTGTTCCGGGAGGGCGGTTTTGAGGCACCGACGGGATGGCAGTACGTCTACGGCGGGCCGGGTGTGCAGATGGTGCTCGAACGTGAGCTCGACGACTTCGACGTTCCCGACGGCACACGCGCGTTGACCATCGACGATGTTCCGGCGATGACTGAGCTGATCGAGATTGCCGAGCCCGGGCCGTGGCGGCCACGCACGATCGAGCTCGGCAACTACCACGGCATCTTCGACGGCGACCGCTTGCTGGCCATGGCCGGCCAGCGGATGACACTGCCGACCCATGTCGAGATCAGCGCCGTGTGCACACATCCCGATGCTCGTCGGCGCGGCTTTGCCGCAGCGCTCACTGCACACGTCGCACGACTCGTCCTGCAGGGCGGGCGCACGCCGATGTTGCACGTCGCCCAGCACAACACAGGCGCACAGCGCGTCTACGCCGCGCTCGGATTCGGCCTGCGACGCGAGGTGATGTACCAGGGTTTTCAAGCGCCCGGCAGCTGATCAGGCTGCCGCGACCGGAACGGACGCGGCACCCACGGTCGCGGCGATCATCGGATCGGCGAGTCACGGGCACGTCGACGGGCAGCCGACTGACCATCCGAGACCCTTCCCGCGCCGAACACTGCGGATGCGCAGGCGCGGTGGGAGGTGCGTGTGCTGTCGCTATGGGCATGCACGGTCGTCGCTGCACTCGTGCAGTGAGGCAACGAGCGCTACGCGGCAACGCCGGAACCGCTCGGCACCGTGCTCGCGTGGCAGATCGAGTCCAGTCCGCAGTGGGACCGACGCGTCGACCGCCTCGTGCGCGCCGCGCAGTCCCGATCCAAATCAGGTCGCGACGGTCACCTCGACAAACTTTTTGAGGGTTCCACATGAGGTCGAGACTTGAACAATCCCCACGTCAGGGGCCACTTCACGTTCACGTTGAGACTTCATGTCGAGGGTTGCCCCTGGCGCAGAGTGTCTGGAATTCGTAAAGTGTCCCCCCGTGGCTGCCGAAACTCCCTGCATGACACAGAGACGCGCCGTTCAGGCGATGCTGCGGGTGGCCACACTCTCGACCTCTCTCACCTTCCTGACGGTTGGTCTGCTTGCTGCCGAAGCCGTTGCGGTCTCGACCTCGACTTCAGCTCCAAGCGTCGATCCGTCCGGACTGCGCTACACCGTCAAACGCGGTGACTACCTCACCGGCATCGCCCGCAAGCTCGGTGTGACCCTGCCCGATCTGCTTGCCGTGAACAACCTGACAGTCGCATCGGTCATCGTTCCCGGGGCGCAACTCGTCGTGCCCGTCGGCGGCGCACTGCCCGCCGAGACCGGTGCCCCCGTGGCAGCGGCGCCCGCGACACCAGCGGCCCCCGCTGCTCCAACCGCCCCAGCCGTGTCCTACACCGTCAAGTCGGGCGACTACCTCAGCAAGATCGCGTCCCGGCTCGGCGTCACCCTGGCGCAACTGCTCGCTGCGAACGGCATCGAGGCGACGAAGTTCATCCATCCCGGCGACGCGCTGGCTGTGCCGGCCAACGGCACGTTGCCCGTCGAGGCCGCTCCGGCAGTCCCAGCAGTCCCAGCAGTCCCAGCAGTGCCAGCAGCTCCTGGCGCCCCAGCGGCACCGGCGAACGCGACCTACACCGTCAAAGCCGGTGACTTCCTGATCGGCATCGCGACGGCGAACGGCGTCACGCTCAAGGCGTTGCTCGCCGCGAACAGCATCACGGTCACCAGCTCGATCCTGCCCGGCCGTCAACTCGTCATGCCGCCGGCGACGCTTCCGATTCCCGCGACCCCCGCAGCGCCGGCTGCTACTCCGCCGGCCGACGGCTCACCGACGAGCGCGCAACTGGCCACTGTGGTCGCGTTCTTGCAAGCGCAGGTCGGCAAGGCCTACGCGTTCAACACGGAAGGCCCCGACACGTACGACTGCTCCGGGCTGGTGCGTGCGGCCTATCTGCAGATCGGCATCAGCCTCCCCCACCAGAGCCTGCTCCAGTCGACCAAGGGCGTGGCCGTCGACTGGCGGACCGAAGACCTCCGCGCCGGCGATCTCATCTTCGTGCACTCCACGAACAACCCGACCGTCATCAGCCACGTCGGCATCGCGATCACCTCGACGACGTGGATCCAGGCGGCCCGATCCGGCGTCCCGATCAAGATCGGCCTGATCCCGAGCGACGACCGCATCGTGTCGGTGCGTCGCATCGTCACCGGCTGACGACACGGGTCGGCGCTGGGCGGCGAGCGCCCGTCACGGGTAGCGTCGCCACGATGGACACACGACGCATCGGCACGATCGACGTTCCCGTGGTCGGCATGGGCACGTCCGGCACGTTCGAGGTCGACGACAGCGACATCGGTTCGCGGGCAGCGATCGTGCACGCCGCGCTCGACGCCGGCGGAACACTCTTCGACTCATCGCCGATGTACCGCGAGGCCGAGCACGTCCTGTCCGAGGCACTCGGTCCCCGCCGCGCCGAGGCGATCATCGCGACCAAGGTCTGGCACGCGGACGACGACGTCGCCGAGCAACAGATCGCTGCGTCGCTCGCGTTCTCCGGCGGACACGTCGAGCTGTTCCAGGTGCACAACCTCGTCGAGTGGGAGGCACGGCTGACCCAACTCGAGCGCGAGCGGGACAACGGCACGATCGACGAGATCGGCGCGACGCACTGGAAAGCCAGCGCGTTCGGCGACCTGGCGACGGTCATGCGCACCGGTCGGATCTCGTTCATCCAAATCCCGTACAACCCAGGCGAACGCGAGGTCGAGGGACGCATCCTGCCGCTCGCCGAGGAGATGGGCATCGGGGTGCTCGTCATGCGCCCGTTCGCCCGCGCCGACTTGTTCGCGAACCCGCCTGACGCGACGGCGTTGGCCCCACTCGCCGAGTTCGGTGTCACAACGTGGGCGCAGGCGCTGTTGAAGTGGGGTCTCAGTGATCGGCGCATCACGGCTGCCATCCCGGCGACCTCGAAGCTGGCGCGCGTCGGCGAGAACATCGCGGCGGGGGTCGGCCCGTGGTTCGACGACGAGACGCGTGGCTACGTTGCGCGCCTCGCGACAGCTGCCGAATAGGTTGAGGCTCGCTGGTCACACGAACTGGGGGTTCCCGTGAAGGTTGCATTGACGGTCAACGACTTCCTGCGCCGCGCCGCCGAGGTCTACCCGGATCGCATCGGGTTCGTCGACGAGCCGGATCAGCCCGCGCCCGGTTGGGGCTCGGCCACCTACCGCGAGATGAACGACCGTGCCCGGGCCCAAGCCGCGGGCCTCGACGCGCTTGGCATCGGTGTCGGCGAACGGGTCGCGATGGTCAGCCACAACAGCGCCCGCTTGCTGACGTCGTTCTTCGGGGTCAGCGGCTCGGGACGCATCCTTGTGCCGGTCAACTTCCGCCTCGTCGCCGAGGAGATCCAGTACATCGTCGACCACTCCGGTGCACGCGTCTTGCTCGTCGATCCCGAGCTCGCCGGCGCGCTGGACGGTGTGCGCTGCGAGCGCAAGCTGGTGATCGGCGCCGACGCTGACGCCGAGTTGATGCGCTTCGGTGTGGAACCGGCACCGTGGAGTCCCGACGAGGATGCGACCGCGACCATCAACTACACGAGCGGCACGACAGCCCGTCCGAAGGGTGTGCAGCTGACACATCGCAACATCTGGATCAACGCGACCACGTTCGGGTGGCACCTCGGGGTGAACGACCGCGACGTGTACCTGCACACGCTGCCCCAGTTCCACTGCAACGGGTGGGGCATGACCTACGCCGTCACCGGCATGGGCGGGCGCCACATCATCCTGCGCAAGGTGGACGGCACGGAGATCCTGCGCCGCATCGACCGCCACGGCGTGACGCTGCTGTGTGGCGCCCCAGCCGTGGTCGGCATGGTGCTCGACGCCGCGCAGACCTGGGACGGCCCGATCCCAGGGCGCGACCGGGTGCGGGTGGTCGTCGCCGGCGCGCCCCCGCCGACGCGCACGATCGAGCGGGTCGAGACCGAGCTCGGGTGGGAGTTCGTCCAGATCTACGGCCTGACCGAGACTGCGCCGCTCGTCACGATCAATCGCGGCCGCGAGGAGTACGACTCGCTCAGCCCGGCCGAACGAGCCCAGCGGCTGAGCCGCGCCGGTGGCCCGGCCATCGGCATCTCCACAGCCACATCCCCTGACGGCGAGGTGCTGGCCCGCGGCAACGTGATCATGGCCGGCTACTGGGAGCAGCCCGATCAGACAGCCGCGGCCATCAGCGCCGCCGACGACGGGTTGGAGTGGTTCCACACCGGTGACGGCGGCCTGATCGACGCGGCCGATCACTTCCTGACGATCTCGGACCGCAAGAAGGACGTCATCATCTCCGGCGGCGAGAACGTGTCGTCGATCGAGGTCGAGGACGCGATCTTCAGTCACCCCGAGATCGACGAGGTCGCGGTGATCGGTGTGCCCGACGAGAGGTGGGGCGAACTGGTCATGGCGCTCGTCGTGCCGGCCTCGGGATCTGCCCTCACCGAGGCCGATGTCATTGCCTACGTGAAGACCAAGCTCGCCGGGTACAAGTGCCCGAAGCGGGTCGAGTTCCGCGACAGCCTGGCCCGCACCGCCACCGGCAAGCTGCAGAAGTTCAAACTGCGCGAGCCGTACTGGGCCGACCAGACCCGCAAGGTCAACTGATCGTCAGGGCGGATGCCGTCAGGATCCTCGGTGTGGAAACCTTTGTCGTCACGTGGTCGGTCGCGCCGCCGAGCGCGTTGCGCTCCTGCCGCACCGCGCCTCTTCATTGAACGCGGAACAACGCAGCCCGTTCGGGTGCGTCGGATGCGTCAGCCGCGCTGCAGCGTGGCGGCGAGGTGCAGTTGCAAGGGCTGGCCGACGGCGGCCATGCGGACTTCGTAGCGGCAGAGATCGCCCTCACAGATGCACCGCGGCCGCAGCTTGAACGGCGGCGATGATCGGGGCCCAGTCCGCCCCCGGCTGGCGAGTGACCGTCACGAAGTCGTTGACCCCGAAGACCGCCGCCACTCCCCCGGCGGCGAAGACTTCCGCCGCAAACGGGAGCGCTGCGGCCTGGTCCGAATCAGTGGCGTTGAACATCGCCGGCAGGGTCGTGTCGAGGTTGAACTTCGTCGCGTCAGGGTTCGGCGTCGAAGCCGGAGTTGCAGTTGCCACGTCCCGAGCGTACGCCCACGCAACGTGGCTGCGGCTCAACGCTGAGCACGTCAGTGCTTGGACTTGTGCTTCTTCTTGGCGGGCTTGACGGGCTTGGCGGCCTTCGTTGTCTCGGCTGGCGTGACTGCGTCCGGTGCCAGCGTCGCGTAGCACGCACGGAGCCGGCGGCCCGTGTCGCGCTCTTCGGAGATGTAGCGACCGAGCAGCTCGCCCGTGTGGATGTCGATCGTCAGGTCGTCGAAGAAGCGAGCGAAGATGTCCTTGCCGTCCTTCGGTGCGCGCGAGAAACCGAGCTGCTCGAACTTCTCGACGTCGCTGAGCTTCTTCGACTTCGCCTTCACGACCCGGTCCGCCAACCCGGGGTCGTCGCGGTGACGCACCGAGAAACCGAGCTCGTCGATGCGCTTCGCGAACGCACGCGCATGCTCTGCCTCGCGCAGGGCGACTGTCTCGCACAACGCCTTGACGTTCGGATCCTTCGTCGCTCCCGCCCATGCGTTGAAGAGCACTTCCCCACCCAGCTCACCCACCGCAACCGCGTTCAACAACCCCAAGTACGACGGCTTGACCGTCTCAGACGATTCACCCATGCGCGAACGGTACCCCCGGGGCGAATCCGACTCCCCACCGGAGCACAGACCCCGACGGCGATCCTGTGACGAGACAGACGTCACGAAATGCCGTGGGGGGCGTCGAGGTTGTCACAGGTGCCCAGGCGAACGCCTGGCGCGACACGGAGGAACGTGACGATGAACGTGATGGCAACCGCCCGCTCGATCGGGCTCATCGGTGAAGACGGTGCAAACGTGTTCGGCAACATCGAGGAGACCGTGGTTCTGGACGCGCTGAGCGAGCTCGCACTGTTCCGCCCGTCCGCCGCCGATCTGTTCGATGGTGCCAGTGCGCAGGTCCGCGGGGCGCGGTCGGCCGGCATCGAACGGCCCGACCGCAACAGCGTCTCGGCCCGTGAACGTGCGGTCGAAGAGATTCAGCTCCGCTACCGCACCGAGATGGCCGACATCTTCATCGATCTCGCCATCGATCTCGGCCTCCGCGGCGACGACATCGAAGTAGCAACTGCGTCAGCCTGAGCCGCCCCGCAGACTCTGAAGCGCGCTCAGCCGTTGTCGTGCACGACATAGGTGTTCGACACCTTGTCCCACAGGTTTTGGTTGCGCTTGTCCCAGAGGCCGATCAGCCGGCGACGGGGAGGTCGCGGCGGATGGACCACGCAGCGATCTCGGTGCGGCTGCTGAGGCCGAGCTTGGCCAGGATGTTGGAGACGTGCACGGCGGCGGTCTTGGGGGAGATGAAGAGGCGCTCGGCGAGTTGACCGTTGGTCAGACCCTCGGCGATCAGCGCAGCCACTTCGGACTCGCGGGCCGTGAGATCGCCGACGGGACGGACCGTGGTGCCTTCGAGCCGAGCCACCAGCGCCTCGGCCCGGTCGCGGCGCCACCCGGGCCACTTGGCCAGCGAGTCGACCGCGGCGCGAGCTTCGACGAGCGCCGCAGCGCGTTCGCCGTCGGCCAGCAACGCTTGCGCCAGCGCGAAGCGCACCGAGCCTTCGAGTGGGCGGGGCAGTTCGTCACGGGCGATCGCCACAGTGCGGCGCAGCGACTCCACCGCTTCGCCAGTGCGCCCCTGCGCCATGGCGAGCAAGCCATCAGCCGTCTCGACGAGCGACGCATGCGCGGCATGGTTCTTCAGGTACCCGTCCAGGAAGCGGGTGCGGATCTCGTCCGGCGTGATACCGAGATCCAGCGCCGACATCACGGCTTGCACCACCGTGCCGAGGGCGAACCAGTTGTCGTGCAGCGGCTCGGACACCAACAGTGCCTCGAACGACCGTCGGCCCTCGATCTCGTCGTGACCGAGGCCGGCGAGGTGCAGGCGCTGCAGGTTGACGTCCACCTTCCAGCACAGATCGAAGCTGTCGGTGGGGCCGTCGTTGAACAGCGCCACACCATCGGCCACGCGCCCGTCTTCGGCTGCCAAGAGCGCGAGTTCGGCGCGGTACTTCAGCAGTTGCAGCGGTGCCGGATTCCAGCTCGCCCACTCGTGCAGCAGACGGCGATACGACGCGAGGTCGCCGGCCGCGTACGAGCACATCGCGTCCCACCACATCACGTTGAGGTTGCCGAGCTTGTCGAGGCCGTATTCGGCCGCGACCCGGCGCAACTCGCCACGGATCAGGTCAGCCTCGCGACTCTGGGGCGCGACGAGATCGAACGTGTTGTTGAGCGCCCGGCTGAGCAGGACACCGTCACCGATGTCGCGCGCTGCAATGGCTGCCTCGCGCAGCTCGCGGATCGCGACCCGTCGGTCGGCGACCTGGCTGTGCGCACTGGCCCGCTCGACCCGGGCCTGGACCAGCACGTGGTGATCGCCGGCGGCCGTGGCCTGGGCGATGGCCCGATCGGCCCACTCGATCGCGCCCTCGCGACCGCGAATCATCAGCAGCTGCGCCACTGCGGCTTCGGCCCGGGCCCGCTCGGCGCCATCGGGCAGGCCGTTGGCCAGGTCCATCAACTCGACCAGCATCACCTCGGCCGCGTCCTGGTCGTCGCTCTCGACTGCGAGGCGTGCGACGTAGCGCGTCGCATCGATGCGGTCGGCCGTCGTCGGCGCGACACGCAGCCAGTTGCGGGCGTGTGCGCTCGCTTCAGAAAGGAAGTCGAGACGCCATGCGGCCTCGGTGGCCACGGCGAGCAATGACGGCTCGTTGGCGTCCTCGGACAGCCCCTCGCAGGCCAGTCGCAACGCCTGGAACGATGCCCCGCGATCCAGGTACGAGCGGGCTCCGGCGCGAGCGATGGTGACGATCTCGTCGTAGCGGCCGGCGCCGCCGGCATGGTGCGCCAGCGCGGCGAAGTCCTCTGGGGCGAGCGCGGTCAGCGCGTCGAGGCAGGCCTCGTGCAGGCGGCGGCGTTCGCGGCCGAGCAGCTGCTGGGTGACCGACTCGGCCACGAGCGCGTGGCTGAACCACAACCGGTCGTCGCGGGTCTCGACGATGACCCCGCGCTCGACGAGGCTGCGCAGGTGGCGAAGCAAATCGCGCTCGTCGAGGCCGGAGATGGTGGTGAGCGCCTCGAACCCTGCCGGCTGGCCGAACACGGCGAGGACCTCGACGATGGTGCGGTCTTCGTCCGTGAGATCGGAGAGCTGATGGCGGACGGCTTCTTCAAGTGACCAGGGCAGCTTGGCGCTGATCAGATCATCGGAGCACACGTCCGGCCCGGCGAAGCGCATGAGCTCTTCGACGACGAACGGCACACCGCCGCTCCGCCGGTACACCGCTTCCACGGCCGCAGACGACACGGCCCGGCCGGCGATGGCTGCCATCAGCGCGCCAACCTCGTTGCGATCCAGCCGGTCGAGGCGGAACTGCTCGACCTCGTTGCGGCGTTCGAGGCGCAGCACGAGGTCGCCACCGGGTGCGCCACGGCTGAGGTCGGAGGGGCGATAGGTGGCGAACACGACCAGGTTCGGCAGCGGCTGGCGGGCCAAGGCGTCGAGAACGGCGACGCTGTCCGAGTCGATCCAGTGCAGGTCCTCGATGACCAGCGCCACCCGTCCGACCATCGCTGCCGTCGTGATCGCCTCGGTGGCCGCCGCGGCCGGATCGGCTGAACCCGCGGGCGCCAGTTGGTTGGCGACGTCGAACGCGCGGCCGAGCGAGCGCGGCTCGGCGAGCGCGGAGAACACGATGACGTCACGCGGCAACGCGGCGAGCATCTCGCGCAGCAAACGGGTCTTGCCGATGCCAGCCTCACCGGCGACGAGCGCAACCGTTGGCAGATCGGACGAACGCAGTTCGGCCATCTCGACAACTCCCCGGAGACGCTCGAGCGCAGCGCTGCGGCCGATCATGATCGGGCTGAGCCCCACTCGACCGGTCAACACCTGACCAAGACTACCGACGCGCCGAGACCCGCTCGCCGGCAATTCTCCTGGGGTTCCCTGAACCGAACCGTGGAGGATGCGTGGCGAGCGGGTCGACGGTGCCGGATGGGTCGCGGTCGTCTCAAGCAACACGAGCGGAGGCGTGCTCGGTGGTGCTCGTCACGGTCGTGACCGTTCTGAACGGAAGGATCGATCCGACGTCAACCGGATGTACCGGACCGATGTCGGTGTCGTGGCGAGCCCAGCGCGTCAGGCGGTTCTGGCCGGCGTGCGTGACCAGGTCGTGGCGGCGCTGGGTGGCGGTTTCGTAGTTGATGTGAGCGGCGAGCAAGGTGTGCATCGTTTTGTCCCTTTCGAGGTTGACGCTCACCATCGTGTGCTTCTGAGGTAGACGGGCGCATCGGACGATCTACCTATTTCCTGCGTCCGAGGCGGAGTAGGTACCGAGACCGCAGCGACGCCGTCGTGACGTCAGCCCAACAGTTCGTGGACGACGTCGAGCCACAGTTGGGTGGTGAGCCGCAACGACTCGACGTCGATGCGCTCGTCGTTGCCGTGGAAGCGCGAGCCGTACTCGCCGGGTTCGACGTCGGGGCTGAACAGGCCGGCCCCGTAGGAGATCGCGCCCATGTGGCGAAAGATGCGCGCGTCGGTGAAGCCGACCACCAACTGCGGCGTGAGCTTGGCCGTTGGGAACGGCTTGTTGACGGCTCGTTGCAGTGCGTCCCACATCGGGTTGTCGGTGCGACTGATCGTTGCCGCGTCGTTCATGACGATCTCGACCTCGACGTCGTGAGCCAGCTCGCCGAGCGCAGTCTCGAGGTGGGCCTGGACATCGGCCGGACCCTCGCCGGGCAGCGTGCGGATGTCCACACCGATGTCGATGGCCGCGGGGATCGTGTTGTGCTTCATCGTGCCCTCGATCAGGTTGCACGAGAACGTCGTGTGCGTGCACGCGTGGAGGTGCTTCGCGACGCCGGTGTTCGGGATCGCGGCGAGCACATCGTCGATGTGCGCCGGGTCTAGCAACATGCGGGTCGTCTCCTCGTCGAGCTGGTACGACTCGACCTCTTGACGCCACAACTCGTGCACCCGAGGCGGCGGCGCATACGCGGTCAGGCGCTGGATGACAGCGGCAGCCTTCACGAGCGCGTTGTCCGCCCGGTACGGGGCCGAGCCGTGGCCCGGGGTGCCGCGCACACGCAACTTGCGCCAGGCAACGCCCTTCTCGCCGACGTTGACGCCGATGAACGGGGCGTCCGGCGAGCCCGTGTGGATGCCGCCGCTCTCGGTCAGCAGGTAGTCGCAACGGATCGAATCCGCGGCGTGATCGGCCATCCACTGCGCGCCGTGCTTGGACCCGGACTCCTCGTCGGCGACGGCGAAGTAGATCAAGTCGCCCTTCGGCGTGAATCCGCGCCTGGCCATGTCACGCACCGCGACCGCCATCGAGGCGGTCAGGTTGAGCATGTCGACGGCACCACGACCCCACACCTCCGGAATGCCGTTGGCGTTCGTGATCAGCTCGCCGCCGAACGGATCGCGGCTCCAGCCCTCGGGGTTCACCGGCACGACATCGGTGTGGCCCATCAGGCACACGCTCGGTGCGGCCGGATCCGAGCCCTCGATCCGGGCGACCAGCGAGCTGCGTCCGGGGGTCGGCTCGTAGCGCTCCATCGCGATGCCCGTTCCCTCCAGGAACGACTCGATCACGTCGACGGAGCGAATCTCGTGACCCGAGGCGGCAGACCCGTCGTTGACGCATTCGTTGCGGATGAGCGTCTGCAGCAGCTCGACGGTCTGGCCGGTCAGCGAGTCGTGGCGGGTGTCGGTCATCGGGCCAGTATCGCGAAGCCGTGGGTGGTCTTCGCTCATGGCCGGAGTCGCAGCCGCACTGCCGCGACCCCCACACGCGTCGCCGTCCGAGATCGGGTCGTGAGCGCTACTTCTTGCGGGCCAGGGTGAGGCCGTCGGCGATCGGCAGCATCACGACCTCGACGCGATCGTCAGCGGCGATCGCGTCGTTCAGGGCACGCAGGGCAACGGTGTCCGCCGTCGTGTCAGACGCGTCGATGACCTTGCCCGACCAGAGCACGTTGTCGATCGCGATCACACCGCCGGGGCGCAGCCGGGGCAGGATCTCGTCGTAGTAGACGGCGTAGCCGGTCTTGTCGGCGTCGATGAACGCGAGGTCGATCGGCGGGTCGTGGGGCAACGCCCGCACCGTGTCCGCGCCCGGTCCGATGCGCAGATCGATGTGATCGGTGAGGCCCGCCTCGTCCCATGCGACCTTGGCCCGCGCGGTGTACTCCTCGCTCACGTCGCAGCAGATCAGCTTCCCGCCGGGTGCCAGGCCACGGGCCAGGCACACCGAGGAGTAGCCGGTGAACGTGCCGATCTCGACGATCAACTTCGCGTCGAGCAGCTTGGCGAGCATCGTCAGGAACGTGCCCTGCTCGGGCGCGATCTGCATCTGCGCAATGCGCCCCATCGCCCGGGTGTCGGTCGCGAGG
>JANNZY010000123.1:0-3151 GCA_031410915.1 Actinomycetes bacterium
CCGTTCGCGGAGTCGAGGTTGGCGGTGGGTTCGTCGGCCAGGTTGATGGCGGGGTTGTTGACGAGGGCCCTGGCGATGGCGACGCGCTGCTTCTCGCCGCCGGAGAGTTGTTCCGGGCGGAAGTGGGTGCGGTGGCCGAGCCCGACACGGTCGAGCGCGGTGACGGCGCGTTGGCGGGCATCTCGACCGGTTGTTCCGGCGAGGTTGGCGGCGAGAGTGACGTTCTCGACTGCGGACAAGGCGCCGAGAAGGTTGAAGTCCTGGAAGACGAAACCGAAGTGACGCGCTCTGAGTGATGGCCGGCGTCGTTCGGGGAGCGCCCAGATGTCGTCACCGTCGACGATGACCGATCCGGCGGTTGGTTCGAGAAGCGCACCGAGCATGAGCAACAGCGTGGTTTTTCCGGAGCCGGACGGTCCGTCGACGAGGATGACCTCGCCTGGAGCGACGGTGAGATCGACGTCGAGTACCGCGGTGACGGAGAGCTCGCCGTGCCCGAAGGTCTTCGACAGGCCGTGAGTTTCGAGCGCACGTGCGGTGCCCGTGGACATGAGGTCGGTGGTGTTGGTCATGCTGTTCTCCGGAACGCTGAGGCGGGATCGACGGCGACAACGCGGCGCAACGGTAAGAGCGCCGAGACGGCGCCGATGACCGTGGCGCCCACGGCGACGCGCAGGATGCTGGCCGGTTCGATCGCGATGGTGATCGTCGGCGCGACAGCTTCGACGACACGGCCGACGACGAGCGCGACGGCGACTGATGTCGCGAGCCCGACCGCGACGGTCCATGCCGCTTGGGCGATGACCACGCCGGCGAGTCGGCTCGTGCTCGCACCGAGGGCCTTGATGATGCCGTACTCGCGTAGGCGGGCGAGTGTTGCGGTGAAGAGGGTGAGGCAGACGACGGCCAACGCGATGGCGAAGCCGATGATGGACATGATCCGCATGACGTCGGCGCTCATGTCGGCGACGACGGCGACCTCTTGGGCGGCGAACTGGCTGCGGGTCTGCACGGTCGCGTCCGGGAGCGCCGTCGCAACGGCGTCGCGCAGAGCGGTGGGACTGATCCCTGGCTTGGCGGCGACGAGGAGGTAGCTGGTGGTCGGGCCGTGGATCTGGTCGAGCGCGGCGGCGGTGACGAAAGTGGTGGTGTTGACGATGCTGGTCCCGCCTTCGGCGAGGCCAGACAGTCGCAGCCATGCGCCGAGCACGCGAACGGGGTCACCGATCTCAAGACCGAGTTGGTCGGCTGCGATCTGATCGATGACAGCCTCACCGCGCCCCGGGGCGCGGCCGGCCACGAGATGATGCGGGCCGCCCGGTTGGCCGGGTGTGAAGCCGATGACGTAGGACAGCTGACGGCCACCGGTCTCGGTGCCGATCACGCCGCTGACGAAACCGATCGGCGCGACCCAGTCGACGCCGTCCACTGCCCGTGCCTGCGTGGCGAG
Source organism: Actinomycetes bacterium (assembly GCA_031410915.1). Taxonomy (GTDB): domain Bacteria; phylum Actinomycetota; class Acidimicrobiia; order Acidimicrobiales; family Ilumatobacteraceae; genus WLMZ01. The sequence goes on from JANNZY010000123.1 coordinate 1,451, forward strand.
TTCGGCGGGCAGCGTGGAGTTTGACATGTGCATGGTTCGCACGCCCCGTTGGGAGACGATGACGTCGGCGGGGCTGGAGCGGATGTAGGCAGTCACTTGGCGCATTGCACCCGCGAAGATGCCGTCGAGGACGAGGACGAGCAGTAACGCGACGGCGACGCCGGCGGTGGCGAGCACCGCACGGCGGCGTTCACCGAACAAGTACCGGCGGGCAATGGGGACACGGCGGCTCATGATCCGCTCCGAAACGCGGTCGATGGGTCGAGTCTGAGGAGCCTGTGGGCGGGGACGATCGCTGCCAGCACAGCCATCGCCAACCCGGCGGCTGCGGCGCGCAGCGTTCCTGCGGCGGTGAGGACCACGGCGAACTGGGGACGAGCGGTTTCGATGATTGCTCGCCCGAGGACGAACAGCACGCCTGCCGCGATCGCGCCGAGCAGTGCGAGTGACAGTGTCTGTGCGAGCGCGATGGTGGTCAAGCGGGCGGGTGTCGCGCCGATCGCTTTGATGATCCCGTAGTCGCGGCGCCGCTCGGCGATCGTCGTGTAGGCCGTCAGCGCGATGACCAACGTGCCGGCCGCGCAAGAGGATCAACATCAATGACACACCGACGCCAAGCACGCTGATGACCAGTCGGCGCCAGTCGGCGAAAAGGTTTCGGCGGGCCAACGGTACGCGACGCATCGCTCAGGCCACCCTCGACGCTGCGATCATCGGGTTCAACCACCAGCCGAGAATCGGATACAGCACGCCTGCCGCGATCGGGATGCCGAGCGCGTTGAATCCGAACCCAAAGCCGAGGTTCTGACGGATGTTGCGCATCGTCGCGTTCGACAGCGCAATCGCGGTGACGAGCCCGGACAGTTGGCCGGAGATGAGGGTCACGTCGGCAGCCCCGATGGCAACGTCGGTACCGGTGCCGGTGGCGATGCCGACGTCGGCCGGCGCCAACGCTGGCACCCCCGCCTCGGCACCCTTGCCAGTGGCGACGATGATCGACAGTGGCGTCGCAATCCCCAGCGCGCACGGACAGGCGATGATCAGCACCGCTGCCGCAGCAACGAGGGCGAACTGGAACGCGGGAGCTGGCCCGACATCGAACCAGACCACGAACGTCGCGATCCCGATGAACCACACCGCAGGCACGAACCATCGGGCGACCGCATCAGCCAACCGCTGGATCGGGGCCTTCGAGGTCTGCGCCTGACGCACCAGTTGCACGATTTGGGCGAGCATCCTGTCGCGACCGACTCGGGTGGCCCGCATCCGGAACGAACCGGTCTGGTTCAGCGTCGCGCCGATGACGATGTCGCCCTGCGCTTTGCTGACCGGCATCGATTCGCCCGTCACCATCGATTCGTCGAGACTCGAATGGCCATCGATGATCTCGCCGTCGACCGGCACCTTCTCTGCCGGGCGCACCACGACGACGTCTCCGGCGACCATCTCCTCCACAGGAACCTCCTCAATTGCACAGTGCTCCCCGATACCCCATGGGGGTAGAGCCTTTCGGCCCTGTTTCGCTCACGCCCGCCGGGAGCATGCTGTGCCCAGAAGCCAAGAGAAGGGACGAGCGCAATGAAGCACTCCAATCGAATGATCCCCTACCTGATCGGCGCAGCAGTCCTTGCGATGGTGATGCTGGCGTTCGGTGCACCCGGCATCTCGGTGGCGCCGCTGCTGTTCGTCGTGGTCTGTCCG
>JANNZY010000124.1:0-3969 GCA_031410915.1 Actinomycetes bacterium
TCGGTGACCACGAGCGACACCACACCCGTCGAGCCCGGCCGGCCACGGATCTCGGTCTGCGAGCCGGCGGCGGGCTTGGCACCGGCGCGCGTGTCCAGGATGCGGTCGTCGGCGATGTCGTCGAACGCGCCGGGAGCGAAGGTGCCCTGCAGGTCGGCCACGACGTGGGCCCGCGGCTGGTTGAAGACGCACGCCCGCCCCGACCCGTCGAACGGCACGACGGCCAGCGCGGCGCGGATCTGGCCGGCAGCATCCAGGTTGAGGTTGCTCGACGCGCCCGGGGTCGCCGCGCACGGCAGCGCCTGCAGGTAGCCCGGCGCATCGGGATCAACGCCGACGAGCGACACAACTCCTGATCGTCCAGCGACACCGGCACCGCCGTTCAGCGGCGTGACCGTGCCCATGGCCAGCTTCGTGCGCGCCGCCACCGCTGCCGAGCACGGGTACGGCGCGGTTGCAACCCGGTCGTAGAGCCACTGGATGGTGCGCGTGATCGCAATTCCAAACGACGCGTCGGTCAGCGAGTGCCCCTCGCCGGCGTAGTCCCAGAACTGCACGGGCAACCCGTGAGCGACCATTGCGTCTCGGGTCTGCACGGCCATGTCGTAGGGCACGATCGTGTCCGCCGTTCCGTGATGGAAGATCGCCCCGGCGTCGCCGGCATCAGCGAGTGCGGCCAGGTTGGCCCCCGCGAAGGACACGGCCGTGCACACCGCCGAGGCGAACCCCGGGTGGTCCGCGACCGGGCCGTCATCGTTGTTGACCGCAACGCCGAGGGCAGTGACGGCCCCGGCAGAACTGCCACCGACGGCGATTCGGTCGGGGTCGATGCGGAGTGCCGTCGCGTTCTCGCGGAACCAGCGCACGGCCGTCTGCATGTCGGCCCGAGCGTCGTCGACTTCCTGCAGGTCGCGCGCCGCGGTGACGGGCGCCGTGACCGGCGTCGAGCTGAGCCGGGAGTTGATCGATGCCGTGACGTAGCCGCGCTGGGCCATGCGGATCGCCCAGTTCTTCTCCGTTTCCTTGCTGCCGATGAAGAAGAACCCACCGTGGGCCCAGATGAAGACCGGACGATTGCTCGCCGTATCGCCACGTGGCGTGTACACGTCGAGCAACAATGTGACCGCCTGGCCGTCGACGTTGACCGCGCTGCCATAGGCGACGTCGGTCTGAACGTCGACGTTGAACGTCGCGTCGAGATACCGAGTCGCCGCGTGTGCCACCGGAGTCGGGGTCGGCGACCACGCACCGGGTACCGCGACAGTTGCCGACGCGGCAGCGAGGGCGACGGCGACGACAAACGCGACACGACCGCTTCGCGAACGCATGGTTCGCGGTCTCAGCCGGTCTCGTCCGGACGCTCGACCAGCGTGACGGTGAACGTCTTGCGCTCGCCGTCGCGTTCGACGACCACCTCGACCTCGTCGCCAGGCTGATGGTCGCGGATCGCGCCGATCACGCCGCCGGCTCCGGTGATCGCCTTGCCCTCGATCTCGACCACGATGTCGCCCTTCTTGATGCCTTCGTCGTCGGCCGGCGAGCCGCCTGTGACGTCAGTGACGATCGCGCCCTGCCCGCCGTCGGTGCGGTCGTCGAGACCGATACCGAGGAACCCGCTGGAGCGTGTCTCACCGTCGGCCTGGGCGCGCAGCACGTCGATCTCGGGCAGCACCTGCTCGATCGAGATCGCGAACCCGATGTTGCTCGCCGTGTTCGTGGCGTCCCCGCGAGCGACGGCGGTGTTGATGCCGACGACCTCACCCGCGGCGTTCACGAGTGGGCCACCCGAGTTGCCCGACGAGATCGCCGCATCAGTCTGGATCAGCCCGTCCAGGGCACCAACGTCGGTGATGATGGTGCGATTCAGCGCGCTGACGATGCCGAGTGTGACGCTGGGTTCGCCGTCGAGGTCCAGTGCGAAACCGATCGCGACGACCTCGTCGCCGACGCGCACGTTGTCCGGGTCGGCCAGCACGGCAGGCGTGAGGCCGTCGATGTCGACCTTCAGCAACGCGAGGTCGTTCGACGGATCGGTCGCCAGGAGCTCGGCCGGTCGGGGGTCGCGCTCGCCGGCGAAGCGGACGCGCACATCGGTCGCACCTTCGACGACGTGGTTGTTGGTCAGGATCTGCCCGTCAGCGGTCAGCACCACGCCGGTGCCGACGCCTTCGCCATCGACGCCGCTCTCACTGATGTCGGACGACACCGTCACCACGCTCGGCCGCAACTGGTCGGCGACCGCGGCGACGTCAAGTCGGCCGTCGAACACGTCGTCGCGGGACCCGCCGACGGTGATCGGCTCACTGGCCGGCGAGTACCTGGCTGTCGAACTCGAGCCCCTGTCGGATTCGATGCTCGCACCGACCAGGACGCCGAACAGACCGAAGCACAGCGCCGTCGCTGCGATGGCAGCGACCCAGATCGCTCGCGGATGCTTGACCGGTCGCCGCCAGCGACTGACCACTGGCTGCACTGGAAGCACGACCGACGGGCGCGGCGGCGCCGGCATCGGGACGAACGGATCTCCCGCCTGGGGCGGTGGCAGCGTCGGCGGCACGCGACATGTCTAGCGGGACGGCCCCCCCAACTGCTCGTCGGCAGCCCGATATTGACGAACCCCTTCCGGAGCGGGGCCGCCACCGCACAACGCACGAGGGAGCGGCCGGAGCCGCTCCCTCGTCATGATTCGTTCGCTGGTCCCCGTGCTGGACCGCCAGGGTCAGGAACCCTGGATCTTGATCTCGATGTCGACGCCGGCCGGCAGCTCGATGCGCTGCAGGCTGTCGATCGTCTTCGGGTTCGGATCGATGATGTCGATCAGGCGCTTGTGGACGCGCATCTCGAAGTGCTCGCGAGAGTCCTTGTCGATGTGCGGCCCACGGATGACCGTGTAGCGGTGCTTGTCGGTCGGCAACGGGATCGGACCGCGAACTGTGGCCGAGGTGCGTGTGACCGTCTCGACGATCTTCTTCGTCGACTGGTCGATGATCTCGTGATCGAACGCTTTGATGCGAATGCGAATGCTCTGTGCCATGGTCGTTCAGCTCACTTCAAGATCTTGGTGACGCGGCCGGCGCCGACGGTACGGCCACCCTCACGAATCGCGAACCGCAGACCCTCATCCATCGCGATCGGCTTGCCCAACTCGACAGTCATCGCCACATTGTCACCCGGCATCACCATCTCCGTACCCTCCGGCAACTGCACCGTACCCGTCACATCCGTCGTACGGAAAAAGAACTGAGGACGATAATTGTTGAAGAACGGCTTATGCCGACCACCCTCATTCTTGTTCAACACATACACCTGACCCTCAAAATTCGTGTGCGGCGTAATACTCCCCGGCTTACACAACACCTGCCCCCGCTCAACATCTTCCTTCTTCGTCCCACGAAGAAGCGCACCAATGTTGTCACCCGCCTGACCCTCATCCAACAACTTCCGGAACATCTCCACACCCGTACACACCGACTTCTGCGTCGTCCGCAAACCAACGATCTCCACCTCGTCGCCCGTGTGCACCTTGCCCTGCTCAATCTTGCCCGTCACCACCGTCCCACGACCCGTGATCGTGAACACATCCTCGATCGGCATCAGAAACGGCTTATCCAACTCACGCACCGGCTCCGGAATGCTCGCGTCAGCAGCCGCCATCAACTCCATGATCGACTCCATCCACTTCTCATCCCCCTCCAACGCCTTCAACGCCGACACCCGAACCACCGGAGCGTTGTCACCATCGAACTCCTGCGCCGCCAAAAGCTCCCGAACCTCAAGCTCCACAAGCTCAAGAAGCTCCTCGTCATCAACCATGTCCGCCTTATTCAACGCGACCACGATCGACGGCACACCAACCTGACGCGCCAACAACACATGCTCACGCGTCTGCGGCATCGGACCATCCGTCGCCGCCACCACCAAAATCGCACCATCAACCTGCGCCGCACCCGTAATCATGTTCTTGATGTA
>JANNZY010000125.1:0-26232 GCA_031410915.1 Actinomycetes bacterium
CTTTTTCCGCGGACAGGGGCACGGAGAATTCCAACAAAAAACAGCCGATGCCGCCGAGAAAGAAGGCGGGCGATCCGGGGGCGGCTGTGAAATACAGCAGTACCCAGCCGAGTTGCGCGATCACAATGCCGACGGCATAACGCAAAGCGGTGCGCCGGTGGTGAGGATCGCCTGCGGCCCGCAGCCACAGGGCCGCCATGCCCAGCCGCATCACCGCCCACCCGGCCAGCCCCCAGGAGAAATCCATGGTTTGAAAGATGAACCTGATCCCACCCGCATAGATCAGCGAGCCCGTCATGACCACCATGGTGAGGAGCCGGTAGAGGGCATCGTCATGATCGAAGGCGGAGGCAAACCAGGTGAAATTCATCCACGCCCACCAGATCGCGAAGAACACCATCAGGTAGCCCTGCACTCCGTCGTGCACGTGCCCCTCGGCGAGCTCGTGGTGCAGGACCGAAGACGCCTGCGCAACCGCGACCACGAAGCACAGGTCGAAGAGCAACTCCAGTGGGGTGGAGGCGCGGTGTTCCTCCGTCGGGTCGCGCCCCGTCATCGTGCGCCGCAACAGGCGCGATGCTGTCGTGGACATCACACCCACCTCACGTTGTCGTCATCGGCCACGGTGTCGACGGCCAACGCGCACGTCGGGCACCAGATCCGGGTCTCGAGTGGTGTGCCGCACACGTCGTGACGGCGCGGCTCGCCGCCACCACCACTGCGCCGCGACGCCCACGTCGACAACGCCGGCAGAATCGCCGCCAGTTCGCGTCCCGCTTCGGTCAGGTCGTACACGTACCGGCGCGGACGGTGGCTGTAGAGCGTCGCGACCACCAGCCCGTCGCGCTCCATCCGCCGCAGGCGGTCGATCAGCACGTTGGGCGCGATGCCGCCGGCACCCGACTGCAGGTCGGACTGCAGGTCGCCGAAGCGTCGCGAACCGTCGGACAGCGCACCGAGCGCGAGCAGCACCCAGCGGTCGCCGGCGACCTCGGCGGCGTCTCGCAGCGGCTCGTCCAACATTGTTCCAGTCTCGCGGTTGCGGCGCATCGGCATGAGTGTATAGTCACTTGCAAATGACAAGTGACTGACAGGAGACATGATGCTTGCCGAACTCGAAGACACCATTCGCAGCGTCGCTGCGGCTGCCGGCCCGTCGGTGGTCACGATCGGCCGCAACGGCCGCGGCACCGGCTTCGTGATTGCCCAGGACCGCGTTCTCACCAGCGCCCACAACATGCGCGACGAGTCCGTTGCGGTCACCTTTGCCGACGCGCACACCGAGCAGGGCAACGTGCACGCGGTGGATGCCGACGGCGATGTCGTCGTCATCAACGTCGCTACCGGCGATATCCCGGCGCTGAACTACGCCATCACGACGCCCGATGTCGGAACGACCGTCGTCGCGCTGAGCCGTGGCGGGCACCGGCCGCGCGCCACGGTGGGTTTCGTCAGCGGCAGCGACCTGTCGTTCCGCGGGCCGCGCGGTCGGGTGGTGACCGGCAGCGTCGAGCACACCGCGCCGCTCGCTCGTGGTTCATCCGGCGGACCGGTGCTCGATGCGACGGGAGCGGTCATCGGCATCAACACCCACCGCGCCGGCGACGGCTTCTACCTCGCCCGGGCCATGGACGACACGTTGCAGGCGCGCATCGCCGAACTGCTCGCCGGCCAGTCGCCACAGCGTCGCACGTTGGGCGTCGCCATCGCACCGCCCAAGGTCGCGGCCGAGTTGCGCGCTGCGGTCGGCCTGCCCGAGCGCGATGGCTTGCTGGTGCGAGGCGTCGACGAATCCGGCCCGGCTGGACGCGCCGGTGTGCGCTCTGGCGACCTCGTCGTCGGCCTCGGCGACTCCACGATCGTGACCGTCGACGACCTGCAAGCAGCACTCGCCGCACTGGACGCCGACGATGTGCCGCTGCACCTCGTACGTGGCGCCGAACCGCTGACCGCCACCGTGACGTTCACCGCGCCCGCCGCGCCGCCCGCCACCTGACCCCGAGGTCACAACTCGTCCAATGGGCGGATTGTGAGCCGTGTCCCGGCTCAAATCCCGCCCAACGACCGCTGCTGCCGACCGTTCACCCTGCCCCGACACCGCAACTCGTCCATTGGGCGGATTGTGAGCCGTGGGCCGGCTCAATTCGCGCCCAAGCGACCTGACGACGCGAGATGGGCGTGCGAGGTCAGCGGTAGGCGGCGGCTTGGATGGTGTAGAGCTCGGAGTAGTGTCCGGCGCGAGCCATCAGCTCGTCATGGGTGCCGAACTCGACGACGCGTGAGCCGTCGAGCATCACGATCAAGTCGGCCATCCGCACGGTCGAGAAGCGGTGCGACACGAGCACCGTGACCCGGCCGTTGGCCGACCGGCCGCTTCGTGCCTCCGATGCGTAGCGCTCGAACAGCGCGTGTTCGGTCTCGGCGTCGAGCGCCGCGGTCGGCTCGTCGAGCACCACCACGAGCGGATCGTCGCGCATGAAGCCGCGAGCGAGGGCCAGCTTCTGCCACTGCCCGAACGACACCTCCACCCCTTCGTCCCACGTCGGCCCGAGTTGCGTGTCGAGACCGTGGGCCAGGCGCTCAATCACGTCGAGCGCGCCGGCGCGGTCCAATGCAGCCTCGACGGATGGCACGTCGTCCATGCGTGGTTCGTCGCCGACGCCGACCGAGGACCGGGCGTTCAGCTCGAATCGGAAGAAGTCCTGGAACGCGCCGGCCAAGCGCTCGCGCCAGGCCTGGTTCGGCATGCGGTTGATGTCGACACCGTCGGCCGTGATGATGCCCGTGGTGGGGGTGTACATGCGACACAGCAACTTGACCAGCGTGCTCTTTCCGGCCCCGTTCTCGCCCACCACAGCCACGACCGAGCCGGCGGGCAGGAGCAGATCGACGTCCTCCAGCACGAGCCGATCCGTTCCCGGATAGGCGAACGACACGTGCTCGTAGCGGATGCCGTCGGCGAGGCGGGCCGGCACGGGTTGGTCGGCGTGCTCTTCGTGGGCGGCGACGAAGTCCTCCAGCCAGCACATCCGACGTGAGGCGTCGAGCCAGAATCCACGCAGGAAGCCGAGCTCGCCGACGGCTGCGCCGATGTAGCCGGACAGGCGATTGCCGGCCACGAGCACCAACAGCACGTCACCGACCGAACCATCGAGGCCGGCCGCGACGAACACCACTGCTCCCACGTAGCCGATCGCGAAGATCGTCCATCCGAGCGCCTGCCACAACGCCGTGGTCCACTTCGCTGCGGCGACGGGCTCGTACCAGGCGTCCGCCGCAGCGCGTCGACGAGCGACGAGTGACGGGCCCGTGCCGCCGACGCGAACTTCCTTCGCGGGTGGGGCCGTGGTACCGAGGGTGAAGATGTGGCGGGCGAGGCGCATCTTCGAGGCCGCTGCCTCTTCGACCCGGCGCTCGACGGCTGGTCGCCACGTCGCCGTGGTCACGGTCGGAATTGCGAACAGCGCGAGCGCCAGCAACGCCGGATGGATCGACGCGAGCAGAACCACGGTGAACACGAGTCGCATAATCCAGCCGAGCGTGGTGAACAACGACAGGAACATGTGGTCCAGCGTGAACACCTGGTCGCGCAGCATGGCCAGGCGATCCACGTACTCCGGCCGCTCGTGGTGCTCGACCGTCGCAACTCGTGCGTGGAGGTCGGCGACGTGCGCCTCGAGCGCGATGCTGACCCGGTCGCGGAAGCGCCGGTCGATGCGCGAGCGGACGACGCTGAGCAGCCAGGTGGCCGCGGCCGACAGGGCCACGCCGAGTGCCGCGAGGATCACCTTCGTGCGCCGGCCCTCCTGCAGACCGTCGGAGATCAGCTTCAGCCACAGCGCGACGAGCACGTCTGGGACGGCTGAGATCACGACCGAGGCGATCGACACGACGAGCAGCTTTGGCTCGGCGCGGTAAGCGATCGTGATGCTGCGCCGCATCGAGGCCAGGGCGGAGGGCATGTCGTCAGCTGAGGGATTCATACGTCACCTCCGCGCCGGACTCGTCGACCTCGACGAAGCGAGACGCCTGGAGGTCGAACATCGTGTGATATCGGCCGTGGGTGGCCATCAAGTCGTCGTGCGTGCCGACTTCGACGACCTTGCCGCCCTCGACCACGCAGATTCGATCGGCCTGGCGCACCGTCGAGAAACGGTGCGAGACGAGGATCGTGGTGCACTCACTGGTCGCGGCGAGGACCCGTTCGAAGATCTCGGCCTCGCCGCGCACGTCGAGCTGTGCGGTGGGTTCGTCGAGCAGCACGACGCTCGCCCCCATCCGTACGTCACACAACGCGCGTGCGATCGCGATGCGCTGCCACTGCCCGCCGGACAGCTCGGTGCCGCCCGCGTAGCCCCGGGCGAGGATCGTGTCGAGACCATCGAGACGGCTCATCAGGTCATCGGCGCCGGCGTCGTGCAAAGCGGCCAGGATCACGTCGTCCGGCGCGCCAAGTGGGGCGACGTTGTCGCGCACGCTCAGCTCGAACCGCACGTAGTCCTGGAACACGGCGGTCACCCGTTGCCGCCAGCCGCCGATGTCGAGCGCGCGCAGGTCCGTGCCGTCGATCTCGATCGCCCCACTCTGCGGGTCGTACAGCCGGCACAGCAACTTCGCGAGCGTGGTCTTGCCCGCGCCGTTCTGGCCGACGATGGCGAGCGACGATCGGGTCGGAATCGTGATGCTGAATCGATCGAGCACCGGCCGGTTGCTGGTCGGGTAGCCGAACGTGACGTCGCGGAACGAGATCGTGGCCGCCGGACGGCCGTGGGCCGATTCGGGCGGCGCCTCGCCGATCCCCGCGAGGTGGCCGGTCGCAGCCATCTTCGGCGTCAGCCGATCGAGGGCGGCAACCGGCGCGGCGGAGCCGTCGAGGGCCCAGTTCAACCCGCCGAACGCAATGGTGCTGGAGGCGAATGCGGTCTGCAGGAACGCGACCCCGGCACCGAGTGAGACGTGGCCGTCGGCGAGCGCGACACCGAGTCGCCAGAACACGAGCAGGTTCGCGGCGACGACCACGATCAGGGCCGCGGCCAGTGACTTCTCGCGCAACCGCGTCGCTTCGAACTGCAGATCGTGCAACGCCCGCCGATGGTTGGAGAAGCGGTTGACCACCCAGTCCGACAGCCCGAACAGGCGCAGCTCCTTCGCGGCCGGCGCGTCGACGGCGAGCCGATAGGCGTAGTCGCTGTGGCGCTGCGCGGTACGGACGACGTCGGTGTTGCGGTCCTTCCACACGCCGCTCTCGCGCAGCAACCAGTGCGTTGCGCCCCACCCGAGCGCGAGCACGATCGGTGCCCACCAGGTGAACGCGAACAGCACGACGCACGCGGCGATGCCGGCGAACAACTCGACCAGACCGATCGCGATGAAGTCCATGCTGACGCTGAGCGGTGGGCCCATGATGCCGAGGTCGAAGTCGCGAGCCATGGTCAAGTCGTTGGTCAGCTCGGGATCTTCCAGATGGCCGATGCCGGGCGGCTCGACGCACGCCTCCATCAGTCGATCGTTGAGCCACGCTGCGGTGCGTGCACCGAGGTTTGTGCTGACCGCCTGGTGCAGCGGCGGGATGACCTGGATCAGCACGAACGCGATCCCGACGACGGTGCACGGCAGGACGAGTGAGTCGCCGCGCTGCACCGCAGTGACGAGCAGGCCCGAGCACACCGCGAATGCGGCAGGGAGCGCCGCGCGCAGCACCGTCAGGGCCCACCACAACCGGTTCAGACCGGGCGCAGCCCGATGGAGCGCGACGGCGAACTGGTACTCCTGGCGTTCGTTCAACTTCCGGCGGAGCGGCATCGCGGCAGATCTTCCCACACCCCTCCGTCGAACGGGAGGGCTGGAATCCGTCGCGGCACACTCGGTGCAATCACCTGCGCAACGAATGCTCCGTCCCGCCGACCACGACGTGATCGAGGATCGGCGCGCCGACCGCAAGGCAGATCTCCTCGGGATGCGGGCAATCCAGCACGATCAGGTCGCCGCGTTTGCCGGGGTCCAACGAGCCGCAGCGATCGGCGATGCCGAGGCTGTGCGCTGCGTTCAGCGTCGCGCCGACGATCACTTCGCCGGGGGTCATCCGGAACCACGGCGCGGCAGTCGCCAACGTCGACAGCAATGACGTCGCGTGGATGGACGAGCAATAGTCGGTCGCGATCGCAACGGGCACGCCCTGCTCGATGAACAGGCGCGCGTTCGCGCGCCGCTCGGTCATGTAGATCAACTCGGCGATCGGCAGCAGCACGGCCACGGTGTCCGTCGCGCCGACCGCGACGATCTCGCCGTCGGGCGTGTATGTCAGGTGCTCGGCGGAGATCGCGCCGCCGGCGACAGCGGTCTGCCAACCCTGCGACGGCTTCCACGCATCGGCGTGGACGCGCACCGGGATGCCGACCTCGTGGCTACGGGCCATCAAACGCAGGGCCTGCTCGGGCGTGAACAGACCATCTTCGACGGTGACGTCCTGGAACTCGGCCAGACCCTGGCGCACCACGGCCGGCAGCATCGTCGACGAGATCAACTCGGTGTACGACTCGGCGTCGGTGTCCGGGTCGCGAGGAACGACGTGCGCACCGAGGAACGTGACGACGAGCTGCATCGGGGTCAGCGACCGCGAGCGATGCAGGATCTCGATCTCGCGCATCTCCTCGGCGACGGTGAGCCCGTATCCGGACTTGACCTCCAGCGTGGTGACGCCCCCGGCCAGCACGCGTCGATAGGCCTGGTCCAACCGGTTCAGCAACGTGTGGCTGAGCGCAGCGCGCGTGGCGACGACGCTGCGCCAGATGCCGCCACCGCGGGCGGCGACCTCGGCCAGGCTCGCGCCGCCGAGGCGCTCGGCGTACTCGTCGTGACGCTCGCCGGCGAAGATCGGATGGCTGTGGCATTCGACCAGGCCGGGCAGCACCGTCTTGCCCGATGCGTCGATCAGTGGGATTCGTGGATCGTCGTACGCGGGCATCACCTGGTCGGTTGGCCCGGCCGCGACAATGGTGCCACCGCGTATCGCGATCGCTCCATCGGTGATGATGTCGAGGTCGCCCTGCGTGGCACCGCGCCGGGCGCGGCCATCGTCGTGAACGATCGCAAGCGCCGCCGCGTGGACCAGGTTGAGGTCGGTCATCCGCACCACTCGTGGATCAGTGATTCGTACACGTCGACAGCCTGCAGGTATTGGGCCTCGTAGACGTACTCGTCGGCGAAGTTGTACGGCGGATCACCGGGGCCGAAGTTCACGCCCGGCACGCCGAAGTCGCGGAGCGCCACCACGTCGCACCAGAACGGCACGCCTTCGTAGACCGGGTCGGTGCCAGTCGCCGTGCGCACCGCGGACTCGAGGGCGCGCACGATCTCTGCGCCCCGATCGATCTCGTAGGCGTGGCGAGGGCCGGACAGCCAGTGCTCGCTGAACTCGACGACGGCGTCGATGTTCGGGTCGACCGTCTGACGCAGATGCTCGATCATCGCCTCTACTCTGGCCTTCACGTCGTAGGGATCCTGGCTCGGCAGCAGGCGGATGTCGATGCTGACGGTGCAACGATCGGGCACCTGGTTGTGTTTCGTGCCTCCACGGATCGTGCCGATGTTGATGATCGGCGCGCCGGGCAGCATGTCGTGGGGCTCGTAGGGCAGCTCGTTTTCCAGCGCACGCAAGCCGGCGAGGATCGGCTCCATCGTCTCGATCGCGTTGATGCCGAGGTGCTTGTACGTCGTGTGCGCCTGCTTGCCGCGCGTCGTGATGTCGAGGTATGCCGCGCCACGATGTGCGATTCCGATCGTGTTGCTGGACGGCTCACAATCGATGGCCGCGTCGCCGACGAAGCCCGCCTGACACAACGATCGCGTGCCCACGCCGCCCTCGAAGTGGCACGACACGCCTTGGAACACCACGTCGCCACGCAGCCGCTTTCCGCTCGTCGCGACCCGACGCACCGCAGCGAGCGCCGCGGCCGTGCCGGCCTTCATGTCGGCGATGCCCGCGCCGTAGACGCGTCCGTCCTCGAGCGCCGGCGCGAACGGGTCGCGGGTCCAGTCGCTGCTCAGCTCGTAGATGTCGATGTGGCCGTTGAGCACGAGCGATCGGCCGTCGCCCGAGCCGCGCAGGCGCGCGCCGACGGACGGCCGCCCGGGCATCGAGTCGACGAGCGCGACCTCGTCGCAACCCCACTCGCGCAGTCGCTGCGCGAGCCGTTCGGCGAGGGCGCGCTCGTTGCCCCACACCGAGTCGATCGAGCAGACCTCGATCAGCAACTCGGTGTCCGGATGGACGGCTGTCATGCGCCGGCGCTGGACTGGTCGAACGGGGTCGACCCACCGCGAGCCTTCTTCGCCGAGAAGCCCTTGCCCAGCGCCAAGTCGGCCAGGCGCTGCACGTACAGGTCGTCACGGAAGTGGAGGGTGAACGTGCGTGCGTCACGCATCATCTGGCCGAGCGGATAACGCTCGTGCGCGGCGCGAGCCCCGACGATGTCGAAACCCTCGTACGGAATGCTGAGCACTGCGTTCTTGCACAGATGCATCGCCCGCACGGCGTCAGCCTCGGCGGCGTCGAAGTCGTCGCCATTGTCGAGGCGGGCAGCCGCCGCGTACAGGCCGCTGCGCGCCGCGTACAGCTGAGCGTCCATCCGGCCGAGGCGAACCTTGACAGCCTCGGAATCACGCAGGTCGGGACGGTCGGCGACGTAGTTGCAGATGAAGTCGAACGCAGCCTGCGCGGCGCCGAGGTGGTTCGCCGCATAGGCGCACGAAAAGGTGCGCGGATCGTTGTTGACCCATCCGCCGGGCTCGCCGACGATGTGGCTGTCGGGCACGAACACGTCGTTGAACTTGATGCCGCACGACACTGTCGAGCGCATGCCGAGCATCTGCCAGTCGTCGAGCAACTCGACGCCGGGGGAGTCCTTCTCGACGACGGCGAAGAGCATCCGTTCGGCGTACGGTCCATCGCCCTCGACCGCGACCCAGACCATGAGGTACTCGGCAATCGCCGAGACCGATGTGAACGCCTTGCGGGCATTGAGCCGGTAGCCGCCCTCGACCCGCTTCAGTTCGGCGTCGAGGTTCTCCGCGCCATTCTCGTAGATGTGCGCCTCCGAGCCGAGTGACGCGCAGAAGGCGCCGTCGACGATGGCCGGCATGAAACGCGCCCGCTGCTCCGGCGTCGAGTGCCAGGCGATGATGCCGGCCGCATGGTTGTGCACCTGGAGAAGTTGCGCAGTGTTCGAATCCCACCACGCGAGCCGCTCGAGGATGCGGTAGTAGCCGCTGAAGTTGCCCGCCAGCCAGTATCCGAAACCGCCGTCCTCCACCGGTACACAGAGTCGGTTGAGGCCGGCGGCGAGGGCCTCGGAGAAGTTCTCGAACGGAAACGCTGCTGCCTCGTCGAGCGCACGCATCCGGTCACGAAACTGGGGGCCGAGGTCGTCGACCCGGCGGAGGAGCTCTGAAGTCGTTTCCATGACGAAAACATTAACATCGACCAAGTCATAGGTTCTTCTGATGACCTCTGTCAGACTGCCCGCATGGCCGAACTGAACCTGCGCCAGATGCGCTACGCGATCGCGATGGCTGACCACGGCACCATCTCCGGGGCGGCGCGGGCACTGGACCTGACACAGCCGGCGCTGTCGGGCAGCCTTCGCGAGTTGGAGTCTGCGCTCGGCGTCACGCTGTTCGTTCGCGCTCGCGGCCGGGCCCTGACGCCGACGGCTGAGGGCCGGGTGCTGCTGCCGGAGATCCGCCGGCTTGTGGCGGACGCACTCGACGTCGAGCAGCGCGCTCAGGGGCTCGTCGCGCCCAGCACGGGCACGGTGCGTGTCGGCTCGCTGGTCACCGTGGCCCCGATCTTGCTCGCGCCCCTGCTCAGGGCATTTCGCGACGAGCATCCCTCGGCGGGCCTTGCCGTGACGACGGGAGATCAGCAAGCGCTGCTCGCCGCGCTCGGCACGGGCGACCTGCACATGGCGTTGACGTACGACCTCGACATCGACGAGGGGATCGAGTTCGTGCCGATCGCCGACGTGCCGCCCAAGGTGCTGCTGTCGTCATCGCATCCGCTCGCGTCACGCCGCTCGGTGCGGCTCGACGCGTTGCGTGACGAGCCGTTCGTGCTCCTGGATCTGCCGCTCAGCGCCGACTACTTCCAGGCCGTCTTCCTGGCCGCCAAGGTCAGCATGCGCCCGGCCTTGCGCTGCAGCGATCTCAGCTTCGTCCGTTCGTTGGTGGCCGAGCACATGGGTTTCTCGGTCGTGAACCTCGTGCCGTCCTCACGCGGTGACGACGGTCTTGCTTATGTCTCCATTGCCGGCGAGGTCCCGACGCTGCGCCTCGGCTTCGCGATGAGTGACCGCCCGCTCCCACCCGTCGCCTCGTCCTTTCGCGACGTCGCCACGGCGCTGCTCCCCAGGTTGCTGCGCACGCGCGCCAATCGCCGCTGACGTCGCGCTTCACAGCGGATCGTGCCGTCGTGGGCGGCACGATCCAGCGCGGTTGGGGTCAGGGCGCGGTGCAGATCGCGGGGATGACGTGCGTGAGGAACTGGATGCAGGCGCGGAGCTGGTCGCGTGACACGTGCTCGCCGGGGCGGTGCGCGACGGCGATGTCGCCCGGGCCGCAGATCACGACCGGCGCGTCCAGTATCGCGGCGAACAGGCCGCCCTCGGTGCCGTAACCGATCGGTTTGCTCGAGCCGCGGTCGGCGAGGCGTTCGACGAGGCGCACGAGCGGATGCTGCGTATCCGTCGACAGCGCCGGATAGCGGGTGATCTCTTCCGCCTCGACCCCGCCACCGACGGCAGCGAGCGAGGCTCGCTCGGTCACGATGGCCGCGCGCACCGGCGCGAGCACGTCGTCCGGTTCGACGCCCGTGGGATGGCGCAGCTCGAACGCCAGCTCGCACGACTCAGCGATCACGTTGAGCGCGGTACCGCCGCGGATCGTGCCGACGTTGACGGTCACCGAGTCACGATGGTGGGCGGCCACCTCCTCGATCGCGGTGACGATGCGCGCAGCTGACGAGATCGTGCTCGGCATCGACGCCGACAGGCTGGAGTGGCCGGCCCTGCCGGTCAGCGCGACCCGGTACGCCACCTTGCCGGCGTGTGCGTGGCTCGGCTGCATCATCGTCGGCTCACCGATCACGATCAGTGCGGGACGGATCTCGGTATCGCCACGAACCACGTCGAGGAGGCCACGCACGCCGACGCAACCGACTTCCTCGTCGAAGGACAACGCAATGTGCAGCGGTGCTGTGAGCGATGCGAGATCCAAGTCGCACACCACTGCGAGCAGGCAGGCGATGAACCCCTTCATGTCCGCAGTGCCCCGTCCGTACAGCGCGTCAGCGACCGGGCTGACCGAATACGGCGGCGTGTCCCAACCATCGCCGGCCGGCACCACGTCGGTGTGTCCCGACAGCAGCAGACCGCCGGCGACGGCGGGCCCGAACGACGCGAGCAGATTGGCACGGCCCTGCGGGCCCTCGACGATTCGCACCCGGGCGCCGTACGCGCCGAGCCGATCGGCGACAGAGTCGATCAGCTCACGGTTCGGTGTGCGACTCTCGGTCGCGAACCCGACCAACTCGATCAGCAGCGGCAGCACGCGTTCGTCGAGCATCGACGATCAACGTACCCGGCGGATGATCTGCGGCGCTGCTCCGCCGACGGCTCGACCAGCGCGTTGTGCATATCGTTGCATTCGTTCCGAAAGAGGGGGTTTGTTTCGCATGAGCAGGTTCGGGGATCGACGCATCATCGTCAGCGGCGGGGGATCGGGCATCGGTCAGGGGGTGGTGCTGCGCCTGCTCAGTGAGGGCGGACGTGTGCACGCGGTGGACGTCAACACCGCTGGGCTGGAGATGACCGAGGAGATGGCCGACGCGCAGGGCATCGCCGGTCATCTGACGACGGGCACGCTCGACGTGTCCGCCGAGGTCGCGGTCAACGAGCACGTCAGGGGCGCGGTGCGCCAACTCGGCGGGCTGGAGGTGCTCGTCAACGCGGCCGGCATCATGCGCGCCGCGCACACTCACGAGTGCACGCTGGACATGTGGAACGAGGTCATCGGCGTCAACCTGACAGGCACGTTCTTGATGACTCGGGCCGCGTTGCCGGCGTTGCTCGCATCGGGCCGCGGTGTGGTGGTCAACTTCTCGTCGACATCGGCGACGTTCGCCCATCCGTACATGGCTGCCTACGCGGCAAGCAAGGGGGGCATCGATTCGTTCACCCACACGCTCGCGGTGGAGTACGCGAAGCAAGGACTGCGCGCCGTCAACGTCGCGCCGGGCGGCATCGAGAGCGGCATCACCGAGACCACCGGCGGCATGCTGCCGACCGATGCCGACTGGTCGTTGTTCAACAAGATGATGCCGATCCTGGGCAGCGGGTTCGGCAAGCCCGCCGACGTCGCCGGTGTGATCGCGATGCTCGCCAGCGACGACGGCAAGTTCGTCACTGCGACCAGTGTTCGCATCGACGGGGGCGCGCACGGCTGAACCCGTCAGCCAACTGAACGTCAGGCACTCGCTGGCTTGGCGAGCATGTTGTCGCGGCCGAGGTACGGCTCCAGGAACGGCCCGTAGTCCGGACCCCGACGCAGCCCGTTGCCCCCGTCGACAGCGATGGCTGTGCCCGTGATCCAACGCGAGTCGGCACCGATCAGGAAGCGAGCCAGGGCGGCGACGTCACTGGGTTCACCGGTGCCGCCCATCGGTGTGTTGTCGATGTAGCTCTGGTAGGTCGGACTGTCACGCGGGATGCCTTCCATGATCTCGGTGGCGATGAACCCGGGCCGGATCGCGTTGCAGCGCACACCGACCGAGCCGTACTCGTCGGCGGCGTTGCGCATCATCTGCTCGATGCCGGCCTTCGACACGGTGTACGCGCTGAAGTACGGATGCGTCACGTAGCCGGCGATCGACGACATGCCCACGAACGAGCCGCCACCGGCCGCAACGAACTTCGGCACCGTGTGCTTGAGGCACAGCATCGTGCCGACGACGTTGAGGTGCAACGTCTCGATGAACTGCGCCGTGTCCAGCAGGTGGTACGGCCCGAGCCCGCGTGACCCGCCGGCGTTGGCGACGCAGCCGTTCAACGCCCCGGTCGGCTCGGCGGCAGCTGCGACCATGCGCGCCACGTCGTCCTCGTCGGTGACGTCGCCCGTGACGAGTCGGGCGCTGCCGCCGTGTCCGGACGCGTCTGCCGCGGGGGCGATGATCGCCACCGATTCGGCGAGCGACGCTTCGGTGCGGCCGCTGATGGTGACGACGGCTCCGTCCACCGCGAGCCGCAGCGCGCACGCGCGGCCGATGCCCGTGCCGCCGCCGGTGACGAGCACGGCCATGCCCTCCAAACCGCCGCTCGGTGTCTTTCCCTGCTCATTCGCTGTCGTCATGGCCGTCGACCGTACTGCCGACCCGTTGGCGCGTGCTACGAAAGGCGGAACGAACGTGGGCGACCGAGGGGGCACGCGAATGGCGACGACGGGGAACAACTGGGGGCGCTGGGGTGACGACGATCAGCGCGGCGCGCTGAACTTGATCACACCGGAGGCGGTCAGGGCCGCCGCACAGCGGCGCGTGACCGGCAAGGTGTATTCGTTGTCGATCCCACTCGCGCAGGCGACGGTGCCGGCCGTGCACGACCGGCCGGCGATGGAGCGGTACACGCTCAGCAGCCTGGCGGACATCGGACGTGTTCCGCCGTTCTTCGACATCGGTGAAGGCGTCGGCGCGAACGAGGACGTCCTCGTCATGCCGAGCCACATTGGCACGCACATGGACGCGCTGTCGCATGTGACGTCGGAGTCCAAGCTGTACAACGGTTTCGCAGCCGACACGTTCACGCCTCGGGGAGGCGCAGCCAAGTGTGGCATCGAGAACACGGGCAGCTTCGCCGGACCGGCCAAGCTGCTGGACGTGCAGGGCCATCTCGCCGTTTCCGGCGACGGTCTGGAGCCGGGTCAGGTGATCGACGCGCAACTGCTGGAGGCGACGCGTGCAGGTCAGGGCACAGCGATCGACGAGGGCGACATCTTGCTGATCCGCACCGGATGGATCGAGCATCGCAACCAGCACCTGGCACCAGAGCAGTCGTGGTTGCAGGCCGGCATCGGCTTCGATGCGGTCGGGTTCATTGCCGATCACGGCATCGCCGTCGTCGGAAGCGACAACTCGGCGATCGAGCCGATCCCGTTCGACCAGAACAAGTTCCTCGGCGTGCACATCGAGTTGCTGCAACAGCGGGGAATCACCTTGATCGAACACCTGTGGCTCGCCGACCTGGCCGCCGATCGTTGCTACGACATCCTGCTCGCCGTCGGCGGACTGCTCGTGACCGGCGCGACAGGATCGCCCGTCAACCCCATCGCCATCGGCTGACCCACGTGCCGCGCAGCGGCCGGTCGGAACGGTGGGATGGATCGTTTCTGATGGATCGTCAGATACGCAGCGACAATTGATGTACGGTCACGCCCACAACTGAATTCCGCACCATTGAGCATCGGGGGATCTCCATGAGTCGTTCGGGTCTTCGTCTTGCAGCCGCCGCCGCGGCGTTCGCATTGATCGCCGCGTCGTGCGGCAAGGATCGTGACGAATCGTCGGACACCACGGCGGCACCCGCGACGACAGCGACGACCGCGACGACAGCGACCACCGCACCGCCGGCAGCGACGCAAGCACCGGCGGACACCACCGTGGCGGTCGACAGCGGCGCAGGCGGTGACACGACCGTGGTCGCGGAGACCACGCCGCCGACAGACGCCGTGCCCGCTGTGCCGATGTTCGGTGACGCGCCGTGGCCGTGTGGGCCCGGCGATGGCGCGAACACCGACACCGGCGGGGAGGTCGGCGTGACTGCCGATTCGGTCACCCTCGCCACCGGTGACGACGCCGGGTACGCGGGTTCACCGGGCCTGAACCACGAGATGACCGACACGATGGAAGCGTTCGTCAAAGCCTGCAACGAGCTCGGCGGCATCAACGGTCGCCAGATCAATCTGGACTACTACGACGCCAAGTTGTTCGAGGTCGGTCCCGCCATCCAGGCCGCATGCGACGCGGGCACCTTCTTCCTCGTCGGCGAGGGTTGGGCGTTCGACGTGCAGCAGGAGGAGATCCGCCTCGGCTGCGGCCTTCCGGCTGTGCCGACCTACGCCACGAGCGCGGCATTCGCGCATGGCAAGGACGTCTACGTCGGCATCCCGAACCCGTCCGATGAGACCACGGCAGTCGCATACGCGCAGCTGGCCAAGGCCTTCCCGGATGAGACCAAGTCGGTCGCGGCACTGGTCGGCGCATTCGCTGCGACCCAGGAAGCACGTGACCGCGCGATCGGAGCGTCCGAGCAGTTCGGTTGGAACTGGGTGTCGAAGTCGATCGAGTACAACCCGGTGGGTGAGGCCGACTGGACTCCTTTCGTCAAGCAACTTCGCGACGCCGGGACGAAGATGGTCTACTGGTCGGGTACCTGCCTGCCGGGGCTGCAGTTGTTCATGCAGACCGCGAAGTCGAACGGCTTGGACGTGCCGGTCGTGACCGATGCGAACCACTACGCGCGGACGTGCGCCGACGCCAACACCGACGGTGCGTTGGACAACCTGTACGTGCGCCTGGCCACGATCCCGTTCGAGGAGGCCGACATCAATCCGGCGACGCAGCAGTACCTCGATCTCATGGCGGCCAACGACGGCGACATCGCTGTCCTCGGTGTGCAGGCGGCGTCGTCCTTCCTGCTCTGGGCGACGGCGGCGTCGCAGTGCGGTGCCGAACTGACCCGGGCCTGCACGCTCGAGAACCTGAAGAACACCCACGAGTGGACCGGCCATGGTCTGCATGCTTCCGGTGACCCGGGTGGTAACCATCCGCCGAAGTGCGGTGCCATCTTGCACCTCCAGGGAACCGAGTACGTGCGCTTCGCACCGGAGGGACGGGGCACGTTCGCATGCGACGACGCGTGGGTCGCGAAGCTGCCGTCTGATCTACCGGCAGTGGTCGCCGCGAAGCTGGACGAGAACCGCATCTCGCAGCAGTTCGCGACCGGCTGAAGCGCCTCCGGGCCTTGCAGCACAACGCTTTGCGCTCTCTGAGCGGCGCCGAGCCACAAATCTGACGCGGCGTCAGATTCGTGTTATGGTGTCGACACCTATCAGTTTCTCGGGGGGATTCTTGATGCGACAGACATCTGTTCGGCTTGTTGCTGCCTGCACGGCGCTCGCGCTCGCGGCGGCAGCGTGCGGCAAGGACCGCAATGAGTCGGCGGACACCACCACCGCCTCGACCGCCGCCACGACGACGGCGGTGGCAACCACAGCGCCGGCCGCGTCCTCGGCACCCGTGGACTCGACACCGGTGGACTCCGTCGGAGCGGACACGACGCTGCCGGCCGAGACCACGACCACCGTGCCGGCAGGCCCCACGTTCGGCGACCTCGCATGGCCGTGTGGTCCCGGTGATGGTGCCAACACCGACTCCGGGTCCGAAGTTGGCGTCACAGCTGATTCGGTCACGATCGCAACGGGCGACGACGCGGGCTATGCCGGCGCGCCGGGCCTCAACAGTCAGATCACCGACGCCATCGAAGCGATGGTCGGCGCGTGCAACGAACTCGGCGGCATCAACGGTCGCCAGATCACACTGAACTACTACGACGCCAAGCTGCTCGAGGTCGGACCGGCCATCCAGGCCGCGTGCGACGAGGGCAACTTCATGCTCGTCGGCGAAGGCTGGGCATTCGACAGCAACCAGGAGGAGACCCGACTCGCCTGTGGTCTGCCGGCCGTGCCCGCCTACACCGTGAGCGCCGCGTTCGCCCACGGACCGATGGTCTTCCAGGGCCTGCCCAACCCGGCCGACGAGACGCCGGCCGGATTCTTCGAACAAGTCGCAACGCTGTTCCCCGACGAGGTCAAAGGCGTCGGGACACTCGCCGCCAACTACTCGGCGACGCAGGAGACCCGTGACAAGGTCGTCGCCGTTGCGCCGCAGTTCGGATGGGGTTTCTCCGAGACCACGCTCGAGTACGGCATCGGTGGCGAGAGCGACTGGACTCCGTTCGTCAAGCAACTCCAGGAGGCCGGGGCGACCGCTGTGTCGTGGTCCGGCACGTGTCTGCCGAACCTGCAGCTGTTCGCACAGACGGCAACGGCAAACGGGCTCGACGTGCCGATCTTCACCGACGCGAACCACTACGAGACCAAGTGTGCTCAGGCCAACACCGATGGCGCGCTCGACAACCTGTACCTGCGCATGGCGTTCATCCCGTTCGAGGAAGCCGACGTCAACAAGGCGACGAAGGACTACCTCGATCTCATCTCGGCCAGCGGCGGCGAGGTGTCGCTGCTGGGTGCCCAGGCCACGTCGTCGTTCCTGCTCTGGGCGACGGCGGCGTCGAGCTGCGGTGGCGAGTTGACTCGCCAGTGCACGTTGGACGCGATGTCGACCACGCACGAGTGGAACGCGGGCGGCCTGCACGCTCCCACCGATCCCGGCGGCAACCATCCGCCGAAGTGCAACATCGTCTTGCATCTCCAGGGCAGCGAGTACGTCCGGGTCACGCCGGAGGAGCGGGGCACGTTCGAGTGCAAGGACACGTGGGCCGCGACGATCACTGGTACGCCGGCACTGGAAGCGGCCAAGCTCGACGCGAACCGCATCTCGACGGCGTTCACCGGGTAGCCCTCGGTGCTCCAGGACTTTCTCGCCTACACCGTCCTCGGTATCTGCCTGGGGTCCATCTACGCCATTGCCGCCACCGGTCTGGTGGTCACCTACTCGACATCGGGGGTGTTCAACGTCGCGCACGGTTCTGTCGCGACGATGAGCGCGCTCATCTACTGGCAGCTGCGCTTCGACTGGGATGTCCAGCCGTTGGTCGCACTCGTCCTGACGGTGTGCGTGTTCGCGCCGCTGATCGGACTGGTGCTCGAGGTGGTGGTCATCCGCGGGTTGCGCGGTACGAGTGAGGTCACGCGTCTGGTCACACCGATCGCGGTGTTGCTCGGTGTGAACGGGGCCGCAACGTGGATCTGGTTCCGCAACGACCAACGCTCGATCGTGCCGAAGCGGTTCTTCGGGCTGAGCAACGTGAAGATCCTCGGCCAGGCCGTCTACTACCACCAGCTGATCGGCGTCGCGTTGGCCGTCGTCATCGCTGCCGCGTTGTATGTCCTGCTGTTCAAGACGCGCGCCGGCGTCACGATGCGAGCGACGGTCGACGACCGCACGCTGTTGATGCTCAACGGTGGACGACCGGACCGGGCGAGCCTGGTCAGTTGGGCGATCGGTGCCGGCCTCGCCGGCCTCGCGGGCGTGTTGCTCTCGCCGGTGCAGGGCGCACTGCAGGTGTTCGCGTTGACGCTGTTGATCTTCGACGCGTATCCGGCCGCCATCGCCGGCCGGTTGCGCAGTGTGCCGCTCACGTACGTCGGTGCCATGGTGCTGGGACTCTCGAAGCTCTACTTCGATTGGCTGTCGGAGGCGGGCACGCGCTGGCTCGCGCTCAAGAACCTGCGCATCGCCCTGCCGGCGGTGCTGCTGTTCGTCGCGCTGTTGATCCTGCCCCAGGACCGATTGCGTGGTGCGATCGTTTCGCGCACGCGAGAACGTTTCCACGTACCGACGATGCGCCAGGCCGTCGCGTGGGGCGGTGTGCTCGTCGTCGTCGTGTACATGTTGCAGAAGCTGATGTCCGGCTCGGCCGTGATCAGCCTGTCCAACGGCATGGCCCTGTCGTTGCTCGCCGTTTCCCTGGTGCTGCTCACTGGATACGCCGGCGAGATCAACCTTGCCATCTTCACGTTCGCCGGCATCGCGTTGATCGCGGCGTGGCAGTTCGACGTCGGACCGGGCGGGTTGGCGACGCAGAAGTCGATGTCCGTCGGCGCGATCCTGCTCGCGATCTGCGTGTGCGCGATCGTGGGCGGACTGATCGCGCTGCCCGCGCTGCGCCTACGCGGCCTGTACCTGGGACTCGCGACGTTCGCGTTCGGCATCATCGTGTACCAACTCGTGATCCTGCAGACGCAGCCGCTGCGGGGCAGCATCTTCGGTTGGGACTTCACGGTCAACTTCTTCAGCACCGGCTCGTTGACCATGCCGCGCCCGCACTGGTTCGGCATCGACTTCACCGATCAACGCAACTTCCTGATGCTGATGACGGTGATGTTCGCATTGATCGGCATCGGCCTGATCGCCGTGCGGCGGAGCGCCTACGGGCGGATGATCGTGGCGATGAAGGACAGCCCCGCTGCGTGCGCCACGCTCGGCATGAACGTGACGCGGGTCAAGCTCGGCGTGTTCATGCTGTCGTCGGGCATCTCCGGTCTCGGCGGGTTGATGTGGGCCAGCCAGCAGAAGACGCTCGCCAACAACAACGGGTTCGACGGCTTTCAGAGCCTGACGCTGTTCATGATCGCAGTGGTCGGCGGCATCGGCTACGTCAGCGGCGCACTGCTCGCCGGAATCTTCCTCAGCGTGCTCAACGTCGTCATGCCCGCGGTGTGGACCAAGCTCGGCCACGACTACCCGGCATTGCACTGGCTGTTCGTGTCGGTGATGAAGAACTTCACGATGTTCGTCGGCCCAGCGTTGATCGGCATCGGGCTCGGCAAGAACCCCAGCGGCATCGCGCAGCAGATCATGGACGGCTTCCGGCCGCTGCGCAAGACACCACTCGCTGTCGGCATCTGGGTCGCCGGCCTGCTGACGGCCTGGCTGTTCGCATGGCAGGAGTTGATCGGGCACTGGACGTTCGCCGTGATCGTGCTGCTCTCGGTGGTGCTGGTGCCGATGGTGATCAAGGCGATCCATCCCGATCGCTTCGCCGACGACGAGCGAGCAATCCACGGCGAGGGCCTCGATCAGATCGGCTTGGCACGACCGTTCCGCCGCTCCGACCGGGCGCTGTTCGACGACGCGCTCGGCATCGTCGCTCCCGAGCACGAACTGGAGGTCGGCCGTGCTCGTTGACTGTCGCGGGATGACCATGAAGTTCGGAGGTGCCGCAGCGCTGACCCAGGTCGACGTCGTGGCCGCCGAGGGCGCGATCACGGGCCTCATCGGCCCCAACGGCGCGGGTAAGACCACACTGTTCAACTGCATCACCGGTCTGCTGCAGCCGTCGGCCGGGGTGGTGCTGTTCGACGGCGAGGACGTGACCGGCATGGCCCCGTTCGCACGGACGCGGCGTGGGGTGGCGCGTACGTTCCAACGGCTCGAGCTGTTCACGTCGCTGACCGTACGCGAAAACATCCAGGTCGCCGGAGAGATCCGCAACCGCTGGGGTCGTCGCGATCGCCGGGACGCGAGGGTCGAGTGCGATCGCGTCCTCGAATTGCTCGGCATCGCTCACCTCGCGGAGCGCGACGTGACGGAGATCCCGACAGGCATGGCCCGCCGCGTCGAAATGGGCCGGGCATTGATGACTCGCCCCAAGATCCTGCTGCTCGACGAGCCGGCATCGGGCCAGGACGAGCAGGAGACCGATGAGTTCGGCGAGTTGCTGATGCATCTGTGCCATGAGGGCACTGCGATCCTGCTCGTCGAGCACGACGTGTCGCTGGTGATGAAGGTCTGCTCGTACATCCAGGTGCTCGACTTCGGCCGCATCATCGCCGCCGGGACCCCGACCCAGATCCAGACCGACCGCGCCGTGCTCCAGGCCTACCTCGGCGAGGATTCCACGACGGGGGGCGCTTCGTGAGCGGCGCGGCACCGGGCGAACCGCTGCTCGAGTTGGTCGACGTGCGCGCTGGTTACGGCTCGATCGAGGTCCTCCACGGCGTCACGCTGACCGTGCATCGCGGCGAGGTGCTCGCGCTGCTCGGCCCGAACGGCGGTGGCAAGTCGACCAGCCTCAAGGTGGCCGGTGGTCTGCTCGAATTGATGAGCGGCGACATCCGTCTGGCAGACCGATCCGTCGCCGGCGTTCGCCCCGATCGGCTGGCTCGGCTCGGACTCTGCACGATCCCCGAAGGGCGGGGCGTCTTCCCCAACCTGTCGGTGCGCGAGAACCTGCTGATGTGCACCCACACCGGCGCCAGGCTGGCTGACATCGAAGCGGTCGCCTACGACCGCTTTCCCCGGCTCGGCGACCGGCGCACGCAGCTGGCCGGCACGATGTCCGGTGGTGAGCAGCAGATGTTGGCGATGTCGCGGGCGCTCGCCACGGATCCGGCGGTGTTGTTGCTGGACGAGCTGTCGATGGGTCTCGCGCCGCTCATCGTCGGCAAGTTGTACGAGATCGTGGCCCAGGTGGCCGAAGAAGGTGTGTCGGTCCTCGTGGTCGAGCAGTTCGCCCGGACCGTCCTCGGCATCGCCGACCGAGCTGCCATCATGCTGCACGGACGCATCACCCGGGTGGGGCCGCCCGACGAACTGGCCGCAGAACTTTCATCTGCCTATCTCGGCGGAAAGGGACAACCATGACCACAGACGACCGCATCGATCAGTTCAAGGCGGACATCGCCGAGCTGCAGGTGAAGACGTCCGGCAAGGCGAGCACGGAGAAGGCTGCGAGCACGGGCGGAATCGTGTTGATGGTGCTGTCGATCGTGATCGGGCTCGGGTCGTTCGTGCAGGCCGGCCAAGAGGACAGCGCGCTCGATCAGAACGAGCTGATCATCCTCGGCCTTGCCTGCATCAGCATGGCCATCGTCGGCTCCGCATTGTGGATGCGCTCGGCGATCGTGAAGTTCTGGCGCTTCTGGATGTTGCGCAGCCTCTACGAGGGCCAGGCGCATCTCGACGAAGTCGTCAAGGCGATCCGCGAGCGCTGAACCTCGCGACAGTCATCCGGTCGCGCCCCATGGCGCGTAACACGATTTCCCGTTGGCACGCCACAGCGTGCAGAGCGCGGCTGCGGAGCGGATGTTCACGGTCGGGTCCTGCAGTGTCGTGCGGTTGATCGGCGTCTTCAGGACGAGGCCCAGGTACGCCGCGTTGACGGCGCTGATCCGCAGCAGTCCGGTCGCAGTGGACCACCGGCGCGTCGGCGTGCAACCCGATGTCGACGACATCAGCGTCGACATCTTGGCGATGTCCCATCCACCCACCGGAGCGTTGGCCGCGAGCAGTGATTCGTACTGCGTGCACCGACCGGCGATCGGCGCCGCCGCCGCCGGCGTAGCCGCTGGGGTCACGACCGGCGATGCGGTCACGGGTGTGGCGATTCGCCACGGCGAGTAGCAGCCGCGACCGTAGGCCTGCCAGAACCGGCACAGCTCCGACGCGGCACGGATGTTCTGCATCGGGTCGGTCAGCGAGTACTTCGTCACCACCTCGCCGAGCGCGGCCCGCAAGTGGGCGTGGTTGATGTCGTTGATCTGCAGCAGACCGGTGTCGTTCGTGGCGGACCGAGCTGTCGGCGTGCACTTCGACTCGCGCCACATCACCATCGACATCGTCGCGACGTCCCATCCGCCCGGCGGTGCCTGCGCGGCGAGTTGTGGCTCGTACTGCGTGCAGCGACCGGCGATGGCTGTCCCGCCGGGACCGGGCAGCGGTGGTGAGTCCGCTGCCGTCGCGGCTGCGAGTGCGATGGATGTGCTGTTGCTTGCCCACAACACGGCGCCGAACAGCACGCCCAGAAACGTCAGGCAACGCCTGCGTCGGGAGGTGACCGTCCGCGCCATGCCCCACGACATGTCGTGGTTCATGGCGGGTCACCGTAACCGCTTCATTGACTCATGTCTCCGCGCCCCCGGTGTGGCGAGAGTCTCAGCCGGCTCGCCTCAGATGGGCACTGGCGCGTCGTCGATCGCGCTGAAGTCGGGTTCGCGGCGTTCGGCGAACGCGCTCAGCGCCTCGATGTTGGCCGGTTGGTTGAGCAGCCGGCGGAATGCCTGGTTCTCGCGTAGCCGCGCCGCAGCCAACTCGGCCTTCAACGGCTCGACGATCGTGCGCTTCGTCTCGACCAGCGAGTTGATCGGCTTCCCGGCCAGGATCGCGGCGTGGCGCATCGTCTCGTCGAGCAACGCGTCGGGCGCGCAGACCTTGAAGGCGAGGCCCATCGCCAGGCATTCAGCGGCGCTCAGCCACTCGCTGCTCATCAGCGTCCACGTCGCGTTCTGGCGGCCGAGC
Source organism: Actinomycetes bacterium (assembly GCA_031410915.1). GTDB lineage: Bacteria > Actinomycetota > Acidimicrobiia > Acidimicrobiales > Ilumatobacteraceae > WLMZ01. The sequence goes on from JANNZY010000125.1 coordinate 23,087, forward strand.
AGGCGCGGGAACGACGCGCTGCTCGCGGCCTCCGGTGCCACGCCGAGGCGGGTGAACGGGCAGCGCAGCCGCGCCTCGGTGGACATGAACACCAGGTCGCTGAGGCCCAGCATCGTCGCCCCGATCCCGATCGCCAGACCGTTGACCGCGCACAGCACCGGCTTCGGGAAGTCGATCAGCGCATCGATGAAGCCGGGGAACCCGTGCTTGCCGTTGACGAACCCTCCTGCGTTGCGCTGCGCCATCTCGGTCAGATCGGCACCGGCCGAGAACGCACCGCCGGCACCGGTGAACACGACGACGGCGGTCCCGTTGTCGGTCGCCGCCTCGATCAGCGCATCGGTGGCGACGTCGTACAGCGCCTCGTTGAAAGCGTTTCGCGCCTCGGGTCGATCCAGCGTCAACAACCGAATCCTGCCCGTGTCGTCGACACGGATCACGCAGTCACCTCGACATCGACGACGTGGGCGATGTCGGCCGACGAGCGACCGACGTGCAACTGGTAAGTGCCCGGATCGACCCGCCAACCCGGCGCGGTGTCCTCGGTCGTGCCGAACACGCCGACCGCGTTCGGCGACAGGCGACCCTTGTAGGTGCTGCCCGGATCCCAGTACGCGAACGAACGCGAGTCCAGCGTCAACGTGACCGCAGTTGTCTCGCCTGCATCGAGCCAGACCTTGGCGAACGCCTTCAGCTCCTTCGGCGGCCGCACCACCAGCGGGCCGACGGCCCCGACGTAGAGCTGCACGACCTCGGCACCGCGTCGGTCGCCAGTGTTCGTCACGGGCACGGTCACGGTCAGCGTTCCGATGGAGTCGTAGCTCGGAGCGGCCGTCGGTGAGCCGATCGTGAAGGTCGTGAACGATAGCCCGTGGCCGAACACGAACGGCGCCGTCAGCTTGCGGGCTTCGTACCAGCGGTAGCCCATCAGCACGCCCTCGCCATAGCGGATCTGGCCGTGCTCTCCGGGGAAGTTGCCGTACGACGGCGTGTGCTCGATGCACGACGGGAATGTGGTCGGTAGCCGGCCGCCGGGCTCGGCGTCGCCGAACACGATGTCGGTCAAGGCGTTGGCCATCTCCTGGCCGCCGAACCAGGCCTGCACCACAGCGGGTGCTTCGACGGCCCACTCGGTGGTGATCGGCGCGCCGGCGTTGACGACGACGACGGAGTTGCGCTGCACCTGCATCACGCGCTCGATCAGTTCCGCCTGTGCGCCGGGCAGGTCGAGGCTCTTGCGATCGTGGCCTTCGGTCTCCCAGTCGTTGTTCGTGCCGACGATGACGATCGCTGCATCGGCGCGCGCGGCGGCGGCCACGGCGCGGTCCATCAGGTCCGCGCCCGGAATCGCCTTCACTCCGAGCTGCAGACCCTGCATCCAACCCGGTCCGGTGCTGGCGAACTCGACGTCGATCGCATAACCGCGACCGGCTTCGAGGTCCAGGTGGGCGGTCAGCTCCTGACGGGCCACGCCGAAGAACGCCTCACCGACCGGCGTCGGGTTGGCGATGCCGTCGAAGATCACCCGCCCGTCGAAGTGCAGCCGCGCCGACCCGAGCTCCATCATGCTGAGCAGGTGCGGACCAGACTGCGACGGCGTGAACGTCGCAGTTGCTCGGAACGACATCGGCCCACGCGGCACCTCGGCTTCGACGCCGGGCAAGACAAGAACACGACCGTCGGTGGAGACGCTGCGGGCGACCACCTCGCCTTCCCACGCGGTGCCCGTGAACATCTCGATCGCGAAGCCGCCGCTGAGGTGCGACGCGAGGATGATCGGCACCGTCTTGTCGATGTCGCAGCCCTGTTCGTAGACGATCTCGACACCGTCGCCGAGCTTGGCCCGCAGCGCGTCGAGCGGCGAGATGCGGTAGTGCGGCTCGACCTCGGCCGAGCCGCCCCCCATGATGCGTGCCCGCTCGGCGTTGGGACCGATGACCGCGAGTGTGGTGATGCCGCTGCGGTCGAAGGGCAGCACGCCGTCGTTCTTGAGCAGCACCATCGACTCGGTCGCGGCCTGGTAGGCGAGGACGCGGTGCTCCGGTCGGTCCAGCGCGATGGGCGTGCGCGGCTCGTCGTCGAGCGCACCGATGCGGTCGAACACGGTCAGCAGCCGCTGCACCGCGGCGCTGAGCAACGACTCGTCGACGTTGCCGTCGCGCACCTCCTTGGCGAACTGGCGGCCGTAGAACCGCGACGGTCCGGGCATCTCCAGGTCCAGACCGGCGCGTGCCGCGCCGCCGGTGGACCCGCCGGCGAACCAGTCGCTGATGACGAAGCCCTCGAAACCCCACTCGTCACGCAGGATGCCCTGCAGCAGCCAATGGTTCTCGGTGTTGTAGGTGCCGTTGAGCCGGTTGTACGACGTCATGATGCCCAGCGATCGGCCCTCGCGAACGGCGAGTTCGAACGGCAGCAGGTACAGCTCGCGCAGCGTGCGGTCGTCGATGACGGTGTCGATGGTCATCCGTTCGAACTCGGCCTCGTTGCCGGCGAAGTGTTTGACCGTCGTGGCCACACCCTGCGATTGCACACCGCGGATGAACGCAGCGGCGATCTTTCCGGTCAGCCACGGATCTTCCGAGTAGGCCTCGAAGTTGCGCCCGGCGAGTGGCGAGCGATGCAGGTTCACGGTCGGGGCGAGCAGGACGCGACACGCCTTCGTGCGGGTCTGATCGCCGAGCGCCTCGCCGATCTGCTCGATCAACTCCACGTTCCACGTCGCCCCGAGGGCCGCTCCGCACGGGACGTTCAACGACTTCACTTGCACGCCCGCGCCCGGCACCTGTGGTCCGCGCGCGCCGGCTGGCCCGTCGCTGACGAACACCTCCGGAATGCCCACTCGCTCGACCGCTGCGGTCGACCACCCCGACGCCCCCGACGTCAACGACGCCCGCTCCTCCACCGTCATCGACGCCACTAGCGCTGCGACATCACGAGTCATCGCGGAACCCCCATTTCGACACGACAGGAACCTACAAGACTCGTCGCTCGCGACCTCGGCCCGACACCGCCTTCATGGTTCCGGGCGCGCCCGCTGGACTCACCTCGTGAACCGGAAGAGCGCCGATTGCGTCGTGCCGTCGTTGAACGTGAGCCGCAGCAGCCCGCACCGGTCGCTCCAGGCCTTGTCGGTCTTCCACACG
>JANNZY010000126.1:0-2161 GCA_031410915.1 Actinomycetes bacterium
TCAGTTCCGGGCGGCCCTCGGCGGGACGCAGACCCTCTTCGACCATCCGCTGGTTGGTGTCGCGGAAGACCTTGGCATCGGCACGCTCGCCCGGCAGGAACCCGGTCTCACCCGGCTCCTGCACGCCGATGCGGCGGGTCATCTGCCGCACGATCAATTCGATGTGCTTGTCCGAGATCGACACACCCTGGTCGCGGTACACCTTCTGCACCTCGCCGACGAGATACAGCTGCGTCTCGCGGATGCCCTTGATCTCCATGATCTCCTTCGGATCGAAGGGACCATCGGTCACGGGGTCGCCGGCCTTGATGTCTTGGCCGTCGGTCACGAGCGGACGGCTGCCGGTCGGCAGCACGATCAGGTGCTCTTCGGCGCTGTCGTCGATGACGGTGATCGGGATGCCCTTGCCCTCGTCCTCGCCGACGCGCACGACACCACTCGCCTTGGCGAGACGGGCCGAACCACGCGGCGTGCGAGCTTCGAACAACTCGACGACGCGAGGCAGACCACCGGCGATGTCCTTGCCCGCCACACCACCGGTGTGGAAGGTGCGCATCGTCAGCTGCGTGCCCGGCTCGCCGATCGACTGCGCGGCGATGACGCCGACGGCCTCGCCGAGCTCGATCGACTTACCAGTGGCGAGCGAGCGCCCGTAGCACAGCCCGCAGATACCGAGGTCGGCATCGCAGGTCAGCACGGAACGCACGCGCACCCGGTTGATCTTCGGATCGTCGCGCAGGGCGATCATCTCGTCGTCGCCGACCAGACTGTTCTTGGCAAGCACGGTGCCGTCGGTGAGTGTGACCTCGTTGAGGAGGGCACGACCGAACAGCGTCGCTTCGAGGTAGTTGCGCGTGTTCGCCGTGTCCGGCTGCACGTTGTCGATCCAGACACCGAGGTTGGTGCCGCAGTCCACTTCGCGGATGATGAGCTCCTGCGCGACGTCGACGAGACGGCGGGTCAGGTAACCCGAGTCAGCGGTACGAAGCGCGGTGTCGACCAAGCCTTTCCGTGCGCCAGGGGTGGCGATGAAGTACTCGAGTGTCTCGAGGCCTTCACGGAAGTTCTTCTTGATCGGGCGCGGGATCATGTCGCCACGAGGGTTGGCCACCAGGCCGCGCATGCCGGCGATCTGGCGCATCTGGGTCATGTTGCCGCGGGCACCCGAGCCGACCATCATGTCGATCGGGTTGAATCGCTGCGCCTTGAACTCTTTCTCCATCGCCTCTTGCACTTCGGCGGTGGCGTCGGTCCAGATGCGAACCTCCATGTTGCGGCGCTCGCCATCGGTGATGATGCCGCGACGGAACTGGTTCTCGACCTTGTCGGCCTGGGCCTCGTAACGGTCGAGGATCTCGCGCTTGGTCTTCGGCGTCTTGACGTCGTCGATCGACACGGTGATGCCGCTCTGCGTCGCGTAGCGATAGCAGACGGCCTTCATGGCATCGAGCGATGCGGCGACTTCGGACTTCAGGTAGAAGTCGGACAGCCGCTCGACGATGACACCCATCTCCTTCTTCTTGACGAGGTAGTCGATGTGGCCGAAGCGATGCGGGTAGTCGATGGGCAGCGTCTCTTCGAACAGCAGGCGTCCGGCCGTCGTGTCGAAACGCTCCCCGTCGGGGCGGCGCATGTGGATCGGGGCGTGCAGGTTGAGCTCGCCCTCCTCCATCGAACGCAGCACGTCGTACAGGTGGCGATACGTGCCGCCTGCACCCGACGCGTCCTCGACGAGCTCGGTCAGGTAGTACCCCCCGATGACGAGGTCCTGCGACGGCGTGACGGTCGGGCGACCGGAAGCCGGCGACAAGATGTTGTTCGCGCTGAGCATGAGCACGCGGGCCTCGGCCTGGGCCTCGGCCGACAGCGGCACGTGGATGGCCATCTGATCGCCGTCGAAGTCGGCATTGAACGCTGTGCAGACGAGCGGATGGATCTGCAGCGCCTTGCCCTCGACGAGCACAGGCTCGAAGGCCTGGATGCCCAAGCGGTGCAGCGTCGGTGCACGGTTGAGCATGACCGGGTGCTCCTTGATGACGTCTTCGAGGACGTCCCACACCTGCGGCCGGCGGCGCTCGACCATGCGCTTCGCGCTCTTGATGTTCTGCGCCAACTCGAGGTCGACGAGACGCTTCATCACGAACGGCTTGAACAGCTCGAG
>JANNZY010000127.1:0-2016 GCA_031410915.1 Actinomycetes bacterium
ACGATCCTCGGGCCCGACGTGGGCAACGTCTGGGTCGTTCTCCCGATGCTGGTCATCGGCGCGGTCGCGGGCTGGTTTGTCGCCACCCGCGTCCAGATGACTGAGATGCCGCAGCTGGTCGCGGCGCTCCATTCCTTCGTGGGGCTTGCGGCGGTGTTCATCGGGTTCAACGCCGATCTGGAACTGGGCCGCGTGCTGGAACTGAAGGCGCAGAACACAGACATCACGCTCGACGCGATGATGCGGCTGGTCGACTTGCGGGGCTTCGCCGCCGTGCTGGCCGAAAAATCGGCGGTGGAGGTGTCGATCCTGCACGTCGAGGTGTTCCTTGGCGTCTTCATCGGGGCCGTGACCTTCACCGGGTCGATCATCGCCTTTGCGAAGCTGGCCGGACGCGTGGATGGCAAGGCCGCGAAGCTGCCGGGCGGGCACTGGCTGAACGCCGCCTCAGCGGCGATCTGCCTGATCCTGCTGGTCTTGTACGTGCAGGGCGCGGGGATCTGGGCGCTGGCGCTGATGACGCTGTTCGCGTTCTTCATCGGCTACCACCTCATCATGGGGATCGGCGGGGCAGACATGCCCGTGGTCGTGTCGATGCTGAACAGCTATTCGGGCTGGGCGGCGGCGGCGATCGGCTTCACGCTGGGCAACGACCTGCTGATCGTGACCGGCGCGCTGGTCGGATCGTCGGGCGCGATCCTGTCGTACATCATGTGCCGCGCGATGAACCGCAGCTTCGTTTCGGTGATCCTCGGCGGTTTCGGCAACACCACCGGCCCCGCGATGGAAATCGCGGGCGAGCAGGTCGCGATCGACGCCGAAAGCGTGGCCGCGATGCTGAACGACGCCGACAGCGTGGTCATCATCCCCGGCTACGGCATGGCCGTCGCGCAGGCGCAGTACCCCGTCGCCGAGCTGACGTCGCAGCTGCGGAAGAAGGGCGTGAACGTGCGGTTCGGCATCCACCCGGTCGCGGGTCGGCTGCCCGGGCACATGAACGTGCTGCTCGCCGAGGCCAAGGTGCCCTACGACATCGTGCTGGAGATGGACGAGATCAACGGCGACCTGTCCGACACCGACGTCGTGCTCGTGATCGGCGCCAACGACACCGTCAACCCCTCGGCCGCCGAGGACCCCACCAGCCCGATCGCCGGCATGCCGGTCCTCGAGGTCTGGAAGGCCCGCAACGTCGTCGTCTTCAAGCGGTCGATGGCGACCGGTTATGCGGGAGTGCAGAACCCGTTGTTCTTCAAGGAGAACAGCCAGATGCTCTTCGGCGACGCCAAGGAACGCGTCGAGGACATCATCAAGGCCCTCTGAGCCGCGGCCCCTGGCGAGTTTGAAGGATCCGCCGTGTCCAGGCACGTCAGAACCCTCAAACTCGCGGGCTCCAAGACGAGGCAGCTGCAGACCCCTCGCTAGCAGCCCCCGTGGCAGAACACGAGGTCGCTACGCCACAGGTAGTAGCTCGCCGAGTTGATGACGTTCCAGAGGGACAAGAGAAGCAACGCGAGAGCCACAAATCGAAGGCCCTTTCGGGACCAGGCCACAATGAGTACTGCAACTGCGAGTCCCGCCGTCGCGCCTACGAGCACGATCGCGACAAGCAGCGCGTCGGCGTCTACCAGCGTCTCCAGTTGACGGCCCATGCCTACGTAGTCGTGCGTCGGCAGCACCAGCCCGATCACGGGTCAGCGGCGCCAGGGCGAGAAGGCCAACTGATGCGCAAACCGACCGCCAGTCCGCTCGACCTCTGCGGTCCTGAGATGGTGACGTCACCAGATCACTCTGCCATCACGGCCGAGCGGTATTCGCGCGATGCGACAAACCGGCCATCCCGAGCGCCGATGCGAGTTTGAAGGATCTGGCGGGTCCAGACCCGCCGGATCCTTCAAACTCGCGGGCTCCACTGTCAGGCCGGGGGCGGGTGGCCGCCGTCGGCGACGACGCAGAACTCGTTGCCTTCGGGGTCGGCCATCACCTGCCACCAGCTGTCGATCTCTTCGAGCAGGTCGG
>JANNZY010000128.1:0-21514 GCA_031410915.1 Actinomycetes bacterium
TACTCAATATGCGCGATCGAGATCGTAATACCACGCGCCTTCTCCTCCGGCGCCTTATCAATCTGATCAAACGGCGTATACTCCGCCAACCCCTTCGACGCCAACGTCTTCGAAATCGCCGCCGTCAACGTCGTCTTCCCACGATCAATATGACCCATCGTCCCAATATTCACATGCGGCTTCGTACGCTCAAACTTTGCCTTACTCATTGGAGCCTGTCTCCTTCAATCAAACGGGTGGTTCTGGTAGCGGCGATCGGGATCGAACCGATGACCTTCCGATTATGAGCCGGATGCTCTGACCAACTGAGCTACGCCGCCAGGGCTTTGCTCGGTCACGACGCACGCCTGCGGGCAGACGAGCGCGAGACCGATTGGTCGAGCCCTCTGTCGGAGTCGAACCGACGACCTACGCCTTACCATGGCGTTGCTCTACCTACTGAGCTAAGAGGGCGGATGCGCGGCAAAGCCGCGCCAGCCGGAGAGCGAGCATATCGCCTCGACGAGCTGACGGCCACGTGATTCTGACCGATTCGGACGCTGACATCGCGGATGCGAGACGGATAGGTTCCCTGGTCGTGGGCGACCTCTCCATCCGACTCGCGACGATCGCCGACGCAGAGGCGATCCGCACGATCTACAACCACGAGGTGCTGCACTCCGCGGCGACGTTCGATCTCGTGCCACGATCGCTGGACGACCAACGGCAGTGGATCACCACCCGGTCCGGCGCCTTCGCGGCACTGGCGGCGACGGACGGGGACACCGTCGTCGGTTTTGGCTCGTTGTCGCCGTACAAGGAGCGTGCCGCCTACCGCACGAGCGTCGAGGACTCCGTGTACGTCCACACCGAGCACCAAGGTCGTGGTATCGGCAAGCTGATCGTCACCGAGTTGCTGGCCGTGGCGCGGATCTCGGGCTTCCACACCGTCTTTGCGCGGATCAACGCGTCCAGCGTGGCGAGTCGGGCCCTCCATGCGGCATGCGGCTTCGAGCTCGTCGGCATCGAGCGCGAAGTCGGCCGCAAGTTCAACCGCTGGCTCGATGTCGCGTTGATGCAGGCGCTTCTGTCGGCCTGACGGCGATTCGACCAGGGACTCGGTGGCGCTGCGCAGCGGACGGCTCACCCCGTGCGGGGGTGAAAGCACTCACCGTGCGGGCTCCTGTCCGGCATCGCGGAAACGGTTACATGTGACGTTCGTCACATGTAGTGAGAATCGACTATCGAACCCGACGACAGCGAGTAGAAATAGGTTGGTCAGACCAAGTCGATCGCACAATATTGAGGGGACAGCTCAATGACTGTAGACAACGGAGGAGTTGCCACGGAGAGTGCCAATCCCCCACGCGCCAGGACTCGTTCCGATTGGACGATCCTCAGCAACCACGGGCATGTGCTCGTGTGCATCGCCAGCGACCCGGACAGTCGGCTACGCGACATTGCCCGTCACGTCGGCATTACGGAACGGGCTGTATTCGGAATTGTCGAAGATCTGGAGCATGGCGGCATCATTCAACGGATCAAGGTTGGCCGGCGCAATAGATACTTGATCAACGTCGATCAACCGCTGCGTCACGAGATGATCTCGGACCACACCGTCGGCGACTTGCTCGGCGCGTTGGCCTTTAACGCCGACGACAACCTCCCCCACTTCCAGCACTCCTAGTCAGCGACGGCGACGGCCGTCAGACCTCGAGCCCGCGGGCCTCGGCCTCGTCGGCGACGCCGAGCCAGATCTCTTCCGCCCGGTCGAGTGCGGCCTGGGCCTCGGCCAGCAACGCGCTCAGCCGGCCGAGCTCGACGTGGTCGGCTCCGGCTCGGGACAGTTCGACTTCGAGCCGATCTCGCGCAGCCACGGCCTCGGCGACGGCGCGCTCGGCCACACCGAGTTGTCGGCGCAGCGTGCTCGGGCTGCGCCCACCGCCAGCGGTCGGCGACGACGCCGGCACAGCGTTGGGCCCCGGCGGTCGTGACGGTGCCGGATCCTGACGCGGACGCGCAGGAGTCGTCGCGCGTGCAGCGCGCTCGGCGAGCCATCCGGCGACCCCCCCGCGGACCGCACGCACGCCACCGTCACCGTCGAGGGCGCGCACATCGGTGACCGTTCGATCGAGAAAGGCGCGGTCGTGGCTGACGGTGACGACGATGCCCGGCCAGTCGTCGAGGAACTCCTCCAGCGCGCGCAGCGTGTCGAGGTCCAAGTCGTTGGTCGGCTCGTCGAGCAGCAACACGTTCGGCTGCTCGATCAACGTCAGCAACAGCTGCAGGCGACGGCGCTCGCCACCGGACAGCGTGGAGATGGTCGCGAACTGGGCGTCGCCGTCGAACCAGAACCGGCGCATCAGCCCGATGTCGTCGACGCTCGGCGCACCCTTGTCGCCGGCCACTGCGTCGCGCACACGTTGCGACACGTCGAGGTCGCGGCCGAGTTGGTCGTAGTAGCCGACGCTCACCGTGCGACCACGATCGACGTGGCCCTCGGTGGGCTCGAGCCGGCCGGCGAGCAGGTCGAGCAACGTGCTCTTGCCGGCCCCGTTCGGCCCGACGATGCCGATGCGGTCACCGGGGTCGAGCATCAGGTCGACGGGATCGATGACCCGTGTGCCATCGGGCCAGGCGAAGCCGACGTGGTCGAGTTCGATGCCCTTCGAGCCGAGCCGCTGGCTGCCGAGCGCCAAGCCCAGATCACCCTGGCGGGCAGCCGCTTGCGGCCGGGCATCGACGATCGCACGTGCGGCGTCGACGCGTGCCTTTGGTTTGGTCGAGCGCGCTGGCGCGCCTCGACGCAACCAGGCCAGTTCGCGGCGGGCCAGGTTTCGTCGGCTCTGCTCGGTGGACGCCGCCTGCTCCTCGCGCTCGATCCGTGCGTCCAGATAGGCGGCGTAGCCCGAGCCAGCGTTCCAGCCGGCCGGTTGATGCAGGAACGCCCGACCACGGTCCAGTTCGAGCACCTTCGTGGTGACGCGGTCGAGGACGTGGCGGTCGTGGGTGACCAAGAGCAACCCACCGGTGAAGCCGGCCAGCCACTCTTCGAGGTATGCGATCGCATCGAGGTCGAGATGGTTGGTCGGCTCGTCCAGGATCAGCGCCTCCCACTCGCGCACGAGGAGACCGGCGAGCGCGACCCGCTTGCGTTGCCCGCCGGACAGCTGATCGGTGGGCGCGTCGAGCAGCACCGTCATGCCCAGCCGGTCGAGCATCGCCTCGCCCTGCCAGCCCTCGCCGACGGCATCGCGTACGGTGCCGGACGGCAGCACCGGCGCCTGATCGAGCACGCCGACTCGTGCCCCGCGTCCGCGGCGGACCACACCTGTCTCCGGCGACGTCTCGCCACTCAGGATGCGCAGCAGCGTGGTCTTGCCGCTGCCGTTGAGACCGACGACGCCGATGCGGTCTCCGTCGCTGACGGTGAGAGACACGTCGGCGAACAGCAGGCGGTTCGGCCGCGATGCACTCACCGCCTCGGCGTCGATCAGGATCACGGGACGAGGCTACGAGCGCTGCGCTCGTTGCCGGTGGTTTGCGCGCTCACACGGCAACGACCCCGCCTGCTGGCGCAGGACGAGGTCGTTCACACCGAGTGGGCCGGGAAGGATTCGAACCTACGAAGGCTGAGCCGGCAGATTTACAGTCTGCTCCCTTTGGCCGCTTGGGTACCGACCCGATGTTTGTGCCCGTGAGGGCCGGCCGAATCGTAGCGGCACCACCGGCGGCGCGCACCTCCGATTCGGCACTGGGTACTCTGGACGGATGCCAAGTTTCGACATCGTCTCCGAGGTTGATCGCCAAGAGTTGCGCAACGCCGTGGATCAGGCTCAGCGCGAGATCAGCACCCGGTTCGACTTCAAGAACACCAACTCGTCGATCGAGCAGAACGACCTCGTCATCACGCTGCGCACGGTGAGCGAGGACCGGCTCAACGCGTTGAAGGTGGTCCTCGAGGAGAAGCTCGTGAAGCGCAACATCTCGCTCAAGGGCGTCGACTTCGGCACGGTGCAGGAGGCGACGCAGAACACCGTCCGCCAAGTCGTGACCGTGCGCGTCGGCATCTCCGGTGACAAGGCCCGCGAGATCAATCGCACGATCAAGGAGAAGGGTCCGAAGGGCGTCAGCAGTCAGACCCAGGGCGAGACCGTGCGTGTCACCGGCAAGAAGCGCGACGACCTGCAGGCCGTCATGACGCTGCTGAAGGCTGCCGACCTGGAGATCCCCCTGCAGTTCAACAACATGCGCGACTGACCGTCACGGTGCCGGCGCGACCGGCGCCGTGGACGTCGTGCAGAACGTGACCACGTTGGAGATCGCGGTCTGCACCGTCTGATCGTTGGTGCCGATCGAGAAGTGCGCCACGATGCCCGAACGGAACGCGGTCACAGCACACTTCGTCTGCTCCGGGCTGACCGGCAGACCTGACGCTTGCGCCCGCAGCAGGAACGAGCGCTCTTCGGCGGCCCCGCGGACGAGCGCCAGCGACGTGTCATCCCCCGGTGGTGTCGGCGCGACTTCCGTGGCTTCGCAGGTCGAGACCTTCACCACGTTTGCGGGCAGGGCAGTGATCGTGGTGGTCGTCGACAGCGGGCGCGAGACGGCCCACTGATTGAAGGCGGTCACGAGTGCCGTTTGGTCCTCGACCGTCGACGTCGCGATGTTGGCGTCCACACAGGCCCGCCCGGCGGTCGAGCTGACCTCGGTCGAGTCGCCCTGCCAGAGCAGTGCTGCGGGACGGGCCGCGGAACCGAGGCCGTTCGACAAGACGGTGTACCAGAACAACATGCCCATCATGCGCGCGCCCGGAGCGCCGCTCGGGGCCATCGGCACGATCGGCATCGTGTCGGCCGGACGCAGGCTGTCGAACACCGAGCCGTCGGATGGGCGCACGACGATGCTCTCCATCGGGTCGGTGGTCGCGACGAGGGCTGCGCTGAGGCGAGCGTCGAGGCCGGGCCGCACCGCGGCGACGAACAGCGGCGTCTCGAGACCGACGGCGCGGCCTGCGCGGCGGATCTCGAGCTCGGAGAGCAACTCTGCTTCGAACGTCGGTTCGGCAACGAGCTTGGCCCTGAGCACGCCATCGGCGAGCGTGTCCAGTTGGGTCTGCAGGCCAATGCGCGCCGAGTCATTCAGTTGCGCTTCGTCGGCCGACCAATCGATGTGCTGGTCGGCGAGCGCCATCGTGAGCGCCTCGATCATCGAGGCCTGGAAGACCGGAGTGGTTCCGGGCAGTCGGTAGATGTGCTGATCGGCACCGCTGTAGTACGCCGTGCGGCCGTAGCTCAGCGTCTGACCGACGTAGGGCGCCGACGGCTGTGCGACCGAGAGTCCGACCGCCCTCATCGCGGCGAAGCTGCCGTCGATGTCCGGGTAGGTCGATGCGATCCGATCGATGCCGAGCTTGACCTCGTATTCGGGCGGTGACAGGGTGACGACAACGACTGACGTCATGAATTCCTTGCCGGTCGTGTCCTCGACGAAGGTCGCCAACGGCTTGACGTCCTCGGCCCACTGGACCTGCTTGCGGAGGATGTAGTACCAGCCGGCGTAACCAGCACCGCCGAGGATGCCGACGATGAGGACGAACGCGACGAACGACCGGAACGGGTGCCGTTCCTTCCTCCGTGGCGCGGTCTTGGCGATGGCCGGCGCCTTCTTCGCGCTCGTGGCCGCCTGGGGAGCCTTGCCCGGCTTGGCTTTCGGCCTGCCCTTGGCCGGCACTTCGATCTCGTCATCGCCATCGAAACGGAGCTCGGTCGGCTTCGGTGAGGGGGCGACACGCACCGGAGGCGCGAGCGTGGGCATCGCGGGCACGATCAGGTTGGTCGCCGACGATGGCGTGGCCATCATCGTCTCGTGCGGGACCCCGGCGAGAGCGACGGCCGAGTACTGCGGTTGATCGGCCACGAGGTGAGCGGCGGGATGCACGGCCGGCTCCGGGATCGCGACGACGGCGGCCTGCGGAGCGGGCACGATGGTCGGCATCATCGGCGGCGCAGCGACGACGTCGGGAATGAGAGTCGCGAAGTCCATGCGTACCGCGGCGGATGTGAACGACTCGCTCGGCGCGACCGGCATCGCCTCGGACTGCGCGATCGATGGCTGTGGCGCGTAGAGCGGGACGGAGGCCGGCTGCGAGATCGGTTGCGGTGCCGGGTCGACGACCGGCTGCGAGCCGATCCCGGCCGCTGTCGACACGGCGGCGGTGGCCGACGACAACGACTCGAGCACGGACGTCCACACCATCTGGCTGACTTCGGGCTGGCTGCGAGGCGAGAGTTGGATGTTCAGCTGACCGGACACGGCGGGCGGCGCTGCGGTCGCCTGTGCGGCTGCGATCGAGGGAGGTGTGGCGCCGATGCGCTCGGCGTGGCTCTGGGTGGCCGCGAGGCGCATCCTCATCCGATTGCGGAGGTCGTCCTTGTCCCCGGGCGCAGCTGCTGCCGTGTCCGATCCCCCCGACGCCTGTCCATGTCCGCCACCTTCAAATGCCACATCCCACTATCGGCACGATGCTGAGCCGGGTTAAGGAATTATCAACGCGCCCGGACGTGCCCTGCGGTCAGTCGGGCTGGGGCTCGTCGGTGGCCCGCCGCTGCAGTTCGTTGACCACACTCGCATCGGCGAGCGTGGTGGTGTCGCCCAAGTTGCGGCCTTCGGCGACGTCGCGAAGCAGGCGGCGCATGATCTTGCCGCTGCGCGTCTTGGGCAGGTCCGGTGTGAAGTAGATGGTCTTCGGTTTCGCGATCGCACCGATCTCGGTGCTGACGTGGTCGCGCAACACCTTCTCGTCGACCTCGAGCCCGCCACGCAACGTCACGTAGGCGATGATCGCCTGGCCCATGGTGGCGTCGTTGGCGCCGACAACTGCGGCTTCGGCCACGCTCGGGTGCGAGACGAGGGCAGACTCGACCTCGGTGGTGCTGATGCGATGGCCGCTGACGTTCATGACGTCGTCGACGCGGCCGAGCAGCCACAGGTAGCCGTCGTCGTCGAGCTTGGCACCGTCGCCGGCGAAGTAGCGACCGGGGAAGCGGCTCCAATACGTGTCGCGGTACCGCTCGGGATCTCCCCAGATGCCGCGCAGCATGCCCGGCCACGGCTGGGTGAGCGTGAGGTACCCGCCGCCGCGCTCAACGTGGCCACCGTTCTCGTCCACGATCTCGACCCCGATGCCGGGCAGCGCGAAGGTGGCCGAGCCCGGCTTGGTGGTGGTGGCACCGGGCAGCGGGCTGATCATGATGCCGCCGGTCTCGGTCTGCCACCAGGTGTCGACGATCGGGCAGCGATCGCCACCGATGTGCTCCTGGTACCACATCCACGCTTCCGGGTTGATCGGCTCGCCAACCGAGCCGAGCAGACGCAGCGAGGACAGGTCGTGCTTGTCCGGCTCCTCGGTGCCCCACTTCATGTAGGTGCGGATCGCGGTGGGCGCGGTGTAGAAGATGGTGACGCCGTACTTCTCGACGATCGACCAGATCCGATCGTTGCCCGGGAAGTTGGGCACGCCTTCGTACATCACCTGAGTCGCGCCGTTGGCGAGCGGACCGTAGACGATGTAACTGTGCCCGGTCACCCAGCCGACGTCGGCGGTGCACCAGAACACGTCCGTCTCGGGATGCAGGTCGAAGACGTACTTGTGCGTGAACGCGACCTGGGTCAGGTAGCCGCCGCTCGTGTGCATGATGCCCTTCGGCTTGCCGGTCGTGCCACTGGTGTAGAGCAGGAACAGCAGCTGCTCGCTGTCCATCGGCTCTGCCGCGCACACAGGATCGGCGTCGGCCATCACATCGTGGTACCAGTGGTCGCGTCCCTCGGACATCGCGACGTCGTTACCGCCGCGGCGCACGACGACGACATCGGTGATGGTCGGTGTCGACGCCAGTGCTTCGTCGGCGGTGGATTTCAACGGGAAGACCTCGCCGCGCCGCCAGCCGCCGTCGGCGGTGACGAGCACCTTGGCTTCGGCGTCGTTGATGCGATCGCTGAGTGACTGCGCGCTGAACCCGCCGAACACCACGCTGTGCGCCGCACCGATGCGGGCGCAGGCCAGCATCGCCACCGCCGCCTCGGGGATCATCGGCAAGTAGATGTTGACCCGGTCGCCCTTGGCGACGCCGAGCGACTTCAACACGTTCGCGAAACGCTGCGTCTCGTCGAGCAACTCGGCGTAGGTGACCGTCCGCGTGTCGCCCGGCTCGCCCTCGAAGTGGAACGCGACCTTGTCGCCCCTGCCGGCCAGCACATGGCGATCGAGGCAGTTGTAGCTGACGTTGAGCGTGCCGCCGACGAACCACTTCGCGAACGGAAGGTCCCACTCGCAGATCGTCGACCAATCGCTGTTCCAGTGAAGCAGGTCCGCCGATTGCTTGGCCCAGAACACCTGGTAGTCGGTGTTGGCGTCGTCGTACAGGTCCGTGCCCGTCACGAGTGCGTCCTGCTTGAACGATGCGGACGGCGGGAACGTGCGCTTCTCCCAGCCGAGTGCGTCGATGGCGTGAGCGTTGTCGGTCATGCGGAACCCCCTGGTCGCGTCGAGTCGACTCTAGCGAGGGTCAGGCGAACAGCCCGCTGGCGAAGAAGTCGTCGTCGGTGCGAACACCGGGAAGCACGTAGAACAGGCCACCGCCGAACGGCGTGATGTACTCCTCGAGCGCCTCGCCGTTGAGCCGGTTCTGTACAGCGATGAAGCCGTCGATCAGGCTGCGCTGGAAGCAGACGAAGAGCAGGCCCTGGTCGAGCTGGCCGCCGCGGTCGAAACCGATGCTGTAGTTGAAGCCACGGCGCAGGATGCGGTTCTTGTCGGTGTCCTGCGTGCGCGGATTGGCGCGACGGATGTGGCCGTCGAGCCGGAAGCGGGTGCCGTCGGCATCACCGGCGAAATCGGGATTCTCGGCCTCGTCCGTGCTGCCGAGCGGCGCGCCGGTGGCCTTGTGACGGCCAATGATGGTCTCCTGCGTGCGCAGCGGCGTGCGGTCCCAGAACTCGACGCGATTGCGGATCATCCGGATCGCTTGGTACGTGCCGCCGATGGCCCATTCCGGCTCGTCGTCGGATGGTTGCACCCACACCAGTTGGTCGAGCAACGCCGCATCGGTGGCGTCGACGTTGGCGGTGCCGTCCTTGAAGCCGAGCAGGTTGCGCACGGACGTGCGACCGGTGCCGAGCGCGTTCGGCGTATTGAAGCCGGGCAGCATCCAGCGCACGACGAGCCACTCGCGCGTCGCGCGCATCACCCTGCGCAGCGCGTGGTTGCACGTCTCGGCGGTGCCGGCCCCGATCTGGATCGCGACATCGCCGTGCAGCCGTGTTGGGTCGGGTTTGTCGTTCGGGAACGTGGGCATCGGCATCAGCTGCCGCGGCATCTTCGCAGCGAGGCCGTAGCGGTCGTGGGCGAACACCGACGATCCGACACCGATGGTGATGGTGAGGTCGTCGGCCGGCGGTTCGACGCCGATGATGAGGTTGTCGCTCGGTGGCAGCAGGTCGTCGACGGTGGCGGCGACGACCCCGTTCATCAAGTCACTGACCTCTTGAGTCAGGGCCCGGAACATCGCTACCAGCTCGTCGCTGTCGCCGGCCACCGTGTCGAACGCGGCGATGATCGCGTTCTCCTGTGGTGCCGTGGCCACACCGTGTTGGTGCAAGCCGGTGAACCGGTACCGGTGGCGGCCACCGACCGTGGCGGTGGTCTTCGAATCGGTGCAGCCCGCAACGAGCGAGCTTCCGGCGGCGGTCGTGACGAGTGCGGCGGCCCCGCCACCGAGGAACCGTCGCCGGCTGACGCCCACCACCGTCAGGACACCTCGAGGCCGAATGCGCTGGCAACTTTGGCAAGGTTCTCCGACAGCGTCGCCAGCTCGGCCTGCAGCGGTCGACGATCTGCGTCGGTCAGCTGGTCGTAGGACTTGTACGTGCCGTCACCGTTGTCGTACGCGGACAGGCCGGCATCGATGGAGTCGAAGCTGGCGATGATCGCGTCGTGCAGCGGCCGGTCGACCGACTGCAGCAGCGCGGCGTTGATGTCGACGATGACCTTGGCACCCTCGACGTTGGATGCAAACGTCTGCAGGTCGGTCTTCGCGTAGCGCTCCTCCTCACCGGTGATCTTGCCGTTCGCAGCTTCCTCGATCAGACCGGCCGAGCCGTTGACCATCGTCGCCGCGTCGATCTCGACCTGCGTCAGCACGACCGCGAGCGAATCGATGTCGGCGACGAGCTTGGCAGCGACCGGCTCGGCACCGTCGAGCGTGCCCGCCTCGAACATCAGCCACTCCAGCTTGTGCCAGCCGGTGAAGTCGGTGTCGTGCTCGCCGGCCTCGAAGTCGTCGGCGCGGGCGTCCATCGAGCCGTCGAGATCGGGGAACAGCTCGGCGATCGGCTCGATCCGCTCCCACTGGACACGAGATGGCATGTACAGCGTCTTGGCCAGGTCCAGGTCGCCCGCCGCGATGGCGTCACGCAGGGCGGCGTTGGCCGTCACCATCTCGCGCAGTTGGCTGCTCAGGTAGGCGGTGTACTCGTCGACGTTGGCCTGCAGCGCGACCGCATCGACGCGCAGGTCAGATGGGGCCGACGACTCGCCGCCGTCGCCGGTGACCGTGAGCGTTGCCCGCGGTTGGTTGGGCGAGCCGCAGATCAGTTGGTAGTCGCCGGCGGGCAGAACGACTGTGACATCGCGGGCGTCGCCCGTGTCGAAGAACTCCTCCACCAAGATCTTCGGCTCGGCGGTGAGGATCTCGAACTCCGACGACCGTTCCGTATCGGTGCGAGCGTTCGTGACTGCCAACACCACGTCGCCAGCGGGCGCGGTGAGCGCCGCGGGTTGGCACCCGTTGGCTGTGATCGACACGGCGATGGCTTTCGCGCCGGGCCCATCGCCGTCGTTTCCGCAGGCGGCGAGTGCGAGCGTTCCCACCATCGTCCATCCGGCAACCGTGTGTCGTGACACGAACAACCCCTTACCTGATCTGTTAGGTGAGGTGAACATATCAGGGTCATGGCGCGGCTAGCAGTCGTTGGCACCGTGGGCGAAGGAACCTCCGACCGGCAAGTCGTCAGATCTCGACTTGGGAGCCGACCTCGAAGATGCGATCGTTGGGGAGCTTGAAGAACCGGCTCGCGCTGTCGGCACCGCGGTTGAGCAGCACGAACAGATGCTCACGCGCCGGGTGCATGCCCGGGGCTTTGCCGGCGATGATGGACTCGTGGCCGATGAAGAACGTGGCCGTCGAGACGTCGAAGTCGAGACCGCGGATGTGGATCTCGCCCAGCACGGCGACGACATCGGGTTCTTCCATGAAGCCGTAGCGCAGCAGGACCTGGTACACGCCGGGCTCGACCTTGGTCACGATGTGGCGCGGCCCGTCGAGGCGCGGCACCTCGGCGGTATCCACGGAGACGATCAGCGTGGTGCGGTGCAGGACCTTGTTGTGACGCAGGTTGTTGACCAGCGCCGGCGGGGCCTTGCCGAGGTCCTTGAACATGAAGACCGCGCTGCCGGGCACGCGCACGACTTCGCTGTACTCGTCGAGCACGTCGATGATGTCGCGCTCGCCGCGATGGATGCGGTCAGCAACCAGTTGACGGCCGCGCTTCCAGGTGCTCATCTGAATGACGAGGCCGAGCGCGATCAGCAGCGGGAACCAGCCGCCCTGTGGAATCTTCGGCAGGTTGGCCCCGAGGAACGCGACGTCGATCACGAACAGCGGGACGCAGATCGCCAAGGCTCGCCATCGCGGCCACTTCCAGCGGTACACCGAGAGCACGTAGAACAACATCGTGGTGATCGCCATCGTGGTGGTGACGGCGATGCCGTACGCCGCGGCGAGGCTGCTGGACGTGCGAAACGCGATGACGAGGCCGATGCAACCGACCATCAGCGCCCAGTTGACGAGCGGCACGTAGACCTGACCACGGTGCGACGACGACGTGTGCAGGATCTTGACACGTGGTAGGTAGTCGAGCTGCACGGCCTGCACGGTGAGCGAGAACGCGCCGGAGATGAGCGCCTGCGACGCAATGACCGCTGCCATCGTGGCCAGGATGACGAGCGGCACGAGCGCCCAGCCCGGGGCCATCTCGTAGAACAGGTTGGACAGCTCGGTGTCGGGGTGACGCAACAGCAGCGCGGCCTGGCCGAAGTAGTTCAGCAGCAGCGCCGGCATGACGAGGCCATACCACGTCAGCTGGATCGGGCGGCGACCGAAGTGACCCATGTCGGCGTACAGCGCCTCGCCGCCGGTGACGACGAGGAAGATCGAACCCATCGTCAAGAAGGCATTGGACGGATCGAAACGGAACCAGTCGATGGCGTAGGTCGGGCTGATGGCCTTGAAAACACTGGGCATGTGCCGGATCTGGCTGATGCCGAGCACGCCGAGCACCGTGAACCACACGATCATGATCGGTCCGAAGACACGACCGATGCCTGCTGTGCCGCGGCGTTGCACGAGGAACAGGATGGCCAGGATCACCGCGGCCATGGGGATCACGAGGTCTTTGAAGACGGTGGACACCTTGTCCAGGCCCTCCACCGCGCTGAGCACCGAGATCGCCGGCGTGATCAGACCATCGCCGTAGAGCAGAGCCGTGCCGAACACGCCGAGCGCGACGACGACGGCGGCCTTCTGCGTCATCTTGCCCTTCGGCATGACCATCGCCGTCAACGCGAGGATGCCGCCCTCGCCCTTGTTGTCGGCGCGCATCACCAGCAGCAGGTACTTGACCGAGATGATGATGACCAGCGCCCAAAAGACCACCGATGCGACGCCCAGCGCGTTGACCGGGTTCTGCGTGTCCAGGTGATGGTGCTCGAAGGACTCGCGCACGGCGTAGAGCGGGCTCGTGCCGATGTCGCCATAGACGATTCCCAGCGCGCCGAGTGCGAGCGCACCCATGCCCGCCTTGTGGCCGTGCGACGAGTGGTCGGCAAGCGCCTCCTGGGGGACGTCCGAATCGGATGGGTCGTGACCGTCCACCGACGCCGGGTGATCGCGTCCATCAGCAACGGGTCTCGTGGTGACCGTCGCGTGGTCGTCGGGCAATGAAGCCTCTGGTTCGGTGCCCTCCGTAGTCACTGGATTGCAACCTACCCGCTCCCCAAGCACAACAACCAGGTCGCTTCGTCGCTACGTGCCCGCGGTGTACTCGAGGGCGATGAAGTTGCCGAGGCCGGTGGGGTCGAGGAGGGCTTCGGCTTCTCGCACTCGACTGCGCATGGTCATCGCCGCGACGGTGGGTCGGGCCGCGGCGGCGGCCCATTCCCGGCGGCCTTCGTCGACCAACTCGTCGATGCCCCATCGCTGCAGGAACTGGGCCTGGGTGCGCACGGCGTCGGCGGGTCCGAGTTGGGCGAAGAGCTGATCCAGGGCGACCTCGGTGGTGATGTCTTGTGCACCCGGCTCGCGCAGGTAGTGGCCGCCGCGCTCGTGACCGCGGTACGTACGTAGCCACTCGCGCCACGGACGCATCGCCAGGCCGGCGGTCGTGGCCGACGCGTAGTCGATGGCGAGCAGCCGGCCGCGGTCCAGCAGTCGCAACGACTCGGCGATCCAGCGGGCTGCGCTGCGCTGGACCGGAACGCGTGCGCCGTGCGGAGCCCGTGCCGGTAGGCCGAGCGTGGCGACATCGGCGGCGGGGCGGAGCACCTCTTCGAACGCGTCGCGCGTGCGGGCCACGACGTGCGCCTCGAGCCAGCGACCGTCCATCACGAACAGGCGGAACGGCAGGTTGTCGAGCAGTTCGTTGGCGATGATGACGCCGTTCGCGATCGGTCGGGTCGGCATCGCCGCAACGGAACGCACCCAGTCCGGGTGCAGTGCACGCTGCGCCGCTGAGAGTTCGACGGCGACGTAGGTCAACGCGTCGAGACACGCTGGTGCTGCAGCCCGAATCGAGCGCGCCAGGGTGCCCGGACCGGCGCCGGCGTCGACGACCGTGAAGTCCTCCGGATGGCCGAGCTCGGCCCACCACGCGTCGAGCGCGCGAGACAGGACGGCACCGAACAGCGGGCCGATCTCGGGGCTGGTGATGAAGTCGCCGAGGCGGCCGGCACCACCGCCCATCGTGAAGAATCCGTGCTCGCCATAGAGGGCGAGGTGCATGAACCGTTCGAACGGGATCGCGCGGACGTGATCGACGTGCTCGGCGTGCGCGATTGCCGCACGGATCTCGTCACTTGCCGAGAGCAGCACCGGTCAGGTCTTGCAGGTCGCCGAAGCGCAGGACGATTTGCGGCAGGATGCCGAGCACGAGTGTCGCGGCGCCGGTGATGCCGAGCGCAGCGAGCAACGACGGCGGCGTGCGGATCGGCGCCGTATCGCCGTCCGGTGCCGGCTTCATCCACATCTCGCGCATGAGGTTGCCGTAGTAGCCGAATGCGATGACGGTGTTGACGGCACCGATGATCGCGATTGCGTAGCCGAGTCCGGTGCCCGCTTCGAGCACGGCGCGGAACGAGTTGAGCTTGGCGAACCAGCCACCGAACGGTGGGATGCCGGCCAGCGAGGCGAGGAAGAACGTCATCAGCGCGGCCAGACCTGGCGCGTAGTCGTTCAGGCCACCGAAGCCGGAGATGAGTCCGGTGCGCGTCTTGCGCGTCACCGCGATGACGACCGCGAACACGCCGAGGTTCGTGCTCGCGTAGACGAGCAGGTAGACGACGACGGTCTTCAGCGACGTCTCGGCGGCCTTCGTGCCGGCCACGACGAGCGGCATCAGGATGAACCCGCCCTGGCTGATCGACGAGTAGGCGAGCATGCGCACGATGTTGGTCTGCTTCAGCGCGAGCACGTTGCCGACCGTCATCGTCAGCGCGGCGAGCACGAAGATGAACGGCTGCCACACGTTCTCGGCGTGTGGGAACGTGAGGTACACCATGCTGACCAGCGCGACGAAGCCACCGGCTTTGGAGCCGACGGACAAGAACGCGGTGACGGGCGTCGGTGCACCCTGGTAGGTGTCCGGTGCCCACGAGTGGAACGGCACGGCGCTGACCTTGAACGCGAATCCGACGATGATGAACACGACGGACAGCGCGACCAGACCGCTGAACTTGCCCTCGGTGGTGATGACCGCGCCGATGTCGACGAGCTTGGTCGAATTGGTGACGCCGTACAGCAGACTCATGCCGTAGAGCATGATCGCCGACGCGAACACGCCGAGCAGGAAGTACTTCACGCCGGCTTCGTTGCTCTTCGGGTCGCGCTTGCGCCATGCGGCGAGCATGTACGCCGGGATCGACAAGAACTCGAGCGCCACGAACACGCTGACGAGGTCGCGCGCCGACGTCATCATCACCATGCCGAGCAGGCTGCTGAGCAACAGCACGTAGTACTCGCCCTGGTAGTAGCCACCCTCTTCGATCTCGTTTGTGGACAGCAGCACGACCACGTAGCCGATGATGAGGAACATCGCCTTCATGATCAGGCTGAACTCGTCGATCACGTACCGACCGTCGAACATCGGGCGCGTGTCGTCGCCGATGACGGCCAGTGTCACCACCGGCACGAGCGCGGCGAGCAGCGTGAACCCGGCCAGCGTGGACGTGATCCAACGCTTCGATTCGGCGACGAAGAGATCGACGATCAGGACCAGACAGATGCCGCCGGCCAGGATGATCTCGGGCGCGAGCGCGTGGTAGTCGATCCGCGGTCGGTCGAAGCCGAACAGAGCGAGAGCAGTTCCGAGCACGGGTCGTGCCTCAGCCGAATGCCTTGAGCGCGACCTGCGTCGCGGGATCGAGGATCTTGAACAGCAGGTTCGGATAGATGCCGAACACCACGATCCCGATGAGGAACGGCGACCAGGCGATCCATTCGATGATGGTCACGTCGTGGATGTCGGAGCTGTGGTCGTCGTCGCCGTGCGTATCGTTCACGGCCGCGCCGACAGCGTGCGTGGTGTGGCCGTGACCGCTGAACTCGTCTCGCGGCTCGCCGAACGCGACGCGCTGGAACAACCAGAGCAGGTAGCCGGCGGCGAGCACGGTGCCGACCGCGGCGATGACCATGTAGACGCGGTAGACCCGCTCGTCGAGGATGTTGGCCGGCGAGTACGACGACACGATCGCCGGGAACTCGCCCCAGAAACCGGCCAGGCCGGGTAGGCCGAGCGATGCCATCGCGCAGAAGCCGAGCACCCATCCCATCTTCGGCATCTGCTTGAGCATGCCGCCGAGACGGGCGATCTCGAGCGTGTGGTAGCGGTCCTTCACCGAGCCGGCGACGAAGAACAGCATGCCGGTGATGAGACCGTGAGCGACCATGCCGAAGATCGCGGCGTTGAACCCGAGCGGCGTGAGCGTGCTGATGCCGAGCATGACGAAGCCCATGTGCGCGACCGAGCTGAACGCGATGAGTCGCTTCATGTCGGTCTGGGCCAGGCAACCGAGCGCGCCGTAGATGATGCCGATCACGGCGAGGCCGCCGATCCACGGTGCCCACTCCTTCGCTGCCGTCGGCAGGATCGGGATCGCGATGCGGATGAAGCCGTAGGTGCCGAGCTTCAGCAGGATCGCAGCCAGGATCACCGAGCCCTGCGTCGGCGCTTGCGTGTGCGCGTCGGGAAGCCATGTGTGGAACGGGAACATCGGCACCTTGACCGCGAAGCCGATGAACATGCCGGCGAACAACCAGACCTGCACGGTCTTGCCGAGCGCACCACCGTGCTCGGCAAGGTAGGGGATGCTGAACGTGGCATCCGGGTTGCCCTTGCTGACCTGCCAGAACAGCGCCAGGAACGACACCAGCATCAGGGCCGAGCCGAACATCGTGTAGAGGAAGAACTTCAACGAGGCGTACTGGCGCTGCTCGCCGCCCCACACGCCGATCATGAAGTACATCGGCAAGAGCACGAGCTCGAAGAAGACGAAGAACAGGATCAGGTCCTGGGCCATGAACGTGCCGGCCATGCCGGTCTGCAGGATCAGCATCAGGATGAGGAACGACTTGGCGTTGCCGGGCGGCGGCACGTGGTTCCAGGTGTAGATGATGACGAACAGCGTCACGACCATGCTGAGGATGTAGAGCGGCAGGCTCATCCCGTCGAGACCGACCGTGTAGTTGCTGTGGATGACGGGGATCCACTTCTCGTCGGCGAAGAACTGCAGCTTGCCCGGCGCGCCGTTGCCGTACTTGAACTGGGCCAGCGTGACGATGCCGAACACGAGCGTCGCCGCCGCGGTGAACACGGCGATCTGCTTGTGCAGCAGCTCCTTGCTCCTCGGGATGAACATCATCACGAGGACGCCGGCGAGCGGTAGGAAGGTTCCTACCGTGATCAGCCAGCTGTTGGTGCGGATTACATCCATGGAGGTGAGGCTCCTCAGGTGTTGACGATGACGAGGACGAGGGCGCCGATGGCGGCAGCTCCGAAGAGCAGTGCCCCGTATTGGTTGACCTTGCCCGACTGCGTCGGCTGCAGTGCGGTGCCGGAGCCCCGTGCCGCAGCGCCGCTGCCGTTGACCGCGCCGTCGACCACGCGCTGGTCGATGTTGCGATAGACCCAACCGCCGGTCCGGCGCGCGCTGATGCCGGCACGGTTCACGATGGTGTCGATGACGTTCTGGTTGATCCAGTATGCGGCCGAGCTGATCGGACCGGCCACACCACGGACGATGACCTTCTCGTACAGATCGTCGAGGTAGTACTTGTTCCAGAGGAACGTGTGGATCCAGCGCAGCGGCGCGACCCGCCGGGTGATGCCTTTCAACGGCGACGTGCGCTCACCATAGATGGACACGCACACGCCGAGGCTGACGACGAATCCCGCCGCAACGAGCAGGATCGACGGCAACGCAGCGGACCACGTGAACTCCACGTGGGAGAGCTCGGGGAAGGCGACCCCGGACGAGTTCGCGACCCATTCGGTGAACTTCTCGATCTTGAACGGCGCGGCGTTGAGGTAACCCGATACCACTGCGAGTGCGGCCAGGATGATGAGCGGCACGGTGATCAGCGCTGGTGACTCGTGCGGGCCCGCGTGAGCGTCACCGTGGTGATCGTCGTGCGCATCGGCGATCGCGATGTCGTGCGCGTCGTCGGTGTCGTGCTCGTCATGGTGCTCGCCGGCGGCGGCACCGCGGGGCTTGCCGAAGAACGTGAGGTACGTAGCCCGGGTCATGTACGCCGTCGTCAGGAACGCACCGGTGAGGCCCACGACGTAGAACACGTCGTATCCGTTGTGGTGGGCGAGGTCGATGATCTCGTCCTTGGAGAAGAAGCCGCTGAGGAACGGCAGGCCGGCCAACGCGAGGGACGAGATCGTCCAGCACACGAATGTGATCGGCATCTTCCTGGCCAATCCGCCCATGTCCTTCTTCATGTCGAAGCTGTGGTGGCTGCCGCTGTGGCTGACCGAGCCGGCACAGAGGAACAGGCAGCACTTGAAGAAGGCGTGGGTGAAGATGTGGAACACGGCCGGCACCCAGGCGCCGACACCGAGGCCCATCATCATGTAGCCGAGCTGGCTGACGGTCGAGTACGCGAGCACCTTCTTGATGTCGTTCTGCACGAACGCGAGGAACGCCGCGATGAGGATGGTGATGCCGCCGATGACCGCGATCAGGTTGAAGTGCTGGCCGGCCGCCTCGATCATCAAGCCGGTGTGGAAGACCGGGTACAGACGAGCGACCAGGAACACGCCGGCCACGACCATCGTGCTCGAGTGCAGCAGCGACGACACCGGCGTCGGGCCGGCCATCGCGTCGGGGAGCCAGGTGTGCAGCGGGAACTGGCCACTCTTGCCGATGCAGGCGATGAACAGCGCGACCGCGCCCCACAGCAGCAACGTGTGCGAGCCGGTACCGCTCTCGGCCCATTCGTTGATGGTCTGGATGCTGAAGCCGTTCGCGCTGCCGCCGTGCTCGGACACGAACGATCCGGCTCCGAAGAAGATGATGCCCGTGCCGACCATCAGCCCGATGTCGCCGACGCGCACGGTCCAGAACGCCTTGAGTGCTGCCGTGCTGTTGGCCTTGTCCTCCCACCAGTGGCCGATGAGCATGAACGAGCAGAGGCCCATGATCTCCCAGCCGAGGATGAGCTGGACCATGTTCTCGGCGAGCACCATCGCCAACATGCCGGCACTGAACAGCGTGAGCGCCGCGAAGAAGTGCGTGTAGCGGCGATCGCCACGGAGGTACTCGAGCGAGTAGATCTGGACGAGCGTGGAGATGAACGCGACCAGCAGCAGCGCCATGATGGCCAGGCCGTCGATGTGTTGGCCGAGGCCGATCTCAACACCGCCGCTCTGCCACCAGACCACCTTGCGGATAATGGGCTCGACGTAGACACCGTGCTCGCCACCCTCGGCCGCGACGACACGGAACGCCCGGGCGAAACCGCCGAACGCAGTTGCCGCGCCTTCACCGGCCGCGCCGTGCGCATCGTCGACGTGCTGGATCCACTGGTAGGCGGCGCCGGCGGCGAGCACCAGCGATGTGACCATCGAGGCGACGCCGATCTCGCTGCCCTTCATAGGCATCCGCTTGCCGAAGAAGATGATCAGCGCGAACGCGACCGCAGGCACGATCGGGATCAGATAGGCGTGTTCGAGGAACCAGCCGGTTTCAGCAGCGAGCACGGCTCAGCCCTTCATCTCGGACAGCTCGTCGAGCGCGATGGTGCGCTTGTTGCGGTAGATCAGCAGCACGAGCCCGAGACCGACACCGACCTCGGCGGCCGCGATGGCCAGCACGTACAGCGCGAACACGTGGCCGTCGGGATCGTTGTTGCGCAAGGCGAACGCGAGCAGGTTGAGGTTCACCGAGTTGAGGATGAGCTCGATGCTCATCAGCACCAAGACGGCGTTCTTGCGGGCGATGACGCCGTAGACGCCGATGCAGAACAGGATCGCACCGAGGATGAGGAACTGGTTGATCAGCATCGCGCTAATCCTTCCTGGCCAAGACGATGGCGCCGATGACGGCGACGAGCAGCACGAACGACAACGCCCAGAACGGCAACAGGTAGGGGCTGAAGATGCGGTCGCTGATCAGGCGCGTGTCGATGCGCTGGGCCTCGCCCGGCCCGGGCAGCTTGTCGTCCGTGAATCCGTTGATCAGCGCGATCGACATCGCAACGAACAGTGTGACGGCGACGGGGATGCCGAGCGCCGAACGCTTGTTGTTGAGGTCGGTCTCCTTGCCGATGCGGGCCCGCGTGAGCATGACGCCGAACAGGAACAACACCATCACCGCGCCGACGTACACGAGCACCTGCGTGACCGCGACGAACTCGGCGTAGACGAGCAGGTACTGGGCCGCGGCACCGGCCAGGACGCAGACGAGCCACAGCGCGGCGTGGACGACGTTCTTGCTCGTCACGACTCGGAGCGCGCCGAAGATCATCACCGCGGCGATCAAGCCGAAGGCGATGTTCTGGGCAACGAGAGCGTCGGCAGCGATCACGGCTACTTCTTCTTCTTGTCCGCGCCGGCTTCGAGCTCGGGCGCCTCGGGCACGGTCTCCATCCACTCGCCGAGCTTGGTCTTGTCGTGCAGCAAGTCGGCGATGCGCGGCTCGCTGTACTCGTACTCGGGGCTCCAGAACAACGCGTCGAACGGGCAGACCTCGACGCAGATGCCGCAGTACATGCAGAGCGCGTAGTCGATGTCGAAGCGGTCGAGCTTGTTGACCTTGCGCGGCGCACCGCCGGCACGGCGCGGTGGGGCGAGTTCTTTGTGACCCTCGATGTAGATGCACCAGTCCGGGCAGCTGCGCGCGCAGAGCATGCACGAGGTGCAGTTGCCCTCGTGCAGCGCAATGACGCCGCGGGCACGGATGACGGGCGCTTCCTTCTCGTGCGGGTACTGCACCGTGTTCGCGCCCTTGGTCACGGTCTGCATGAACGTGTTCAGCGTGACACCGAGACCCTTGACGAGACCGGGAACCTTCGGCTTCAACGCCATCAGAAAGCCACCTTCAAGACGGCGGTGAACATGATGTTCAGGAGCGAGATCGGGATCAGCGCCTTCCAGGCGAAGCGCTGCAGTTGATCCTCGCGAAAGCGCGGGTAGCTGAAGCGGACCCACATGATGACGAACACGAGGAGCATCATCTTGGTGAACATGATCAGCGGACCGACGACGTTCATCCAGTTGTCGATGTCGTTGATGCTGTTCCAGCTGAACCAGCTGAACGGGATGCCCCACCCGCCCAGGAACAGAACCGAGGCGATCAGCGCGAAGACACCGGCGGTCGCGAACTCGGCGATGAAGAAGATGAGGAAGCGGAAGCCGGAGTACTCGGTCATGTAGCCCGACACGAGCTCGGACTCGGCGATCGGCATGTCGAACGGGGCCTGGGTCAACTCGGCTTGGACAGCGATCATGAACACGCCGAAGCCGATGAACTGGGTGAGGATGTACGGGTTGCCGAGCCCGTCCCAGCCGAACATCGAGCCGCCGTTCTGCTGCAGCACGATCGACTGGAGGTTCATCGTGCCGGCCTGGATGACCACGCCGACCACGGCGAGGACCATGGGCAGCTCGTAGGCGATGAGCTGGCCGGCGGCCCGCAGGC
>JANNZY010000129.1:0-35356 GCA_031410915.1 Actinomycetes bacterium
CTTCGCTCCCGGCGCGTTCGACGACATCGCCGACGACCGCATCCTGGACACGCGCGCCGGTGCCAAGCCCGCCGCCGGCTCGCAGACCGAGATCCGTGGCCGGCCGGGCTCGACGGGTGTGGTGTCGCTCGTGGTCACCGAGACCACCGGCGCGGGGTACGTGCAGGTGCTGGCATGTGGCAGCAACCCTGGCGCAGCATCGAACAACAACGCGGACGCCGCCGGTCAGATCCGTGCCGTGCTCGCCTTCGTGCATTTCGACGTCGACGGTCGGGCGTGCGTGTACACCCAGCGCAGCGCGCATCTCGTCGTCGACCTGCAGGGCTACATGCGGCCCGGCGCATTCGAGGACATCGTCGACACCCGAGCGCTCGACACCCGCTCGGGTGGCCGCCCCGGACTCGGTTCGGACTTCGTGGTCCAGGGTCCACCGAACGCCACCGCCGTCGTTTCGCTGACGGCCAACGACGTGCGCAGCCCGGGGTTCGTGCAGTTCCACGCCTGCGGTTCGCCCGTCGGTGGCTCGTCCAATCTCAACGTCGACGCGGTCGGACAGACCATCGCCGGTCTTGCCTTCGTGCGCTTCGACGCGCAGGGCCGGGCGTGCCTCTACACCCAGGCGGCTACCGATCTCGTCGTGGACATCCAGGGAACAATGGCACCCGGTGCGTTCGACGACATCGTCGACGTGCGCCTGCTGGACTCGCGTGTCAAGCGGTGACGAGTGGGGAGCGCGCGGGTCGTTCGATCGGTTTGCCGACATCCAGGGCACGATGGCACCCGTGCGCCTGCTGGATTCGCGTGTCAAGCGGTGACGAGCGGGAAGCGCGGGTCGTCGAGCGGTTCGCCGACGACCAGGTCGCGTTGCTCGAACGGAGGCGAGTGCAGCCATGGGCGCAACGCGAACCGGGCGTCGTCGCCGACGTAGCGCAGGCTGACGGCGCGACGCCGGCGGGCAGTCAGGCCGGCAGTGCCGGGTGCAGCGTGCACGGTGCGATAGTGGAACGCAATGACGTCGCCGGGCTCGACATCGAAGCTGACGATGGTGTGCTGGTCGCGCTCGGACTCGATGTCGGGCACGAGTTCGAAGCCCTGCTCCGCGCCCGAGTATGCGGTGCTGTCGACGAACTTGCGGGGCACGAAGCGGCGACCCCAACGATGGGAGCCGGCGATGAACTCGACGCCGGCCACAGCCGGCACCGGGTCCAGCGAGATCCAGAAGCTGACGTTCTGATCGCCGTCGACGCAGTAGTACGGCTGGTCGTGGTGCCAGGGTGTGACCTCGTTCGTGCCCGGCTCCTTCACCAGGACATGTTCGTGGAAGAAACGCACGGCGTCGGTCTGCATCAACGCCTTCGCGGCACGGACCAGCGTCGGGTCGAAGGCGACATCGCGGTAGGCGTCGATGCGCTCCCAGTTGACGTAGTCGCCGAAGAACCGACCCGTTGCACCGTCGGGTGTGTAGTCGCTGGCCCACTCACTCGGGCTGGCCAAGTTCTGCTCGACGGCGGCGGCGAGTTGTTGCAGGCGGTCGCTGCCGATTGCGCCGCGCAGCAGTGTCACGCCGTCGCGCTGGTACTCGATGACGTTGTCGCGGAGATCGGCATCGTGGTGGTCACCCATGGCTGCCATCGTACGCGAGTCGTGCTCGTACACTCGGTGCGATGCAGCGCGACAACGGGCTTGACCTTTCCAACGCCGCTGCGGTGTCGCCGCGCTGGGTGCAGTGGCGCGAGCGCATCGACCTCGACGAGTACGAGGCCCGCTTCCAGCAGATGGCCGCGACGGGGCGCAACCCGCACGGTGAGGCCGATCTGATCGCGACGCTGGCCGCACCCGGCGCCAGCGTTTTGGACGCCGGTTGCGGCACCGGTCGCATCGCGATCGAGCTGGAAGGGCGCGGCTTCGACGTCACCGGCGTGGACCTCGACGCAGACATGATCGCGGTCGCGCAGCGCAAGGCACCGGCGATGGCCTGGCTCGTTGAAGACCTGGCCCGGATGCGGCTGGCCAAGCGCTTCGACGTCGTCGCACTGCCCGGCAACGTGATGCTGTTCTGCCGTCCCGACGACCGCCGCTTGATCGTGCACAACCTGGCCCAGCACCTCCAGCCCGGAGCCACTCTGATCGTCGGGTTCTCGCTGGAGCCCGGCGGGTACACGCTGTCCGAGTGGGATGCAGACTGCACAGCCAGCGGCCTGGTGTTGGCCGACCGGTTCAGTACGTGGGACGGCGCGGCCTATGCGGGTGGCGACTACCACGTGTCTGTGCATCGACGCACGACTGACTGATCGGTGGCTCTGAGCCTGGTGCGGCTCTGCTGGCGTCGCAAGACGACGGCTGCGCCGCTGCGTGACTCGCTGATGGCCTCGGCCACATAGCGTCGGTTGCATGGAGCTTCTCGACGCGCACCTCGGTGGCAGCCGCCCGTTCGGGCTCAACTACTGGCCGCTCGCCGAGGACGACCCGGGTGTCGATGTGCAACGCGAGAGCATCCGTCTCGTGTCGCCCGATGGCGCGCTCGTGCGCGGCATCCTCTGGACGCCGCCGGTTGGCACACCGTGGAAGACGGCGGTCATCCTCAGCCACCCGCGCGGCGACTTCAGCGTCCACTACGCGTGCCCGCTGCTCGCTGCCGCGGGCTATGCGGTGCTCGGCTTCGGCACGCGCTACATGAACAACGACACGGACTGCCTCCACGAGAACTGCATCGTGGACGTGCAGACGGTGCACGACGAGATGCGCCGACGCGGCGCCGAAGCAGTGGTGTTGCTCGGCAACTCTGGCGGCGGCTCGCTGATGGCGTTGGCCACCGCCGAGCTGGGCATCGGTGACGGCTGGATCGGCATGGCTGCGCATCCCGGCGAGGGTGTGTTCATGCTGCAGGTGATCGATCCGAGCGTCGCCGACGAGGCCGATCCCTTCGCGACCATCCCCGAGCTCGACATGTACAACCCGGACAACGGTTGGCGCCCATGGCCGCAGCCGTGCGAATACGATCGGATCTGGGTCGACACGTACCGGGCCGCACAGATGGCACGTGTCGCACGTATCGACGCGATCGCGAAGGCCTCGATCACCGACGCCGAGGCGGCCGGACAACGCTTGCGCGGCGTCGATCGCAGCGACGTCGTCGCCTGGCGCGAAGCGCGTCGCCGCACCGTGTTCAGCAAGTACCTCACCATCTACCGCACGCTCGCCGACCCGGCCTACCTCGACCTGTCGATCGATCCCGACGAGCGTGCGATGGGGTCACTGTTCGCGTTCCCCGATCCGTTCGACGCCAACTACGGGCGCGGCGGCCTGGCACGCACGATGACCGCTCGCGGCTGGCTCAGCACGTGGAGCGGATTGAGCAGTCACGCCAAGTTGGCCGACACGATGCCTCGAGTGACCGTGCCGACGATCCTGATCCACCCGACCGCCGACACCGAGATCCGTGTCTGGCAGGCGAAGGAGATCGTCGACAATGCGGGCGCGGCGGATCGCACCTACGTCGAGATGAAGGGCGCCCCGCACTACCTCGAGGGCCACCGCCGCGAGGCGCTGCAGATCGTCGCCGACTGGCTCGCGCAGCGCTTCCCCTGATTCAGCTGAGGATCGAGCGGAGCGCGATGTCGAGGCCGTCGAGCGTGGTCAGCGTGGCATCGGGGTTCACCTGTTGCGGCAGAGGTCGGTGATCGCGGTTGATCCACACCGCCTTCCATCCCGCCTTCTGCGGCGCGACGACGTCGTTCATCAGCGAGTCGCCGACGCTGACCAGCGCGCCCTCGCCACCGCACACGGCTGCGACGCGGGCGTAGACGCTCGGGTCCGGCTTCTCCGCACCGAGGTCCTCGGCGACCAAGACGTGGTCGAACATGCTCCGCAGGCCCATCCGCTCGGGGTGGCTGTTGCCGTTGGTCAGCAGCGCCACGACGTACGACTCGCGTAGCTTGGTCAGCGCCGGCACGGTGTCGTGATAGGGGCGGCACAGCTCGAAGCGGCGGCCGGTGAAGAACGCGGCGACACGGTCCACCGCACCGTCGTCGTCGCCGTGACCAAGCTCTGCCAGCGTCTCGGCGAACGCGCTGCGGCGGATTGCCTCGAGCGTCTCGCCGCGGGCTGCCTCGGCGATGCGGTCGCGGCGGGCGATCAGTGCCTCGATCGATGGCACATCGGCCAGGTCGACGTCGACCACCCGAGCGATCTCGATGCGAGTCTCACCGAGCGCGCGCACCATCGCCGACTGGAAGTCCCACAGCGTCTGGTCCCCGTCCAACACGATCGTCGCCGCACCCGCCCGCATCAACGTCAAGGCTACGCCCTGCAGCCGACTCCCGATCCGCCCACGCGTGGGTAGCCAGTGACCCAGGCGCCACCTTCTGCCAACGCGTGGGTGTGGTGTGGTCCTGGCGGCGCATTGTGCCCACGCGTGTGGAGGGGGTGCGCGGGTGATTGCGGGCACACGCCGCGTGCCTCAAGGTGCCCACGCGTGGATAGCCAGTGGCCCCGGCGCTACGTTCTGCCCACGCGTGGGTGTGGTGTGGTCCTGGCGGCGCGTTGCGCCGGCGCGAGGGCGGTCCGTCAGGTGCAGCGGGTGGAGGCGGCGAGGCGTTCGTCGGGGCTGCTGATCGCTTGGTCGACGAGCGCAGCGAAGGCGCTGGCGTCGGTGGCGAAGGAGCGCTCGGGGTCGGCGCGGCTCACGGCGTACAACACCCCGGCAGCCGTTCCGTCGGCGGCAACGAGGACCGCGCCGGAGTCGCCCGGGTCGATGTCGATCGTCACGATGTAGCCGGGACGGTCGATCTCGTGCTCGTGGAAGATGTCGAGGATGTGCACGATGACCGGCTTGACGATCGTCGCCGGCCTCACCACCGCAGAGTCGTCACGGAACAGCACGACCACGCCATCACCGGTCATCGGCATCGCGGCGAGAGCGAGTGGCGCGGCGACGACGGACTCGGTGGCGAGCAGGGCGAGATCGTTCACCGGATCGAAGGCGACGACCGACGCAACGACCGCAGCGCTCGAGTCGACAGCGCGCACGGTGATCGTGGCGGCACCGGACACCACGTGCGCGGCGGTGAGCACGAAGCCGCCGTCGATGACTGCGCCGGCACCGCGCACGTCCTCGGTGCGACAGCCCGTGGCGCGCACGTCGACCGCGCTCGCCAGCGCAGCCTGCTCGATGTCGAGATCGACGTCGACATCGCCGGCAAGCGGCGCGTCGGTGTCGTCCCCACACGCGGCGAGCGCGAGAGCGACCATCGCGAGAACGGTCACACCCGCGAGTCGTCGGGCATTGCCCCGGCGCGGGCCCAGCAAGTCGCCACGCGGCGTCGTCGGGCCAAAACCTGGGAGGGGGGTGCGGTCGCCGCAGCGGGGTATGAGTGACGGGCGGGGCATCAGTGACCGGCGGGGGAGCCGGTCGTGCGCCGCACGATCAACTCGGGGGACATCACGTGGTGAGCGACCGGCGTAACTGAGGATGGTGCGGTGCCGCGGTCGGCAAGGCGGTCGACGAGCGACTTGAACGCGACGCGACCCATCTCTTCGCGCGGTTGATCGACCGTGGTGAGGCTGATGTGGTGCAGTCCGGCGAGCGCGGTGTTGTCGTAGCCGACCAGCGACAGGTCGTCGGGCACGCTCAGCCCGGCCTGCTCCAGACGGTCCAGCGCACCGATCGCGCTGAGGTCGTTGGCCGTGAACAACGCGGTCGGCATCGTGCGTCCGGTCAGCAGCTCCTCCACCGCGGCGACGCCGGCGGACTCGGTGAAGTCGCCGGGAATGATCCGCGCGCGGCGTTCGAGCCCGAGATCCTTCATCGCTGCCAGGTACCCCCCGCGACGCGGCGCAGCGCCGGCCCCGGCACCTCCGTCGACGTGCACGATGTCGCGATGGCCGAGCGATACGAGGTGCTCGACCGCGACGCGAGCGCCGACGCGGTCGTCGCTGTTGACCGTCGCGACTGTGCGGCTGCGGAGTGCGCGACCGACCGAGACGACCGGTACCTCGCGGGCCACGGCTTCGATGCGTTTCGGTGCGAGGCGGCAGCCGGCGACGATGATGCCGTCGACCTGGAACGAGAGGAACGATTCGAGCACGTCGTCCTCGTGCGATGCCGAACGGCGGCCGTTGCCGAGGATGATGCGGTACCCGTGCGTGTCGGCTTCGTCGTGGATGCCGTCGGCGATCTCGGCGAACCACTGGTTGTGCAAGTCGTTGAGCAACAGGCCGAGCGTCATCGTGCGTCGCGACGCCAGGTTGCGGGCCATCAGGTTCGGCCGGTAGCCCATCTTCGCGGCAGCATCGAGCACGATCCGGCGCGACGACTCGCTGACCCGCGGCGACTCGCGCATCACCAGCGACACGAGCGCGCGGGACACGCCGGCTTGGGCCGCCACATCCTCCATCGTCACTCGTCGCACCGTGCCTCCGTTCACGACGTGACCGTACCAATCTCCGACCTTGACAACGAAGCGCCGGCACCTATGATGTAGAGCGCTCTAACCGCGAGAGCGCTCTACATGCCGAGGGGGCTGTGCCGAGATGATGGATCGTGTTGCCGCTGCCCCGATCTCGTGGGGCGTGTGCGAGGTCCCCGGCTGGGGCATGCAACTTCCGGTCGAGCGCGTGCTCGGCGAGATGGCCAGCCTCGGCATCCGGGCCACCGAGCTCGGTGCGATCGGATGGCTGCCCACCGAGCCGGCGGCGATCCGCGCAACGCTCGATCGCTTCGGCCTGCAACTGCTCGGCGGGTTCGTGCCGCTCGTGTTGCACGACCCGAAGCAGATGGAGGCGGCACGTGCCAACGCCCACGCTGCGGCGTCGATGATGTCGGCCGCCGGAGGCACACATTTCGTCACTGCCATCGTCAGCGACCCCGGCAACTGGCAGCGCCCGACGTTGATCGCCGACGACTGGACCGCGCTGTTCAGTGCACTCGACGAGGTCGACGCGATCGTGGCCGGCTACGGCATGACCCAGGTCGTGCACCCCCACGTGGACACGTTGATCGAGACGAACGAGGAGATGCAACGTTTCCTCGACCACAGCGAGGTCAAGTTCTGCCTCGACACCGGCCATCTCTTCATCGGGGGCGCAGATCCCGCGGCCATCGCTCGCGACCATGCGGACCGGGTTGGCATCGTGCATCTCAAGGATGTGTCGGCGCCGATCGCACAGCGGCTCCGCGCCGGCGAGTTCACGCTGATGGGGGCAACGCAGGCCGGGCTGTTCCCGCCCGTGGGCGCTGGTGATGTGCCGATTGCCGATGTGATAAGCAACGTGGAACGCAACCGCTTCCGCGGTTGGTACGTGATCGAACAAGACGTGGCCCTCACCGACGGCATTCCGCCGCAGGGTGAGGGTCCAATCCGCGGCGTTTCTCAGAGCGTCGCCTACCTTCGGGAACTCGCTGCGGGTCGTAGCGCTGACCGAATCAGCTGAGCAATCGGCTACCCAACCAACAGCTCCAAACAGGGGGAACATCAGAATGAAGAAATCACGCGTCTTGCTCGCGTCGCTTGCGGCCTTGGGCCTTCTTGCGACGTCGTGCAGCAGTGACGACAACGACAAAGCAGTGTCCGGGTCCACCACCGCCCAGACCTCTGCCGGGTCGACCGCCGACAGCAGTGCCGATTCGACGGCGGAGACGAGCGGTTCCACCGCAGCGTCGACGGCTGAGTCGACGGCTGAGACGACCGGCGCTTCGACCGCCGAGACCGTCGACGCCACCGAGGGTCAGGACATCACCATCGCCGTCATCACCCACGGTGACGACGGCGTGTTCTGGTCGGTCGCCCAAAAGGGTGCCGAGCAGGCCGGTGCCGACCTCGGCATCACCGTCAAGTACCAGGGTGCCAACAACGACGGTGCCGTCGAAGCCGGGTACATCGATCAGGCCGTGGCCGACGGAGTCGACGGCATCGCCGTCTCGCTCGCCGACCCGGACGCGCTCGAGGGGTCGGTGAAGGCCGCGGTTGCCGCCGGCATCCCCGTGGTCACGCTGAACTCCGGCTCGGACCTGTTCAAGGAGCTCGGTGCGATCACACACGTCGGCCAGGACGAATTGGTTGCCGGTAACGGTGCCGGTGACAAGTTCAACGAACTCGGCGCGAAGAAGATCCTCTGTGTCAAGCAGGAGCAGACCAACGTCGGTCTCGAAGCTCGCTGCAAGGGCGCAGACGACACCTTCGACGGTGAAGTCGTGCAGATCACAACATCGGGCGATGCCGATCCGGTGGCTTCGCAGGGCGAGATCAACGCCGCGCTGGCCGCCGATGAGGACATCGACGCCGTGTTCGCCACGGGCCCGATCGGTGCTCACCTCGCCGTGCTGGCTGCCGGGGAGCTCGGCCGCGACGTGCTGATCGGCTCGGTCGACCTGTCGACGGACATCCTCGCCGACATCAAGGACGGCAAGGCTGCCTTCACCATCGACCAGCAGCAGTACCTGCAGGGCTACCTCTCGGTCGTCTTCCTGTACCTCAACGTGACCAACGCCAACACCGTCGGTGGCGGCCTGCCGGTCTACACCGGTCCGGGCTTCGTCACCGCCGACAACGTCGACGCCGTGGCATCGCTGGTCGAGGCCGGTACCCGCTGACCGATCGGTCGGCACACAAGCAAGGAGTTGATCCGTCCTGACGGATCGAGAAGGCTGGGCCGGGGTTCACACGGACCCCGGCCCGGACCGCTCAACAGTCATGTCAATGGGGGAAGTCGCGGGTGGGCTGTTTCAACAGATCTGGGGGAATCAGATGACCGACACGATCGTCGAGTCGGGGAACGACGAAGTCGTCCACGACGCCAAACCGGTGATCGTCACCGCCGACGAACGCATCGCGTTCCGCGGTCCGATCCAACGTGTGCTCGTGTCGCCCGAGATCGGTGCGATCATCGGAGCCGTTCTCGTGTGGGCGTTCTTCTGGGGGAACGGCGCCAAGTTCGGAACGCCCGGCACGACGCTGATCATGCTCGACTCGGCGGCACCGCTCGGCATCATGGCCGTCGTCGTCGCGCTGCTGATGATCGGCGGCGAGTTCGACCTCTCGGCCGGCATGATGACCGGTGCAACCGGGATCATGGTCGGCCTGATGGTGAAGTACTTCCACGGCAGCGGCAGTCCGATGTGGGTGGCAGTCGGTGCCGCCTTCGTGCTCGCCGGCGCGATTGGCTACTTCAACGGCACCCTCGTGAATCGCACCGGGCTGCCCAGCTTCATCGTCACCCTGGCCACGTTCTTCGTCCTCAAAGGTGTCGTGCTCGTGATCGCCAAGCGGCTGGAGCAGAAGGTGCAGGTCGCCGACGTCAAGGACAAGTCGGGGTTCGCTGGTTTCGCTGACTTCTTCGCCCACGAGTTCAAACCCGAACGGTTCACCGGCCGAGACGTTGCGTTCGTGGTGCTCGCGATCGGGGCCTTCGCGTTCGGCGCCGCCGGGCTGTGCGAACAGTCTTTCGTGCGTCGCACATCGAACGCGATGAAGTCAGCCGGGGCACGCATCGCAGCCGGCGCCATCGGCGTCGTCGCAGCAGTGATCGCGTTCGTGATGCTGCAGCGGACCGACTCGGTCGCGGCCAACGTGCTGTGGGGCGTCGTCGCCGCCGTCGGCGTCGTCGTCGGCATCGTCGGTCTGGCCTCAGCTCGCTATGTCGGCCGCGACACACCCCGCGGCGGCACCTCGCTGTTCGGCGACAAGGACCTGCGCAGCACCGTCGCTGCCGGCGTGGCTGCGGTCGCGATCGCCTGCCTGGCACCGCTGGTGCTGGATCGCGACGAGCGCCGTCCGATCCTGACCTGGTTCCCGAACTGGCTGCGCCTGGGCGTCGGCATCATCGCCGCAGTGACCGGTGTGGCGATCGCACTCCGCCATCTCTGGCCGCGGCTGCGCGAGCGGTTCCAGTGGTACAAGCCGATCCAGGTGATCTGCTTCGCCGGCATCGTCGGGTTGCTGCTGCTCGGCGGTGTGCTCAGCTTCTTGCAGCTGACCACCGTGCAGGCGCTACGCGCGGTCGTGATGATGGTGATGGGCGGCACCGGCATCGGGCTGTTGATGCTGGCCCGTGGACGAGCAGCGAAGGCGGGGTCGAGGGCGCAACTGCAGATCGGCCTCCTCGCCGTGGTTGCCGTCGCAGTGCTCGCGTTCATCATCCGTGCCGACTCGAACGCGTCTCGCTTCCGGTCGGGACTCTTCACGACGATGCTGTTGGTCGCGACGCTCTTGCTGGCCAACACGATCCTCGAGTCGATCCTGGTGAAGCGTCGCGAGGCGAGTGCCAAGGCGGATCGCCTCGGCCGCCGCCTGGTCGTGGTTGCCTTCCTGTGCGGGATGGCCGCGTTGATCGTGCGAGTCGTGTTCGCCAACGTCAACGGCACGGCTGAGGGTGGAGCCGGCACCAGCATCGCCCGCATGTCCATCTTCTGGTGGTTGCTCGCAACGGTGATCGGCGCGTTCGTGTTGACGAAGACGAAGTGGGGCAACTGGATCTTCGCGGTCGGCGGCAACAAGGAAGCGGCCCGGGCGATCGGCGTGCCTGCCAATCGGGTGAAGGTCGCGCTGTTCGTCACGGTGTCACTGGTCGGTTGCTTCGTCGGCGTGATGGTGTTGACCCGCTTCGGATCGGTGCAGGCCAGCCAGGGCGACGGACTCGAGTTCTTCTACATCATCGCCGCGGTCGTCGGTGGCAACCTGCTGACCGGCGGCTACGGGTCGGTGGTCGGCGCATCCGTCGGTGCCCTGATCCTGACGATGTCCGACAGCGGCATCGCAGCCGCCGGCTGGAACCAAGACGGCAAGTTCGCGGTCAAGGGCGTCGTGCTGATCGTGGCCGTGCTCGTCAACAACCTCGTTCGCAAGAAGGCTCAGGAGGCGCGGTGATGGTGAGCGAGAACAAGCACGCGCCCGACGTGAACGATCACAAGCTGCTCGAACTGCTGGACATCTCCAAGTTCTTCGGCAACGTCACCGCGCTGGAAGACATCACCACGTCCGTCGAGGCCGGCAAGGTGACGTGCGTGCTCGGCGACAACGGTGCCGGCAAGAGCACGTTCATCAAGATCCTGTCCGGCGTGCACAAGCCGAGCACCGGCCAGTACCTGATCGACGGCCAGCCGGTGGAGTTCGACTCGCCGCGCGACGCCCGCGATCGCGGCATCGCAACGGTGTTCCAGGACCTGGCGATGGCTCCGCTGCTGTCGGTGTGGCGCAACTTCTTCATGGGCTCCGAGCCGAAGCGCTCGTTCGGGCCGATCTCGTGGATGGACAGTGAGTTCGCCAAGACCACGGCCAAGGCCGAGATGAAGAAGATGGGCATCGACGTCCGCGACATCGACCAGCCCGTCGGCACGATGTCGGGCGGCGAGCGGCAGTCCGTCGCCATCGCCCGCGCCGTCTACTTCGGTGCCCGCGTCCTGATCCTGGACGAGCCGACTGCCGCGCTCGGCGTTCGCCAGTCGGGTGTCGTGCTGAAATACATCCGCGCTGCGGCCGAGCGCGGCCTCGGCGTGATCTTCATCACCCACAACCCGTCGCACGCCTATCCGGTCGGCGATCGCTTCCTGCTCCTCAACCGTGGCAAGTCGCTCGGCGACTTCGCCAAGAGCGAGATCGAGATCACCGAACTGACTCGCCTGATGTCGGGCGGTGCCGAGTTGGAGGCGTTGCAGCACGAGCTGTCGCGCGGACGCTGATCAGTCGTGAACATTCATGGGTGACACCGATCTCGAGCTGTTGACCATCGGCCGCATCGGTGTCGACCTGTACGCCGAGCAACTCGGTGTGTCGCTGGCCGAGGTGCGCACGTTCCGCAAGTCGATCGGTGGCACGGCCACCAACGTTGCGGTCGCTGCGGCTCGACTCGGCCACCGCGCCGCGGTGTTCACCCGCCTCGGCGACGACGCGTTCGGCGGCTACGTGCGCGGCGCTTTGCAGCACACGTTCGGCGTCGACACCCGCTTCGTGACCGCCGACCCGTCGCTGCGCACCCCACTCGCGTTCGCCGAACTGCTCGACCCGGGCGATCCGACCATCGTGTTCTACCGCGAGCCGAAGGCCCCGGACATGAACATCGTCACCGATGACATCGACCTCGACGTGGTCCGCGCCGTGCCGATCCTGTGGTTCCCGCTGGCGTGCCTGTCGCAGGATCCGAGCCGAACGACATTGCACGAGATCCTCGCCGCGCGCAGCCGACGCGAGCACACGATCTTCGATCTCGATTGGCGGCCGCACTTCTGGAGCGGGCCGTCGGCGGCGACGGTGCAGATCGACCGCGTGCTCGACAGTGTCACGATGGCCATCGGCAACCGCGCCGAGTGCGAGGTGGCCGTCGGCACCAGCGATCCCGACGAAGCGGCCGAGCGACTGCTGGCCCGCGGCCTGTCTGCGGCGATCGTGAAGATGGGCGGCGACGGCGTGCTCGTCGCGACCGCCGACGGTGTCCGCGAACGGATCGCGCCGTTCGATGTCGACGTCGTGTGCGGACTCGGCGCGGGCGACGCGTTTGGCGGCGCGCTGTGCCACGGCATCCTCAGCGGTCGGTCGCTGACCGAGGCCGCACGGGCTGGCAACGCGGCGGGTGCCATCGTCGCGTCACGGCTGATGTGCGCCGACGACATGCCGACGATGAACGACATCGAGAAGCTGATGGAGCGGGTGTGACCGAGCTGCTGACCGACGAACGCTGGGCGACGCTGCTGGACCAGCGCGCGACCCAACCGACCCTCGCTCGCGAGATCCTCAAGACCCGGACGCGGCGTCCGCTGCTGCAGGACGGGCGGTTGTTCATCATCGCCGCCGACCACACGTCGCGCGGTGCGTTGGGCATCGGCGACCAGCCGTTCATCATGGCCGACCGCCGCCGCCTGCTGGAGGCGCTGCTGGTCACGCTGGCCCACCCCGGATGCGATGGTGTGCTCGGCAGCGCGGATGTGATCGAAGAACTGGCACTGCTCGGCGCGCTGGAGAACAAGCTGGTGTTCGGCACCATGAACCGCGGCGGCCTGATGGGCGCGGCGTGGGAACTGGACGACCGGATGACGGCGTACGACCCGCAGTCGATCAACGACTTCGGTCTCGACGGTGGCAAGGTGTTGCTGCGCATCGCGGACGACGACGCCGGGACTGCACCGACACTGGAGGCGTGCGCCAACGCGGTCAGCGGGCTGGCCCGCTACGGCCTGCCGATCATGGTCGAGCCGTTGCCGTACCACATGGTCTCGCCGGGCAAGGCCAAGCTGCTCGACGACGACGACGCCCTGCTGCGCGCCGTCGCGGTGGGTGCCGGCCTCGGCAACACGAGCGCGCACATCTGGCTCAAGGTGCCGGCCGCCCGCGACCCGGCGCGCATGCTGGCCACCACCACGCTGCCCGCGCTGATCCTGGGCGGCGCTCCCGGCCCGGACCCGGAGTCCGACTTCCGGTCGTGGGAGCGCTCGATGCAGGTGCCGAACGTGCGCGGCCTCGTGGTCGGCCGGGCGCTGCTGTTCCCGCCCGATGGCGACGTCGCCACAGCGATCGATCGCGCAGCACGTATCGTGAGGCCGCAGTGAGCGATTTCGACCGCGCGCCCGGTCGCCCGCGTCTGCACCATCCAATCGGTTCGCTGGCCACAGCCGACCTGCTGGTGGACCTGACACCAGAGCGTGCGGGGTGGGCCTTCACGTCATTGCGGGTGCTTTCGTTGGCCCCGGGTGTAGAGCGCTCCAACACGACGGGCGATTCCGAGGCCGTCGTGCTGCCGCTCTCGGCCGAGGACGTCACGGTCACGATCGAGGGCGAGACGTTTCACCTCGACGGCCGGTCATCCGTTTTCGGTCGCGTCACCGACTTCGTGTACGTGCCACGCGACGCGACAGTCACGTTGTCCAGCCCCGGCGGGGGAGAGGTCGCGATCGCGATGGCCCGTTGCGACGAGCGGCTGCAGGCTCGCTACGGCCCGGCGGGTGGCGTATCGGTCGAGACCCGCGGCGCGGGTCCGGCGACGCGCCAGGTCACCAACTTCATGAGCCCCGACACGTGGCCGGAGGCGTCGAAACTGATGTGCGTGGAGTTGTTGACCCCGGACGGCAACTGGAGTTCGTACCCACCGCACCGCCACGACGACTCGCCGGAGTGCCCGGTCAACAACGAGGAGATCTACTACTTCCGCATCGGCCGCGCCGGCACCGCCGACGTCGACCCGAACGGCTTCGGGCTGCACCGCACGTACACGCCTCCGGCCACCGACGGAACCGTCGA
Source organism: Actinomycetes bacterium (assembly GCA_031410915.1). Lineage (GTDB taxonomy): Bacteria > Actinomycetota > Acidimicrobiia > Acidimicrobiales > Ilumatobacteraceae > WLMZ01. The sequence goes on from JANNZY010000129.1 coordinate 14,223, forward strand.
GATCGACGAGAACATCGTCGTGCGCGACGGCGACGTGTTCTGCGTGCCGCGTGGTTACCACGGCCCGTGCATCGCCGCTCCGGGCTACACCATGTACTACCTCAACGTGCTCGCCGGTCCCGGTGGTGAGCGCAGCATGGCGTTCTGCGACGACCCAACACACCACTGGGTCCGCGACACCTGGGCGGGCATGGCCACCGACCCGCGTGTGCCGATGACGACGGCCGACGGAAGGGTGACATCATGACTCGCTCGGCGAGCGACGGCTACGCGGTTCTGGGTGCTGGGAGCGCGCGCGGTGCAGGGTTGGCGCTCCCAGATCGCTGCACACCGGGAGCTTCGCCGCTTCTGGGTGCTCGGAAAGCCGCCGCCGTGGTGACGGCATGAGCCGCAGGAGAGTGGGCATCGGTGTGATCGGGTTCGGGTGGATGGGCCAGGCTCACAGCCGTGGCTCACGGCGCGCACCGAGCTACTTCGCCGAGCGCAGTTACGACCCTGATCTCGTTCTGGTCGCCGACACGATCGCCGAGCGGCGCACCGACGCAGTCGAGTCCTTCGGCTTCACCGAGGCAACCGACGACTGGCACGCGCTGGTCGCTGATTCACGTGTCGACGTCGTGTTCGTGACGAGCCCGAACATGCTGCACGTCGAGATGGTGCAGGCCGCAGCGGCGGCCGGAAAGCACGTGTTCTGCGAGAAGCCCGTCGGCGGCACGCCCGCTCAGACCGTCGTTGCCGAGCATGCCGCACGCACGGCCGGCGTCATCAGCGGCGTCGGCTACAACTACCGCTGGGCACCACTCGTGCAGTACGCCCGGCAGATGATCGCCGACGGAGCAATCGGCACGATCACCAACTACTCCGGCCGCTTCTTCAGCATGTACGGCAGCGACCCGATGGGACTGCTGTCGTGGCGCTTCCTGGTCGACGGCGCCGGTCATGGCGTCAGCACCGACATCCTCAGCCACTCGGTGGACCTGGCCCACTTCCTGATCGGTGACATCACCCGAGTCGTCGGCACCGGCGAGACGTTCATCAAGCAGCGTCCACTGCCGACCGGCTCGGGCACGCACTACGACCGCGGCAGGCCCGGCGACCCGACAGGCGAGGTGACCAACGAGGACTACATCGGCATGATGTGCACGTTCGCCAACGGAGCGCGGGGCACGTTCGAGGCGTGTCGTTCGATGGTCGGTCCGGAGAGCCAGAACATGTTCGAGGTGTTCGGCACCGAGGGCAGCATCTCGTGGAACTTCGAACGGATGAACGAACTACGCGTGTACGTGGCCGGCGAGCACAAGCACACCGGCTTCACGACTGTCTTCGGCGGAGACCGGTTCCCGCACCACGGCAACTTCGTGCCCGGCTCGGCGAATGGCATCGGGTTCGAGGACCTGGTCTGCATCGAGGACCACGAGTTCCTCGAAGCCGTCGCCGCCGACCGCGCGTACACGCCCGGATTCGCGGACGCGCTGCGCTACGTCAGCGTGCAAGACGCCGTCCTGCGCAGCTGGGCCAGCGGCCGCTGGGAAGACGTCGTCGACCTGAGGCAGCCATGAGCCGTTGCGCTCTGTCCCCTCCACTTCGTCCACTTCGTGTGAGCGATCTGGTCGACCGCGGACCTGTTCGCTCACACAAACTGAAGGCATGTCGGCGTCCCCGGACTTGTGTGAGCGATCTGGTCGACCGCGGACCTGTTCGCTCACACAAGATCGAGAAGGGGGGTCAGCGATGAGCGCGACGAGTTCGACGCACCCGGCCACGGTCCGCCTGACGACGGCCGAGGCGTTGGTGCGCTACCTGATTGCGCAGCGCACCGTGCTGCCCGGCGACGAGACCGACTCGCCCCTGTTCCCCGGCGTCTACGCGATCTTCGGGCACGGCAACGTGACGTCGCTCGGCCACGCGTTGCAACAGGCCGGCGACGCGCTGCCGACATGGCGGGGCCAGAACGAGCAGGGCATGGCGCTTGCCGCGATCGGTTACGCGAAGGCCAAGCGCCGCCGACAGATCATGGTCGCTTCGACGTCGATCGGGCCGGGCGCACTCAACATGGTGACCGCCGCAGGAGTCGCCCATGCCAACCGCCTGCCCGTGCTGCTGTTGGCCGGTGACACGTTCGCGAGCAGAGTTCCCGACCCGGTGCTGCAGCAGGTCGAGCACTTCGGTGACCCGACCATCACGGTCAACGATGCGTTCAAGCCCGTCGTGCGCTACTGGGACCGCATCGTGCGTCCCGAACAACTCCTGCACTCGCTGCCTCACGCGCTCGACGTGCTGCTCGACCCGGCCAACTGCGGCCCGGCATTCATCGCCCTGCCCCAGGACGTGCAGGCCGAGGCGTACGACTACCCGCATGCGTTCTTCGACACGGTCGTGCATCGCATCGCTCGTCCTCGCGCCGATCGAGACGCGCTGGCTGACGCCGCGGCGCTGCTAGCATCTGCAGCACGGCCGTTGCTGATCGCCGGTGGCGGTGTGCACTACAGCGGGGCCGAGGCCGAGTTGACCCGTTTCGCCGAGTCGCACAACATCCCCGTCGTGGAGACGATGTCGGGCAAGGCGTGCCTGCTGGCCAGCCATCCGCTGAACGCCGGTCCGGTCGGTGTCACCGGCTGCACGTCGGCCAATGCGCTGGCTGCGGCGGCCGATGTCGTCGTTGCGGTGGGGACGCGCCTGCAGGACTTCACGACTGGGTCGTGGACTGCGTTCGCACCCGACGCCCGCTTCATCGGCATCAACGCCGCCTCCTTCGACGCGATCAAGCACCGCTCGCTCGCCGTTGTCGGCGACGCGCGAGAAGCGTTGGCCGACCTCGCCGCGCTGGTCGACAAGCGCTTCTCCGCCGATTGGACCGAGCTCGCCGCGAAGGAGACCGCTGGGTATCACGCCTACGTCGACGAGCTCGCGGCGGCCGGCGATGCCGACGTGTTGGCGACCTACGCGCAAGTCGTGGGCGCGATCGACCGCGTCGCCACACCGACCGACTACGCACTCACGGCGGCCGGCGGCTTCCCCGGCGAGCTGAACAACGGCTGGCGGGCCAAGGGCCTCGACACCTACGACTGCGAGTACGGCTTCAGCTGCATGGGCTACGAGATCAGTGGTGCATGGGGAGCGAAGATGGCGATGCCCGACCGAGAGGTGGTCGTGTTCGTGGGTGACGGCTCGTACCTGATGATGAACAGCGACTTGTACAGCTCGGTGCTGTCCGGTCACAAGCTGATCGTGATCGTCTGCGACAACGGTGGCTTCGCGGTCATCAACCGGCTGCAGGTCAACCAGGGCGGCGTGCCGTTCAACAACCAGCTCGCCGACACCCGCCACGTCGAACCCGACGGTGAGTTGTTCCGCGTCGACTTCGCCGCCCACGCCGCGGCGATGGGCTGCCGCACCGAGACGGTGACCACGATCGCCGAGCTGTCGACCGCGTTCGATCGGGCCCGCACGAACGATCGCACCACCGTCATCGCGATCCGCACGGATCCATCGGTGTGGACCGAGGGCGGCGCGTTCTGGGAGGTCGGTGTGCCGGAGACGTCGCCACGCGCGGAGGTTCGTGCCGCCCGGGCGGCGATGGAGACCGGCAAGCAGCAGCAAAGGATCGGAATTTGATGTCGGCGAGCGATCTCGCGGGACGCGTCGTCATCGTCAGTGGCGGCACGCAGGGTCTCGGTGAGGCGACGGCGAGGCTGCTCGCTGAACGCCGCGCCGCCGGGATCGTGTTGGTCGGGCGCGATCGAACCAAGGGCCAGGCACTCGCGACCGAGCTGACGGCCGGCCCGACGCGCGCCCACTACGTCGCCGCCGACATGTCCCAGCCCAACGCGCCGGCGGATGTGATGGCCGAGGTCGACCGCGAGTTCGGCGTCGTGCACGGCCTGGTCAACGTCGCCGCCTCGACGAGCCGCGGCGACATCTGGTCCACCGACATCGACCTCTGGGACGACATGCAGGCCGTCAACGTGCGCGCCCCGTTCTTCCTGCTGCAGGGCGCGGCGCGCCTGATGCGGCGAGAGGGCGTGGCCGGCAGCATCGTCAACATCGGCTCGGTCAGCGGCCACGGCGGCCAGCCGTTCATCCTGGCCTACTGCGTCTCGAAGGGCGCGCTGGCGACGCTGACGAAGAACGCCGCCTACTCGCTGATGCGCCACAACATCCGTGTCAACCAGCTGAACCCCGGCTGGATGGACACGCCGGCCGAGGACGCCGTGCAACGCCGCTTCCACGGTGCGAGCGACGGCTGGTTGGAAGCCGCCGAAGCCGGTCAGCCGACCGGGCGGTTGATCAAGCCGGCGGAAGTGGCCCGCTCGATCGGGTTCCTGCTCAGCGACGAGAGCGGGATGATGACCGGCACGATCATCGATTACGACCAGTCCGTCCAGGGCGCCGGTGACGCCCCGAAACCCACGATCCAGGAGACCCCCTCATGACGAACCCCGCTGTCGTTGGGCCGCTGCGCATCGCTGTTCTCGGCGTCGGTCGCATCGGCAGGATGCATGCCGAACTGATCGCCCGCCAGGTGCCTGGCGCGGCGCTCGCCATGGTGCAGGACGTGTACGCGCCAGCGGCGGTCGCTGTCGGCGACGCTCTCGGCGTTCCGTTCACCACCGATGTCGACGAGGTGCTCGCCTCCACTGCGGTCGACGCAGTGGCCATCTGCAGCAGCACCGACACCCACGTTCCGCTGCTGATCGCCAGTGCCAAGGCCGGCAAGGCGATCTTTTGTGAGAAGCCGGTGTCGCTGGACCTGGCCGAGGTCGACGAAGCCTTGACGACCATCGCCGACCTCGGAGCACCACTGCAGATCGGGTTCAACCGCCGCTTCGACCCGGCCCACGCGTCGGTGCGCGATGCCGTCGCGAACGGCGACGTCGGCGATGTGCATCTGGTGCGCATCACCAGCCGCGACCCTGCGCCACCGCCGATCGAGTACGTCAGGGTCAGCGGCGGCCTGTTCCTGGACATGATGATCCACGACTTCGACATGGCCCGGTTCATCACCGCCAGCGAGGTCACCGAGGTCTACGCCCGCGCCGCGGTGCGGGTCGACCCGGCGATCGGAGAGGCCGGCGATGTCGACACTGCCGTCGTGGTGTTGACTCATGAGAATGGCGCGATCACCACGATCGACAACAGCCGCCAGGCGGTGTACGGCTACGACCAGCGCGTCGAGGCCTTCGGCTCGCGCGGCATGGCGGCCAGCGACAACCCGCTGCAGCACACCGGGATGCGTCGCACCGCAGCAGGCACGTCGGCCACGACGATCCCGTACTTCTTCCTCGACCGCTACATCCCGTCGTACATCCACGAATGGGCCGCTTTCGTTCGCTTCGTGCGCGAGGGTGGCCCGAGCCCGGTCGACGCCGCTGCGGGCCGTGCCCCGTTGGTCATCGGTCTGGCCGCGAAGCGCAGCGTCGACGAAGGCCGCCCCGTGCGCATCTCCGAGATCGGATGACGCGGGCGAGAACCCGGAGGATCGGGTTCCGTGGGAATGATTTCAGGCGCAGGCATCCAATTGGTGGAAGGCCCGGCGCAGGCCTCGGCGAGCGCGCATGGCCAGGGCCGCGGCGGCGTTGGGGGTGAGGTGCAGCGCTTCGGCGACCTGCTGCGGCCCGAAACCATCCACCAGCGTGGCCCACAGCACCCGCCGCCACGCCGGTGGCAACATGTCGAACGCGACGCGTGCCTGCCGTGTCAGCTGGTCGTCGCCGCAGAGGTCGTCGTCCGTGCAGGCGAGATCGAGGTCGGCGTCGTCGCCGACGTAGCTGATCCGCAGCTTCCGCCGCCGCTGGCCCTGCACCACTGCGTTGCGCACCGCCACTAGCAGGTACGGGAGCAGATCCTGCGCCGGCCCGCGTCCGGATTTGATGACGACGAAGGTGCGCGCAAAGGCATGCGCGACGGCCTCGTCGGCGTCCGCTTCGCTGACGTGGAACGACCGGGAGTAATGGACGGCGCGACGTCGGTGACGGTGGAACAGCTGGTTGAAGGCCCATTCGTTGCCGCTACGGGCCTCCGCCAAGAGGCAGGCGTCGCTGCACGACTCCGAACATCGCTGGTTGTAACGACGGTGCCGGACACGGTGCTCGGGCCCGGATTGAATCCGGCGCTCAGTACCGGGCCCGGTGGTGAGCTCGGTACTGGGCTCGGCTCGAGACAGATGGGCCAGATCAGCGTGCATGTGTGGCATCATCCCGACCGATCGGGTGAGCCTTCATCCCCCTCTGCGGGTGATTTTGCATGATCGCTGTGTCCGATGGGTCGCCGCCCGGCGCCTGGGTGGGTGGTCGCGATCACCCGGCCCGGGTTCGCCGCAGCTCGATCGCGGGTTCGTCGCAGGTGGGGGTGGTGTTCGCGCCCGGGGTCCGGTAGCGTTGCCCGGTCACTTCGGCAGGGGTCTGCCTGCGCCGCCGTGACACCAACCGACGTCCGTGTGAGCCCGCCAGCCTGGCTGGAGCGGGGACCACGCGGCGACAATCGATCTCGATGCTCCGTGGGCTGCGCCCTCGGAGCATTTGCGTGAATGGTGTTCGACTCTTGATCCGACCAGGTCAACGGTCACCGAACACCAGCCTCGTATCAACCAAGAACCCGGTCAAACGGGTCCGGACGTAAAGGCTGCCGCCATGGCACAACAAGCGATCGTCGGCGAGAAAGTCGGCATGACCCAGGTATGGGCCGAGGACAATCGCATTGTCCCCGTCACCGTCTTGCGCGTCGAGCCGGCTCGCGTGGTCCAAGTGAAGACGACCGAGCGCGACGGCTACACCGCGCTGCAGGTGACCTACGGCCAGAAGGACGCGAAGAAGCTGACCAAGCCCGAGGCGGGTCACTTCACCAAGGCCGGCGTCGCGCCCGGCCGGCGCCTGGTCGAGCTGCGCCTCGAATCCGTCGACGGGTTCTCCGTCGGCCAGGAGATCGCTGTGGACCTGCTCATCAAGGGCCAGAAGGTCGATGTCACGGCTGTCAGCCGCGGCAAGGGGACCGCGGGCGTCATGAAGCGTCACAACTTCCGCGGCCAGGGCGCCAGCCACGGTAACCACAAGCACCACCGTGCTCCGGGCTCGATCGGCTCGTGCAGCTTCCCGGGTCGCGTGCTGAAGGGCCTCAAGATGGCCGGTCACACCGGTCACGAGCAGGTCACCACGCTGAACCTGGAAGTCGTCGAAGCCGATCTCGAGCGTGGCCTGCTGCTGGTGAAGGGCTCGGTTCCGGGCCCGAACGGCGGCGTCGTCATCGTCCGCAACGCAGTGAAGGGCAAGTGAGCACCATGCCTTCGGTCACCGTTCAATCCGTCGCTGCGAAGTCCGGCAAGAAGGGCAGTGCGGCCAGCGTCGACCTCGACGCCGACCTGTTCGGCGTGCAGCCGAACGTGCCCGTGATGCACCAGGTCGTCACCGCTCAGCTCGCCCATCGCCGGGCCGGCACGCAGAGCACCAAGACTCGCGCCGAAGTCAGTGGTGGCGGCAAGAAGCCGTTCAAGCAGAAGGGCACCGGTAACGCCCGTCAGGGCTCCACGCGTGCGCCGCACTTCAGCGGTGGCGGCGTGGCTCTCGGGCCCAAGCCGCGCAAGTACAGCCAGAAGACCCCCAAGAAGATGATCAAGCTCGCGCTGCGCTCGGCGCTGTCCGATCGCGCCAACGAGGGCAAGATCGTCGTCGTCGACGACTGGGGTCTCGACACGCCGAGCACGAAGGCTGCCGTCGCTGCACTGGCGAACCTGCAGATCACCGGCTCAGTGCTCGTGGTCCACGGCCGCGACGAGCTGAACCTGGTCAAGAGCTTCCGCAACCTGCAGCACGTGCAGCTGATCGAAGTCGGCGAGCTGAACGCCTACGACGTGCTCTGCAACGAGACCATCGTGTTCACGACGGCCAACCTGCCGACCGGTACCCCGATCGACAAGGCCGACGGCGAGCGCGTCGCGGTCGCGACGAGCACTGCCGCCAGCGTCGAGGGCCCCCACGGCCCGGGCAGCCATGCCCCCACCGACGACGGCTCGGCCCCGGACGGCTTCGAGATCAAGGGCAACGCCCAGTCGATGCTCTTCCACGTGCCCGGCAGCCGCTACTACTCCCAGACCATCGCCGAGGTGTGGTTCTCCACCGAGGAGGCCGCCGAGGCCGCCGGCTTCGCCAAGCCTGGTTCGCAGACCGACGACAGCGACGACGACAGCGACGACGCAACTGAGAAGGACGCGTGATGAAGGATCCCCGCGACATCATCCTGGCTCCCGTGGTCTCCGAGAAGAGCTACGCCCTCATCGAGCAGGGCGTGTACACCTTCAAGGTCCACCCGAGCGCGAGCAAGCCCGAGATCCACGACGCCGTCGAGGCGATCTGGGGTGTGCAGGTCGTCAAGGTCAACACCTTGAACCGGCCGGGCAAGGTCACCCGTGCCCGCAAGAGCAACCGCACCGGACGCAAGCCCGACACCAAGCGGGCCATCGTCACCCTGGCCGCGGGCAACGACATCCCGCTGTTCGAGAACTGAGACCGAGATGGCTATTCGTTCACGCAAGCCCACGAGCGCCGGCCGACGCTTCCAGACGTCGCCCGACTTCTCCGAGATCACCAAGTCGACGCCCGAGAAGTCGCTCGTCGCCCCGCGGACCCGCTCCGGCGGCCGCAACGTCTATGGCCGCAAGACCGCCCGCCACATCGGTGGGGGACACAAGCGCCAGTACCGCATCATCGACTTCAAGCGGGCCAAGGACGGTGTGGTCGCCAAGGTCGCGGCCATCGAGTACGACCCCAACCGCACGTGCCGCATCGCGCTCTTGCACTATGCAGACGGTGAGAAGGCCTACATCCTGGCACCGAAGGGACTCGGGGTCGGCGACCACGTCGTCAGCGGCCAGGGCAGCGACATCAAGCCCGGCAACTCGATGCCGATGCGCTTCATGCCCGTCGGTACCGTCGTCCACAACGTCGAGCTGCGCCCCGGTGGCGGCGGCAAGATGGCTCGCTCGGCAGGCATGGCCGTGCAGCTCGTCGCCAAGGACGGCCAGTTCGCGACGTTGCGTCTGCCGAGCACCGAGATGCGTCGCGTGCTGATCGATTGCCGTGCAACCGTCGGCGAGGTCGGCAACAGCGAGCACGAACTCGTCACGATCGGCAAGGCCGGCCGCAACCGCTGGAAGGGCGTGCGCCCGCAGACCCGCGGTGTGGCCATGAACCCCGTCGACCACCCCCTCGGTGGTGGCGAAGGTCGTACGTCGGGTGGCCGCCCGGCCGTGTCCCCTTGGGGCAAGCCGGAAGGTCGTACCCGCAACAAGAAGAAGGCGTCGCAGCAGCTCATCGTGCGTCGTCGTCGTACCAGCAAGGGTCGGAGGTAATCATGTCCCGCAGCTTGAAGAAGGGCCCGTTCGTCGACGACCACCTGTTGAAGAAGGTCGACACGATGAACGCCGCGAACGACAAGAAGGTCATCAAGACCTGGTCGCGTCGCAGCACCATCATTCCCGACATGGTCGGTCACACGATCGCTGTCCACGATGGCCGCAAGCACGTCCCGGTGTACGTCACCGAGTCGATGGTCGGCCACAAGCTCGGTGAGTTCTCGCCGACGCGCACCTTCAAGTACCACGCCGGCCAAGAGAAGAACACAAGGAAGCGCTGATGACCGGTCCCAAGCTCAACGAGAAGAACTTCGTGACCGGCGAGCGCGCGGGCACGAAGGCGTCCGCGCTGTACATCCGCAGCTCGGCCAGCAAGGCCCGTCTCGTTCTGAACATCATTCGCGACCTGCCCGTGAAGCAGGCCGACGAGGTGCTCCAGTTCACCGACAAGGGCATCGCCGTCACGATCCGCAAGGTGCTCGCCAGCGCCGTGGCCAACGCCCAGCACAACGACGCTCAGGATCCGGAAGAGCTCTTCGTCAAGGCGTGCTTCGCCGACGAGGGCCCCACGTTGCGCCGCTTCGCCGCTCGTGCCCGTGGCCGCGGCACGCGCATCCAGAAGCGCACCTGCCACATCACGATCGTGGTCGACCGTCTCGGCGACGACCGCATCGCCGTGCTGCAGGCCAAGGAGTCCAGCCGCACCGCAGCCGGCCGTCGCCGTGGAGCCACCAGCACCACCGCCGCTCGCCGCGAGCGTGTCGCCCGCAGCCGTGAGCGTGCCGATGCGCTCAAGTCCGGCACCACCGGCGAGGCCACGGAGTCGAACGAGGACGTCAGCCACCTGACCGAGGCTCAGGTCGCCGACGCCCAGCCACAGTGGGACGGCAGCGCCCTCCCGAACGAGGACGGCTCGGCCCCCGACGGCTTCGAGATCAAGGGCAACGCCGACTCGATGAAGTATCACGAGCCCGGCTCGCGCTACTACAACCAGACGATCGCCGAGGTCTTCTTCGACACCGTCGAGCACGCCGAGGCCGCCGGCTTCGTGGCGCCCGCCGGATCCGACCACAGCGATGACAGCGACACCAGCGATGACAGCGATGATGCCACCGACGCCGAGGTCGGCGACGAGGGCATCGACGACACCAGCGATGCCGGCGATTCGACCGAGCAGGAAGAGAAGTAGTCATGGGTCAGAAGATCAACCCATACGGGTTCCGTCTCGGCATCACCACCGACTGGAAGAGCCGCTGGTTCAGCGAGCGCGAGTACAAGGACTACCTCACCGAGGACTGGAAGATCCGCCGCGCGATCATGAGCAAGCTCGAGTCCGCGGCGATCAGTCGCATCGAGATCGAGCGCACCCGGGACAAGGTCCGTGTCGACATCCACACGGCTCGCCCCGGCATCGTCATCGGTCGCCGTGGTGCCCAGGCCGACGAGCTGCGCGCCTTGCTCACCCAGATCACCGGCAACCCCAAGGTGCAGCTGAACATCGTTGAGATCAAGTCGCCCGAGCTCGACGCGGCGCTCATCGCCCAGGGCGTGGCCGACCAGCTGATCAACCGCATCGCGTTCCGCCGGGCCATGAAGCGGGCCGTGCAGAACGCCCAGAAGGCCGGCGCGCTCGGCATCCGGGTGCAGTGCTCGGGTCGCCTCGGCGGTGCTGAGATGAGCCGCACCGAGTGGTACCGCGAAGGTCGCGTGCCGCTGCACACGCTGCGCGCCGACATCGACTACGGCTTCCGCGAGGCCAAGACCACGAGCGGCCGCGTCGGCGTCAAGGTCTGGATCTACAAGGGTGACATCTTGCCCTACAAGCCCCAGAACGACGACAAGATCATGCGCGAAGCGGCCATGGCCGTCGGCGAGACCTCCGGTGCACCGCGCAAGGTCGTCTCCAGCGCAGGCCGCAAGAAGACCGACGAGGTTGCCGACATCGACGCCGCGCCGTTGTTGAAGGAAGCCGATCCCGAGTTCGAGAAGTTGCTCGACGAGGAAGAGCAGATTGCTCGCCGCACCAACGCCGCCCACGAGGCGCCGCACTTCCGAGGGGAGGACTGACCCATGTTGATGCCCCGCAAGGTCAAGCACCGCAAGCAACACCGCGGCCGGACGCAAGGACTCACCAAGGGTGGGTCGGCGCTGAGCTACGGCGAGTACGGCATCCAGGCCCTCGAGCCGGGTTGGCTCTCCGCTCGCCAGATCGAGGCCGCCCGTATCGCCATGACCCGTGCCATCAAGCGTGGTGGCAAGGTCTGGATCAACGTCTTCCCGGACAAGCCGGTCACGAAGAAGCCCGCCGAGACGCGCATGGGTTCCGGCAAGGGCAACCCCGAGTTCTGGGTCGCCGTCGTGCGCCCCGGCCGGATCCTCTTCGAGCTCAGCTTCCCGAACGAGGAGCAGGCCAAGGCCGCGCTCAACAAGGCCGTGCAGAAGCTGCCGATCAAGGCACGCGTCATCACGCGTGAAGAGGTGATCTGACATGGCGACGAAGACCACCGCCGAACTCCGCGAGCTGGACCTGTCCGAGCTCGTCGAAGAGTTGCGGGCCACCAAGCAGGAATCGCTCAACTTGCGGTTCCGCAATGCCACGGGCCAACTGGAGAACGTCGCCGGCATCAAAGCCGCCCGTCGCCAGATCGCCCGGCTCAACACCCTCATCCGCCAGCAGGAGATCGCGGCGGCCGAGGCCGGCCAGGAAGCGAAGAAGTAACAACATGGCTGACACCCCGACACCCGCAACCGACTCCACCGAGCCACGCGACGCCAGCACCGAGCCGGATGCTCGCAATGCCAGCACCGAGCCGGAGGCCCGCAACGCCCGCAAGGTGCGCGAAGGCGTGGTCGTGTCCAACAAGATGGACAAAACCGCCGTCGTCGCTGTCATCGAGCGTGTGCGTCACCCCAAGTACGGCAAGTTCATGATGCGCACCAAGAAGCTGTACGCCCACGACGAGACCAACGACGTCAACATCGGCGACAAGGTCCGCGTCATGGAGACCCGGCCGACCAGCAAGAACAAGCGCTGGCGCGTCACCGAAGTGCTGGAGCGTGCCAAGTGACCGAGCGCAGCGAGATGTGTGAGGTAGCACAGTGATCCAGCAAGAGTCCCGTCTCCGCGTCGCCGACAACAGCGGTGGCAAGGAAGTCCTGTGCATCAAGGTGCTCGGCGGCACGCGCCGTCGCTACGCCTCGATCGGCGACATCTTCGTCGCCACAGTCAAAGACGCCATTCCCGGCGCCGGTGTGAAGAAGGGCGACGTCGTCAAGTGCGTCGTCGTCCGCACGAAGAAGGAGAAGCGCCGTCCAGACGGCAGCTACATCCGCTTCGACGAGAACGCCGCCGTCATCATCAAAGACGACCTCACGCCGCGTGGTACCCGCATCTTCGGGCCGGTCGGTCGTGAGCTGCGCGACAAGAAGTTCATGCGCATCGTTTCACTCGCCCCGGAGGTGTTGTGATGAAGATCAAAAAGGGTGACACCGTTGTGGTGATCTCCGGCAAGGACAAGGGCCACGAGGGCGAAGTCGTCCGTGCCCTGCCAGCCGAGGACAAGGTCGTCGTCAACGGCGCCAACACCGCGAAGCGCCACACCAAGGCCCAGCGCCAGAATCAGCAGGCCGGCATCATCGATGTCGACATGCCGATCCATGTGAGCAACGTGATGCTCGTCCACAAGGGCAAGCCCACTCGCGTCGGCTACAAGGTCAACAGCGACGGCACCAAGGTTCGCGTCGCCAAGCGCACCGGTGAGGTGATCTCGTGAGCGATACGACCGCTGTGCAGGAAATCCCTCGCCTCAAGGTGAAGTACAACGACGAGGTCAAGTCTGCGCTCATGAGCCAGCTCGGCGTCGCGAACGTGATGCAGGTGCCGAAGTTCGAAAAGATCGTGATCAACATGGGCGTCGGCCGTGCCACGCAGCAGCCGTCGCTGCTCGAGGGTGCGGTCAACGACTTGACCAAGATCGCCGGACAGAAGCCGATCATCACCAAGTCGAAGAAGTCGATCGCTGCGTTCAAGCTCCGCGAGAACCAGGCCATCGGCTGCAAGGTCACCCTCCGCGGTGATCGCATGTGGGAGTTCCTCGATCGCTTGATCGCAGTCGCGATCCCGCGCATCCGCGACTTCCGCGGGCTGCCGGCGCATTCGTGGGACGGTCGCGGCAACTACACCTTCGGCCTCGCCGACCAGGTCGTGTTCCCCGAGATCGACTACGACAAGATCGACGCTCCTCATGGGATGGACATCACCATCGTCACCACCGCCACCAACGACGCCGCCGGTCGGGCTCTGCTCGACTCGTTCGGTTTTCCGTTCAAGCGGGGCGAAGACGCCGCTACGGCACCACGCAAGGTCAAGCGCCGCGGTCCGGTCCGCGGCGGTAAAGGCGGCCGTCCCGCCAAGGCGAAGAAGTGATCGGGAAGGGCAAGTAGGACAATGGCCAAGAAGTCTCAGATCAACAAGGCGGCTGCCAAGCCGAAGTACAAGGTGCGCGGGTACACCCGCTGCCGGCGGTGCGGTCGCGCCCGTTCCGTGTACCGCAAGTTCGGCCTGTGCCGCGTGTGTCTTCGCGAGATGATCCACGCCGGCGAAGTGCCGGGCGTGACGAAGGCGAGCTGTGATACGCCATGATGACTGATCCCATCGCAGACATGCTCACCCGCATCCGCAACGCCAACACGGCGATGCACGACGACGTGCCGATGCCATCGTCGAAGCAGAAGGTCGCTCTGGCGAAGATCCTCCAGTCGGAGGGTTACATCGTTGGTTTCGACGTTGCTCCTTCGACGAAGGGTCCCGGCGAGGTGCTCACCGTCCACATGAAGTACTCCAACGATCGCGCCCGCACCATCAGCGGCATCAAGCGCGTGTCCACCCCCGGCTTGCGCGTCTATCGCAAGTCCACTGCCGTGCCGCGTGTGCTCGGTGGCCTGGGTGTGGCTGTCCTGTCCACCAGCTCCGGACTGATGAGCGACCGTGAGGCGCGCAAGCGCAACATGGGCGGCGAAGTCCTCTGCTACGTCTGGTGAGTGAGGAAGAAGCATGAGCGAGCGAAGCGAGCGAATCACCAGCAACGGGCGAAGCGCTCATGGGTGCACCCGCGCAACCATGAGCACCTGTGTCGAAGGAAGTGTGCGCCCATGAGCCGTATCGGCAAAGCCCCCATCACGGTCCCGTCGGGTGTCGACGTGACCATCACCAACGGCACCGTCACGGTCAAGGGCCCCAAGGGCACTCTGGCGCGCGACGTCCCCGGCCTGATCACCGTCCGCCAGGACGCTGCAGTGTTGCTGGTCGAGCGGCCCGACGACGAGCGTGAGAACCGCGCGTTGCACGGTCTGACCCGCAGCCTGGTCAACAACATGGTCGTCGGTGTCACCGACGGCTTCAGCAAGGAGCTCGAGATCATCGGCGTCGGCTACCGGGCCGAGGCCCAGGGCCCGAACAAGCTCCGTCTCGCGCTCGGCTTCAGCCACCCCGTCATCGTCGATGCCCCCGAGGGCGTCACGTTCGAGGTGCCGGCGCCCACTCGCGTGATCGTCCGTGGCATCGACAAAGAGACCGTCGGCCAGGTCGCGGCGAACATTCGCAGCATCCGCAAGCCCGAGCCCTACAAGGGCAAGGGTGTGCGCTACCTCGGCGAGCGCGTTTTGCGCAAGGCCGGCAAGACCGGCAAGAAGTAAGCCAGGAATCGAGAAGACCCATCATGAGTGACAACGCCAAAGTCCGTCGCGAATCCCGACTCCGCCGTCACGGCCGGGTCCGCAAGAAGATCCACGGCACCGCCGCGCGCCCGCGCCTGGCCGTGTTCCGTTCCAACAAGCACATCGTGCTGCAGGTGATCGACGACGAAGCTGGCACCACGCTGGCCGCGGCGTCGACCAACGAGGCCGGCGAGCGTTCGGCGCGCGGTGGCAGCGTCGACGCAGCGACACGCATGGGTCAGCTCGTCGCCGAGCGGGCCAAGGCCGCCGGAATCGACAAGGTCGTGTTCGATCGTGGTGGCTTCGCCTACCACGGTCGTGTTGCCGCAGCAGCCGATGCTGCCCGTGAAGCAGGTCTGGAGTTCTGATGGCTGGTTTTTCCTACACCAACAACAACCCGAACGCCGCTCCCCAGGAGCCGGGTGGACTGCGTGAGTCGCGTGTCATCTCGATCAACCGCGTCGCCAAGGTCGTCAAGGGTGGCCGACGGTTCTCCTTCACCGCGCTCGTCGTGGTCGGTGACGGCAACGGTCGTGTCGGCCTGGGCTACGGCAAGGCCAAGGAAGTGCCGCTGGCGATCCAGAAGGGCACCGAAGAGGCCAAGAAGAGCCTGTTCGACGTCGCCCTCGCCGGCAGCACCATCACCCACCCGGTTCTCGGGGTCACGGGTGCGGGTCGCGTGCTGATGAAGCCCGCCGCCCCCGGTACCGGCGTGATCGCCGGTGGTGCCGCTCGCGTCATCCTCGAAGAGGCCGGCGTCCACGACATCCTCTGTAAGTCGCTCGGCTCGGCCAACGCCATCAACGTCGCGCGCGCCACGATCAACGGCCTGCAGTCGCTGCAGCGTCCCGACGAAGTCGCCAAGCGCCGTGGCCTCAACGCCGACGAGTTCGTGCCGAAGGGCATGCTCAAGGCCTACAACGACCGCAAGGCTTCGGCCGGCAGCGCGCGGGATGGAGCACACTGATGGCCTCGTACAAGCAGCACGGTGATCACACCGACGGTGCCCACCTGATCGTCAAGCTGGTCCGGTCGGGCATCAGCGCCAAGCCGAAGAGCCGCGGCACGCTGCGCGCCCTCGGTCTGAAGAAGATCGGCGACACGAACACGTTGCCCGATCGCCCGGAGATCCGGGGCATGATCGCCCGGGTCCCGCACCTCCTCTCCGTGGAAGAAAGGACGGGCAGCTGATGCGCGTCGACGAACTCTCCCCAGCACCCGGATCCAACAAGTCGCCCAAGCGCGTCGGCCGCGGCATCGGTGGCAAGGGCGGCAAGACGGCTGGCGCGGGTACCAAGGGCCAGCACTCGCGTGGTCGCGGTAAGGTCGCCCGTGGCTTCGAAGGCGGCCAGATGCCACTCAAGCAGCGCGTCCCGAAGTTGAAGGGGTTCAACAACCCGTTCCGCATCGAGTACACCGCGATCAACCTCTACCAGATCGCCAAGCTCGACGTCACCGACGTCGATCTGGACGTGCTCGTCAGCCGTGGTTTGCTACGCAAGGGCGACTTCGCCAAGATCCTCGCCTACGGTGAGCTGACCGGCAAGGTCAATGTCACGGCGCATGCGGTTTCCAAGTCCGCGGCGAGTGCCATCGAAGCCGCAGGCGGTAGCGTCGCGCTCGTCCCGCTGCCCTACAAGGTCCGTCCGGCCGCCCAGGGCAACCAGTTCACCAACCGCTGACGCTCTGCCCCGAGCATCTCAGCCGTCTGAATAGCATCGTCGAGGAGTGCCTGTGCTGGCCAACGTGAAGAACGTGTTCAAGGTCGCCGACCTACGGAACAAGGTCTTGTTCACGATCCTGATCGTTGGTCTCTATCGCCTCGGCGTTGCCATCCAGGTTCCCGGCGTCGACCAACTCGCGGTCGACCAGCTGCGCAACTCGGCCGAGGGTGGTGGCGCGCTCGGCTTCCTCAATCTGTTCTCCGGCGGCGCGTTCAGCAGCTTCAGCATCTTTGCGCTCGGCATCATGCCCTACATCACGGCCAGCATCATCATGCAGGTCCTCGGTGTCGTCATCCCCAAGCTGGAGCAACTCCAGCAAGAGGGTGCGGTCGGGCAGCGCAAGATCACCCAGTACACGCGCTACCTCGGCATCGGCATCGCCCTGCTGCAGGCCGCGGGTCTCACGTTCATCTTCGGCCAGGGCAACGGCAGCGCCTTCTTCGGCGCCGCGCAGAACGCCCCAGATGTGCAGTTGCTGCCCGAGTTCATGCCCCGTGCGCTGCTCGTCATCATCACGTTGGTCGCCGGTACGGCGCTCATCATGTGGATGGGCGAGATGATCAGCCAGCGTGGCATCGGCAACGGCATGTCGATGGTCATCTTCGCCTCGGTCGTGTCGCACCTGCCGGTCAACTTCTACCGGATCTGGCAGGAGGAGTCGAAGATCCTCTTCGTCCTGCTGCTGGCGCTCGTCGTCGGCATCGTCTTCGCCGTCGTGCGTGTGGAGCTCGGCCAGCGGCGCATCCCGGTGTCGTTCGCCAAGCGCCAGGTCGGCCGGCGGATGTACGGCGGTCAGAACACGTACATCCCGCTCAAGGTCAACCAATCCGGCGTCGTCCCGATCATCTTCGCCTCGTCCGTGCTGCTGCTGCCCGTATTGCTCAGCAACGTGCTCGGCTCCGGTGAGGGCTGGCGTGGCTGGATCGCCGACAAGGTCAACCGCTACATCGTGAACAGCCAGAACGCAGTGTACGCGATCGTCCTCGCCGTCTTGATCGTGGCCTTTGCGTACTTCTACAACTCGATCGCGTTCGACCCGATCCGCCAGGCCGACCAGATCCGTCGCCAGGGTGGGTTCATCCCGGGTATCCGGCCTGGCGCGCAGACCGAGAAGTACCTTGCCAAGGTGGTCAACCGCATCACCCTGCCGGGCGCGCTGTTCGTGGCCGTGATCGCGCTGCTGCCGTACATCCTGCTCTGGATCTTCGATGTCCAGAACTTCCCGTTCGCCGGCACCACGGTGCTGATCGCGGTCGGTGTGGCCCTCGAACTGATGCGTCAGATCGACAGTCAGCTGACGTTGCGCAACTACGAGGGTTTCCTGAAGTAGCCCGCGAGATGATCCCGGGCGCACGGCTCATCATCCTCGGTCGACAGGGCGCGGGGAAAGGCACGCAATGTGTGCGCTTGTCGCGCCACTACGTGGTGCCGCACATCTCCACCGGCGACATGTTGCGCGCCGCCGTGCGTGAGGAGACCCCGCTCGGCAAGGAGGCCAAGGCCGTCATGTCCGCGGGCGGTCTGGTCGGCGACGACATCATGGTCGGCATCGTGCGCGAACGCCTCGACCGCGACGACGCTCGCACCCGCGGCTACATCCTCGACGGCTTCCCGCGGACCGTGGGACAGGCGCGTGCGCTGGACGACATCACCATCGAGCGTCCGATCGATGTCGTGATCGACCTCGACGTGCCGCGCGACTTGGTTCTCGAACGGCTCTCGGCGCGGCGCGTCTGTCGCGACTGCGGCACCAACTACATGGCCAAGGGCATCGAGCGCTCGCCGTGGATCTGCGACGTGTGCGGTGGCGACGTGATGCAACGCGAGGATGACACGCCCGACGCGATCAACAACCGTCTCGACCTCTACGAGGAGCAGACCGCGCCGCTCGTTCAGTACTACGGCGACAACGGCCGCCTCACGGTGGTCGATGGCGTGGCTACACCGGACGAGGTCTTCAAGCGGATGACGGCGTCGGTCGAAGAACGCCGCCGCGGCGGCTGAGCGATGAAACGTCGTCGCGGACCACGTCTGGCCCGTCGAACCGGCGAGGAGCTGCGCCACATGCGCGCCGCCGGTCGCGTGGTGGCCGAGATGCACGAGGCCATTCGCGTCGCCGCTCGCCCGGGTGTTTCCACGCGACAGCTCGACCAGTTGGCCCGTGAGGTGCTCTCCCGGCGCCACGCGACGTCCAACTTCCTCGGCTATCACGGGTTTCCGGCGGTCATCTGCGCGTCCGTCAACGACGAGCTCATCCACGGCATCCCCAACGAGCGCCCGCTCGCCGACGGCGACCTGGTGTCCATCGACTGCGGCGCGATCGTGAACGGTTGGCACGGCGACGCTGCGTTCTCGATCGAGATCGGCTCACCCACGCCGGACACGCAACGGCTGATCGCGACGGCCGACAAGGCGCTCGCTGCGGCGGTCGCGGCAATGGTGCCCGGCGGTCATCTCGGCGACGTCGGCGCGGCCATCGATGCGGTTGTGCGCGGAGCGGGTTACGGCAGCCCGCGCGACTACTGCGGCCACGGCATCGGCCGGGCGATGCACGAAGATCCCGATGTCGAGAACCGAGGCAAGCGGGGCAAGGGTCCGGAGTTGCTCGACGGCGTGGTGCTGGCCATCGAACCAATGCTGATCGGCGGCGGGCGCGATGACGTCCAGGTGCTCGACGACGACTGGACGGTCGTCACCGCGGACGGCAGCCTGGCCGCGCACGCCGAGCACACCGTTGCGGTCACCCCCAACGGCCCCGAGATCCTCACCCGTCTCTAATCCAGTCGCTCATCCTCCTGCAACCCCCTTACCCGCGAAACAGGACCTGCGGCAATTGCCGCGACACGAGCCGCGTCGTGGGCTACATTTCCGGCTCGGAACTGGCTGGTCGGCATTTGCATCGTGAAACGCGGGCGCTAGCATGGCTCCTCGGCCTCGTCAGGACTGCGCGCTCGCAGACCTCGACGGGCCGATGTCCGCCGCTGCCAGGAGAACCGCTCTGCCAAAGCCCAAAGAAGACGCCATCGTGCTCGAAGGCACCATTGTCGAGTCCCTGCCGAACGCAATGTTCCGGGTCGAACTCGAGAACAGCCACAAAGTTCTGGCGCACATCTCCGGCAAGATGCGCATGCACTACATCCGCATCCTCCCCGGCGACAAGGTTCAGGTAGAGCTCACCCCATACGACCTCACCCGCGGTCGCATTACGTATCGATACAAGTAGAGAAGGCGCCCGATGAAGGTCCGTCCGAGTGTGAAGAAAATCTGCGAGAAGTGCAAGGTCATCCGTCGGCACGGTCGCGTCATGGTGATCTGCGAGAACCCGCGCCACAAGCAGCGCCAGGGCTGAAGAAGAAGGACTGAGGAATTCCACGATGGCTCGTATCTCCGGTGTCGACATCCCCCGCGAAAAGCGGTTGGAGATCTCACTCACCTACATCTTCGGCATCGGCAAGCCGACCGCCCAGAAGATCTGTGCAGACGCCGGGCTCGACCCGAACACGCGTGTCCGCAGCCTGACCGAGGACGAAGTCAACCGTCTCCGTACCGAGGTCGAGAAGCTCACTGTCGAGGGCGACCTGCGCCGCGAGGTGCAGCAAGACATCAAGCGCAAGATCGAGATCGGGTGCCTGCAGGGCATCCGGCACCGCAAAGGCCTGCCCGTGCGCGGCCAGCGCACCCACACCAACGCTCGCACCCGCAAGGGCCCGAAGAAGACCGTTGCCAACACGAAGAAGGCCGTGAGGAAGTAAGCGATGGCAAAGCCCAAGCCAGGAGGACGTCGTCCCCGCAAGCGCGAGCGCAAGAACGTCACCGTCGGTGTCGTTCACATCAAGAGCTCGTTCAACAACACCATCGTCAGCGTCACCGACACCGAGGGCAACGTCATCGCCTGGGCGTCGTCTGGTGTCATCGGTCAGAAGGGCTCGCGCAAGAGCACCCCGTTCGCCGCGCAGATGGCCGCTGACCGTGCCGCTCGCGCCGCGATGGAGCATGGTCTGCGTCGCGTCGAGGTCCAGGTGAAGGGCCCCGGTTCGGGTCGCGACACCGCGGTCCGCTCGATCCAGAACACCGGCCTCGAGGTCACCTCGATCAAGGACGTGACCCCGCTCGCTCACAACGGTTGCAGCCAGCCCAAGCGCAAGAGGAACTGAGACCATGGCTCGTTACACCGGACCCAAGGTGCGCGTCTCGCGCCGGCTCTCCACCAACATCTTCGAGAACGAGAAGGGTCGCAAGGCGCTCGAGCGTCGCCCCTTCCCGCCCGGCCAGCACGGTCGCACCCGTCGCCGCAACGCCGGCAGCGAGTACCTCGCCCAGCTGCAGGAGAAGCAGAAGGCGAAGTACATCTA
>JANNZY010000130.1:0-31796 GCA_031410915.1 Actinomycetes bacterium
GGGGCGGGGCCCGCCCCCGGGTGGGTTGCGGGGTGGGCGGCGCGCGCGGGGCCCCCGGGGGGGTGCCCGCCCCCGCCCACGACGGCATCCTGGTCGGCCGGCCGGCGGACGATCTGTCGGTGACACACCCGGCCAACGCGCTGCGGGCGATCAAGAACCGCCTCGGCGATCAACTCCCGGTCGTGCTCGCCGGGCGACCGCACAACGTGGTCCATCTTGTGGCTGCGTTGTTGCGCGACGTGTACACGCAGACCGTGCGCCAGATGGGCGAGACGCCGTCGGAGGTGCGCCTCACGCATCCGGCGACGTGGAGCGTGCCGCGCATGAAGCGGCTGCTGGAGGCCGCCGAGAAGGCGGAGTTGCCGAACACCGTGCTCGTGTCCGAACCCGTCGCCGCAGCGCTGTCGTACGCGCACGAGGTCGGGTTGGAAATGGGCCAGAACATCGCCGTGTACGACCTGGGTGGTGGCACGTTCGACGCCGCGGTCGTCACGTCGCAAGGCGGCGAGTACGTCATCGCCGGCCGCCCGCTCGGCGACCAGAACATCGGTGGCGAGTTGTTCGACGAGGTGCTCGTCAACGCGATCGGCGAACAGCTCGACCCCCAGGTCTGGCACGCGATCCTCGCCAGCGAGGACACCATCTGGCAACAGGTCGGGCTGACGCTACGCAACGAGGCCCGCAAGGCGAAGGAAGCGTTGTCGTCGCATCACTACGTGAACGTCATCGTGCCGCTGCCGACGGCGGGGCTGTGGCAGACGCGTCTGACCCGCAACGAGTTCGAGGGGTTGGTCCGACCGCACATCGCCGAGACGATCGTGCTGCTCGAGCGGTGCGTCGCCGAGGCCGGACTGGATCCATCGCAACTCGCCGGCATCTCGCTGGTCGGTGGTTCCAGCCGCTCGCCACTCGTCGAGGAGATGGTGCGCGAGGCGTTCCCGACCGTGCCGGTCAGTCGTCGCGGCGACCCGAAGGCTGCGGTTGCCATGGGCGCGACGCGGGCGTTCGGGCGGGCCGTGCTCGCGTCGCCGCGCTCGGGGGAACGGAACACCCAGGAGGCATCGCCGGGTACCGCGCCGCAAGACGTTCGTCTGGCGCCACCGGCGTCGAACCCACCGCTCGCGCCGCCACCCGTCGGCGCGTCGAATCCACCGGCACAAATCTCTCACCCACCGGTGCCGCCCGCGGCTGTCGCGGCGACCGACGCGCCTGACGCGACGCCACCGACATCCTCCGGGTCCAACCCGCCGTTGCCGACGCCGACCATCGCAGCCGCTGTCGCGGCCGCAGCGCGCGCCTCGTTCCCACCAGCGGCTGCGATCCCTCCTGGCGCGTCGCCCGCCTCGATACCGCCGCCGATCTCGGTGCCGCCGGTGGGACCCACATCTGCATCCGGCGACGTCTGGCCGGTTCGGCCAGCCCCCGCCGCAGCGACGGTACGCGGCGGCACGACAGCGGCCGAGGGGACGACAGGCGGCACAGCGCCGCCGGCACCGCGCCGGTCACGCCGCGCCCTCATCGCCGCCGGTGCGCTCGTCGCGGCGGCGACCATCGCGGCAATCGTCGTCGTGGCCACGCGCGGCGGCAACGGCACGAGCACCAGCCGGGCTCTCGGCGAACAGATCGTGGCGATTCCCGGCGAGTCGGGAACGTTGTGGGACGTCGAGTTCAGCCCGAACGGCGACCGCATCGTGACGTCGGCGGACGACGGCACGGCGCACATCTACGACACCGAGACGGGCGAGCTGCTCGCGACTCTGACAGGGCACGAGGGTCCCGTGCGGACCGCGCAGTTCTCGCCCGATGGCACCAGGGTCCTGACGGCAGGCGACGACTGGACCGCCCGCGTGTGGGACGCCGAGAGCGGCGCGGAGATACTCAATCTGACCGCCCACGAGGCGGCTGTCACCGACGCAGAGTTCAGCCCCGACGGCAGCTGGGTCGTCACGGCCAGCGCAGACGGAACGGCAAAGGTCTGGAGTGTCGATGGGTCCGAGGCCCGCCATATCGCGTCGATGAAGGGGCACAGCGACGCCGTCGTGGCCGCGCACTTCAGCCCCGATGGTCAGATGCTCGTGACAGCCAGCGCCGACAGCACGGCGATGCTGTGGGAAGCATCATCGGGTATTCCATTGTTCACGCTGTCGGGCCACGCCGGACCACTCACCGGCGCGGTCTTCAACAACGATGGCAGCCGGGTCATCTCGTCCAGCGACGACGGGTCGGCGAAGGGGTGGGATCCGACGACCGGCGACGAGCTCTGGGTTCTCGCCGGCCACACCGGCACGGTGTACGACGCCTCGTTCAGCCCCGACGGCAGCAAGGCCCTGACCGCAAGCGACGACCAGACCGCGAAGCTCTGGGACGTCTCCACCGGGCAGGTGGTCGAGACCTTCACGGGCCACGAGGCAGGCGTGCTCCACGCCGAGTTCAATCCCGACGGCGACCTCGTGCTGACCGCAGCGCTCGACGGCACGGCACGGGTCTGGGATGCCGGCGACGGCACACAGGTCGCGCAGTTGAACCCCGACGACGGTCACGTCCTGGCGGCTCACTTCGATCACGACGGCGGCGTGATCGCCACGGCCAGCGAGGGCGGCGAGGCCGACACCTGGGGCGGTTGAGCTCAGCCGCGCACTGTGCGCCACAACGATCGCACCATCGAGCACGGCGACGGGCCGAGACGGGCGCTGAGGTGACGGGCCAGCGACGCAGTATCCACATCGCCGTCGACCAGGAAGACGTCCTTGGCCACCCCGTCGACAGTGGTGATGTCGGCGGCCTCGATTGATCCATGGTGATCGGCGAACCAACGACAGATCGCGGCGAGCAGGCCGAGCTGATCCGGCGCAGTCACACGGACGATCGACGTGCCGTCGCCCTGGCCCGTATGCGAGACCCGTGCCCGACCGCTGGGCACGAAGTCGAACACCGGCTGGGCGCCGCCGGCCATCTCGCGCAACCGACGGCCGATCGTTGCCCAGCGGGCGCTGTCGAACTCGGTCGTCGACTGCACCGTGACCGCGTGCAACGCCAGTCCTTCCGCCGGCCACGTCATCACCGACGCTGCAACGATGGACACACCCTCCGACGCGAGCGTCGCGGCCGTGTCGGCCAAGAGCCCCGACCGGTCGGCGGCCACCACCGTCAAACGGTACGAGTTGCTCGTCGGGATCGCGCGCGCCACGGCCCGCACCTCGTTCGGTGCCAGCTTGGGATGGCACAGCGCCAGGTCGGCGGCCAGGATCGCCGGCGATTCGCTGAGCACCCACAACGGCGATACCCGATCAAGTAGCCGAGACGCAACGCGGCGCGGCACCGTGGTTCGGGCCAGCAACTCGCGCAGCTGCGATGTGTTCGCCGTCGCCGCCCGCGTGCCGTGCTGCGAGCTCTGCAGGTGGATGACGTTGTCGAGCACCTCGCCGAACACATCCGGGTTGGCGAGCAGCCACGAGTGACCACCGCGCACGACGTGACCGTCGGTGCCGAACGTGGAGCAGAACGTGTCGAACGCCGACAGCGGGATCACGCCGTCTTGATCGCTCCACAGCACGAGGACGGGCAGGTTGCGCTCGGCCAGGGCGGCCATCTCGCGGGTGAGATCGGCCGAGGCCGCGATCATTCCGGCGCGCAGCACGGCGAGCGGATTGCGAATCGTGTTCTCGATCGCGACCCGCTGGATCAGTGCCGTCGTGCCGATGCCCTCCGCTGTCGGTCGCAACGCTTCGATCATCGGAGCGAACAACGCCCGACCACGCAAGTCGGACATCTTGTTGACTGCGTTCGTCATGAACGAGCGGGGATCGCCCACCGAGTTGAGCAACACGAGATACCGCACGTCATCGGGATGGAGATGGGCGAACTTCGTCGCGACGCCGCCGCCGAAGCTGTGCCCGAGAACCAGCATCGGCTCGTCGCCGCCGACAGCTTCGACGAACCTGGCCACCCACTCGGCGTAACCGGCGAGCGTTCGCTGATGCCGGGGCAGCTCGGCGGTGCCCCCGAATCCGGGCAACGACGGCGACAGCACTCGGCAGCCGCGAAACGTCAATCGACGCAGCGAGCGTTGGTAGGCGCGGTGATCCAACCCCCAGCCGTGCAGGAAGAGCACGGGGAGACCGCGGCCGCCGACGGCGTACGAGGCCGGACGGCCATCGATGACGGCGGTCTTGCTGACGAGATCGTCGACATGCCAGCGAGCGCGTGCCGCCGCCGGGATGTCGGTGATGACGTGCGCTTCCATGTGTCGACCGTATTCGCATTGGGGACAGCCATCATGACGCTCGTGTGAAGATCGCGAGAAGGACCGCTCGATCCGCCGCCAGACTGTGGCATGGCCTTCGGACAACAGGCGGGTCCTCCCGCATCTCCCAAGCAGGTCGCGTACCTGCTCTCGCTGCTCAACGCCGATGGCTACGACTTCGCGACCGGCCGTCACCACTACGGGCTCAACCAGCGCCAGGCACGGGGCAAGTTCACCATCGGCGAGGCGTCCGAGCTGATCGATCGGTTGCTCGCCAAGGCCGAGGGCGACGACGCCGGCGCGCCGCCCGTGTTCGACGACCCCGCTGCAGTGCGGGCCCAGACCGCACTCGACACCCAACGCGCCACCCTGCTGCGCGGCATCCCCGCCGAGGTTTTGGCCAACGAACTCGAACGCCGCGGCTGGGCCGTCATCCCACCCAGTTGAATCGGGCCTCGCCCTGTCGCCGTTCCGCGTGCTTCCGATGATGAGGTTCGAAGGCCGCAGCACCCAGAATCCAGCGCGAGTCAGGGCCTGCTGTTCTGGGCGCTTCGGAACACCACGTCCCACCGCCGCAGCACCCAGAAACCAGCGCGAATGAGGGCCTGCTGTTCTGGGCGCTCCGGACCACCACAATCCAGCGTCGCAGCACCCGGAATTCAGCGCGAATCGGCGCAGCGGTTCCGGGTACTTCCGGCCACCACCTTCCAGCGCCGTAGCACCCAGAAACCAGCGCGAATCGGCACAGCGGTTCCGGGCGCTTCCGGCCACCAGCTTCCACCGCCGCAGCACCCAGAAACCAACAGGAATCGGACCGTCAGCGGGTGCGGGCGCGGGCGATCTCGTAGGTGGCGAGTGCGGCGGCCGCGCTGACGTTCAGCGACGACAGACGGCCGCGCATCGGGATGCTGACCACCATGTCGCAGCGCTCGCGAGCGAGGCGCGACAACCCGGCGCCCTCCGCACCGAGCACCAGGCACACGCCCTCGGTGGCCAGCTCGCCGATCTCGAACAGGGTGCGATCACTGGCATCGTCGAGCCCGATGACCCAGATGCCCGCCTCCTTGATCCGGGCCAACGCCGCGGGTAGGCCACCGACCACGGCCATCGGCACGTGTTCCACGGCGCCGGCCGCGGCCTTCGCCGCAGTGGGAGTGACGTGCACAGCGCGGTGGCGAGGCAGCACGACGGCGTCGACACCGGCCCCATCGCAACAACGCAGCAGCGCGCCGAGGTTGCCGGGGTCGGTCACACCATCGACCGCGACCAGGAACGGAGCGCGTCCGGGACGACGTTTGATCACGTCGGCCAGATCGGCCTCGGGTAGCGGCGCGGCGTAGGCGATGACACCCTGCGGGGCCTCGCTGCGCGCGGCCGCGTCCAGCTTGCGGCGGCTGACTTCGAGCACGGGCACACGTTCGTTGCGGGCCAGCGCGACGATGTCGCCGACCACCTCGTTCTCGTCCAGGTCGCTGACCACCCAGATCTCGCGCACCTTGCGCTTGCCGGCGATCAGCAACTCGCGCACCGCCTGGCGACCTTCGACCTGCTCGCCGCCCAGCGTCTTGTCCGGTTTGCGCACCGGCTCGCCGGGACGTGCGATGCGTCCGGTGCGACCGGCACCGTGCGAACTGAACTGCCGCGAGCCGCGAGCCGCGGGGGAAGCGGATCGAGCGCCGCCACCGCCACTGCCGCCGCCGGTGCGACCGGCGGAACCGGACCGCGGCGCGCCGGCCGACTTGCCCGGCCCCGACTTGGCCGGGCCCGACTTGCCCGTGAGACGTGGCGCGCCGCGCCGACCCTTGCCGGATGATGCCGATGATGATGCACCGCGCGGCGCCATGTTCGCTTCCTCAGATCTCGTGTCGCTGGATGACGGCGACGGCCCAACAGGCAATGCCCTCGCCCCGGCCGAGCGCGCCGAGGCCTTCGGCACGACGCCCTTTCACGGTGACAGAGGCACCCGCCGCCGCACTGAGACGCTGCTGCATCTCGTCACGCCGGGGTGCCAACTTCGGCCGCTCGCAGACCACCGAGCAGTCGACGTTGCCCACCATCCAACCAGCGTCGGCCAGCAATCCGGCCACCTGGCGCAACATGGCCAGCGAGTCGGCGCCCTTCCACGTCGGGTCCGTATCGGGAAAGTGCTGGCCGATGTCGCCCAGACCCGCCGCGCCGAGCATCGCCTCGGTGACTGCGTGAGCGATGGCGTCGCCGTCGCTATGACCGCGCAGACCACGCTCGCCTTCGAAGTACACGCCGCCGAGCACGAGCCGATCCGCAGGATCGTCGCTGAAGCGGTGGATGTCGAAGCCCTGCCCGACGCGCACGTTCACACCTCCGGCGGTCATGAGGCCAGCACCCGCGACCGTGCCCACTCCAGGTCGGCCGGGTAGGTGATCTTGCGGTTCGATTCGTCGCCGTCGACCACGACCACACGCCCGCCGGCGGCCTCGACCAGGCCGGCATCGTCGGTGGCCTCGGCACCGCCATCGTGGGCTCGGCGCAGCGCGGCGGCACGGAACGCCTGGGGCGTCTGGATCGCCCGCAACGATGCCCGCTCAGGCGTTGCGACCACGGTGCCGTCGGCCGCGACGACCTTGATCGTGTCCGTGACGGCAATGCCCGGCACGGCACAATCGGCCCCGCCGGCGACGGCGTCGATCACTGCGTGGTACAGCGCGAGGTCGGCGAAGGGGCGGGCGGCGTCGTGCACACAGATGATCGTGGCATCCGCCGGCACTGCGGCGAGGCCATTGCGCACCGACTGACTGCGTGTCTCTCCCCCGGCCACGCCACCCTCCGCGTCCACGTCGGCGGCGGGCACCACGAGCACGACGCCGTCCGATGCGGCGGTTGCCGTGTGCATCGACAAGTCCAGTACACGACCGGTGCCGAGGTCCTCGTATTGCTTGGTGCGACCGAATCGCGTCGATGATCCACCGGCCACCACGATGGTCCAGACTTTCTCGGGCCTGTTGCGCGGCATGGGCACTGACGGTAGTACCGTCGCGCGTGCCATGAGTCACGACGACGTACTCGCCCAGACCGAATTCTTCGCAGACGCCAGCCGTGAGGAACTCCTCGATGTGCTCAACGGCGCATCCGAGCACGACCTCGTCCGGGGCGACATCCTGTTTCGCGAGGGCGACGAGCCGGACGCGCTCTATGTGGTGCTCAACGGCCGGGTGGCTGTGGCCATCGCCAACCCGATCGACAACCGCGAGACCATGGTCGGGCTGATGACCCCGGGCGACCTGTTCGGCGAGATGGGCATGCTCGACCACAACGTGCGCTCCGCCAGCGCCCGCGCGCTGGAGACGTCACAGGTCCTGGCCATCCCGTACTCGGGTGTGTTGAAGATGTTCAACAACAATCCGAGCTTGCTCTGGGGAGTCACCCGGCTGCTCGCCGGTCGGCTCCGCGAGACCAACGAGGCGCTCGCCGATTCGGTCTTCCTCGACGTCACCGGACGCACGGCGAAGCGGCTCCTGGAACTCGCCGATGGACGCGACTCGTTCCTGCTGCCCGTGACCCAGGAAGAATTGGCCGGCATGGTCGGGGCATCACGCGAACGGGTCAACAA
The DNA here is from genome assembly GCA_031410915.1 of Actinomycetes bacterium. Classification (GTDB taxonomy): domain Bacteria; phylum Actinomycetota; class Acidimicrobiia; order Acidimicrobiales; family Ilumatobacteraceae; genus WLMZ01. Next base: position 7,830 of record JANNZY010000130.1, read on the forward strand.
GGCCATCGCCAGCTTCATCCGCCTCGGTTGGATCGACCAGCACGACCGCCGCTACACGATCAAGATGCGTGACCGCCTGGAGCTGCGCAGCCGCTGAGCCTGGTCGCTCGCCGCGGCTGTCTCAGCTCCCGACGCTGTTGCGGGTGAGGAACGTGTCGACCACGGTGGGGATCGCCGCGCCCTGTGCGACCGCGGCCAGCATCGAGCGCAGGTCCGAGGTGTTGAGCAGCTGGCTGACCTGATCGACCGACGGTGACGCGATCGAGAACTTGGTCTCGGTCATCAACGGGATGACGGCGTTCGTGCGGATCCAGTCCTGGTCGTCGTCCATCACGACAGCGTCACTCGGGATCGACGAGTCAAGGCTGCTGGCGAACGCGGCGCAGTCGTCGTCGGTGATGACGGGTGCCGGCACTGTGGTGGTCGTGCTCTCGTCCACGACGGTGGTGGAGCTCTCGTCAACTTCGGGTACCGGCGGCGTGATGGCCGCGCCGAGCTTGTCGGCGTCGAGCGTGTCGACCGTGGCGAACGTGGCGCCGTAGACCCTCTCGAAACCGCTCGACCCGAACGGATCGGCGGTCGCCCAATCGGCGGTGGCGGCCAAGCTGAGATCGTCGGCTTGGCCGGCGACGTCGGTCAGCGTCGACAGCGCGCCGGTAGTGGCGACGGGGCCAGCGCAGGCGATGACCGGCTTGTCCTCGGCGAACGACGCCGCACCGGTCTGCAGCGCTGCGGGAAGGAGCTCGCCGATCTGTTGCGTCTGCAGGTTGATGCTCAGCGACGAGGCCTGGCCAACGATGGAGATGGTCGTGGTCGTCGAGGACACGTCGACCGAGGTGGACGACTCGTCGGCCGGCACATCGCTCGACCCGGCCGTTGCGTCGGTGGTGGTGCTCGCGTTCGCGTCGGTCTCCGTCGTGGTCGTGGAGTCCGCACCCGTGGTGTCGTCGACGGTGTCGTTGACGGTGTCACCGACTGTCGCCTCGGTGGTCGTCGATTCGACGATCGTGGTCGAGGTGGTGGTCGGCGCCTCGGTCGTCGAGGTGCTGGCCGCGAGCTCGGGCTGTTCGGTCGCCAGGAACTCGACCAGCTCGCCCGTGTAGGTCACGAACAGGTCGGCGATGCCACCGTTCAGCGCGGCGTAACCGGCGGCAAGGTCGGCCACCGGCGCGCGGCGGGCGACTCGGAAGCCACCGCGCTCGAGCGACTCGGCGTACAGCTCGGTGAGCAGCTGGCTCGCCGGTGAGCTGGTACCGATGACCGTGACGGTCTGGTTGACCGGGCTCACCTCGTTCTTGCTGTCGCTGCTGCAGGCTGCAAAGCCGAGCGCAGACATCACCACGGTTCCCGCGACGAGACGACGTGCGTAGCTGTTGATCATGGACTCCTCGATCCGCTGGGGGCTGCGGGGGTCAGATGCCGCCCGCGAACGTGTCGATCATCAATCGGACATCGTCGGCCAAAGGATACAGAATGGGGCACGTACAACCGGTCGCGATGTACTGCATCACCTTCAGCCGAACTTCGTCCGGTTCGCCGCTCGCCGTGATCATCTGGACGATGTCGTCGGGCACCAAGGCGCTGGCTGCGACCACTTCGTCGTGTGTCGCCGGCCACGTCAGCACCTTGCCGATCTCGTCCAACAGCGCTTGTGGCACGCCCGATGCTTTCATGATGTGCGGCTGCTGGCCGAGGTACTGGGTCACCAGCAGCCGGGCGTTGTCCAGTGCCTTGCCGCGATCGCGATCGACGGAGCAGACGATCAGCTGCGGCCTGTCGATGTCGTCGATCGAGCGCCCGGCCTTCGCGGCGCCGCGCTGCAGGGCCTCGATCGCCCCGACGTTGTAGCGCGGCGAAACGAGGTAGTTGAGCACGGCGCCGTCGGCGATCTCACCGGTCAGCTCCATCATCTGGAGTCCGGTCGCACCGATGTAGATCGGAACGTCTTTCGGCCGGCGTTCCTGGTACACGTAGTCCAGCTCCACACCGTCGAGATGCACGTAATAGCCGTCGAACGTGACGGTCTCGTTGTTGAGCAAGGCCCTGACGGCGGTGACGATCTCGCGCATTACCGTCAGCGGGCGCTGACGGTCCACACCGACCTTGGCGGCCAGCGGATCCCACCATGCGCCGAGGCCGCAGATCATCCGACCCGGGGCGAGGTCGTCGAGGGTCGAGAACGTGCTCGCCAGGCGGGCCGGGTTGCGGGTCCAGCAGTCGATGACGCCCGACCCAATCTTGATCGTCGACGTCGTCGCCGCGAATGCGGCCATCGGCACGACGGCGTCGCGCACCAGCCGGCTGTCGGCCTGCCACACCGCGTCGAAGCCGTGGTCCTCGGCGTAACGGACGAGCTCGATGCCTTCGCGGATGGTATGGGCATCCTGCAGGTACAGCGCAACGGGGGTGGTCATCTGCCGATGGTGGCCGCAGACTGTTCGCACTGTCAAGCGACCCGCTTCGTCCCGGGTACCGGCAACGACGGATGACTCCCCGCTACCGTGGCGGCGATGGACGAGACGCCCGCTGCGCCCGACCGCGCGCGGGCCAACCGCGGCGCGCTGTTCCGGCTGGTGCTGATTCTCGGCCTCGGCGGGCTGGTCGTGACCGGCGTCGCGGCGTGGAAGCTGACGTCGAAGGCGGAGTGGAAACGCAGCGGACCACCGGCGACGGTGGACGCCTGGGCCCCGTACTGGCAGACCGAGTCTGCGCTCGCCTCGTTCAGTGAGCACACCGATGTGTTCCGCGACCTCTCGTTCTTCGCGTTCCGGGCGACCGCGGCGGATTCGGTGACCCCCTACGACGGCGTCGACATGAGCGCAGCCGGGCTGTACCGCAACGTGGCCCGGTCGCGCGGTGTGGCATTCACCGCCTCGATCATCGACGAGACACCGTCGGGAACGATGGCGTTGATCCTTGCTGACCCGCCGACGCGCGCCGTCCACGTCGACACGATCGTGCGTTTCGCGAACGACGGCGACTACGACGGCATCGACCTCGACTACGAGAAGTTCGCGTTCTCCGACAGCCGCGACACGTGGGCCACGACGCGTCCCAACTGGGTCGCGTTCGTCGGTGAGCTGGCGACAGCTCTGCACGCGGCCGGCAAGACGCTGACCGTCAGCGTGCCCCCCGTGTACGACGACGGCCAGACCTCCGACAGCGGCTACTGGGTCTACGACTACGCGGCGATGGGCCGCGTCGTCGACCACATTCGGATCATGGCCTACGACTACAGCACGTCCTCGCCCGGGCCGATTGCGCCCCTGGAATGGGTCACCGATCTCGTCAAGGCGGCCAAGGACCTCGTTCCGGCCGAGAAGCTGATCCTTGGCGTGCCCGTCTACGGCTACGACTGGGTGGTCAGCATCACCGGCGTCTGCCCCGGCAATCCGGACGATGCACCGAAGCGGCGCAACGTGTCCACCAAGTCCGCCGCCATGATCGCGGCCAGCCAGGGCATCGTGCCGACGTTCGTCGAGGGCAGCGCGGAGTCGTCGTTCAACTACACCGAGGTCCTGGCCGGCGCGGACGCGGCAGGCACACCGGTCTCGTGCACCGTCGACCGCACGGTCTGGTACGCGGACGCCCGCGCGGTGCACGCGCGCGCCTACCTGGCCGAGCGCCAAGATCTGGCGGGTATCTCACTGTGGTCACTCGGCAGCGACGACGCCGTCACCTGGGACGCGATCGCCGCCGCCCGCGCCGATCAAGAGGTCTGGCCCCTCGTCGCTCCGCCCTCCCTCGCCCCCAGCACCACCACCAGCCTCACCCCGCTCACCCCCTGAGTTTCGCGCTGCCCTCGGGGCCGCTGTGAGGCCCCGAGTCCTGCAAACTTCTGCAAGCGGGCCACTGGCCCCAGGGAAGCGGGCCCGCCGCCACCCCAACTTTCGCGCTGCCCTCGGGACCGCTGTGAGGCCCCGAGTCCTGCAAACTTCTGCAAGCGGGCCGTCACCCCAACTTTCGCGCTGAAGAGGAACCGGCGGCGGGCGACTTGCGGGGCTCACTGTCAGAGGCGGGCGAAGAGACGGGCTGCTTGCTCGGCGGCTTTGGCGCGGACTTCAGCGGAGTCGACACGCGTGGCGACGCCGTCGACGAGAAGTTCCTCGCCACCGCGTCGAATCTGCGCCGCGCGGATGCCGGGCGTGAAGGCGACGTGCCATGGCGAATCCACATGGTCATAGGACCAGGTGACGACGTCGTCACGGGCCTCGGGGACGAGCTCCCAACCATTTGCGAGCCATTGCCAAGCCGTGTCGGGCGACGCAGTCACGTCGTTGGCGCGATGGGCGACGTATGCCAGCCGGAACTCTTCCAGCATGTCCGCGCCAATGCCGTCGGTGCCGAGCACGACCATGTTCGGCCGCAACGCCGGGTGTGCGTAACCGACGGCATTGTTCATGTTGCTGCGCGGGTTGTGCGCCAGCCGGCCAGGCAGCGCGCGGTCGAGGTGCACGCAATGCACGAGCAGCCAATCGTCAGCGGCGAACTTCTCCAATCGCCCGCCCGCCGGTGTGTCGATAGCACCTTCGGCAACGTGAACGTGCACGCCGACGCCAAGGTCGTGCGCCAGTCCCGCCGCGGCCTGCAACGTGTCGTCGCTACACGTGAACGCAGCATGGATACCGACCATGCCACGTCCACCGCTGCGCACGAATCGAGCGCATTCGTCCAGGCCGCGCCGTGCGGAGTCGGTCATCGCCGGCGGGGGCGTGGTGGCGTCGGGCCACATCGTCGCGTCGTCCTGCCAGCGGTCGGTGACACCATACGCACAGACGACGTGCACGCCGACCTCCGCGCACGCTTCGGCGATGACCTGCAAGCTGCCCTCGATCGCGTTCGGTCCCTCGTGGTGATCGACGATTGCCGTCGTGCCGCACTCCAACGCCTCCAGCGCTCCGAGCATCGCACTCCATCGCAGCATCTCCAGATCCAGCGCGACATCGAGTCGCCACCACACCTGCTGCAGGATGGACAAGAAGTCGGTCGGCTGTCGCGGCGGGGCGGGCATGCCGCGGGCCAGCGCCGAGTAGAGGTGATGGTGGCTGCACACCAGACCTGGGGTCGTTGCCGGCATGGATCTATCGTGCCAGCCGTGGATGCGTCCGGCACAATGACCCCGCCGCGACCGGTCAGCTGGCATGTGGCGCGTTGGGGCGACGAACCGTTCACTCGCGGCGGGTGGAGCTACCTCCGTCCGGGTGGTTCGCCCGACGATCGCTGGAAGCTCGCCGAACCGGTCGACGATCGGTTCGTGCTCTGCGGCGAGGCGGTCGGCACCGATCAGCCGGCGATGGTCCACGGCGCGTGGGAGAGCGGCCGGCGCGCCGCTGCGTGGTGCATCGACCGAACGCAGAAGGGACAGACCGTGTTGGTCCTCGGCGCGGGGATCGCCGGATTGAGCGCGGCGCGCGCGATGGCAGAAGCGGGTGTGCCGTGCTTGGTGCTCGAAGCACGCGACCGCATCGGCGGACGGGTGCACACAATCGACATGCCCGGATCGCCGAGCGAGCCATGCGTGCGGGTGGACGCCGGCGCGGCATGGCTACAGCAGTTCCCGCGCAACCCGCTCGCGCCGATGATGCGGTCGCTGGGGGCGACGCTGGTGGGTAGCGACTTCAACGCGCCCAGAGAGGCGGCCGCCGACGGAGCCGTCGGCGATGTGGCAGCAGCGCTGGCCCACTTCCGGCGCGCAGCCGCCGTAGCGTCCGCGGCCGCCGACGTATCGCTCGCGGCTGTTCGCGCCGCGATGCCCGGCGCGGTCGATCCAGCGCTGCAGTACGCGATCGACGCCGACGTCGTACTCGAGACCGGAGCAGGGCTCGACGACACCTCGGCGCGCTGGTTCTTCGCCGAGGACGGTGTCGGCAGTGACGACCACTACATCGGCGAGGGCTACGGCGTGCTCGCCGAGCACCTCGCCGCGGGCCTCGACATCCGGCTCGAACACACGGTGACCGCCGTGCGATGGGACGGCACCGGCGTGACCGTCGCCCTCCGCGATCGTGCCCCGATCAATGCAGCGCGCTGTATCGATGCGCTGCCGTTGTCGATGCTGCACGCCCGGTCGCCGCAACTCGTCCCCGGACTTCCGCCCGCGCACCGCAAAGCGCTGAGTCGCATCGGTTTCGGTGTCTGCGAGAAGGTGCTCCTGCGCTACGAATCGCGATGGTGGCCGGTGCCGGCGTCGGGCTACTTCCGCTGGTTCGACGCGCCGGCCAGTTGGTGTGAATGGGCCGACCTCACCGACGGCTGTGGCGCTCCGGTCGTCGCCGGCTTCGTTGCCCACGACGCAGTCGCCCGCCACCACCACGGCCGCACCGACGAGGAAGTCGCGGCCGCAGCCCACGAGGTGCTCACCCGCTGGGCCCAATCCGTCCGCTCCGAGTGACCCTTGGGCGTTCGTACCATCGAGCATGTCCCACGCGCCCAGATCCGGAAGCAGCACCCGCTACAGCAGAACTGGGTGTCGCCACGACCCACTGTGCTCACCCACAGCACCCAGAACCGGAAGCAGCACCCGCCACGTGGGAACTGGGCGTCGCATTCACGGAGCGTGTCCCCCACGCGCCCAGAACCGGCAGCATCACCCGCTACAGCAGATCTGGGTGTCGCCCCGTCCCACTACCCTCACCCACAGCACCCAGAACCGGAAGCAGCGGCCGCCGCGCCAACCCGGGCGTGGCCCGCAACCGGGTCCGGGCCCGCAGCACCCAGAACGGGCAGCATCACCCGCCCCGCCGGAGCTGGGTGTCATCGTGGCGCAGGCTGCTCACCGGCAACGCCCAGAAGCCGACGGGTCAGTGGTCGCCGCGCCAGATGGGTGAGCGGGGTGGTTCGAACATCGTCGGCACGGTGTCGCCGTCGATCGCGGCGAAGGCCAGCGGGGCCCACCACGTGGCTCCGGCGGCGGCTGCGGGCAGGGCGTCCCGGGCGAACCAACCAACATCGGCGGTCTCCAACGGATGGGCCGCCAGTTCGCCGCCGACGGCGCGGCAGTGGAACAGGACCATGTACATCGCGAACCGGGTGAATCCCATCCGCTGGCCGTCGAGCACGGCGACGAGTTGGACCGGCTCGCATTCGATGCCCGTCTCCTCGAGAACCTCTTTGACCGCGACCTCCGACGGCGAGTAGCCGGCGTCGGCCCACCCCGTCGGGTAGAGCCAGATCAAGCTGTCGGCGCGCTGCACGAGCAGGATCTCGCCCGCATCGTTGCCGACGATGGCACCGACGGCGACCTTGGGCGTGACGTAACCGGGCACACCCTCGCCGACGCTCTCCATCCACTCCTGCACGAAGTGGTCCTGCTCGCGGCGTACTTCGAGCGCGTCGTCGGCTGCGGCCTTGATGTCGGCCGCGACGTGGAGCACCTCCTCGAACCGCTCCTGCTCGTACAAGCTCTGCGTGAACCCAAGACCGGTGCGGGCAATCGCCGCGAGGGCCTCGCTCCAGCGAATCAGATCACGTGTGAAGTCCTGCGGCCCGACGGTCGGCAGCGCGTCGTCACTCACCCGTCGGAGGTTAGCCGAGCCTGTTCAGAAGTCGATGGCGATGCCGTAGACGGCCATGCGCACGATGTCGAGCGCAGAATCGGTGTGGATCCGCAGCGAGGCGTTGGCCGCGATCGCAGTGGACCACTGCGCCGAACCGACACCCATCGAATTCGGGTAGGCAGGCGAGACCGCACCCACGACCGTTGCGTTGAACGCGTTCAGCAGCGGGCTTGCGGCGGACGACAACGTGGTGTCGTTGACGACGAAGCGGTCCGGGAAGTAGCCGAGTTCGTCCTCGAAGGTCGAGGTCGTGACGCGCACCTTGCGATTGGCGGTGCCGGCCTGCAACGGGACAGTGAGGTCGTAGTCATTCAGCGGCGACATCGTCGAGTTCGGGGTCACGACGGCCAGCAATCGCAGCGGATCGGCGTCGTTGTGGGTGACGATGACCAGCGACCAACCCGCGAACGAGCCGCCGGTGGAAGCGGCCTGGATGTCGGCCACTGTGTATTTGCCCGACGACGTCACGATCGCGCTGACGTCGAAGAGAGCGGAATACAGGCCGTCACCCCACGTCGACACGCTGGACGAGGTCAGGTCGTGCACGAAGCCGTCGGGCGACGTCAGCTTGACGCTGTTACGGGCGCTCGGGTTCGGTGCCGACACGCCGTTCTCGCGAGTGTCGCCGCCGACAACGAGGTATGCCCTCGTGACGGTGCTGTTCGCCAGGTTGACAGCTGCGGTGGACTGGTTCAGCGACGCCGTGCTGCCGGCCGGCTTGACGTGCACCATGACGTAACCCTGGCGGTTGTTGTCATCGAAGCCGTTGCCACCCTTGCCCTGCTGGGCGTTCGTGCACTGTGTGCTCGCCAGACAGGTCATGTTCGTGTTGCCAGCCACGACGACCGAGCCCCGGTCGTAGTTGCTGTAGACCATGCCGGCCACGGTGGTGACCCGGATCGTCAGCGGGCCGCCGGTCGAAGTGACCGTGTTCACGCCGTCAGCGCTGACCCGTGGCTCGATGTTGAAGTTGCCCTGCGTCGCGCTGAGCTGTAGCGAGATCTGCGAGTTGGTGCGGGTGCCGTCGGCAAGCGTGCCGATGAGACAGGTGATGACGCCGCCCTGGGTCGAGCACGACCATGCCGGGTTGCTGCTGCCGGCGAACGTGACGCCGTTCGGCACGGGAATCGAGACGACGAGGTTGTTCGCCGGTCCGGCCATCGGGCTGCGCCCGTTGCCGGCGAGCGTTGTGCCGTTGGCGACGTTGATGCGCACGATCGCCGTGCCGCCTGAGAACGGCGGTGCAACCAGTTCTGCACCGATGGCCAACGAGGGAGCGCCGTTCGGGACGGTGGTCGTCGTGCTCGTCGGCGGCAACGTCGTCGTCGTGGTGGTCGTCGGCGGCAACGTCGTCGTCGTCGTGGTGGTCGTCGGCGGCAACGTCGTCGTCGTGGTGGTTGTCGTCGGCGGCAACGTCGTCGAGGTCGTGGTCGTGGTCGGCGCCACGGTGGTGGTGGTGCTTGACGATGTCGTCGTGGGGGCGACCGTGGTTGTCGATGACGATGTGGTCGGCGCCACTGTGGTCGTCGTCGACGACGACGTGGTCGGAGCAACCGTCGTTGTCGTCGATGACGACGTGGTCAGCGCCACCGTCGTCGTCGTCGATGACGACGTGGTCGGCACCACCGTGGAGGATGTGGAGGATGTGGTCGGCGCCACGGTGGTCGCCGTCGTGGTCGCGCTCGGCGGGGTGGTCGGCGCGGTGGCCGGGATGATCGGAACGGTCAGCGCAGTGGACGACGTGGACGACGAGCCGGGCGCCGTCGACGACGTGGCCGGCCGGACAGGCACCACGATCGGAACCGACGACGAGGACGACGACGGTGACGTGTTGGCCGGTCGGTTGGTGCTCGGCGGAGATGGCGGCAGGTTGCCACTCGCGCCGACTTGGGGGGCATCGGCGGCCGTGTCGTTGGTGGCATCGGCGCCAATGGACGACGTGTCCAACGTGTCGTCGACCGAACCAGTGTCGGCCGTGGCCTCCACGGAGTCGCCCGATGCGGACAGATCGGTTCCCGTTGTCGCGTCGAACTCGGCCCCGGCGCCTCCACCTGCCGTCGTCACAATGGTGGTGAGGTCGAACGGAGCAATGGTGCCGGCGTCGACGGAGGTGCCGGCGTTCTCGCCTGCCTCCTTGCGAGAGTCGTTGTCGTTGGTACGCACGGCAGCGACGGTGGCGACGGTCATCACCGCGACGACCGACGCAGCCACGGCGCCCGCCGCCGCTGGGTGGCCAAGCGCGGTGACCTTGACCAGCTTCAAGGTCGTGGTCAGGCCCTTGCCGAGGCCGAGCGCCGAGAGGTATTTGGCCGCCGGCACCCCGACGATGAGCGGGATCAGCACGGCGCGGAGGTGGGTGTTGGCGTCTTGCAGCTCCACCAGCAAGGCCTTGCACGACGCACAGCCCTCGAGATGGTCCTCGACACGGCGACGATCACGCGCCGAGAGTCCGTCGCGGACGTAGGCACCGAGGTTGGTGGCGCATTCCTTGCAGCTGACGTCCATCGGCTGCTGCAGGTGCGATTGCAGGTAGGCAGTGCGCAGGCCCTCACGCGCGCGATAGGCGAGCGCAGCGACGGCATTCGGTGCGAGACCGATGAGCGGAGCGACCTCGGCAGGGCTGCGACCCTCGACCTCGGTATGCCACAAGACGAGCTGCCAGCGCTCGGGCAGCGACGCAAAAGCGGTCGCGACGAGGGCGCGATCGTCCTCGCTGTTCGTCATGTCGAGCAGCGAGAAGTTGACCGAATCCTCGACTTCGTCGGTGACTTCCTCGCGCTTGGCCTTGCGGGTGCGGTCGTAGAACGCGTTGCGGACCGACGTCAACAGGTACGGCCGGAAGCTGACATCGGGCCCACCGCCACGCTGCAACACGCTGAGCACCCGGGAGAACGCCTCCGCCACGATGTCGTCGACATCGGCTTTCGACCTGGTCAACGCATGCGCTGCGGCCTTGGCCGAATCGACGTGGCGGCTGTAGAGCTCGGCATACGCGTCACTGTCACCGGCCCGCGTCGAAAGAATGAGTTCGGCGTCGCTGAGGACGGACTTGAGCGTGTTGGTGGGGATCATCCGAGAGGAGTGCAAGACTACTTCGCTCTTTTCTTCGGCAGACGGACGTCATGAATTGAGAGATATGACGTCATAAGCTCGTGAAGTTGCGGGAGCGCGCCTCCATCCCTGCTGCCGTCGAGGCCTGGATTCGCCTGGTTGACCAGGAGTTCGGTGCTGGAACGGCCACGTCGACGCTCCGTCGGCTTGCTCCGATCGTGCAGCAACTGCTCGAGACGCGGACGCAAGCGTTGGCCCGTCTGGCCGATTTCGGCTACCACATCGCTCAGGACAACCATGAATTGCGGGTTGCGCTACGCAGCCTCGAGCTGCTCGCCGAGGCCGGGCGTTACTGCACGCCCACCAAGTTGGACACCCGCGGTGCTGTCATCCAGGTCACCAATGGATGGAGCTCGGGTGTCTTGAACCGCACCTCACCGGTCAATCCGTCAATCACGCCGATGCCCGTGTTCGCCCATCTGCTGCAGCAGCGCTACAGCCAGGGTGACCTGCACGCGATGCCGGCCAGCAAGCGGGTCGTGCTCGTCGTGGTCGATCTCCAGCACGTGATGACCAACCGGCTCGAGCTCGCTCGCGTGCGGGCCGCCATCGTCCATCACCTGCGTGGCGTGTTCAACGCAGGCCAGCCCGTGGCCGAAGGGACGAACGGCAACGTGGTCGCGCTGGTTGATCGCGGCCCTCTCCTGCTTGACGAGGTGGCCGAGGTTCGCCTCGCGCTCGAATCAGACCCGACCTTGTCAGCGCACACCCTGCACGTCTGGATCGAACCGTTGGCCGACGACCAGATCCACCTGACGTCGCACCTCGAAGGCCTGCTCGGCAAGATCAGCTGAGCCGACCCTCGGCTCGCCGGCGGTCGAGCACCGTCTTCGCCTTCCATGCACCCCAGATCAGTCCAGGCTCGCGCAGCGATTCGTCGACGTCGTCCCACGTCGCCGGACTGAGGCCATACACATCGGCCGGAAACGCGCGCACGGCGAATTCGTCGCGAGATCGCGCCGGTACACCGTGGGCGGCCAGCACCTCGGTCGGGAACCGCACCGCGGCACGGAGCACGCTCAACGGGTTCGTGCGCTGCGCGTCGACGTCGGTGTCGAACAGCGCCACGAGCTCGGCCATCACCACCACATTCGCGGCCCGCGCCATCTCGCGAGCCGCTTCGGTCAGTTCCTCCGTGACGTCGCCCGATTGCCGGCGCGCCGTCATGACGACACATCGCTCCAACCATGTGGGCAAGACGGCCGAGATCGCGTCGATGAGATCGCGCACGTAGGACACATCGGAGGTCACCCGTTCATCCTCCCAGCCGCACCCCTGATCGGCGCGACTGTGGCTTCGACACGCCTGCCTACACTCGGGCGGTGACCTCCGCGCGGCTGGGCCGACTCACGGTGACTGGCGCCGGTGTCATCGCCTGCGCGGCGATGTCGCTGGCCGCGTGCACATCCGACCAACCGACGTCCACACCCGAGCCGACGACACCGGTCCCGACGACTGCTCCGGAGACCCAGGACGACGGCGTCCTGCAGATTGGCGTGCTGCTGCCGCGCAGTGGTGCCGGCGCAGCGATCGGACAGTCCGCGCGGGCCGCGGTGCAATTGGCTGTCGACCAGGTCAACGCGCTCGGCGGCATCGGTGGCCAGCAAGTCAAGCTCCTCGTTCGAAGTGAGGGCACCGACGCGACCGAAGCCGCACTGAGTCTGCAGCAACTGGTCGAGAACAAGGTCGATGTCATCATCGGACCGGCGTCGTCGAACAACGCCATCGCGCTCGTGCCGCGCATCGTCGAGGCCGGCATCGCTGCGTGCTCACCGACCGCGAGCGCGTTGGCCTTGGACGACATCCCGGACAAGGGGCTGTTCTTTCGCACCGTGCCGTCGGACAGCCTGCAGGCCGATGCGATGGCGGAGGTCATCGAGCAGACCGGCCGGACCTCCGCCGCGATCGCCTACGTCGACGACGGTTACGGCCGGCCGTTCGAGGACGCGTTGCGCCGGGCCCTCGTCACCCGCGGCATCGTGGTCGACGACAGCGTCGGGTTCGCGGCGACCGACGACGAGTACCGGACCGAAGCCGAGCGGCTGGTCAAGTCCGGCGAAGGGGCACTGGCGCTGATCGGCGACGCGGATTCCGGCTCGCGAATGCTGGCCGCACTGGCCGACGCGCTCGGCACGCAGCCACGGTCCATCGTCATCAACGACACACTCCGCCAGCCGTGGTCGCAGAGCCTGCTCGACTCGGTGCTTCCTGAGACACGCTCTCGCGTTCGGGGCGTGTCCGTCCGCGTGTCCACGATGCCGTCCGATCTGCTCGAACAGTTCGACGACACCGAGGCCACGGACGTCTTCGCGACCCAGGCCTACGACTGCGCCAACCTGTTCATGCTCGCCACGCTGGACACCGGCTCGACGTTGTCGGAGCGCATCGCCGCCGACGTCGTGGACGTCAGCAACCGTGGGTCGCGCTGCACCACGTACGAGCAGTGCGCAGCGTTGCTGGCGCAGGGCCGCGAGATCGACTACGACGGCCCCGGTGGGTCGCTGACGATGAACAGCAACGGCGATCTGGCCAGCAGTCTGTTCGACGAATTCTCGTTCGACGCCACCGGCCGCGACGTGTCCGCCGCAGACGGCATCACGGGCGACGCCCGCTGACGCCGACCGTTACCCCGACGCGAACAGGTGCTCGACGGGCGTGACTGCGCCCACGTAGAACGCGCCGAACTCGGCGAACACGGCCGACGCGCGGTCGAAGCGCATCGTGTACACGACGTCCTTCAGGTCGTCGGTGTGGTTGCCGAACAGCGTGACACCCCACTCGAAGTCGTCGAGACCCGCCGAGCTGGTGATCAGCTGCACGATGCGGCCGGCGAAGTTGCGCCCGCTGGTGCCGTGCTCGTGCATCAGCGCCTTGCGCTCGTCGAACGGCAACGTGAACCAGTTCGCGCCCTGCTCGCGCCGCTTCGACATCGGGTAGAAGCAGAACGCCTGCTTGCCCTCCGGTGGCAGCACCGGGTACAGCCGCGGCTGCAACATCTCGGCGGGCATCCCCTTCGCGTACTCGCTGACCTCGGTGATGGACACGTAGCTGTCGGTGACCGCGAGCCCGGCGTTCTGCAATGCAGTCTGCAGCCGGCGATGCACGCGCATGTCGGCGTGCAACGACATGACCGCAACGTCGCACTTGTGGCCGAGCATGGCAACTGTCACCACCTGCGCGCCGTCCGCCTCGGCCGACTTGACAGCGGACGTGACGGCTTCGCGGTCGAGGTGGTCGGTGACGTGGCAGAACAGGTGCACAACCGTGAGCCCGGTACTGGGGACGACAGGGGTGGTGGCATCAGTCATGTGGCGAGCCTTTCGGGGGAGTACACGTTGAGTCGATCATCGCGGACGAAGCCGGCCAGCATCAGGTTGGCGCGCCGCGCCGTCTGCACGGCGAGCGCGGTCGGTGCGCTGACGCTGAGCAGCAGGTTGAATCCCGCCGCCCACGCCTTCTGGACCATCTCGAAGCTGGCCCGCCCGCTGACGAACAGACCGAGGCCGGTAGCCGGCAGCTGACCGTCCAGCAACAGGCGACCGACTACTTTGTCGACCGCGTTGTGGCGGCCGACGTCTTCGCGGGTGACGATGATGCGGCCGTCGGCGTCGAACGCGGCGGCGCCGTGCACCGAGCCGGTCGATGAGAACAGCGCCTGCCCGGCGAGCACCTCGCGGCACAGCGCCGGCAGCTCATCGACGACGAACTTCTCTGCACCGTGTGCGTCGAGCGGTGCGAGACGCCCGGCCAAGATGTCGATGCTGTCGCTGCCGCACAGCCCACAGCTGCTGGACGTGAGCCCGAGACGGGGCGTGAACGCCGGGGCCCGACCGCCGGTCTCGACCGTGACGACGTTGAACTCACTGACCACCGCCGAGCCGTCGGCGCAGTAGCGCACGCCGGTGACGGGTGCACCGCCGAGCACACCCTCGGTGTGGCAGAAGCCGGCCGCGAGCTCGTAGTCGTGGCCGGGCGTGCGCATGGTGGTGGAGACGAGCGCGCCGTCGAGTTGGATGGACATCGGCTCTTCGACGATGAGCTCGTCAGGGCGGCGCTGGCGCGCACCGTGGGCGGTCACCCGGGTGACGAGCATCGTCTCGGTGCGGCGGCGGGCCATCGCTGACCACGCTACCGACGAGGCGTAGCGTGTCGGCCATGCAGAACAACGCGCGGATCATGGGGGCCGAGGCGCTCGGCACGGCGGTGTTGATGATGGCCGGTCCTGGCACCGCGGTCTTGATGCCGGCATCGGACGCCAAGGTGCTCGCCGTCGCGCTCGCCTTCGGATTCTCATTGCTGATCATGGCCTATGTCATCGGACCGATCAGCGGCTGCCACATCAATCCGGCAGTCACGCTCGGCATGTGGCTGGCCAAGAAGGTGAACGGCACTCATGCCTTCTTCGCCATCATCGGTCAGGTGCTCGGCGCAGCGATCGGCGGTTTCGTCATCTGGGGCATCGCCCGCGGCATCGACGGCTTCGAGCGCGGCAGCTTTGCCTCGAACGGCTACGACAAGCTCTCCCCAGGGGGCTACGGGCTCGGCTCGGCCATCGTGGTCGAAATCGTGTTCACGGCGTTGCTCGTGCTCGTCGTGTTGTTCACGCTGCACCGCAACTTCCACACCGGTTTCGGGGGCCTGGTGGCCGGTCTCACGCTGACGCTGATCCACCTGATCACGATCCCGATCGACAACACGTCGGTCAACCCGGCGCGCAGCTTTGGCGCCGCGATCTTCGCGTCCGGCGACAGCGATGCCCTCAACCAACTGTGGGTGTTCATCGTGTTCCCCGCGGTCGGCGCTGTGCTCGGTGTGTTCCTGTGGTTGATGCTGGACGACAGCCGTCTGGAGGACACGCTCTTGGACAACGAGGCGTTGCGTACGGTTCGCGACGTGGCCGACCACGCGATCGACGTCGCAGTCGAGACGGCGGCAGGTCTCGAACCCGAGTCCGACGAGCAGCCCGACCCGCCCGCTCGGTAGCTGGCTGTCTCGCGCAGCGTCGCCGCTGCGATTGGACGCTGGCTCGAGACCGTTCCTCTCGTCGGGCAGAGCCCTCCGTCGCTTCATGTCTCCGACGTTCATGACTGCCTCGCATCGTCGGTAGCCCTCCTCGGTACAGCCATCGTTTGGATACTCTGGCTGGATGGCTTCCACCTTCCCACCCTTCGACGGATCCGCGCCTCAGAGTCAGAAGTTCGGCGAGGCGCCCGAGATGGGCATCGACACCTCGAAGCGCTACACCGCGACGATGGACACCTCGCTCGGCACCATCGTCATCGCGCTCGACGCGATCAATGCTCCGGGTACCGTCAACAACTTCGTGTTCCTGGCGCTGAACCACTACTACGACGGCGTCATCTTCCACCGCATCATCAAGGGTTTCATGTGCCAGGGCGGCGACCCGACCGGCACCGGTCGCGGCGGCCCCGGCTACCAGTTCAAGGACGAGCCCGTGAAGCAGCGCTATCAGCTCGGCTCGGTCGCGATGGCCAATGCCGGCCCGAACACGAACGGCAGCCAGTTCTTCCTGATCAGTGGTTCCAGCGGCGTCGGCCTGCCCCCGCAGTACAACCACTTCGGCCAGATCGTGAAGGGCATGGACGTGCTCGACGCGATGCAGTCGGTCGACACCGATCGCAGCGACCGCCCCCGCGAAGACGTCGTCATCAACAGCGTCACCATCACAGTCGCCGACTGACCTGCCGGCCCATCGACCTCGAGTAGAGGGTCGACTCCTCGCACCCACAGTGCAACAGAAATACTTGAGTTTTCCTTCGCGATCGGCCATGAGACAGCTACCTTTCGGCCGCTGACCGCCGGGGGGACGACAGCACGACCTGTCCGTCGTCCACTCGGAGGCACTCGTGTCAACACGCCTGGCAACCCATCGCCCGGTCCCCATTCTTCGTCGAGCGCTTGTGCTCGCAATCGCCGTCGGCGTGCCGACGTCAGCCACGCCGACGATGGCGTCGCTCCCGGGACCGGCGCTGCCGACCGCCGGTCTACTGGCCAGGATCCACTGCCGCCGCCGATCCCGCCGCCGGGCTGGCAGCCGCCGAAGGGTGTCGCCGCCACCCCCATGCCTCCGGGCGGCGACGGTGCGCGCGCGTCGCAGGTCACCGCGCTCGACGAGGTCGCGGCGTTCGCTGCTCCAGACGTCGCCCCGTTCGACGCATCGATCGTCGTCGACACAGCTGGATCGCTGACGGTCGCGGCTGCCGCGGGCGGCGATACTTCGCCCGTCATCGTGGTGGCTGACGAGCCAGCGATCCTGGGCGACGGCACCATCAGCATCGCGGCCGGCGACGGAGCCGGGATCGTCGAGGTCGCCTCGCTCGACGAGGGGGCAGTCGAGACCGCCGGCTTCGATGTGGTTGGGTTCCGCCTATCGAGCGCGTCGGGCTCGCCTTCGGCAGGCGCCACTTCGTCCGTCGCTCAGAGCGCGACGCCTTCACTGTCCCCGGCACCCGTAGCGGACCCGTTGTCGGTCGAGGTCGCGATCGACTACTCGTCGTTCCGGTACGTCTACGGCGGCGAGTGGGCGCATCGGCTGCGGCTCGTGTCGCGGCCAGCATGCGTGCTGACGACGCCCAACCTGCCGGAGTGCGCATCCGAGACGGTGATCGAGTCGACGAACGACGTGGAGGCGGGTGTTCTGTCGGCGGTCATCGCGGTCGATCAGCCGGTCGAGGCCGTGCCGTCGGGACCGGGCCAAGGACGCGTCCTGCGCCCCCGGGTGGGCGGATCGTCGGGCGACCAGGTCTACGGCCTGTCGGCGGGGTACCTGTCGACGTTGGGCTCGTTCACGGCCACACCCCTCGCCGCATCGTCGTCGTGGTCGGCCGGCTCCGGGATGGGCGGGTTCGCGTGGTCGTACCCGCTCCCGGTTCCACCGTCGGGCTATGGGCTGGTGCCCGACGTGTCAATGTCGTACTCGTCGCAGGCGGTCGACGGCTTAACCTTGGACGAGAACACGCAGGGCGGCATCTCCGGGCTGGGCTGGTCGGTCAACGCGGGTGGGTTCATCGAACGGTCGTACTTGGCGTGCAGCGACTCGCGGGCACGCAACGACGCGGCCATGAACGACTTCTGTTGGCGCGACGACAACGCGTCGATCGTCCTCAATGGGAAATCGTCGGAGCTCGTCAAGACATCAATCGATGACGGCACATGGTCGGAGTGGCGGCTGAAGGACGATCCGGGTTGGAAGGTGGTCCGCCAGATTGGCGCGGTCGTCGCAACCGGTGAGGATCAACGTGGTGAGCGCTGGTGGGTGTACCAGCCGAATGGATTGATCTTCGTGTTCGGCCAGAGGACCCAGCCGTCCGGGACGGAAGCGACAAACTCGGTGTGGACGTTGCCCGTCTTCGGTTCGAAAGCTGGTGATCCGTGTTGGAACGTGTCCGGTTGCAAGCTGCCGTGGCGGTGGAATCTGGACCAGGTGATCGATCGGCACGGCAACGTCATGTCAATGTCGTACACCACTGAGACCGGCTACTACGGGGCCAACAAGGCATCGACACCCGTGTCGTACACGCGGGCCGGGCAGCTCACCGAGATCCGTTACGGCGGGCGAGTCGGAGAGACGGTGTGGTATCGCGATCGGGTCACGTTCGGGTTCGCGCCGCGCTGCTTCGCGAAGGTCGAGGCCGACCCGTGCGCCTGGTTCGACACACGAGTCCCGGACGATCTCGCGCACTACATCGACACACCGACCGATCTTGACTGCCAGTCGACCGGAAGCTGCCCGAAGCACGCGCCATCGTTCTGGTCGAAGTGGGTTCTCGCCGGCATCTACACGGAGTACCGCGAAGACTCGGGCACGTGGCGGGTGGTGGACAACGTCACGCCGACGTATGACTGGCCCGACCCGGACTGCCCGACACAACCAGATCCCGTGCCCGGCGGGCCAGGTGCCTCGCCGTACGAGCCGACGTGCTTGAACGTCGGCCAGAGCCCGCAGCTGTGGTTGCGTTCGATTGCCCGCACCGGTTTCGGCCTGACGAGCTCGATCCGGGTTCCCGACATCCGCTTCGACGGCGACAAGTTCGACAATCGCGGTGATGCCATCAACGTGCTGTACTTCCGCGTCACGCAGATCGACGACGATCTCGGCGGCCGAACCGGTGTCACGTACAGCCAAAAACAAGGCTGCAGCGGGATGCCTGCGGCGGGATGGCAGGCGAACACTTCAGACTGCTATCCGAGGTGGGCGGTCGTCAGCGGTGGGCAGTCCGGCTACGCGGCGTACAACCGGTGGCTCGTCGGCACGGTGACCTCGACCGACCTCGTCGCCAGCGGCACTCCGATCACGACGGTGTACACCTACGACGGCGATCCCGGCTACCGCTACGACGGCGACGACCCATGGTCTCGACACCGCACCTACAGCGAACCCCGCGGCTATGCGAGCGTCACCGCCACCACGGGGAACGATGCCTCCGGCTACTCGGCGACGCGGACGTACAACTTTCGCGGGCTCGACGGCACCGGCTGACTGACACCACGACGACCCCGGTGACGGTCGACTACCCGGGCAACACCGCCGTCACCGACATGAACGAATTGAGCGGCCGCGTGTATCGCGTCGACCAGATCGCCGGCGCGCTGATCCAGGACGAGCATCTGACCTGGTACACCCCCGTCGATGTGCTGAACACGAGCGGCAAAGCCAAACGATTCGACGTCACCCGAACCCAACACCGCGTCGACGATCCCTACCAGAGCGCCGGCGTCAACGTGGCCGAGTCACAAACCACATTCGACGCGTATGGGTTCCCCGTCCAAGTGTGGGATCGCGGTGAGATCGGCCGCGGCGACGACGACACATGCGCCTACTCGGAATGGGTGCGAACGCAGGCTGCGATCGACGCGTGGTTGCTTGACCGCTTGGCCCGATCGGTCTTCGCCGACGGCGAGCCGAACCATCCGGGTGGGTACGCGGCGACGTGTGACGAGACGAAGGAGTTGAGCATCGTCGACCACTACTTCGACGGGCGGCCCTACGGCGAAGTCGGCGCGATCGGCGATGGTACGAAGACCTCGACGCGAGCGTCGACGATCCAAGGTCCGAACCCTGCGCCGTGGTTGGACACAATCACCGTCTACGACGCCGCAGGACGAGTGACCGAAGTGAACGGTCCGCTGACGACCCTCAACGATGTCAGTCGAGTCAGCTACGACACGGCCGGCTTCGCCCGCACGGCGACCGACGTGACCGGCCACTCGATGACCACCGTCACCGACCGCTCGCGAGGCCTCACCCTGTCGACGACCGACGACAACAACACCTTCGCCTACGACAGCCCGACCAACAAGACCACAACATCGACCTACGATCCGCTCGGCCGCCTCCTCACCGTCACATTCCCAGGCGACGTCAAGCCCACGCTCACCTACCGATACATCCGACCAGTCAGCACAGCGAACCTGGCCAACGGTCCATCCGCGGTCGTCAGCGAGGTGCGCCCGGACGATGCGGCGCTGCGATCGACGTACTCGTACGTCGATGGCCTTGGCCGCACCCGGGAGACCCAGTCCGCCACGCCCACCGGTGGCCGGCTGATTGCGGCGACCGAGTTCGACGCCCGCGGCTTGGCAATCAAGTCATTCACCGACTACGCCGATGCCGCAGCCCCAGGCGCAGCGATGATGACGAAGGGACCGTTCGGCTCGTCGATCATCGTCTCCGAAGCAAGAACGAAGTACGACCCGTTCGGTCGCGTCGTCGAGGCTGCGCTGTTCAGCAGGGGCGTACCGGTCGAGGTCGCTGGCAGGACGGTGCGGACGACCACCGTCTACGTCGGCTCGTGGACCAACGTCACCACGCCTGTGGGCCCGAGAGCGGACACATACACGCGGATGGACGGACGAGTCTTGGCGGTCTGGAGGGGTGACAAGAAGGGCGGGTATCGACGTTTCATCCACATCTTTGACGGCGCAGGGAACATCAAACAAATGTACGAGGGCGGGGTGGAAACTGCGCGAACCGAGTCCAGATATGACTACTTTGGGCATCCCGTTCGGGTCGATGACCCCAATGGCGGAGTAGCGACGTACACGTACCGCGAAGACGGTGCCTTGGCGTCGTCGACCGACTCGACCGGCGCCAAGGTCGTCTACGAACGCGACGTTCTCGGCCGCGTGACGTCGATCAAAGATGGCACGGGCACGGTGCTCGAGTCCTACGCGTACGACAAGATCAACGAGGCTGGCCTGCTCGACTACGCCTCCTCGTGGTACCAGGGCGGCGAGATCCGCGTCGACACCGTCGGCTACGACACCCGCGGGCGGCCGAAGGGTTACGCCTATGCGATCCCAAACATCACCGGACTCACCTCAGGCACTGGCCTCACAGGCACCTACTCGTTCGACGGCATCACCTACAACCGAGCCGACACGCCGCTCACGTTGCGATACCCGACCCAAGGCGGGCTTACCAGCGAGACCGTGACCACCAACTACACCGCGCTCGGGCTGCCCTCGCAGATGATCGGCTCGACGCCGTACGTCAACAAGACCACCTACTCGGAGCAGGGCCGGCCGCTGACTCGTGAGTTGTCGTTGAATAGCTACATGGTCAAGCGGTCGTACACGTGGGAGGAAACGACCGGCCGACTGACCCGAATGACGGCAACCCAGGGCACCACGAAGCTTCAGGACGACGCGCACGGATACGACGCAGCAGGCAACCTGATTCAGGTTACGCACAACCCGGACGGAATCGCGAACGACCACACCGAGTGCTTCTCGTACGACGACTACGGCGACCTTGCACGCGGATTCACCACCGCGGGATCCTCATGCACCGCCGTACCCACTGTCGGCGGGCCTGGTGCCTACGATCAGTCCTACACGTACAACGATCACGACAGCCCGACGTTCGGTCCGTCCGGCACAATGACGTATCCGACCGGGAACAACGCGATTCGCCCGCACGCCCCGATCACAGCCGGGGCGACCACCTTCACCTACAACGCTGACGGAACGATTGCGACAGCGACGACCGGCGGCGTGCAAACGCAGTACGCATGGAATGCGTTCGACAGGTTGATATCGGTCACGGCACCGACGTCGACCTCGACCATGGTCTACGGCCCGGGCGGTGAGCGGGTGCTCGTCAAAGATTCCACAGGCGTCCACCTCTACCTCGACGCGCTCGCCGAGCGGCACTACAACCCGAGCAGTGGCAAGACCACGGAGAAGCGTTACTACACCTTCGCCGGCGCAACCCTCGCGGTCCGTACGCTGGCCGAAGGGATGACGACCGACTACTACGACCACATCATCGGCGACATCCGTGGGTCGACAGCGTTGATCGTTCGAGCCGGCGCCACGACGGTCCCCCCGACCCTGCAGTGGTACACGCCATGGGGTTCTCCGAGAGGAACGTCATCGACCCTCGGCACTACCAGCCGCGCTTACGTCGGCCAACACCGCGACTCCACCGGCCTCAGCTACCTCAACGCCCGCTATTACAACCCCGCCACCGCCACCTTCCTCAGCGTGGACCCCCTCGTCGGCAAGACCCGGGAGCCCTACATCTACGCGAGCGGCAACCCGACGACTCTTACCGATCCATCCGGACTGTGCGCATCGACGCCAGAAGAAGCCGCCGCATGCTTCGGAAAGCTGGCGGTGATCATCGCTGCCTACATGCTCGCGCAGGCAGGAGCGGGCCAAGGGGAGATCAACACTTACCTCCAGAGCCAACCGTCCCTCCAGGATGGCATCGGCGGAAACGGGCTCGGCACCGCAGAGTCGGCGAAACTGTCGATGGATGCTGTGGCTGCGTACCCGGATGCTTACAAGCCGCCGCCAGACCACGACGTGCTCTTCGTCGTCGACATCTGGGCGTGGCTACAAGCGGGGGGGTCGTTGAACACGAAGGCTGGGAATGCGCCCCGGGTGTCACTTGCTACGACTTCCATCCGGTGACGGCTCCCGGTGACCCCGACGCCGTGACATTCGGGAACAAGATCTTCTGCAAAAAGGAATGTAAGGACATCATCAAGCACGAACTCGTCCACGTCGAACAATACCGCGCCGACAACTTGCTTCCGGTCAAGTATCTCATCGAGGCTTTACGGAACGGCACCTGCACAAACAATCGCTATGAAGCGCCGGCATATGCCCAGGATGGAACGTGCACACCATGAGGCCGTCGCGCCACTCACTCATCAGTCTAGTGGCTGCGATTGCGCTTGCCGGGTGCTTCGGCGATGAGGGAATCGACATACGCGTGCAGAACGATTGCGACCGCCAGATCTCCTTCACATTCGCCGGAGGAGCACCAAAAGCGAATGACGAAAGGCCGATTCGCAAGCTTGATCCTGGCGAGTCAATGACGTACGCCGTTCTAGCTGCAGGTGGCGGCTATTTCTGGTTGCAGTCGCCGGGTAGCAATGCTCCCGTGATCTTTCCTGCGCCAGAAGGCAACAAGGTGTCTGTCGTGGTCGGGGGTGCTGAGTGTGACGAAGTGACCGTCTCCGACGAGTGACGACGTCACAGCGCTGGAGATCCGAGCGTTCCGTTTGGGTGCTGAGCTGCCTCGTGGCGATCAACACGTTGTCGTCGTGTTGGGGCGGCCACGAGGGATTTGGAGTCGAAGTGAGAAACGACTGCGATGTGAAGATCAGTTTCATGCTTGACGGCGGAGAGCCTCCGACGACGATGAGACGGACTTCCTCGTTGCTACCGGGGGAGTCAACGACTTACGGGATCTACGCGACCGACTTAGGGGGCTACTTCTGGTTGCGATCGCCTGACGTGGATGAACCCGTTCTATTGCCGGCCCGCAGGGGACCAAAGATGTGAGAATCGTTGTGCAAGGTGAAGAGTGCGACGCCATCGTCATGAGCGACTGATCCGTCGGGTGTCGCCCAGCATCGAACGCGGCCCGGCGCCCACGAGACGTTCCGTCGCGCGATCATCAGATCTGCGGGAGATCAACGCGCGAAGGCAGCTTGACGTCGTGACCGAGTCCGATCGGGCGCGCCTTGGTTCGGTACTCTGCTGACTTCATGAGTCGCGGGTATGACATCGGGGCGAACGAGGCGCGGCGGATCGCTTTGGCCGCGCAGGGTCTTGGCGAGCCACGGCCGACGGGCGCGGTCACTCGCCGCCACTTGCGCAAGGTGATCGACCGGATCGGGTTGATCCAGATCGATTCGGTCAACGTGTTGGTGCGCAGCCAGGAGCTGCCGCTGTTCGCGCGCCTCGGGCCGCACCCGCGCACGTTGATCGCGGAGGCGACGTCGAAGGGCGACCTGTTCGAGTACTGGGTCCACGAGGCCAG
>JANNZY010000131.1:0-4280 GCA_031410915.1 Actinomycetes bacterium
TCTCGTGAAAGACCTCCACCCACTCGGCCTTGGTGGAGTTCTTGTCCAACACGTTGAACGTGGCCAGCTCGTGGCAGCCGGCGCCGCGGCCACAGCCCCACTCGTAACGGTTCCCGCTGACGTGGTCGACCATCGCGGCCCGCTCGGCGTTGCGCACCGGGTGGTTGACTCGGGGCGACAGGTTGTTGATCCCGGAGCAGAGGTGGATCCGCTCGGTCTGCGCGGCGATGTAGCCAAACATGACCTCGGGTGCCGACATGTGGCTGTATTCGGTCAGGCCGTGATGCTCGCCGAACCAGGCGTACTTCCAGTTGTGCTTGTCGGCGTGAATCGTGTAGTCCGCCTCGCGCATCAACGCGGTGTGTTCGGACGGACTGTCGTGGGCGGCCGGGCCCGGGATGTAACCGTTCAGGAAGATGCCGAACTCCACGGCGAGACCCCTTTCGCTGTGCACCAGCGGACAGATGCGGCCGTCATATTAACGGATCACATTAATTCTGTCGAGAGGTCATCCCGTTCGGGGCGCGAATTGACATGGATGGCCCACGGGTCGTTGGCATACTTGACCACTGCCGTTCTCCCGGCCTCGAAAGGCTCGAATCCATGCGTACCTCACTCGCCGAAATGCTCGCCACCGGCAACATCTTGCTGGCCGACGGTGCGACCGGCACGAACTACATGGAACGCGGCCTCGGGCCCGGTGAGCCACCCGAACTGTGGAACGTCGAGCACGTCGACCGGGTCAGGGGTCTGCATCAGGACTTCGTCGACGCCGGATCGGACATCATCCTGACCAACACCTTCGGTGGCACCAGCTTCCGGCTCAAACTGCACAACGCGCAGGACCGTGTGTTCGAACTCGCCAAGGCCGCAGCTGAGATCGCCCGTGAGGTCGCCGACGCGGCCGATCGGCCGGTCATCGTGGCCGGTTCGGTGGGACCGACCGGCGAGCTGTTCGAACCAATGGGCGCGCTCACCGAAGCGGCCGCGGTCGCCGCGTTTGCCGAGCAGATCCGTGGGTTGCAAGCCGGCGGCGCGGATGTTGCGTGGATCGAAACGATGTCGTCGGCCGAAGAAGTGCGTGCTGCGGCACAGGCCGCGATCGACGTCGGCATGCCCTACACCGCGACCCTCTCCTTCGACACTGCCGGGCGCACGATGATGGGCATCCTGCCCGAGAACGTCGCCAAGATCTTCGACGGCCTCGCCCAGGCGCCGCTGGCGATGGGCGCCAACTGTGGCGTCGGGGCCAGTGACATCCTCGTGTCGTTGTTGTCGATGACCGATGCCGACCACTCTCACACCTACATCTCCAAGGGGAACTGCGGCGTGCCGCAGTTCCATGGCACCGAGATCGTCTACAGCGGCACCACCGAGGTGATGGCGAAGTACGCCGCACTGGCCATCGCAGCCGGCGCGCGCATCATCGGCGGGTGCTGTGGCACGTCGCCGGCGCATCTCGCGGCGATGCGGGCCAGCATCGACTCCGGTGCGGTGCCGTCGCGCCCCACGCTGGAGGACATCGTCACGGCCACTGGCCCGCTGACGAACGCGCTGCCCAGTGCCGGTGGCCAGCGCACCCGCGGCCGTCGCAGCAACGACTGATCACCCCGTCGCATTCAACGTGCCACGTTCGCGACCTGCGCCCCGAGCGCGGTGCGGTGGCACAATCGCGGCCGTGCTCGCGAAACTTTGCAGCACTTGTTGCCGCTGTCAGGCCCCGGGGCCAGCGCGGAACCGACCGCCGCAGCCGTGCTCGCGGAACTTTGCAGACTTTGGGGCCGCTGTGTGGCCCCGGGGCCAGCGCGGAACCGACGTGATGGGCGGCGATCCGCTCGATCAGGCCGACGCCGTGCTGTACTTGGCGTCCGATGCGTCGCGGTACATGAGCGGCGCCTCGATCCGGGCCAACGGGGGAGATGCCATGGTGATGCGCGGCGAGAAGGTCTTGATCACGGGGGTTGCGGGTCAGATCGCATTCCCGATGGCGCAGGCGCTGGCAGCCGACAACGAGGTGTACGGCCTGGCTCGCTTCACCGATCCGGCGGGCAGGGCCAAGGTCGAGGAAGCCGGCATCCGCCCGATCGTGTGTGACGTGTCCGCGGGCGACTTCACCGCTGTGCCCGACGATGTCACCGTCGTCGTCCACCTCGCTGCATACATGCAGCCCGGCGGTGACTACGACGAGGCGCTGCGTCACAACGCCGAGGGCACCGGGCTGCTGCTGCAGCATTGCCGGGCCGCGCGGGCGGCGCTCGTGATGTCGACCCATTCGGTCTACAAACCGCACCCGGATCCGATGCACGTCTTCCACGAGTCGGATCCGCTCGGTGACGTCAACTCGCAGCTCGCGGTCACGTACTCGATCTCCAAGATCGGCCAGGAGGCAGTGGCCCGCTTCTGCTCGCGAGCGTTCGGCCTGCCGGTCACGATTGCGCGCATGAACGCGTCCTACGGACCGAACGGCGGCCTGCCGGCGATGCACATCGACGCGATGCTGGCCGGCAACTCGGTCACCACGCGCTGGGACCCGTGCATGTACAGCCCGATCTTCGAAGACGACATCAACGCTCAGGTCGGCGCTCTGCTGGACGCCGCCACGACGCCGGCCAACATCGTCAACTGGGCCGGCGACGAGCCGGTCAGCGTGCAGGAGTACGTGGCCTACGCATCCGAACTGTTGGGCATGGACACCGAAATCGTGGTCACGCCGATCGCGGGCACCCTGCGCGGTTCGATCGCCGACAACACCAAGCGCCTGTCGTTCACCGGCCCGTGCAGGGTCGGTTGGCGCGAGGGCATCCGTCGCGTGGTGGAATCCCGTCACTGACGGCGGTGGATCGCGCGCTGTGTTCAGCGCGCTCGCGAGACTTTGCAGGTGTGGAGGCCGCTGTGAGGCCCCGAGGGCAGCGCGAAACTGGCGGGGTGCGGGGGCGTTCGCGGAGGGGGAAGGACGCGCGACGGAGGAGTCAGCTGCGAGGGACCTGGATCCACGGGATGTCTTTGTCGACGCGTGGTTCGCCGGGGAGACCGAGCACCTGCTCGCCGAGGATGTTGCGCATGATCTCGCTCGTGCCGCCTTCGATCGAGTTGGCGCGGACGCGCAGGAACGCGTGGCGAACGCCGTGCTCGGTGCCCTCCGTGGAGAGCGTCTCCGGGCGGCGGAAGGTGTAGTCGTAGCCAACCAAGCCGTCGGCGCCGAGCAGGTCCACACACAGCTCGAGCAGTTCCTTGTTGAGCTCGGCCATCGCCAGCTTCGAGACGGATGCTTCCGGCCCGGGGTTGCCGATCTTGCGGGTCTGGCCGGCGCGGATGTTGGTCAGCCGCAGGCATTCGGCGCGCACCCACATCTGCATGACCTGGTCCTTCTGGGCCGCGGACTTGCGGTCCTCGTCGAGGCCGTTCCAGAGCGCGACCAGTTCTGCGACGGCACCCGAGCCGCGCTTGGGGGTGCCACCACCGCTGCCGCCGATCGCGCTGCGCTCGTTCATCAACGTCGTCAGTGACACCCGCCAACCCTCGCCTTCGGCCCCGATGCGGTTCGCGTCGGGGATGCGGGCGTCGGTGAGATAGACCTCGTTGAACTCGGCCTCACCGGTGATCTGGCGCAGCGGACGGACCTCGACGCCCGGGCTGTGCATGTCGAGGGCGAAGTACGTCATGCCCTTGTGCTTGGGTGCGTCGGGGTTGGAGCGGGTGACGAGCATGCCCCAGTCGGCGAGGTGGGCGATCGTGTTCCACACCTTCTGCCCGTTGACGGTCCACTCGTCGCCGTCGCGCACGGCTCGGGCCGCCAGGCCGGCGAAGTCGCTGCCCGCACCGGGTTCGCTGAACAACTGGCACCAGCGCTCCTCACCCGTGAACATCGGTCGCAGGAAGCGGCGCTTCTGCTCGTCGCTGCCGTGAGTGACGATGGTCGGCCCGGCCAGCGCGAGGAAGAACGACGCGGGTTCGGGGCCACGCGCCCCCGCGGCGCGCAGCCGTTGGTCGACGATTTTCTGCAGATCGGGGCGGATGCCGAGGCCGCCGAAGCCGCTCGGGAAGTGGACCCATGCCAGGCCGGCGTCGTACTGGTGACCGCGAAACTCGTGCGCCGACTCGTTCGTGGGATCGTGCGCCGCCAGCAGCTCGTCGACAGCCTGCGTGATCGCAGCCGTCTCGGAGTCGGTGTGCGAGGTCATCTCAAGGGTCATGTGTCAATTCTGGCCCACCACCGGCACCGTCCATCAACTCGTCCAACGTGTCGTCGACCTCCGGGGGCAAGTCGATGACTGCGATCG
>JANNZY010000132.1:0-6221 GCA_031410915.1 Actinomycetes bacterium
GGTTCGTCTGTCCGATTCCGATGGCGAAGGGCAAGCCGTGGATGATCGCGGCTCGTGGCACCGAGTTCGCCAGCTACCCGTGTGTGCTCGAGCCGTACGTGGACCAGCAACGTCTTCGGCTCCTCCGCGGCGCGGTCGTGACACGCCTCAACTGGAACTCGCATTCACAGCGCGTCGACTCCGTGACATACGTCGATCGCGAGACCAACGAGGTCGTCACGATCCCAGCTCGTGCGGTCGTGCTCGCGGCCGGTGCCATCGACTCGACAATCGTGCTGCTCCGATCGGTGTCGGCGGACTTCCCCTCCGGACTGGGCAACTCTCGCGGTGTGGTTGGCCAGTATCTGCACGACCATCCTCGCGAGTGGTGGGTCGGGGTGCCAGCACGGCCGATGACGGCCCTGGCCCACCCGTTGTACATCTCCCGAGCTCCCTACACGACAGAGAGCGCGTTGCACGCCTCGTCGCTCACGCTGGGGTTGGCCCACTGGTCGCATCGGCCACGAACGTGGGTCCGGGGCAAGGCCGAGGCCTTCGGAGTGCAGGTGTTCGGCACGATGATCCCCCGCCCTGAACTCGGGGTCAGCCTGCCTTCGCGGCCCGACGTGGGCGACGCCGACGTGCGTCCGACGATCTCACTGCGCTATGACCAGCCGGCGCTGGACACGCTCACCGCGGCGCGGAGTCGCCTCGTCGACACATTGGCCGCAGGCGGGCTCGATGTCACGATCCCGGGTCCATTCCACGACATCGTGCCCGGTAGCTCGATCCACTTCGGCGGCACAATCCGGATGCACGACTCGCCCGAGTTCGGCGCGGTGGACAGATGGAATCGCCTGCACGACGCGCCCAATGTGCTCGTCGTCGACATGAGTTGCTTCACGACCGGGCCCGAGAAGAACCCGACGCTCACCGCTATGGCGCTCGCATCGCGGGCTGCCGGCCACCTGGCCGACGAAATGGGCTCGACCGGATGAATCTGCTCCGACGGAACGTGCTCTTCCTGTTCCTGTCCCAGGTTGCCACCTGGTTGGTCACCGCCGTGCTGCTCGTCGTCGGTCCGGACAAGCTCGGTGCCGAGTCCTACGGTCGGATCGGTCTCGCCGCGGCGTACATCGGCTTCTTCACGCTCGTCGGCTCGCTCGGCACGTACCCGTACCTCGTCAAGCACATCGCCCGCGACTTCGACGAGCTCAACGTCTTGGTCAACGCGGCGGTCCGGGTGAAGTTGGTGCTCGGTCTCGCGCTCAGTGCACTGGCTATCGGACTGACCTTCGTTATCGGCTATGGCACGGAGGAGCGCATCCTCATTGCGATCGGCTGCGGCGGGATGATGCTCCAGCTCTTCAACGAGATGTTGATGGGCGGACTCGCCGGTATGGAGCGGCTGGCCCGCAGCGCTGTGTGGCAGACCGTTCAGACCTACGTCGGCACCATCGGCGCGATCATCGTCGTGCTCACCACGAAGTCGACGATCATGTACGCGATCGTGATGGCAGCCGCGTGGGTGATCCCGGCGATTGCCAACTACAGCCGGCTCCGGCCGCTGCTGCGTGGTCCGCGCCGACCCCGTCCGAAGTTGTGGAAGGCGCTCATCGTCGGCGGTATTCCGATGTTTGTGCTCCAGGTGTTCAACTTGACGTACAGCACCATCGACGTGCCTTTGCTCGAGTGGCTCTCGCGGACCGAGGTCGTCGGGTGGTACACGCTGGCCTATCGCTGGGTTGCGATGCCGATCTTTATCACCAACATCGTCGTGACAGCGTTCTTGCCCCGACTATCGCTGCTGGCCGCCACTCCCGAGCCCTTCAGCGCGCTGCTGAACCAGGCCGTACGCCTGGTGCTGCTCGTCAACATCCCGCTGGCGATGGGACTGGCGCTGATCGCCGACGACTTGATGACGCTGCTCTACGGCAGCGAGTTCAAGAACTCGGTCGTGCTCATCCAGCTCCTGTGCCCGTTCATTCCCCTCGTCGGCCTGAACACGGTCATCGCGACCGGCCTCATCGCCGCCGACCGTCATTTTCGGTACCTGTGGGTGGCCGGTACGGCTGCGGTCGTGAACCCGCCGCTCGCGATCGCGTTCATCCACTGGACCGAGTCGCGCTACGGCAATGGTGCCAAGGGCGCAGCGGTGCTGACAGTGATCACCGAGATCTGCATCACGCTGTGTGCGATCGCGATGCGTGTACGTGGCTCGACCGATCGGTCGACGGTGATCTACTCGCTGAAGTGCGCGCTGGCCGCAGCAATCATGATCCCGGCGGTCCTGGTTGTGCGCGACGCTGGCATCGTCGTCGAAATTGTCGTCGGCGGCCTCGCGTACGTTCTGGCGTCGGTCGCGTTGCGAACGCTGACGCCATCCCTGGCACGAGGCCTGACGGCCGACATGAGGGCGGCGAAGTCCGGCAACGGGGACGAAGTCGACGCCGAGGCCACCACGGGCGCGGGAAAGCCCACCCCATGAGCCGTCGCCATCTGCCGAGTGTCGCGCTCATCGCAAACGCCGTGCTGGTGCCGTCGTCGCTGTATCTGCTCGCGTCCACGGTCGTTGCGGTCACGTCACGCCGCCCCGGCGCGCGCCGACGCACCAGTAGCGGGTTGAAGACGATCGACGGGCCGGCCTCGACCCGTTTCGTCGTGCTCGTGCCCGCGCACAACGAGGAGACCACGATCGCCGCGATGGTGGCGAGCATGTCGGATCAGCGTTACCCGCCGGACCACTTCAGCGTGCACGTCGTTGCCGACAACTGCACCGACCGCACCGCCGATGTCGTGCGCTGTGCCGGTCATATGGTTCACGAGCGCCACGACACCGAGCACCCTGGCAAGGGCCCGGCGCTGAACTGGCTGCTGAGCAAACTCGTCAGCGAAGGGACCACGTTCGACGTTGCTGTGTTCGTGGACGCCGACACCGTGGTCGACGGCGACTTCCTGCGGGTGATGGACCGTCGCTTCGTCGACGGTGCGGTCGCGGTGCAGGGCTTCTACGGCGTTCGCGACGCATTCACGTCGACGCCGGCGACCCTGCGCTACTGCGCGCTCGCCGCCCGCCATCACCTGCGCCCGATCGCGCGCACTGCCTTCGGTGGATCATGCGGCCTGTTCGGCAACGGAATGGCCTTCCGTCGGGACCTGATCGTGGACCGCGAGTGGACCGACCACCTCGTCGAGGACATGCAGTTCCAACTCGAGCTACTGCACGCCGGAGTTCGAGTCCAATACGAACCGCTGGCCCAGGTCGAGGCGGAGATGCCACACACGTTCGCGAACAGCGTGACCCAACACCAGCGCTGGGAACGGGGCCGGTTCTCCTTGATCACCACCTCTGTTCCGCGGCTTGCCCGCCAAGTCGTCAGCGGCCCACATCGCGCCGCCGCCGCCGATGCGATCGCGGACATGGCCATACCACCGTTGTCGATGATGGGCGCAGCAACCGTTGCCGCGACCGGCCTCGGTATCCTCTCCTCACTGCGCGCCCGTCGGGTACGCGCGTCCGCCGTGCTCGGTGCCTCGATGTGCGCGACATTGGCGTTCCACGTCCTCGCCGCCCTGCGCCTGGTCGCTGCCCCGCGCGAGGCGTACCGGTCGCTGCTGCACGCGCCACGGCTCGCCGCCTGGAAGTTGAAAGTACTGCTTGGTGCCCGCACGAACGGACAGTGGATACGAACCGCCAGGAACGCAGAGACGAACGAACAATGACCACAACATCCGACACCGCTCTGGTCGCAGCCGCCGTCGTCGCGGGCGTCCCCGTCGACGCCGTCAGCACCGAGCAGGCCCTGGCGATGATCGGCGCGTTCGTGGACGAGGGTCGGGCATCGGGCCGTTCGTTCCAGGTCGCCACCGTCAATGTCGACTTCGTCGTCAATGCGAAGCACAACGCAGACGTGCTCGCCATCATGCAGCGCGCCGAGTTGAACATCGCCGACGGCATGCCCATCGTCTGGGGTGCCCGGTTGATGAGCGTCGAGATGCCCGAGCGCGTCACCGGTGCCGACCTCGTGCCCCAGTTGGTCGAGCGCTCGCGTGAGACCGGCTGGAAGATCCTGCTGTTCGGCTCGGCCGAGGGGGTCGCCGAGCGGGCGGCCGCGGTGTTGGTGGAGCGCTCGCCGGGGGCCAATGTGCTCGGCATGAGCGGGCCGATGATGGCCGACGTTCGCGAGATGGACACAGCGTGGTTCGACGCGATCACTGGGTACGGCCCTGACATCATCTGTGTCGCGCTCGGCAACCCGAAGCAGGAGCGCTGGATCGCCGCCCACCGCGACCGGCTCGGTGCCGCCGTCCTCATCGGCGTCGGCGGGACACTCGACTTCCTCGTCGGCGGTCGTCGTCGCGCACCGCACTGGATGCAGCGCGCCGGCTTGGAATGGATCTACCGCGCGCTGCAGGAGCCGAAGCGGCTCGGCAAGCGCTACGTCCGCGACGGCGTCGTCTTCGGTCCGATCATGCTGCGCGCGCTGTGGCAGCGCGGGCGGGCCGGCCACCCGGGGGGCGGTGACCGCGTGCACGTCGGCACCGACGGTGGCGTCACGGTGACCGGTCCCATTTCGTTCGCCGAATCCGCCGATCTGGTGGGTGTCGCGCGACGCGCCCGGCGAGCGGGCACATCCACGTCACTACGGGTGACCGACGCACGTGCGTCGACGCTGCTCGACCAACTGCACGTTCCTGCGCTCTTCGAAGGACTCGACACATGACCGACGCCAAGCGACGGTTGGTCGACATCCCGAGCCTGGACGGACTGCGCACGATCAGCATCATGATCGTGTTCGTGTCCCACGCCGGGTACTCGTCGGTGCCCGGCGGGCTCGGCGTCAGCATCTTCTTCGTGATCTCCGGGTTCTTGATCACGACACTGTTGCGCATCGAGGCCGACACCTACGGGCACGTCTCGTTGCGCGAGTTCTACATCCGCCGCGCGTTCCGCATCCTGCCGATCTTCTACGTCGTGCTCTGCCTCGGCCTGCTGGCGCTGGCCGCCGGCGTGCTGCCCGGCAACTCGGCGGATGCCGGACCCACGTCGTCACAATTCCTGCACTACTTCAACTTCTATGCGATCACCCACAGCGGCTTCGACATCGTGCCCGGCACAGGCGTGTACTGGTCGCTGGCGATCGAGGAGCACTTCTACGTCGTGTTCCCCGTGCTCGTCGTCCTGCTGTACCGGTTCGGCCTCAGCCACCTGCGCCAAGGCGTGGTCCTGCTCGTCGGCTGCGCTGTGGTGCTCGCCTGGCGGCTGTTCCTGGTGTACGACCAGCACGTCGACGTGATCCGTACGTACTACGGCACGGACACCCGTCTCGACGGCTTGCTGTTCGGCTGCGCGGCGGCGCTGATCGCCCATCCCGTCCTCGATCGACGGCGCGACGACGCTGACCAGCGTCGACCGGTTCCATGGGGAACGTGGCCAATTGGACTCGCCGGCCTGATCGTGATCCTGGGAACACTGCTGTTCCGAGACGATGGCTTTCGCGAGTCCACGCGCTACACGATCCAGTCGATCGCGATCGTCGCCTGCCTGCGCTACGCCGTCGCTGCGGATCTCAGCTCACCCGTTTCGCGCATCCTCAACGCCCGCCCCATCGCCTGGTTCGGCCGTATGTCGTACGGGTTCTACCTCGTTCACCAGATCATCATCTCCGGCCTCGAGGAACGGGTGCACAGCACGCCAGCGGTCATTGCGATCACGTTCGTTCTCGCGACTGCGTCCGCGTGGGCACTGCACATCGTGGTCGAACGACCGGTCGGCCGGTTGCGGTCGCGGGTCCTGAAGTCGCGCGCGCCGCGCATCGCCGTCGCAGCACCGTCGCAGTCCGGGTGAGGTCAGTCCGAAGCCGCAACCGCTGCGGAGTGCATCTCCAATCGATCGTCCCTGGCGTCATCCCCGCCCATCGCGTGCTCGCGCTCGACCTGGGAACACAACGCGAAGCAGACGGCCAAGAACATGAGGCTGCGCGGGTCCCATCCGATGTCGACGAATGCGTAGATCACGTACATCAGCACATAGCACAGCCCGATCAACACCAGCCCACGCCCGGCGGCGTCGGCGCGAGAAATGATTGTTTGGCCGGCCGCGCGCATGGCGACCCCGAACATCAGGAGCATCGATGCGAAGCCGAGGAACCCGGTCTTGACCCAGATCCACAGGATCGAGTTGTGCGGGATGTAGCGGTAGAACTCGAAGAAGCTGATGTCGGGCAGTTCGATCGGCCGGT
>JANNZY010000133.1:0-45833 GCA_031410915.1 Actinomycetes bacterium
CGGCGGCCGGTTTCGCAGGGCGCGCCTTCGTCGACCCCGCAACGGCGGCCGGTTTCGCAGGGCGCGCCTTCGTCGACCCCGCAACGGCGGCCGGCTTCGCAGGGCGCGCCCTCGTCGACCCCGCAACGGCGGCCGGCTTCGGGGTGCGCTTCTTCGGGGGCGGAGCGGCTCGATGTTTCGGCTGGCTCATGTCACCTCCCGGCGCGTGGACGAGAGCCGAGTGTACCGCTGTCAGCCGGACAGGCCCATCCGCTGGCGGAGCTGTGGCGAGGCACCGTGGACCACCATCGGCGCCGCAGGAGCAGCGCCCTTCCCCGTTGCGATGACGGTGTCACGGGTGACGGGATCGGCGAGGTGATACGCCAATTCGCCTTCGAAGCGGCGAACCAGCGCGAGGTCGTTCGACGCGCCGGCACCCAACATCCGATCGACAGCCTTCGCGACGTCGGCGCGTGAGCGGCCGAGGCTTGCCGCCAAGCGGTCGATCGGATCGCGCTCGGGTGTCGGCGCCGCGCCACGCCGGCCGGCGAAGGCGTGCGGGGCCGGCAGCGGCGCGCGCAGCAGCGCTGCCGCGTCGATGATGCCTCTGCCCCACTTCTTGTTGTCCCACTGCGGCGGCACCCGGCACACGCCAGGCGAACGCAGCAAGCTGAGCAGCGCGGCCTGCACGTTGCCCTTCCCGAAGCGGGCGACGAGCACATCGTGACCGTGGTGGGCGATCCACAGCGCGACCACTCCAGCGACGTGCGCGACCGCGTACGACGTGCCATCGCTCTGGCGCAGCACGAACGCCGGTGGCGTCGGCTTCCAGTCGAACAGCGCGGCCCACACGCAAGCGCCGGGCGCCGAGAGGTCGACCTGCGATCCGCGCGACGACCCGTCCCACGGCTTCGACGCTGACGTCGTGGCCGCGACGGCCAGGCAGTTGTCGTACGACGCCGGAGCGGTCACGAACCCGACCTGGTTACCGGCCGCGGCGAGCACCACCATGCCCTCGTCGACTGCTTCCTGAATCGCATCCTCGAGACCGAACAGACCCTTGCCGCCAAGACTCATCGACACGACGTGGCAGCCGTGCTGGCGAGCCCAGCGCACGGCCTTGGCAACGTCGCTGTCGAACACCTGGATCACGCTCTCCGTCGCCCGGATCGGCACGAGCGTGGCCGAGTTGGCGACGCCGTGGAACGCGCCCGCAGCCGGCCCCTGACCGTTGCCGACCAGCACACTCGCCGTGGACGACCCGTGACCCGGGTTCGGCAGCAGGTTGAAGATGCTCGTCTTCGGCTTGCGCAACGGATCGCGGGCGTCGTCGTCGTTGCTGATCACGTCGCGGTCGCGAGTCAGGTCGAGCCGGTTGAGGCCCAACATCGGATGGTCGGAGTAGCCCGAGTCGGGATGGCCAACCACCACGCCGCGTCCGCCGACGCGGTTCGGTGCCATCAACGCGAGCGCGGCCGGCACGTTCATCGCCTGCAGCGCCCAGTCGTGTGCGGCGGCAACGGCGTTGGCGCTGCAGTCCGACGATCCCGCCGCAGCGCGGGGACGAGGGCCGGTGATGGTGCGACCGGCCGGGTCGAACGCTGCCGTGGCGATGTCGGCCTCGACGCGCAAGAACTGCTCGGTGTCGTAGAGCAACTGCACCAGCTCGTGGGCATGCGTGGCGTAGGTGTCGGCTGATCTCTCGGTGGATTCGACCTCGACGAGCACGTCGTGGCGGGCTGCGCTCGTGTCCGGCGCGTCGACTGCGGCGGAGTGCACGGCCCGCGCGTCACCCCACCGCGTCGTGGCAAGCGCGGCCTTGACCTGTGCGGTGACCCGGCGCGCAGCCATCGCGGCGGGCGGACGGACGAGGATGCGGATTGTTGTAGCCACGGCGGTTCAGCTCCAGGTGATGATGACGACGGCACCGGCGACGAGGCCGAAGCCGACCGTCAGCAACCAGCGTGGTCGAGGGGTGACGAATCGTTCGAGCAGGATCGCCATCGACACTGGCACGCCGAGCGCCGGGCGGGCGACCGCAAGGGCCATCGGTGCCCAGCACGTGGTGACACAACGCGCGGCCGCGGTGGCACCGAGGTCGATCGCGCCGCTCAGCGGTGCGTGCGGCAGCAGCGGCCGTGAAACGGAGCAGGCCGCGAGTCGCCGGTCGCGCCGCCGCGACGAAACATCCACTGCGCACCACAGGGCGAGGCCCAGCGCGACGGCACCGGTCGGCGCAGCTGCGATCACCAACTCGGTGGCGAGGTGCAGCGCTGCGCCGACTGCGATCCACACTGCGACGAACGTCGCGAACACGACCACGACGGCCCGGGCCGAGACGTGCCACAGCGACGAACGCGACGCGGCGACGCAGACCGGCAGCCCCAGCGGCCCCATCATCGCCAGCGTCATCGCGCTCGTGACGAACAGATGATGCGTGTGCCCATGTCCACCGAAGGCGGCGGCGACCGGCCACGTCACCCAGCCGGTGACCGCCGTGAGCGCGGGCAGCGTCCACGGCCGTCGCGCGATCAGTGCAACATCGCGCCTCGCCGACCGAGGCCGGGGCGAGACAGCCGCCGTCACGAGGCGTGGACCGCGATGGTGCCGACCCGCACGGTGGGGGCAGCAGCGGCCGCGCCTCGTCGGGGTTTGATGACACCGCCCATCGGCAGCAGGTCCACACGCACGTCGTCGCCCGCGCCGGACACGTGACCGGTGATGTCGAAGACGTAGCGCAGCGGCTGTGTCGCGTCGCCTCGCTTCATCGACTGCCCGATGCCGAACAGCGACACCAGGCCGACCCGATGCGATTCCAGGTCCGCGTCCTTCGGCTTCGGTGGCAGGTTGACGTACACGCCGTAGACGACACCAGGGTTGGCCTCGCCCTCGATGTCGGCCAGTTCGAGGTGGAACCGCGGCGTCTCGGATGCGTCAGCCGCAGCGGCCGCGCCGCGACGCCGGCGACGTTGTGGCAACTCGCCGACGGGCACGACCGCGCTGGCACCGTCGACGGACAGGTGGGTCGGCCCATCGGTACGGCCGACCATCACCGGCTTGTGCGCACTCATCGCCGTCTCCGAACTCGCGGCGACTGCCGGCGCGGCACCCATCGCGTGAGTGATCGAGTCATACGTGTAGTCAAGCTGAGCACTGGCATCGAGGACATCCTTCGGGCGCATCCGCACCGATGCACCCAGTTCGTTGCGCAGCCGGAACGAGCGGTTCTTCCAGTTGCTGGTGGTCGGGTTGGCGTGTCCGACGCCGAGTCGCCACGTCTCCCACAACCGGTCGATGTTGGCGTGGTGGAGCCAGAAGATCGGATCCAACGCAGCCGTGTCCGGGTCGGTCATCAGCCCGCCCTGACCCCCGACCACGACGTGCATGATGTTGTGCGGCTGGTTCTCGAGCAGGCCCGGCGCAGGACCGAAGTGGGCGAAGCCGGTGCGCGGCCCGCCGAACGCGACAGGGTTGCCGACCGAGGGCGTGGTGAAGTCGGTCGCGGCCATTGCCGCGGTCGACGACGTGACGTTGCCGGGGATGGTGGCTCCCTTGTTGATGCTGACCGCCGCGGTGCCGCCGTTGCGGGCCGCGACGAACAACGGGTTCGGCGTGTCGTCGGGCAGCTTCGGAGCGCGGAAAGCGAGCGGAAGCGAGTTCGAGTTGGCGGCCTCGTAGTTCCAGTACGGCAACGCCCAGTCCGCCGGACCACCGGACGCGATCACGAACGACCGCACGATGCGCTCGAACTGGTACAGGTAGGCGCGGTGCCACGGCAGGAAGTACCAGGTTGCATGCTGGCACTCGTTCCACGGCGCGCCGCTCGGCGGTTGCATGCCGGCCAACCCGTGGATCGCACCCTGGTACTGCCAGCTGCGCGGGTCAGAGATGGGCAGCGCTTGCATCGCGCGCACGGCGTTGGCGTAGGCCAACGTCACCGGGTGCCACGGGTTCGCGGCTGTTCCCAGCTTCCAGATGTTGCGGCGGACGAACGTCATCGAACCCCTCCAGCCCCGGTCGCCCGGTCCCATGTCCCCCGGCTCGACGTCGTCGTGCCGCGACTCAGTATGAGCCGTTCAGGTCGTGCAGTACAGAGCAGACTGTGACGCGACTGATACGCAGCCGTCGCGAGATTCCGCGCGGGGCTTGAATCTGGGCTTGAATGCGTGTGATGACGATCATCACGATCTCCGCCACCTACGGAGCCGGCGGGAGCCGGATCGCACCAGCGGTCGCCGAGCGACTCGGGCTGGCCTTCCACGACCGTCTCATCCGCGCCGGCGACAAGCCGACCGTGGAGTCGCTGACCGAGCGACTCACCGACGAGCAACGTCAGCAGCAGCCGCCGGGCCGTTTCTTCGCGTCGCTGCCCCGCGTGACGGCCGCGCTCGGCCTGCCGTCGCCGACCCCCGACGACCTCGACTCGATCGCCTCGTTGCGCGAGCGCGTCGTGCGCAGCGTCACCGCGATCGCTGAGACCGGCTCGGCCGTCGTCCTCGGCCGCGCCGCAGCCGTGATCCTGGCCGGCCACGCCGACACGCTGCACGTGCGACTGATGGGCCCACTCGATGCTCGCATCGCGCAGGGCATGAGCATCGAGGGCGGCACCCTGGAGGACGCCAAGCGCAACCAGGCCGAGACCGATCGGGCGTGGTCGCGCTTCGTCACCCGCCTGTTCGACCGCGACGCGGCCGACCCGTCGCTGTACCACCTGCTGCTGGACTCGACGGCGCTCCCCCTCGACACCTGCGTCGAAATGATCGCGATGGCGGCCGCCGATCGATGATGACCCCGGAGGTCGCCTACCGCCGCCGCTGGTGGACGCTGGGTGTTCTCTGCATGTCGCTGATCGTCATCAGCGTCGACAACACCATCCTCAACGTCGCGCTGCCCTCCATCGTTCGCGACCTGGGTGCCGAGGGTTCGGAGCTGCAGTGGATCATCGACGCGTACACGATCGTCTTCGCCGGTCTGCTGCTGACGGCCGGCTCACTCGGTGACCGCTTCGGCCGCAAGCGCGCGCTGACCGTCGGGCTCGTCCTGTTCGGTGCCTTTTCGGCGTTCGCATCCGGCGTCAACTCGCCGACCGCGCTCATCGTGGCCCGTGGCCTGATGGGCATTGGTGGCGCGTTCATCTTCCCGACGACGCTGTCGATCCTGACGAACACGTTCAGTGGGCGCGAGCGGGCCAAGGCCATCGGCATCTGGGCGGGCGTGTCCGGCCTGGGCATCGTCGTCGGCCCGCTCGGCGGCGGGCTGTTGCTCGAGCACTTCTCGTGGGGCTCCGTCTTCCTGGTCAACGTGCCGCTGTGCGCGATCGCCATCGTGCTCGGCTTCTTCTTCGTACCGGACTCGAAGGATCCCGAAGAAGGCAAGCTCGACCCGATCGGTGCCGTGCTGTCGGTGATCGGCCTCGGCCTGCTGCTGTTCGGCATCATCGAGGCACCCGACCTCGGCTGGGGTGATCCGCTCGTGGTCGGCGTGCTCTCCGGCGGCGTCATCGTGATCGGCGCGTTCGTGTGGTGGGAAGCACGGACGCCGACCCCGATGCTCGACGTCAAGTTCTTCGAGAATCCACGTTTCTCGGCCGCATCGGCAACGATCACACTCACCTACTTCGCGCTGTTCGGCTCGACGTTCCTGCTGACCCAGTACTTCCAGTTCGTGCTCGGCTACTCGCCGCTCAAGGCCGGCTTCCTGACCGCGCCCGTCGCGGTCGGCATCATGGCGCTCGCGCCGCGAGCGCCTCGTTTCGTCGAGCGGTTCGGCACGAAGAAGGTCGTTGTCACCGGTCTGTTGATCGTGGCCGCCTCGCTGGGCTGCTACGCCTCGGACACGCTCATGTCGTCTCTCGTCGGCGGCGGGCTGATCCGTGTGTTGTTCGGCGCCGGCATGGGTCTCACCGTCGCGCCCGCCACGGAGTCGATCATGGGATCGCTGCCGAAGAACAAGGCTGGCGTCGGGTCGGCCGTCAACGACACGACCCGTCAGACCGGCGGCGCGCTCGGCGTTGCCGTGCTCGGCAGCGTCTTCCTGTTCCGCTACCACTCCGAGATCGGTGACCTGTCGTTCGTCGACGCGTCGGTGCGCGACCAAGCGAGCGACTCGATCGGCCAGGCCCTCGGAGTGGCCCGTACGCTCAGCGAGCCGGCGCGGTCGATGCTCACCGACCTGGCCCGGCACAGCTTCGTCGAATCGATGCGTGTCGTCTACGTCGCCGCGGCCAGCATCGTGCTGCTCGCCGCGTTCGTGTCGTGGAAGTTCCTGCCCGCCACGGCACCCTCGGTGACGGGCGAGGAAGCAGCGCTCGCGGAGGGTCGGGCGTTCAGCGACCAGTAGCGAGATCGGCCAGAACGACGCGGCGGAGCAGCTTTCCGGTCTCGGTGTGGGGCAGCTCGTCGCGGAACACGACCGTGTCGGGCGTCTTCGAGCCGCGCAGCTTGGACCGCACCTCGGCCCGCAACGCCTCAGCGTCCACCGACGCACCCTCGCGAGCAACGACGACCGCGACGATGCGCTGACCCCACTCATCGTCGGGCACACCGACCACGCACACCTCGACCACGCCGTCGATCGCGAGCAGCACTTCTTCGATCTCGGCCGGCGCGATGTTCTCGCCGCCGCGGATGATCGTGTCATCGGTCCGACCCTCGATGAACAAGTACCCGTCGGCATCGACCGAACCGCGGTCTCGCGTGCAGAACCAACCATCGGAATCGAGCAGGCTGCCGGTCGCGTACTCACCGGAGATCTGCTCACCGCGCAGAAAGATCATCCCGGCCTCGCCTGCGGGCAACACCTGACCGTCGTCGTCACGGATCTCGATCTCCACCATCGGCAGAACCTGACCAGCCGACGACAACCGCCGCCGCACCAACGGATCATCGGACTCCACCGCGGCGCGATGGTCCTCGGGTCCCAGCACGGCGATCGTCGACGCCGTCTCGGTCAACCCGTACGCGTTCACGAACCCGGTCGCCGGGAACAGCCGCAACGCGTCCATCAGCACTCGCTCGCTCACCTTGGACCCGCCGTAGGACAGCGACCGCAGCGTCGGCACATCGGCGGGTTGGCCATCCAGTGCGTCGACGATTCGGGACAGCATCGTCGGCACCACCATCGCGTTCGTCACACCCTCGGCGCGAACCGTCGCCAGCCACGTCTGCGGGTCGAACGCAGGCAGGTAGACCAAGCGCCGCCCGGCGAACAGGTTCGACAGCATGTTCGCCATCCCTGCAACGTGATACGGAGGCACCGTCACCAACACTGCTTCGTCCTCGCGGGCACCGCCGAACTCCACCGAACCGAGCAGATACGCCATCAGGTGGCGGTGGCGCAGCAACGCCGACTTCGGCTCCGACGTCGTACCCGACGTGTACAGGATCACGGCGACCTCGTCGTCGTCGAACGGGGCCTCGATGTCACCGGCCGTGTCCGGCAGTGCGTCCAACCACCGCGAGTACACCGTCACCTCGCCCGCCAGCCGTGGCGCGGTCGCCTCGTCGGCCAGCACCAGCGCGCCCGCCTGGCGAGCGACGAGCGCGTTCAACTGGTCGTCGTCCAACCGGTAGTTCACCGGCACGAACGGCACGCCCGCCCAACTCGCCGAGAACAACGCAACCGGTAGCCGCGGATGGTTTTCGCCGACGTACACCACCGCGGGATACCGGCCGGCGATCATCGATGCCCCGCATCTCGCCAACCGGCCGAACTCGGCACCCGTCACCGGATGCTGACGATCACCGAACAACGGGCGATCCTCGAACGCCGATTCGACCATGTCGACCAACGACGACAGATGCATGCGCGCGACTCCTTCAGTCGGCCCCATCCTGACCGCGCCGAGCAGCCCGTCTCAAAACCCCGGACGCGGTCGTGCTCGGCCGGGCCCCGTCCAGCGCATGGAGCACCGTGTGCTCGCCGTCGCGAGGGTGTCCCCGCGGGCACCGCGGTCAGTCGATGCGCTCGAGCCGGGCAGTGAACCCGAAGTAGTCCCACACCAGTTGGTCGCCATCGACGCGGCGACGAACCTCGAACGGCATGCCGACCGGCCGCAGAACGTGCACGCCGTTCTCGAACGTCGCGACGACCGTG
This sequence comes from Actinomycetes bacterium, assembly GCA_031410915.1. GTDB lineage: Bacteria > Actinomycetota > Acidimicrobiia > Acidimicrobiales > Ilumatobacteraceae > WLMZ01. Next base: position 8,074 of record JANNZY010000133.1, read on the forward strand.
ATCGGCGTCGTCTTGTCGAACTCGGCCACGTCGTGCACACCATTGGCCTCGGTGCCGTCGGCGCGCATGTCGTGGATGATGCCCCCGGCGGTGATCACGACCCGGTTGCCGCACTGCTCGATGCGCTGCAGACTCCCGAGCGCCCGATGCCGCCTGTCGCCAGTTCGATCTCGTGCGTCGTGGCCGTCGACCTGGATCTCGACGACGCGCCACATGCCCCGCATGTCCGGCGCGCCGGCGGCGAGCGGCTCGACACAACTGGCCAGGACCGGCGGTGGCATCTCGCCCGTCCAACCGCCCGGCGGCGTGAACGCGACCGGAATGTCATCGGCTCGCTCGATCTGCCACTCGTGCGGCTGCGTGTTCATCCTGCCGACTCCCCTCGACCCCAACGCCCGGCAGCACATTGTCCCACCGATACTTCTGTCAGATGCTACGTCACATCTGACGCTCCCCGTGTCGCGTGTGCGGATGAGCCAGCGTTAGTGTCGATTCCATGTCTGATCCGGCTGTCTCCAGCGAGGTCCGCGGCAACGTGCTGGTCGTCCACATCGACGACGGCAAGGCGAACGCGCTGTCCGCCGAGCGCATCGCGACACTGATCGGCCTGATCGACCGGGTCGAGAACGACACCGACATCGCCGCAATGGTGCTCCACGGGCGCGAGGGTGGCGCGTTCTGCGCCGGGTTCGACCTGAACGTGATGCGCGGCGGTGACCTGGCGGCCGTGTCGGCTCTGGTCAGCGACGGCGGCGCGCTCATCCATCGCATGTACGGCGCTCGAGTTCCGGTGGTGGCCGCATGCACCGGCCACGCGCTCGCCGCCGGCGCATTGCTGCTGCTCGGCTGCGATGTGCGTTTCGGTGCCGATGTGGACTGCAAGATCGGCCTGAACGAGGTCGCGATCGGGATGGTCCTGCCCGACTGGGCGATCACGCTCGCCGCGGACCGGTTGAGCAAGCGCCACGTGCAGCGCAGCATCGTCAACGGCCGCATCACCGACGCGGCAGGCGCGGTCGAGGTCGGCTTCCTCGATGCCGCGGTGCCCGCCGAATCCGTGCTCGACGCCGCGATCGGTGAGGCCACGGCATTGGCAGCACTGCCGGCGCTGGCCTATGCCGGTACGGTCCGCTCGTTGCGCGGGCCGGTCCTCGCCCGCCTCGCCGAGCAGATCGCGGCCGATCGCGCCCGCGGCTCGGTGCCCACCGTCTGACGGGCTTCGAACAAACCTGTATCACCGGCGCGCAGCGGGGCTCTTGTCAACGACGCGTAACAGCGCGATCGTGCAATCGGAGTGCCGAAGGGGATGGGGGGTCGAGATGGTAGCCAAGGAGGCTCGCGACCGGACGTGGTCGGCGTCCGCGGTACGCGAGACGTCACGGCGGCCGCTGCGCATCTTCTCGATCGACCCGATGGCCGATCGCTTCCGTGACCCAGCGATCTCGCGGGTGACCTACGAACGCCTCGCGCCGGGTCCGCGCGGGCGACTCGTCGAGGTTTTCGACTACGACGCAGCCGAACACCTCGTCTGGCCGCCGATCGACCTGGACGATCCCGACATCTTGATCACCCAGGGTCTCGTGCCGTCGGAGAGCGACTTCCGCTTCCACCAGCAGATGGTCTACGCGGTGTCGATGCGCGTGTTGGAGGTGTTCGAGCGCGGCCTCGGCCGCCCGATCGACTGGGAGGGACTGCCCCGCCTGTGGCTGCTCCCCCACGCCCACCGCGACCCGAACGCATACTTCGAACCTGAACAGTTCGCGCTCATGTTCGGCTCGTTCCTGGCCCATCAGGACGATCCGGGCCAGAACCTGGCCGGCCAGCAGGTGTTCACGTGCCTGTCCTACGACGTCATCGCGCACGAGATCTCTCATCCGGTGATGTGGCGCATGCGGCCGTGGGAGCACGACGATCTGTCCGATGTCGGCGACACGCTTGCCTTCCACGAAGGCATGGCCGACCTGATCGCGCTGCTCGCGCGTTTCGACGAACCCGACGTGGTCGCCCGCACGGTGCGCGAGCGGGGCATCGATCTCGTCGGCTCCGAGCTCCTGCAGATCGCCATGCAGTTCGGTCAGGCCGCCGACATCGGGGCTGCGCTGCGGGTCTTCCCCGACACGCCCGATCCCGCGCGGTACACCACCGAGACCGAACCACACGCTCGCGGCCAACTGCTGACGTCGGCCATCGTCCAGGCGTTCGTCCTCACACTGCAGGAGCAGACCGCGGATCTTGTTCGGCTCAGCGGCAACACGGGCGACTTCCGCCACCCCGATCTCGTCCATCGCCTCGCCGCCGAGGCATCGACGCTGGCCGCGTCCGTCCTGCGTGTCTCGGTGTGCGCGATGGACTACCTGCCGCCGGTCGGCGTGCGCTTCTTCGACGTCCTGCGGGCGATGCTGACGAGCGACATCATGTTGTTCGGTCGCGCTCACCGCCGGTTCCGGGCCGTGCTCGTCGAGGCGTTCCACAGCCGCGGGCTGATCCCCTCCGAGGCGGGCTCGCTGGCCGTCGACGCGCTCGTGTTGAAGCCGGTGCTGCACCCGATCCCCGAGGCGCTGCCATACGCGGCCGACGCGCTGCTGCACACCGTGCAAGCGCTGGAATGGCGGCGGCTGCACATGATCGGCACCACGATGCTCGACGAGATGCGCACAACGTTGCTCGACGAGCAGGAGGCGCGCCGCACGGCGTGGATCCCGGCGATCGAACGCTTCGCGCGCAAGCACGCCGACACGCTGGGCCTGGCCCCGCGCACCGCGATTCATGCACACAACCTGGTCGGCACGAACCAGATCGACTCAGGCGGCAACCTCGTCGCCCGGATCGTGGTCACCCTCGTGCAGCACGGCAGCCGCTCGCGCCGCGCTCGTGGCGTGACACTGGTCTGCGACTCGGAGGGCACGGTGCAATTCGTGATCGGCGACACCCCGACCGCTGCCGCTCGGCGACGGGTGCCAGTCGCGCTCACCCCGCCCCAACGCGACTTGATCGCCGCCGTGAAAGGTCTGGGTTGATGCGCGCTCCTCGAGTTGTCGGCCTCACGCCCCCCACCCCCGCTGCACCGCCGCCACCGCGTCGATCGCGATCGGCCAGACCGCAGACGGTGATCGACGACCAGCCCCGCGATCGGCGCACCTGGCGGCGACCGCTGCGCGTGCTGCCGTTCGATCCGATGGTCGATCGCGGTGGGCGGACCGTGATCGCCGACGTGATGTACGAGCAGGTCCACGTCGGCCCCGCCGGCCGTCTCGTCGAGGTCATCGACTACGACCCGGTGCACCGCTGCTTCTACCAGCCGATCGACCTCGATGATCCGGAGGTCCTGCTCGACTGCGGGCTCGACGTGTCCGAGGACGATCCTCGCTTCCACCAACAGATGGTCTACGCGGTCGTGATGCGCGTGCTGGAGACCTTCGAGCGTGGACTCGGCCGGCCGTTCCGATGGCGAGCCAACCGGCGTCTCCGGGTGTTCCCGCACGCATTCGCCGGTGAGAACGCGTACTTCGACGAGGACCTGTTCGCGCTGCTGTTCGGCTACTTCACCGCCAGCCCCGACGACCCGGGCGCCAACCTGCCCAACCAGATCGTGTTCACCGCGCTGTCGCACGACATCGTTGCCCACGAGACCACCCATGCCGTGCTGAAGCGCCTGCGCCCGCACTACTCGAACCCGACCAACCCCGACGTGCTCGCGTTCCACGAAGGCTTCGCCGACATCATCGCGATCCTGCAGCACTTCACGTATCCCGACATCCTCGCCGAGCACATCGCCAACAGCCGCGCCGATCTGACCGACCCGATGACGACGGACAGCCCGATGCTCAGCCTGGCCAGCCAGTTCGGCTACGCCCGCGGCGACAACACGCCGCTGCGCACCGCGTTGATGGACGCCAAGGCGACCGCGTACACGGACGCGACCGAAGAACACGAGCGGGGTGCGGTGCTGGTCGCCTCGGTCATCGACGGGTTCCTGCGTTCGTATCAGGAGGGCATCGCCGATCTCGTGCGAATCGCCACCGCGGGCACCGGCGTGCTGCGCCCGGGCGCGCTCGATCCGGATCTCGTGCGCCGCATCGCCGACGTCGCCAGCCAGACCGCGGAGCGGATCACCACGATCTGCGTGCGCGCGTTCGACTACCTGCCGCCCGTCGACATCACGTTCAGCGACTACCTCCGCGCATTGGTCACGGCCGACTTCGACCTGCATCCCGACGACCAGCTCGGCCTGCGCGCCAACCTGATCGAGGGGTTCCGCCGCCGTGGCATCTACCCGACCGGGGTGTCGTCTCTGTCGCAACGCTCTCTGCGCATCGAGCCGGTGCCCGACCGCCAGTACGACCCGGTGCCACTCGCTCGCGAGCGCGTCTTGGACGCGGCTCGCGAGTTCGACCGGCGGCGGCGCTCGAACGTCGAGTTCGCCGTCGATCCCGATGCCGGCCCGGCACCGTCGGACCCAATGGCCGGTGAGCAGCCCGACGAGTGGGCCGACCCGAGCGTGCAGTCGAGCTGGGCCAAGGAGCTGCACGCCTGGGCCATGAAGCATCATCGCCTGCTCGGCCTCGACCGCGTCGCCCCGATCGCGGTCGACGGTTTCTTCACCGGGCAGCGCATGGACAGCGACGGCTACCTACAATCGCTCATCTCGGTGCAGTTCGTTCAGCGCGACAAGGACGCTGCCGATGATCTCGGCGGCATCGTGGCGATGGGTGGCGCGACGGTGATCGCCGATGGTCAGGGCAACGTCCGCTACGTGATCGCCAAGTCGTTGCCGACGAAGGGCAGCGCGCGCCGCGCCACGCTCGCGTCGTTCGCGGCCGATGTCGAGCACCGCATGCCCGCCGTCGCGTGGTCGCCCGACGCGGCGACGCGCATCATCCAGCACATGAACCTGAGGTCGATCGATGCCCGCCGCACGTGAGCAGCCCCAACCCCACCAGCCCGCTGTGCCGGCTCCCGCCGCCGCTGCGATCGCGCCTGCGAGTGTACGTATCCGGATGTACAACGTCGGGTTCGGCGACTGCATCCTGTTGCTGTTCGCCTTCGCCGACGGACCGCGCACGATGTTGGTCGACTGTGGCGCGCACCTCGGCGGAGCGGCCACCCCGATGGCGAACGTGCGCGCCGACCTGATCGAGGCCGTCCGGCGCGACGGTACGCCACGCATCGACGTCGTCGTCGCGACGCATCGCCACTTCGATCACATCAGTGGCTTCGATTCCAGCGACTGGGACGGTGTCAGCGTCGGCGAGGTGTGGATGCCGTGGACCGAAGAGCGCGGCGTCGCCGCCGCAGACGCGCTGCGCAAGAAGCAGAAGCGCGCAGCCGCCGCACTCAACGCGCGCTTCCCGACTGCCGACACCCGGGTCGGCTGGCTGGCGATGAACTCGATGTCGAACAAGGGTGCCGAGCAGACGCTGCTGAAGGGCTTCAGCGGCAACCCCGAACATCGCTACCTGCCCGCGGTCGACCGTCACGATCGGTCCTTCAGCACCGACCTGCTGCCGGGTGTTCGCATCCATGCCCTCGGTCCCTCGCACGATCCGGCGATCGTCGCCACGCTCGACCCGCCGAAGGGCAAGTACTTCCCGGCGCCGCCGGACGAGAACGGCACGAACCCGGCCGCCGCGGCCGGTGGCGGCGGCGCCGGCGCTGGATCACCGGCCGCAGCGCGGATCTTTCCCGACCGCTACCGGATCGAGCCCGCTCGTTACGCAGCCACGTACACGCGCCTCGCCGATCACGCCGACATGGTCGAGGTGCAGCGACGCGCGGAAGAGGACTTCCTCGGTGCTGCCGCTGCGCTGGAGGACGCGATCAACGGCACCAGCCTCGTGCTCGTGCTGGAGGTGGGCACGCGCTGCATCGTGCTTGGCGGCGACGCCGAGTGGGGCACCTGGTCGGAGGTCCTGGACGACGCGGAGTGGTGCGATCTCCTGCGCCGGGCTGCGGTCTACAAGGTGTCCCACCACGGTTCGTTCAATGGCACGCCGAAGCCGTTCGTCGACGACCTGCTCCCCGATGACGCGATTTCGCTCGTGTCGTTGCGCCACATCGACAAGTGGCCGTCCATCCCGCGCACCACCTTGCTCGACGCACTCGGCACGGGGGCCCGCACGGTCGTGCGCAGCGACCACATCGCCACGGCACCGGCTCTGGCAACGCGCAACGGCGACCTCTCGATCGAGGTGGATGTCGCCCTGGTATGAGCGGCCCAGCGCGTTCTATGCAAGCGCAGCCGCACGGAGAAGAGGATTCAATGCCTCAGCATGTGACCACGTTTAATCGGTCAATGGCGTTGCGCTGCTCGCCGGAAGTCACGTCGTGCCATCAGCGCGGCAGCGATCGCGAACGCGCCGAGAACGGCGACGAAGCCCCACTCGGTTCCGCCACTCCCTGCGTCGGGATCGAGGCCGGTGATCTCCTCGATCCAGGTCGGCCAGGCCAGCGTGATGACTGCCAGGATGCTGCACGCAGCCGCGAGCACTGCTTCGATTCGGGCCCGGAGCACGATCCCATCCTTTCCCTCGGCAACCGCGGAACGCGGCCGAGTACCACGATGACGTGTGCCAGCTTGGACCTTTCGCGACGCAGCGTCAAGGGCCGGTCAAACAACGTGGAAGAAACAATCCGATCCAATCCTCTTGAAGGAATTGCCGGAAAGGTCTACCGTCTCGTTCGGGTCCGACGCTCGATGGACCATGGAGGGGACATGGGATTGTCTCGAACCACGATGAAGCGCAGACATAGCTGCACACCCGTCGATCGCGAGCGCAGCTGAAAGGAGCGCGCTGATGGCCAAGAAGAGCCTGACTGATCTCGTCCGGGAGTCGAGTCTCAGTTTCACGGGCACGGTCACCCATGTGGAGGCAGCCACGATGGCGGACGTGCCGGTCGACAAGCGCACCGTCGTCGTCCGCGTCGACGCCGTCCTGCACGGGCCACCAACCTTGCGCAACCTCGTCGGCTCACAGGTCACGGTGCAACTTGCGCCCCGAGGCAAGACCCTGGCGGTCGGCGACACCGCCGCGCTCTTCACCGAGCCGACGGTGTTCGGAGACACGCTCGCCGTGCGCGAGATCGGCCGGATGACGGCGGACTCGATGGCTGCGAGATCGATGAGCGCCGCCGCCACCGGAACGATGGCACTCGCCGACCTCGCCGATCAGGCCGCCGCCGACGATCTCGTCGCGCATGCGCGAGCCGCAGCCGGCGTGGTCGTCGGCCGCGTCGCCAGCCTCGCCAAGGCCGACGAATCGCGAATCGTCGAGCACGATCCCGACTGGTGGGTGGCGGTGATCGAGGTCAGTCACGTCGCGCTCGGCAAGCTCCGTCGCGGCGACTTGAAGGTGCTCTACGCGAACAGCCAGGACGTCCGCTGGCGGGCCCATCCCAAGCCGCGGGCAGGCCAGGAGGCGGCCTGGATCCTGCACGCTGCGGACGCCAAGATCAGCCGTGCCGCACGCTTCGTCCTCGCCGACGCTTCCGATGTGCAGCCGGTGCAGTTCATCGACGCAATCGGAGGAGGTGCGTGATGGCAACGATCCATGTGGTCAACATGATCCCTCGCTCGCTGAGCGGCGAGCACACCCAGGACAGCGAGCCGAACATCGCGGTCAACCCGGAGAACACGAACGAGATCGTCGGAACGGCATTCACGCCGTCTCCCACCGGCGGCACGTTCGCACCGATCTTCGTGTCCTCCGACGGCGGGATGACGTGGTCGCTGCGCAACGTCGTCCCCGGCAACGGCACGTTCGGAACCGGCGACATCACGGTCGGGTTCTCGACGACCGGTGGTTTCCTCTACGCCGGCACGTTGAACGGATCGACCGGAAACCTCAATATCCTGCGCACATCCAGCTTCACCTCGACCACGCCGATGACGCTGCTGGTCAACCGGGCGAGCGAGGACCAGCCGTGGGTGGTGGCCGGCACGGTCGTCGTCAGTGGCACGGCGCGAGACCGCGTGTTCGTGGGCAACAACAACTTCAACCAGCCGTCCGGCCAGACCGCCACGGTCGACGTCTCGCAGAACGCCCGCACCGCGGCCGCTCCGGCGGGGTTCGCGGCGCGTCGCATCGAGCGTCGCACGACATCCGGCCAGGATGGCCCGCCGATCCGGATCGCGCTGCACACAGACGGAACCGTCTACGCCGCCTACCACCGCTGGGTGACGGCTTCGGGCAACGATCTCACCGTCGACATCGTGATGACACGCGACGACAACTGGGGATCGGGCACCAGCCCGTTCAGCGCGCTCGTCGACTCCGGCGACACGCTCATCGGACAACGCGTCGCCACCGGTCGCTTCGTCCGGTGGAACGCGAACATGGGCCAGGAGCGCCTCGGTGGCGACTTGTGCGTAGCCGTCGATCCCGGCAACTCGGCCAACGTGTGGGTCGCGTGGTGCGATCGCGTCGGCGGCACGACGGGCACTGACTGGACGATCCATGTCCGTCACTCGGCCGATCGCGGCCAGACCTGGTCGGCCGACGTCCGCACGGTGACGAACGCGAAGAACCCGAGCCTGGCGATCAACTCGGCGGGCGTACTCGCGTTCTTGTTCCAGCAGTTCACCGGCACCCGCTGGGTGACCCAGTTGGAGACGACCTCGAACGCGTTTGCATCTGCCGCGGCGGTGATGGTGTTGCACACAGCGCCGTCGACCATGCCAGCACGTCAGTTCTTCCCGTACCTCGGCGACTACGTGCGCGTCGTTGCCGTCGGTCGCGATTTCTACGGCGTGTTCTCCGGCAGCAACACCCCGGACGCGGCCAACTTCCCGAGCTCGGTCGTCTACCAGCGCAATGCCGATTGGGTGACGCGCACGCTGCTCGACGTGGACAACACCACCGTCGTCGACGCGTCGATCGACCCGTTCTTCTTCCACTGGACCGATGACCCGATCGTGATCGGGCCCATCAGCCGCATCCCCATCGGCCGCACACCAGTCGTCAGCCCGACGCCGATCATCGGGCGCACACCGATCAACCGCACGCCGATCATCTCGCCCGAGCCGATCGTGCGAACGCCGATCATCTCGCCCGAGCCCATCGTGCCACCGATCTCGCGCGAGCCGATCGTCGGGCCCGGTCCGGCGGTGATCCCGCGAGCACCTCGAGGGGGCAGGGCCGGGCGCGCGCTGTCGGCCGCCGAGATCGACAGCGTCGCCAAGCAGGCCGTCAAGAAGGGCCGCACACGCGGCAAGAACCTCGACCTGTGAGATGAGCCCCGCGACACACGACCGGCTGCTCCTCGTGAGCATGCCGTTCGGCGCGCTCGATCGCCCCTCGATCGCACTCGGGTTGCTGCAGGCTCACGCGAACGCGCTCGAGGTTCCGTGCGACACGGCCTACCTCGGCTTCGATTTCGCGGACCTGATCGGTGCCGGCGAGTACCGCTGGATCGCCGACACCGTCCCGTACACCGCGTTCTTGGGCGACTGGTTGTTCGCCGAGGCGCTGTACGGGCCCGACGCTCCGGGGGACATGCGCTACGTGACCCAGGTGCTGCGCGGCACGTGGAGCCTCAGCCCGGGCGAGATCAGCCGCGCGCTTCGCGCCCGCAGCCTCGTCGAGCCGTTCCTGGCCGCGTGCCTGCGCAACATCCGGTTCGAGGACTACACGTTCGTCGGCTTCACGTCCGTCTTCCACCAGAACATCGCGTCGCTCGCACTCGCGAAGCGCATCAAGGCCGCCCACCCGCTGATCACCATCGCGTTCGGAGGCGCGAACTGGGAAGAAGAGATGGGCGAGGCGTTGCTCGCCCAGTTCGAATTCGTCGACATCGCATTCTCGGGAGAGGCCGACCAGTCGTTCCCGGCGGCGCTGGCGGCACGCCGCCGCGGCGAGTCGTTGTCCGCCATTCCCGGTGTCATCCTGCCCGGCGAGCACCGCCATGGACTGGGGACGACCCACGACATGGACACCGTGCCGATCCCCGACTACTCGCCGTTCTTCGCCTCCCGCGCCGATCGCCCGAACATCGCCGGCCAGCCGGTGACCTTGATGATGGAGACGGCGCGGGGCTGCTGGTGGGGCGAACGATCGCACTGCACGTTCTGCGGGTTGAACGGCTCGACGATGGCGTTCCGCAGCAAGTCGCCCGATCGCGTGCTGGACGAGATCGCGCATCTCCGTGACCGCTACGACAGTCGCGTGTTCAGCGTGGTCGACGACATCCTCGACATGCGCTACTTCCGGACGGTGTTGCCGCGCCTCGTCGATGCCGCGCTGGACATCGAGTTCTTCTGGGAGGTCAAGGCCAATCTGACTCACGCCCAGGTCCGGCTGTTGCACGATGCGGGCGTGCGCTTCATCCAACCCGGCGTCGAGAGTCTCGACGATCACGTCCTCGACCTGATGCGCAAGGGTGTGTCCGCGCTGCGCAACGTGCAGCTGTTGAAGTGGTGTCGCGAGTTCGGCGTGACGCCGCTCTGGAACCTGCTCTACGGCTTCCCGGGCGAGACGGCAGCCGACTACGAGTCGACAGCACAGATCATCCGTGCCATCTGGCATCTGCAGGCGCCAACGGGCTACGGCCCGATCCGGCTCGACCGCTTCAGCCCGTACCACGACGATCCGGCATCGTTCGGCATGGTCGGCGTGCGCCCACTCGCCCCGTTCGGTCACCTGTATCGCTTCGATCCCGGCACCGTGATGAAGATCGCCTACTACTTCGATTTCGACTATGCCGACGGTCGACACGACGACGACTTCGCCGCCGACGTCGTCGAGCTCGTCAAGGTGTGGATCGCCGACGACGCGGCAGGCGAGCTGTGGGTGCGTCGCCACGAAGACGGGACCGTGGTGATCATCGACACCCGCCGGGGCTGCACCGAGGCGACGACCGCTGTGCTCGACGGATGGAAGGCAGCGGTCTACCTGGCGTGCGATCGCGCCCACTCCGTCGGCGAACTGCTCGAGCTGGACGCCGTTCGAGCCGAGTTGGTGTCGCCGGACGAGTTGGCCGGGTTCCTGCAGCGCTGTGTCACGCATCAACTGATGGTGACGTCAGCCGGACAGTGGCTCAGCGTCGCCGTTCATCACCCGCCGCGTCTCGTCGACGACGCCGCCACGCCGAGCCGGCGCTACCTCGAACTGCGCGCAGTCTGACTCGCGTGTCGATGTCCGGTCTCAGTACGACTTGGGCAGGCCGAGGACCCGGGCGCTGATGTAGTTGCAGACCATCTCCTGGCTGACCGGCGCGATCTTCATCAGCCGGGCCTCGCGCCAGTAGCGCTCGACGTGGTACTCGCGGGCGTAGCCCATGCCGCCGTGGGTCTGCATCGCCCGGTCGCAGGCGAAGAACGCTGCTTCGGCGGCCAAGAACTTCGCGGTGTTCGCGGCCTCGCCGCACGGCAGTCCCTGGTCGAACCGCCATGACGCCTCGCGCACCGCGAGCTCGGCTGCGTGGAGGTGCATGTGCGCCTCGGCGAGGGGGAAGGCGATGCCCTGGTTCTGACCGATCGGGCGGCCGAACACCACTCGCGAGTTGGCGTAGGCGACGGCCTTGTGCATCGCGGCCCGGCCGATGCCGATCGCCTCCGCGGCGATCAAGATGCGCTCCGGGTTGAGCCCGTCGAGCAAGTAGGTGAAGCCTTTGCCCTCCTCGCCGATGCGCCGGCTGACCGGCACCCGCAGACCGTCGTAACGCACCTCGCACGACACCACGGCGTTGCGGCCGAGCTTGGGGATCGGGCGGATGTCGACCTCGGGACGCTGCAGGTCGACGAGCAGCAGCGTCATCCCATCGGTTGGCCGGGCACACTCCTCACGGGGCGTGGTGCGCACGAGCAGCAAGCACATCTCGCAGTACGGGGCCTTGCTGGTCCACACCTTCGCGCCGTGCACGACGTAGTCGTCGCCGTCACGCACGGCCCTGGTACGGATCGACGTGGTATCCGTGCCGGCGTCGGCCTCGGTCACGCCGAACGCGACGTGAAGCTCACCCGACGCCACTCGCGTCAACACCTCGGCGGCGAGTTCGCGCGACGCGAAGCGGCGCACCGGCTCCATCCCGAAGATCGACAGGTGGATCGCCGAGCATCCGTTCATCGCCGCGCCCGATGCCGCGATCTCCTCCAGCATCACCGACGCCTCGGTGATGCCCTGCCCACCGCCGCCGTATTCCTCGGGCAGGGCAATGCCCACCCAGCCGCCAGCGGCGAGCGCGTTGTAGAAATCCCACGGGAACTCGTGGGCTTCGTCGAGCGCCGCCCAGTACTCGTCGGTGAAGTCGGCGCAGATCCGCCGGACTCCCTCGCGTATCGCCCCGTGGTCGTCGGTCCGGCTGAAATCCATGGGCAGCAGTCTCGCTGATCCATGGACTCGCGCAGCCCGTGCGGCTTGCTGTGCGCGACGCGCTGTGCCATTCGATCACCCCCGACACGGCGACGCCGCCGAGGCCAGTCGGGTCTCGGCGGCGCAGCCGCAGGGAGGTCACATCCGTTTGGCGGATCGTTGGTCAGCCGCCCTGTGTCTCGGTCGCCGTCACCGCGAACGCGGCGTCCAGCTTGACCGTCGCCTGGCTGCCGTCGGCGAGGGTGATGTGCGCCTCGTACACCGCGCCGGCCAGGCGCTCAGCGCCGGACGACCTCAGGATTGCCGTCGCGCCACGTGTAGCTCTGGTGTCGCTCCACGATCTGCCACCGCCCGTCAGTGCGCCGCAACCGGTCGCGGTACGTGCCGGCGATGATGAACAGCGACCCTGCAGACTCGTCGGCGCGCACGTGCTGGGCCTGGAAGTAGCTCGTCGCAGTGCCTTCGTCGCCGTCGACGCTGACCGAGATCGAACCGATCAGGTGCTGGCTGGCGTCCAGCGCGGACAGCGCGCCACGCGACCGCTCGACGATCGCGTCTGCGCCGTGCAACTCACCCTTCGGATGGATGTACGTCGCGTCGGCAGCGAAGCACGCGGCAAGCGAGTCCCAGTCGTGCGCGTCCTGCGCGATCGCAACCGCGACCACGACTTCGTGGATGTCGGCGCGATCCTGCAGCGCCTGCAATCGGTGGTCGCTCACGTCAACCGAGTGCCGCGTCAAGCGCGACCTTGGCTTCGGCCATGAAGTCGATGTGCGCAGCTGCCGAGTCGAAGCCGAGCTTCATCGTCAGCAACGACAAGGCCGTGCCACCGGCGTCGCGCCAATGCTCGGCCGTCTCGACGACGTGCGCGACGGACTTCGCCCGTGACGTGATCAGCTCGGTTCCGAACGGCACGTCGGATCGTCCGGCCTCGGCCCGATGGTGCCGCAGCCGCTCCAGCCCCTCGACGGCGGACTCGAGGTTGCCGGCGAACGTGAAGCCGTCGCCGAGCCGGCCACCACGGCGGAACGCCGGCTCGCCGAACCCACCGACCCAGATCGGGATCGACCGTTTGGGCCTGGGGTTGATGCACCCCCGTTCGATGCGGTCGAACTGGCCAGCGAACGACACGAGTGGCTCGGTCCACAACCGGCGCAGCAGCACGATCTGCTCGTCCAAACGCGGGCCACGCGACGCGAAGTCCTGCCCGAGCGCGTCGTACTCGACCCAGTTCCACCCGACGCCGACGCCGAGCCGGACGCGCTCGCGCGACAGCAGATCGGCATCGGCCGCTTGCTGCGCGACCAGCACGGTCTGGCGCTGGGGGAGGATCAGCACGCCGGTCGCCAACTCGATGCGCTCGGTGACTCCCGCGAGGTACCCGAACGCGACCATCGGGTCGTGGAACGGGTCGTGCTCGGTGTACGGCCCCCACAGTGCCGGCTCGCGATCGGCGTGCTCGGCACCGACGACATGGTCGTAGAACAGGATCGTGTCGAAGCCGAGCGTGTCTGCGGCGACGCCGATGTCGTGCAATGCGGCAGGATCGCCGCGCAACTCGATCTGCGGATAGACGACACCGAGTTTCATCGCGTACCCCTCCTCACGGGTGATGCGCCGCCGGGTGGGCGCAGGGACGAACGTACCTCTGTCGTCCACGTCGCACGATCACATCCCATGAACGGTCACGAGGCCGTTCGATCCGTCGACGGTGACCATCGTGCCGTCGGGAATCGTGGCCGACGCTCCGGTCACGCTGACGACGGTCGGGATGCCGAGCTCGCGGGACACGATCGCGGCATGGCTCTGCTGTGCTCCGACATCGACGACCACTCCCGCCGCGGCCAGGAACAGCGGGGTCCACGACGGGTCGGTGATCGGCGCCACCAAGATGTCGTCCGGTCCGAGCTGGCGCGGATCGGCTGGGTCGAGGATGACCCTGGCCCGTCCGGTCGCAAGCCCGGGGCACACCCCGAGACCGGTCAGCAACCGCGGCGTCGTGTCCGGCCGTAGCCGGTCGCGGCGAAGCTCCCAACCGGGTGGTGGCGGGATCTCGCCCTGGAACCAGAACGGTGGGATGCGCGCCTGCAAATACGCACGACGGGCTCGTCGCTCGGCGATGGTGCCGTTCAACGCATCGACATCAGCGAGCACAACGGGTATCTCGTCGATCGTCAGCAGGCACAGGTCGCCGTGCGGCACACCCGATCGGCGAGCGAGCTCGATCAGAGCGAGGCGGGCGGGGTTGAGCAGGCGCACGAACGCAGCCTTGGTGCCCTCGCGGTGTGCCGAGTACAGGCTGGCCGCGCGCAGCGCGAGTTCGAACAGCTTGCGCTTCGGCAGCAGCAGTGTGCGGCGAGTCGTACCGACGAGCGCCGCTCGCTCGGCGGCCAGCATGCGTGCCGTCGCTTCCGGATCGCGCTCGGCGGGCGCGTGACGCAGGCGATCGATCGCAGCCAACGCGATCGACGGGTCGGTGCCCCACGTCGGCTGCTCCAGCTCCCACTCCTCCGGCCCCCGCGAGCCGTGCCGGGCGAGGAACCGATCGAACTCGGCCACGAACGCCCGGACGTTGTCGTCGTCGGTTGCGCTCAGGCGCAGGCGCGTCAGCAGATGGTCGGGTCCGTCGTCGAACAGTCCGGTCACCACTGCCGACGCTGCCGCGCGGCGCCCGAGCCGCCACAGGTCGACGGCCGGCTCGGCCGACTCGATCGTTCCCAACCCGGCGGTCAGGCGGTTGACGAGCTCGTCACCGCCCTGCCCAGCGACGAGACGTTCCAGCATCGACCGACCGACACCGGCACCGGTCGAGGCGCGGAGCAACTCGTACATCATTCGCTCGCCGACCGTCTGGAGGCTGCGCATGATCGTGAGTAGCTCGGCATCGCTCGCACTCGCGACATCTGGCTGCTGCGCCAAGCACTCATCCACGAACTGCCGCGTTCTGTCCAGGCGTTCGGCGTCCGGTCGCAGAACGAGACCGAGCATGAAACGGATGCTGCGCAACGCCGCTCGCGCGTTGCGGTCACCAGGGCCGCGACGATGTGCCGGCGCGCCGCTGAGTCCGAACATCTGCCGGTCGACCATGTCGATGGTCATCCCGGGCATGCGCGCGACGGCCGAGCGAGCCATGGACACATTGCTGTAGATGTAGCCCGCGAACATCGGGGCCATCGACGAATCGGTGCCGTCGAATCCAACGAGCTGACCAGACGTCGCCATCCCAGCCTCGACCGCCAGCTGACACTGCCCACGGCCGAACGCCTCGCTGACCAGCGATCCCGTGATCGGCGACACGACGTTGGGGTAGACCTCACCCGTGTTGCCGCGGCACACGAGCGGGAACCGCTGGCTGACACTGTGCTCCTTCACCCACCACGTGCCGTCCGGGTAGGGCTGCAGCTCGGCATCCTCGGTCTCGATCACGACGGCCTCCAGCAGATGGCGTTCCGGCGTTCAGTGTGCTCGTCATCGGGCCCCGACAACATCCGCCAGATGGCGGAGGATGCCATCGCGCGCGTTTTCGGTCCTGTGGGCTGAGCTACGTTCGTGGCCGGGACACGAGCGTGAGGAGACACTTCACATGGTGGACATCAATCGTCGTCGATTCCTGCAGGCCGGGGCGGCTGTCGGACTGGGCGCGATGGCCGGACCGTTCGAGGGTTTCCTGGCCGGGCCGGCTCCGGTCGGTGCGAACGGTCCGTCGAGTTACGGACCGCTTGCACCGGTTCCCGATCAGCGAGACGGCAAGATCCGTCTCGACCTGCCGGCCGGGTTCAACTACCGCTCGTTCGACGTCGCCCGCCAGCCGTGGTTCGGCCTGGCGTCGCTTCCCGGCCGCCCCGATGGCATGGCTGCGTTCCTCGGACCGAAGCGGCGCACGTACTACCTCGTTCGCAACCACGAGCAGCGCAGCAACGAGGGTGGCGCGTTCGGCGACGCGACGGCGGCGTACGACCCGTCTGGCGCCGGCGGCACCACGACGGTCGTGGTCGACAGCGAGGGCAACGTCTCCAATGGCTGGGTGTCGCTGAACGGCACCCAGTACAACTGCGCCGGTGGCCGCACCCCGTGGGGATCGTGGTTGACGTGCGAGGAGACGATCAACGGACCCGATGTCGGAAACGACTTCTCCGGCGGCAGCAACGCCGTGCTCACCCAGAAGCACGGCTACGTGTTCGAGGTACCGGCCAACGGCGTATCGAACCGTCAGCCGATCCGTTCGGCCGGTCGCTTCCCGCACGAGGCGGCAGCCGTCGACCCGATCTTCGGCCACCTCTACCTCACCGAGGACAGCTTTCTCACCGCGTCCGGCTTCTACCGCTACAAGCCACCGCGGCACCCGCGGTTGGCGCGCGGCATGCTCGACGGTGGCCGGCTGCAGATGTTGAAGGTTCGCGGCGTCGACAACGCCGACCTGTCGGTCGCGCTCGGAATAGGCACGAAGTTCAGGACCGAATGGGTCGACATCGATGATCCGGATCCCGACTACGGCGGCGTCGTCAACGACGCGGCCACGCCGGTCGTCGGCAACCAGGGTCGGGCCAAGGGTGCCGCCATCTTCAGCCGCCTCGAGGGCTGCGATTACCACCTCGGGCTGATCTACTTCACATCCACCCAGGGCGGTCCCGCCGACTACAACGGCAGCGGGTTCGGTCAGGGCCGCGGGCAGGTGTTCGCCTACAACACCATCCGCAACGAACTGACGGTTGTCTACGAGTCACCGGGTTCGGCGGTGCTCGACCTACCCGACAACCTGGTCGTCTCGGCGAAGGGCACCGTGCTGCTGTGCGAGGACGGCACCGCCGACAACTTCCTGCGCGGCCTGACCCGACGCGGCGAGCTGTTCGACTTCGCCCGCAACGCCGACACCACCCAGTTCGGCCAGGAGTTCGCTGGTGCAACCTTCACACCCGACGGGAGAACCCTGTTCGTCAACATCCAGAACTCCACCGGCTACACCCTCGCCATCTGGGGCCCCTGGAACAGCGGGCCCTTCTGACGGGAGCTACATCGAGTTGACCTTGGGCATGATCTCCTCGTGGAGTTGCTTGAGATCGTCGAGCGTCTTCGACACCGGCACGTCGGCGAACGGCGGCCACAGAAGCGGCATGGTGAGGCCGGCTTCGTTGTAGCGCTTCAGCGTGTCGGTGATCTGCGCCGCAGTTCCGGCGAGTAGGTTGCTGCCCTTGCCGGCATCGGTCTGATCGGTCTCTGCGTCGGTGATGACGAACCAGATCATGCTGCAGATCTCCAGATCGTCGATCGTGCGCGCGCTGCCGAGCTCTTCCAGCTCGCGTTTGATCGCACCGCGCCACTGCTGCAGTTCATCCGGCGAGTCCTGGATGCCGATCCATCCGGCCAAGCCGTACTTGGCGATGCGGCTCGCCGAGCGCTTCGGGTCTTTCAGGCCGCTGAAGAAGATCGGCGGGTGGGGATCCTGAACTGGCTTGGCACCGAAACCGCAGCGGTCGAAGTCGGCGAACTCGCCGTGGTACTCGAAGAGATCGTTGGTCCAGATTCCCTGCATGATCTCGATGGTCTCGCGCACGTGCTGGTGTCGCCGGGGGAAGATGTGCGAGGCGCTTGCTGCCGCGAACTCCTCGGGCATCCAGCCCGACCCGACCCCGACGTTGACCCGCCCGCCGGACAGGTGGTCGACGGTCGCGATCTCTCCGGCGAGCACGCCGGGCGAGCGATACGGGGTGTCGATGATGCTCATGCCGATGCGCACCTTCTTCGTCTTGGCCGCGAGCCACGGGATCAGCGGCATGCCGTGCAGCCACTCGCCGCGCGACGACACCGGCAAGGCCTTCGGGAACGCCTCCATCATGCCGAACGAGTACTGCAGCTCGACGCGATCGGAGGCTTCCGGGACAACGACGCGGTCCAACGTCCAGACCGAGTCGAAGTCCAGTTCCTCGGCGAGGGCGGTGAGATCCTCGAGTTCCTTGACGGTCACCTTGTCACGGAAGTTCGGCAGGTACAGAGCAAGCTTCATGAGAATCCATCCCCTTGACGATGTCGGCGGTGACGCCAACGTCGGGGCCGGCCGGCACGACTTCCGGGTCCCCCGACCCTGACCGCGGTGACAGTAACAGTTCGTCCGACCCACTCGTCCCGCCCAGCTCGAGATTCGTCGACGACAGTCGTGGCGCAGCCGACAGCCGCCGTTCAGCGTCGTTCTTGGACTTCTGCACGGAGCTGATCGCGTAGCTCGCGCTTGACGATCTTGCCGTAGTTGTTGGTCGGCAACGACTCGACGAACCGGTACTCCTTGGGGCGCTTGAAACGGGCGATGCTCTGCAGGCAGGTGCGGTCGAGGTCCTCGACCGCCGGAGACGCGACACCGCCTGCGGCGGCCACGACGAAGGCGATAACGGCTTCACCCCACTCGGGGTCGGGCCGGCCGACGACAGCGACGGCCCCCACGCCGGGGTGGCGGAGCAAGGCCTCCTCGACCTCGCGCGGGTAGATGTTCATGCCGCCGCTGATGATCAGATCCTTGGACCGGTCACGCAACGTCAGGTACCCGTCGGGGTCGAAGCTGCCGACGTCGCCGGTGTGCAACCACCCGCCGCGCAACGCCTCGGCTGTGGCCTCGGGTTGGTTCCAGTAGCCGGGCATCACCACGTCGCCGCGAACGACGACCTCACCGATCTCGCCGACGGGAAGCTCGCGGTCGTCCTCGTCGACGACCCGGATTTCGACATCGGTGCGAGGCAGGCCGACGCTCTGCATGTGGTCGATCCAGCGCGGATGATCTCGATCGGCGTGGTCGGCCTTGGACAATCCGGTGATCGTCATCGGCGTCTCGCCCTGCCCGTAGATCTGCGCCAGGCGAGGGCCGAACAGGGCGAGCGCGTCCTGCAGGTCGGCCAGATACATCGGCGCACCGCCGTAGATGATGGTCTTCAGGTTGGACAGGTCACCGGACGTCATCGCCGAGTCGCCGGCCAAGCGCTTCACCATCGTCGGCGCGGCGAACAACGACGTCCCCGGCCAACGCCGGACGAGCGCGGCGATCTCGTCACCGTCGACGCCGCCGGACTGCGGCACGACACTGACCGCGCCGCGCGCGATGTGGGGCAGCCCATAGAGGCCCGAACCGTGTGAGATCGGCGCGGCGTGGAGGATGGCGTCGTGCGCCGACACCGGGTCGATGTCGGCGAAGTAGCTGAGCGACATCATCAACAGGTTGCGGTTCGTGAGCGTCGCACCCTTCGGTCGACCCGTCGTGCCGCTCGTGTAGAACAACCACGCCGGATCCTGCGCCTGACGGTCGACGAGCGCGACCGGCGACGACTCCGTCAACCGCTGCCACTGATCACCGGGGGCAACGACGGCGAACTTGAGTGAGGCGACGGCACCGACGAGTGACTCGACATCCTCGGCGTGATCGTCATCAGTCACCGCAACCGCGGACTCGCTGTGTTCGAGGATGTAGGCGATCTCGTCGCGATGCAGGCGAGCGTTGACCGGCACGGCCACGAGGCCCGCATGCCAGATCGCGAACATCGCCTCCAGGTACTCGGGCCGGTTGCGCATCACAATCGCGACCCGGTCGCCGGGTGACAGGCCGAACGACTCGCGCAGGCCGCCCGCCGTGGCGCTCGTACGAGTCGCGAACTGTGACCACGTCGCGTGGACGCGCTCGCCGTCGGCCAGCGCCGGCTCTTCGGCATTCCGCCGGCCGTGCCGCTCGACCCAGATCGCCGGGTTCATCGCAACTGTCGCCCCTGCACGGGACCGAGCGTATGCGACGGCAACTACCATCGCCATTTCGCATGCGCACCATCACCAGACGACCGCAATGAGGCTCACCGAAGCCGACGCGCTCGGCCGGCTCGCGGCCCACGACCACGCCATCCTGTGCACGGCACACGCCGAGCGGGGTGTCGATGCCGTGCCCGTCGCGTACGCCGTCGACCATGACGGCTTCGTCGGCGTACCAGTCGACCTGGTCAAGCCGAAAGCCTCGCTGCGCCTTCAGCGCGAGCGCAACCTGGAGGCCGACCCACGGGCCACGCTGTTGGCCGAGCACTGGGATCGCGACGATTGGTCACAACTCTGGTGGGTCCGAGCCGAGTTGCAGTTTCAGCCCGACGCTGCCCCGGATCGAGCCGGAACGTTGGCGACTCTTCTGGCCGAGCGCTATTCCCAATACCGCAACGAACCCTTCGCCCGCGTCCTGGTCCTGCGGGTCGTGGCGGCAACCGGCTGGACCGCTCGAGAAGAGTTGGTCAGGTGAGGTAGGCGTGGATGAGGGCACGACGCTGGCACCCTCGCCGGTTGCCGCGGCCACTCGCTTCATCGACCCGGCACGGATGTCTCCGGCGGCGAACACGCCGGGGACGGTGGTCGCCAGGTTCGCCGGCGGCAGGCCGTCGACCCATCGCGACATGGGGATGTCGCGGCCGGTGAGCACGAACCCGTTGCGGTCGCGGGCCACCTCGTCGGCCAGCCAGTCGCAGTTGGGTTCGGCACCGAGCAGCAGGAACAGCCCGTTGGCCAGCTCGGTCGTTCGCCGGCCATCGGTGATGTCCTCGAGGCAGAGCCACTCCAGCCGGCATGGATGATCGCGGGGTCGGTCACACCCCGATCGTACGGACTTCGTTCAGCTCGCGGGCCGTCGCGCGATGTAGGCGGCGATCTCTGATCGTTTCGACACGCGGAGCTTGTCCAGAACGTGGGACACGTGCACGCCGACGGTGCGGGCTGCGATCCGCAACTCGTCGCCGATCTGGCGGTTGGTGAGCCCGCGGCTCACCAGTGTCGCCACCTGGAGCTCGCGATCCGACAGGACGCTGTCAGCGTGGGTCGGCTCTGGTCGACCGCCCAACTGGCGAAGCAAACGTGTCGACTCGTCGAGGCCGGCTCCGGGCCAACACCGAAGGGTCTGCACCGACTGCCGCGCCCACCATCGGGCGACCTCGCGCTCGCCACGTGCAGCTGCGCAGCGGGCGAGTCCACGCTGGAGATCGGCCAGTGCAGTACAAGCTCGAACGGTGGTGCCTGCCAGCGCGGATAGGTAACGATCGGTCGCAAGGTCGACGTTGCCGTGCAGCTCGGCGTGCACACCCTCGAGGTGTGCGGTCGTCGCCGGTCCGTCGGGATCGCCGTCGATCCAGAGGTGCCACCGGCCGAGCGTCGCCGACGCTGTTGCAAGATCGATGGACATCAAAGCTCGCGCCGCACGTCCACGCCGCTCAATGGCGTCGAGCATGAAGCGGCCTTGGATCACCCCGGGGTCGAACAGAAGGTCCAGCAGTGGCTCCACCTCGGGCGGTTGGCCGCGCGCCGCCACCTCGACTGCCACGCAGTCGCACCACACCAGTTTCTCGAGGTCGGCGCGATCGCGCATCGTCTCCGACACAGCAACCACCGCCCCGCACATCGGGCCTGTCCGCCCACGGTCGAGCTCGAGCAGAGCGACCGCGGCGGCGAGGCACGAGTGCGGCTCGGGGGCGACCGGCCCGAACCAATCGATCGCCGCCTGCGCCAGCGCTGCGTCTCCGAGGCGCTCGGCGCATTGCTCCCGGTACAGCGCGACCTGCTCGGCAAACACGGCGTGAAGCGCTGTCGCCACCACGTGCCGCTCGAACTTGTCGATCAGCGACCAGACGTCGGTCGCCGGCCACGCGTAGACGACGTCGCACAACAAGTTGTTCATCGCTCGCGCACGGTCATAGCTGTCGCAGATCTCGCGCTCGATGACATCGGCGAGCATCGCCCGCCCCTCGTCCCGTCGTCCGGGCTCGTTCGTCAACGACGATCCAAGGCTGATGCGTGCCCGGCCCTCCAACGGCGTTCCAGTCGCCGCAGCGACGGCCCGACTCCCCCACGAGACCTCGTCCGGACTGGTGCAGAGCATCATCAGCTCGGCGCACGCCGTCAGCACTTCGGCCTGCTCGGCACCGGTCGCGATTCGCGCCAGCGACTCGAGTTCAGCCAGGTTGGCTCGGAACGAGTGGTTGTCGAGCGAGTCGAGCGCCACTCGTGCGAGCAGCCACCGGAGACGGACCATCATGATGACGTCCCCACCGGCCAGCGCCAGCGCGCGCTCGGCCGCGCGACGGGCCTCGACACGACTTCGCAACTGCCAGTTCGCCAGCGCAAGCACCCCCCAGAGGCCGGCGTCGTCCGGACTCGAACTCGTGGCCAACGCCGCCATGTCACGGGCGCGCGTCGGCTGGCCCACCGCAAGCGCCACGAGCGCTCCCTGGGAGGCGGCGACGCTCGCCCGTGAGCTGTCTCCGGCAGCGATTGCGTGGTGCAGCACACGTGCGGGAGCGGTGTCGTCGGACAACGTTGCCAGCACCCGTCGGTGCGCCGCACGGCGTTCGCGAGCGAGCATCGACGATTCGACCACCTGTCGGGTGAGGGCGTGCACGAATGTGAACACATCGCTCTCGGTCTCTGCGAGCAACCGCTGATCACACAACTGACGCAACGCACGCGTCAACGCAGCATCGGAGCGATGGCGGATCGCCATCAGCTCGTCGAAGCGAATGGCGGAACCGAGGACGGCCGCATCGTTCAGGACGTCGCGAGCCGTTGCCTCGAGCGCAGTCACACGGCGTCGTATCGACTCCTCCGCGCTCGAGGGAAGCGCAGTCAGATCGCCATCGACGAGCGACCCGCTGTCGATCAGTTGTGCCAAGAGCAATGGATGACCGCCTGTGCGTTCGTGGACCACGTCGGCGTTGTCGGCCGACCGAGCGCCGTACGTCCTCCTCAGGAGATCCGCGACGTCGTCCCGGCTCAGCGCGCGGAGAGCCACCCTGATCACCTCGTGACGCCGCTCGATCTGCGCGACGACGTCGACGAACGCGTCGGACATCTCTTCAGGCCGCACGCCGACGACGATGGTGCACCCGATGCCGCTCAATGCCACTCGCCCCAACGCCGCATGAGTCTCGGAGTCGGCCCAGTGCAGGTCATCGAGCACGAGCGCGCCATGCTGCGTGAGTTGCGCGGCCAAGACCGCCAGCAGCCCGTCGTGCACCTCGAACGGAGACAGGTCTCGTCCCGATCGCAGCCCTGCCCGGTCGCCGAACAGCGACACGACGGCGTCACTGTGGCGACGCACGCTCTCGGGCACCGTCGACCAGGCAGCGACGCCGTCGGCGAGCGCTTCGACGAACGCCCCGAGCGGACGGATCGCGTCGCGATCGGCGGTACCACGCAGGATCGGTATCGGCGGGTGGGCGCCGTGGTGTTGCAGCGCCTCGTCGATCAGGCGCGTCTTCCCAATGCCTGGCTCGCCCTCGATCACGACGAGTCGGGCGCGTCCATCCACCGCTCGATGGACACGCTCGACGTCGTCATGCCGGCCGACGAACTCATGATTCCTCGCCACGGGGGTCACGTTACGCCGTCTCCGGAAGGCCCTGCGCCGGACGGGACTGTTGGAATCGTCAGAGCCCGAGCATCGGGCACAGGTCGACGCGGCGACCCGTGACGGTCACGGCGTTGACGTCACCACCGGCGGGAATCGAGATGTGCCCCGTTGTGTACGCGAGCACGTTGCTGCTGAACAGCAGCCATCCTCCGCTGCCGACGATGCTCCCGTCGGGATAGAGCTTGGCCGGGCCGGAAACGTTGAGGCTGACCGACTGGCCGGTGATGTCCGACGTCACCACGGCGGTCAGCCGGCCGGTCACCAGCGTGAGACCGCTGCTGAACGTCGTGTATCGCTCGTGATCGGTGAACGTGATGGTGATCGGCCCGCAGGGCACCCCGCCCGCGGGCACATGCAGCTCGCTCGTGGCGTTGGCCGGCGGCTGATGGTCGGGCGGACTGGCGTTGACGACGGCGGGCGGGACCGACACGAGTGTCACGACTGCCATCGCAGCAAGGGTCCACTTCCCCTTCGTCGATCGGTGCGGCTGTGTACGCAGTGGGCTGAACGTGTGATGGCTCATTGGTGCTCTCCTTCAAAGACGCCGGTCTCTTCGGCGCCAACCACCAGACTGCACCGTCTGCGTCACAGCCACATCGTGCAAACGACGTATTCCGACCCACCGCGGCAACGACCGTCGGTGCCGTCCGCGTTCACAGCGCCCTGAGCAGTTCGAGGTGTGGGGTGCGCGAGCTGCGGATCGCGACGAGTGCTGCGGTGGCCGTGGCGATCAGCGCGACGGCGAGCATGGTGGTGAGGTAGTTCCATGGCACGGCGAGCGAGTCGGGGGCTGGGTCGAAGACGCCATGGAGGACTGTGACGAGCATGTTGGACAGTGCCCACGCGGTGACCGTGCCGGTGAAGAGGCCGGCTCCTGTGGTCATCGTGGCTTCCGCCCAGACGAAGGCGCCGAGTTGTCGTTGGTTGGCGCCGAGCGCGGTGGCGATGGCGAAGGTGCGGCGTCGTTCGGTGAAGCCGAGCCAGAGGGTGAGACCGGTCGCCGCCGCCGCGAGCGCGAGCGCGAAGGCGAGCTCAACGCGCGTGAGTCCGTCGAGGTCCACGGCGGTGAGGCTGGAGCCGATGATCTGGCGGCTGGAGTCGAGGTCCGTGACGGTTGCTGTGGTGCCGAGTTGTTGACGGAGGGTACGGGAAATGTTGCTGATGTTGGCGCCGCCGGTGTCGACGAGGAATGCGCCGACGGCGTCGCTGCCGGTCGTGGCGGCGATGTAGGTGGCATTGGCGACGAGGAAGCTGTCGTGCGGAGCGGTGGGGAACTCCTTGGCGACGCCGACGTAGTGGAAGGGGACGTCGATGTACTGCTTGGTGTCGCCGTTCTGCAGGCGCAGCGTGATCGCGTCACCTGGTACGAGCTGGAAGTCGTGGACGGTTTCGGCGGAGACGAGCAGTGCGTCGGGCTGCGCTGCGAGCTTGTCGATCAGTTGTCGTGCGCTGCCGCCCTGGAAGTATCCGTCCTGGAGCCGTCCCGCGCTGAGGATGCTGGACGGGTTGACGCCGTAGAGGTCTTGGAGGTCGGCGCCGACGTAGGCGAACCGGTGTTGGATCGGTTCGACGTGGTGGACGCCGCTGGTCTTCGCAATCGCCGTCGCCTGGCTGGACGTGGGTGAGACAAGCGTGCCGGGCGACGTGGTGAAGGTGACGTCGGCACCGTTGGAGAGGATCGCGTCGACTTCGGCTTGTTGGCGGTACGTGGCGTTGAAGATCGCTGTGGACGCCGCGAAGCCGATGGTGAGCGCGACGAGTGCTGCGCCGCGGGCCACGAGGCGGCGTTGACGTTGCAGGCTGGCAGCGACGGTGTCGGACAGGCCACCGGAGAGCGGTTGGATCACGCGCGCGATCAGCGACCGGCCGCGTCCGACGGCGAGGTTGGTGAGGCGGTAGCTCAGCAGTCCGGCGCCGATCCACAGCAGGGCGGGGCCGGCGAAGGCCCAGTAGCTGACGGAGATCGACGGGACACCTTCGACGGCGAGGACGAGTTGGTAGCCATTTCGAGAGGTGAGCCAGAACACGAGCGCGGCGACGAGGAGGAGAGCCAGGTCGATGCCCCAGCGCATCCAGCGCGGGTTGCCGAGACGGCGAAGTGTCCGTCGGGCGTCGGTGACGGTGAGCTCTCGTGCGTCACGCCGAGCCGGGACCGCAACGCTGGCGACGGCGATGGCGACGCCGGCCGCGACCGCGGCGATGGACCAGATGAGCGTCGCAGCTGTTGTTGCGCCGAATCGGGTGGTGCCGAACACGGCTCGACCGACGAGCGCGGCCAGCGCCAGCCCGAGTGCGGAACCGATGATGGCGACGAGTGCGGTTTCGGTCGTTGCGAGTCCGACGAGTTGTCGGGTGGTGGCACCTCTGGCGCGCAGGAGTGCTTGTTCGCGGCGTCGGCGGTCGCGTCCTGAGGCGGCGACGGCAGCGGTGAGGAGTCCGGCGAGAACAGCGCCGGGCACGCCGAGGAACAAGAACAGCACTTGGGAGTAGAGGGCGTCGCTTCTGGCGCCCGCGAGAGTTGCGCCGAGGTTGTCGCCGACGAGGGCGCGGCCGGCGAGGTGCGCTTCGAGGTTGCGCGCTCGGCCGGTGATGTCGTTGTAGGCGGCGGCCGGATCGGGGGGGAGATGATGGTCGAGGCGGACGTGGAACTGTGTGTGGACGAGGTCGGGCCGGGTGGCAGCGAGGGGGTCGAACAGCTGGTGCCACAGCGTGGACGGGACGATCGCGACATTGTCGGGTGGCGCCTGGGCTTGCGCGCCAACGGGCGCTCCGACGGTCTGGAACAGTGAGTCGGCTTGGGGCAGGTCGACGATGCCGTCGACGGTCACGGTGACGGATGCGAGTCCTGCGCGTCCGATGGAGATCGTGTCGCCGGGTTGGACGGCGAGGTTGGCGGCGGTCTGCTGGAACAGCAGCACTCCATCGCTGGCGCCGATCAGGTCACGAAGTTGGGCGGGGAACGTCGATCGGTAGGTGCCGGTCATGCCGAGCACCTGTCCCGGCCCGGTGGTCTGGGTGGTGCCGGCCTTGCTGGACTCGAATCCAGTGGTGTTCGCGAACGACACGGTCTCGGACGCGGTGATGCGGCGGGTTGCGGCAATCTCGCTCGCGAGCGCGCTGGCGTCGGTTCCGGCCTGGGCTTCGACCTGCCAATCGACGGCGACAGTGTCGATGGCACGCTGGGTCATGGTGGCCTTCGACGCCGACAGGAAGGCACCGAGGCAGGCGAGGAGCCCGACCGCGAGAGCGACACCGACGGCTGTGGCGGTGAGCCGGCCGGTGCGGCGGCGGACAAGCGCGCCCATCCACACACTGTGGAATCGAACGGTGCGCCACGGGTGGATGTTCAGCATGATGCCCTGACCTCGGTGGTGAGTCGGCCGTTCGTCATCGACCAGTGATGGTCGAGCCGGTGAGCGACGGTGTCGTCGTGGGTGTTCACGATGAGCGCCGCGCCAGTATCGGTCGCGGCGGCGATCAAGGCGTCGATGACCGCGCCGCCGCTGGCGTGGTCGAGTTGACCGGTTGGCTCGTCGGCCAGGATCAGCTGGGGTCGGCCGGCCAAGACGCGTGCGACTGCAACGCGCTGCGCCTGCCCGCCGGAGAGCTCTTCGGGCAGTTTGGTGGACAGCGACGCCAGGTCGAGCCGGCTCAGTGCTTCGTCCGCTGCCGCCCGGGCGGTGTGTCGGTCGATGCCTTGCAGCAGCAGTGGGAGCGCGACGTTCTCGATGACGTCGAGGGGCGGCAACAGGCTCGGTGCTTGGAACACGATCGCGATCGGACCCGGCCGAAGGCGCTCGCGGCCTCCGATGGAGGGCCACTCGATCATGCCGGCGGTGGGTCGATCGAGACCCGCGAGCAGGTGGAGCAGCGTCGTCTTCCCCGATCCGGACGGACCGCTCAAGGCAATCAGATCGCCGAGACGCACCTCACCCGACACCCCATGCACGGCGACGACGGCGCTCGGGCCGCTGCCGAAGGTACGCGCCACGTCCACCGCTCGGACCACCACTCCGCTTGCGACCATGTCGCTCGTCATGAGATTCGCCCGTCGCGGAGGTGGATCTCCCGGTCGGCGAACGCCGCGACGTGGGAGTTGTGGGTGACGATCAGGACCGCGGCACCGTGGTCGGCGCGTCGGCGGAGCAGCTCCAGGACCCGGTCCGCGCTGGTCTGGTCGAGCTCACCGGTTGGTTCGTCGGCCATCACGACGACGGGCTGATTGGCCAACGCGACCGCAAGACCGGCTCGGGCGGCCTCTCCGCCGGACAGAGTGGTCGGGCTGGCCGTCGCGCGATGGGCGAGTCCCACCTCGTCGAGCAATGCGGCGATGCGGTGCGGATCGTGTGGACCGACGAGTCGTTGCGCGAACTGCAGATTCTGCTCGACGCTGAGATGATCGAGGAGGTTGCCCGCCTGGAACAGCATGCCGACCTTGCGGGCGCGCAGCGATGAGCGTTCGGCCTCGCTTCGACGGGTCATGATCTCACTGTCGATTCGGACGGTGCCTCCGTCGGGTTCGTCGAGGCCCGCAATACAAGACAGCAGTGTCGACTTCCCCGACCCCGATGGTCCGGTGACGGCGATCACGTCTCCGGGGTAGAGCCGCAGTGACACACCGCGCAGGGCAAGGGTCTCCTCGTCGCCGGTGTGGAAGAACCGGTACAGGTCGATCGCTTCGACGATCGGAGCCGGAGTCGTTGACGCGCGCGCGACACTCATGTGGACCGGATCACTTCCACGCGAGGGAGTCGCTCACGATTCTCCACGGGTCGACGTTGTCGGCACCTTTCGCTCCGGACAACGTCATCGTGACGGCGGTCCCGTTGTGGAAGACCACGTAGCGTTCGACGGCGAGCAGCGCCTTCTTGCCCGTCACAGGGTTCGATGGGCTGCCGATCTCATACGTGGCCAGCACCCCGGTGCCCGCGTTGCGAGTCACTGCCGTCACGTCGGCCAGGGTGAAGGTCGGGTCCGACGCGACGTCTGCCAATCCGTCCGTTCGCACCGATTCCACCGTCGGGGCGCTCGCTGCCGGCGACGACCGGAGCGCGATCGAGTTGTACTTGTCCGTGAACGTCACGTCGGCGCCGGATTCGGTGCGGGCCCATCCTTCGGGGACCTTGACCGTGTAGATGTCATCGGCGGGAGCGAACGCTATGAACACCTGGTCGTCGGGGATGTCGCCCGGTTCGACGACTTCGGGCGCGTTCGGATCGACCGCCCCCGCCAACGCCGTTGGCGACGCCGGCGAGGTGGCCCCGGCGTCGCTCGCCGGGACCGTCGGCTGCGACGAACCGCTCGAGTTGCTGCACGACGAGGCGAGCAGCACCACTGCAAGCCCGGCCGCGGCCAGCGCGGGTGTGGTGCGCATGACGAACTCCCTTCAAGATTCGATGTGGAGACGACGGTAGGGCGGACGTGGCGAGCGGATCCCCCGCCGAAGGTGAGCGGACAGCCAGAACTCCGGCCGAAGGGTTCACGGTGCCGAAGGGTTGTCGTACCGTGGGACTCGTGAGTGGTGAGCGGATCTTGATCGTCGAAGACGACGAACGCATCGGATCGACCTTGGTCCGCGCCTTGCACGGCAACGGCTACGACGCCGTTTGGGCTCGGACGGGGGGCGGCGCGATCGATGAGGTCGGAGTCGCTCGCCCCGATCTCGTGCTCCTCGATCTCGGACTGCCCGACCTCGACGGGCTCGACGTGTGCCGCCGGGTCCGTGACCTCGACCCGAGCATCGAGATCATGATGCTCACCGCCCGCGACGAGGAGTTGGACATCGTCATCGGGCTCGACGCCGGGGCAATCGACTACGTCACGAAGCCGTTCAAGCTGGCCGAGCTCCTGGCCCGGATACGCGCCCAGTTTCGGCGAAACGATTCCCAGCCGCTCGCGCGTACGACGTTCGGTGACCTGACGATTGACCTGCGCGCCCGACGTGCCTGGATCGCTGGAACCGAGGTCGGCTTACGGGCCAAGGAGTTCGATCTGCTCGTCCGCCTCCTTGCCGATGTCGGCAATGCCGTCACCCGTGAGACGTTGATGGAAGACGTCTGGGACGAGCACTGGTACGGCTCCACCAAGACCCTCGACTTCCACATCTCAGCCCTGCGACGCAAGATCGATGCACCGGATCGCGTCAGCCGTGTGACGACCCTGCGCGGTGTCGGCTACCGCTACGAGCTGCCGTGAGACGACGCATCCTGCTCGCGATCCTGTCGATCGCCGTCCTCGCCATCGCGCTGTTCGCCGTTCCGCTCGCGTTCCTGGTCGAGCGGTTCGTCGACGACAACGCAATGCTGCGCGTCGAGCGCCAGGCGATCCTCGCCGCCCGCGTCGTACCCGAGGACTTCGCCACTCGAAGCGACCAGGTCGAGTTGCCAACAAGCACCGTCGGCATCCAATTCGGTCTCTACGACCTGCATGGCAACCTCGTCTCCGGGACCGGGCCGTCGGACGCTGACCCGGCGACCACCGGCGCGCTCGCGAATCGCGTCACGGACACCGAGACGGACGTGGTTCGCGTGGTTGCGGTGCCCGTGTCGGCCGACGAAGCGATCATCGGCGCCATCCGCGCCGAGCAATCGACCGCCGCCAGTGACGCGAGAACCCAGCGGATCGTGCTCGTCCTCGGCTCGCTCGCCGGCGGCGTCGTCGCCGTGGGAGCGGGCATCGGCTTCGTGATCGCGAGCCGGCTCGCCCGGCCTGTCCGTGAGTTGAGGGATGCTGCAGTGCGACTCGGCGACGGCGACTTCTCGCTCCACGTCCCGCGCAGCAACATCCCCGAGATCGATCAGGCGGCCGTCGCGATGACCGCGACTGCCGCCCGTCTCGATGACCTCGTCGCCAGGGAACGATCGTTCAGCGCCGATGCCTCCCATCAGCTCCGCACACCACTCGCCGGACTGCGCGCGGCGATCGAGACCGAGCTCGAGTTCCCGCGAACGGACCACACCGACGTGCTCCGCGAGTCGCTCGAGGACATCGAACGACTCGAGCGCACCATCACCGAGCTGCTCGCCATCGCCCGCAGTCCGCGGCCCGACCGGGCACCAGTGTCGCTCGTTCAGATCCTCGACGAGATCAAGTCCGCCTGGCATGGGCGCTTCGCGCACATCGGCCGTCCGCTCATCATCGCCGACGCACACGAGACCGCTGAGGTCCAAGGCAACCCGATGATGCTTCGCCACGCACTCGACGTGCTGCTCGACAACGCACTCACCCACGGCGCGGGTCAGGTCCGCATCGACCTGCACGAGGGGGCCGATGCTGTCACCATCACCGTCTCCGACGAGGGTCCCGGCTTTCACGCGCCAGCGCCGGCGGCTGACGAAGAAGGACCGACGAGGAGCGGCCTGGGTCTGCCACTTGCGCAGCGACTCGTCGAAGCCCTGCCCGGCCGCCTCCTGCTGCGCCGAACAGAACCCCACCCGCAGATCGACATCGTCCTCCAGCGCAATCCTGGTAGGGCGGTCTGAGCCCGGAAGTTCTTACCGACATCTCAGATGATCGGCCCTGTCGCCTCACTCGGGTCGTGCTTGGATCGCCTGGGCACTGACGTGAAGGACGCTGATGACAGAACACACCTCGATGTTGCATCCCTCCCCCGACCTGCGCGCCAAGCTCAGCAAGGTACCGGAGGTCACGCTGTACTTCTGGATCATCAAGGTGCTGTGCACCACCGTCGGAGAGACGTTCGCCGACTACCTCAATGGCAAGCTCGGCGACAACCTCACCAGGACCACTCTCGTCATGGGATCGATCCTGATCGTGTCGCTGGTCATGCAATTCAGGGTGCGCGAATACATCCCGGCCATCTACTGGGTGACCGTGGTGTTGTTGAGTGTTGTCGGCACGTTGATCACGGACAACATGGTCGAGAACTTCCACGTATCACTCACGACGAGCACCATCGTCTTCTCCGTGTTGATGCTGGCGTCGTTCGGCATCTGGCAGGCGAGCGAGAAGACGCTGTCGATCCACTCGATCCACACCGCCAAGCGAGAGGCGTTCTACTGGACCGCGATCCTGTTCACGTTCGCACTCGGCACCGCTGCAGGCGACCTGATCGCAGAGAAGTACAACCTCGGCTACGGCAAGTCGGTCGCACTGTTCGCCGGCCTCATCGCACTGATCGCGCTCGCGCACTGGAAGTTCCAGCTCAACGCGATCCTCGCCTTTTGGGCTGCCTACGTGCTCACCCGTCCGCTCGGCGCCTCGATCGGTGACCTGCTGTCCCAGCCCCGCCAGATCGCCGAAGACGCCGACGCAGGAACCGGCAAAGGATTCGGTCTCGGCACCACCACCACGAGCATCATCTTTCTCACCGCGATCCTCGCCGTGGTCATCGTGATGACCATCCAACAGCGTCGCCGGCCGGTCCTTGTCGACGACATCGAATAGCCCTGGTGGCGGCGCGGCAGTGCGAAGCAATCACTCGGCGAGGCCACGTGTCAGTCCTCTGCGCGATTGGTGCGTGACCCACCGGAACGACGGTTTCTACGCTGCCTCGCCCCATCAACCCTATGACGACCACTGGAGCCCCAGAATGGACACCAGCCTTTACCGCTGGATCAACCGACTCGCCGACCGGACGGGTTGGGCCCACGACCTCTTCACGGCCAACGCCGGATACGGGATCGCGTTGTTCGCAGTGCTGCTCCTCGTCTGCTACGTCGACGGTCGACAGCGCGACGACCTGACCGCCGTTGCTGCCAGCGTGTGGGCCGGGGCAGCAGCGCTCGTCGCGCTCGGGGTCGGTCAGCTCATCGGTGGTGCCGTCGGCCGAGCCCGACCGTACGAGACGATGACCAACGTGCACCTCTTGGTCGACAAGACCACGGACTTCTCGTTCCCGAGCGACCACGCAACTGCGGCCGGCGCAGTCGCCGTCGGGCTCCTGTTCGCCAACCGGCGATGGGGCATCGCCGCCTCCGTCCTCGCGGTCCTCATGGCCTTCACCCGTGTCTACGTCGGTGCTCATTATCCGGG
Source organism: Actinomycetes bacterium (assembly GCA_031410915.1). Taxonomy (GTDB): domain Bacteria; phylum Actinomycetota; class Acidimicrobiia; order Acidimicrobiales; family Ilumatobacteraceae; genus WLMZ01. The sequence goes on from JANNZY010000133.1 coordinate 40,777, forward strand.
TGACGTCGTTGCCGGCCTGGCGCTCGGCGGCATCGTCGCTGCGGCCGGATGGTTCACGGTCGTGCCTGTCCTGCGGCGGTTGGCCGGCTGGCTGACGCGCACGCCGCTTCGGCCGCTCGTCACGAACGCGGCTCGTCACGCAGTGGCGCGCTGATCCGGATCATGTGCGTGTCGGTGAATGCTTCGAGTCGAGTGCGGCCGTTGGTGCCCGTAGGACGGAGCGGTGCCGCCGATTCTCCTTGACAATATACCCCTAGGGGGTATCATGTCAGCATGAACGCGCACTCCACCCACGACCTGCCATTCGGAGCGGACGCGCCCCACGCTCACCACGATCATCACTCCGCCGGCCACGACTCCCACGAGGCGCAGCCCGCATCTGGCAGCCATGACGGTCACGCAGGGCACGACAAGCACGCCGGACATGACCCGGAGACGTTCCGTCGCCGGTTCTGGCTGACGCTGCTGATCTCGATCCCGGTCATCGCAACCAGCGAGATGATCATGGACTGGTTCGGCTACGAGCTCTCTGGCGTCGGATGGGTCGGCCCGGTCCTCGGCACGTTCGTGTTCCTCTGGGGCGGCTGGCCGTTCCTCAAGGGCGCTGTCGACGAGGTGCGCGACCGGGCGCCGGGGATGATGCTGCTGATCGCGATGGCGATCACCGTCGCGTGGGCCTCGTCGATGGCGTCGAGCCTCGGCTTGTTCGACCTCGAGTTCTGGTGGGAACTGGCCGCGCTGGTCACGATCATGCTGCTCGGCCATTGGCAGGAGATGAAGGCGATCGGCCAAGCACAGGGGGCGCTCGCCGCACTCGCAGCCCTGCTCCCCGACGAGGCCGAAGTGATCGAGAACGGCGAGACGCGCACCGTCGCGCTCGGGGTACTCCGCGAGGGGCAGCTGGTCCTCGTTCGTGCCGGTGCTCGGGTGCCGGCCGACGGCACGATCGAGGAGGGCGAAGCCGAGCTCGACGAGTCGATGATCACCGGCGAGTCGAAGGCGGTCGTCAAAGCGGTCGGCGACCGCGTCGTGGCCGGCACCGTCTCGACCGACTCGTCGATCCGAGTCCGGATCTCCGCCGTCGGCGACAACACGGCCCTGGCCGGGATTCAACGTCTCGTCGCCGAAGCGCAAGCGTCGAACAGCCGTGCCCAGGTCCTGGCCGATCGGTTCGCCAAGTGGTTGTTCTACATCGCCACCGGTGCTGCGGTGATCACGTTCGTCGCGTGGTCGATCGCGGGCGACGCAGATCAGGCGATCACCAGCACCGTCACGGTCCTCGTCATCGCCTGCCCACACGCGCTCGGCCTGGCCATCCCGCTCGTCATCGCACTGTCCACGGCCGTCTCGGCTCGCAACGGCATCCTCGTCAAGGACCGTCTCGCCCTGGAACGCATGCGCACGATCACCGCCGTGCTGTTCGACAAGACCGGAACGCTGACCGAAGGCCGCCACGTCGTCACCGGGGTCACCGGCCACGACATGTCGACCGACGAGGTGCTCCGCCTCGCTGGAGGTGTGGAACTGGACAGCGAACATCCGCTCGCCCGAGCGATCGTCACCGCCGCACGCGAACGCGGTGACGTCGCCAACGCCGCCGACTTCCGGGCGATCACCGGCCGCGGCGTTGAGGCGACCATCGGCGGCCGCCGTTACGCCGTCGGCGGCCCCGTGCTGCTGCGCGAACGTTCGCTCGCCATCCCCGATTCGATCCGCAGTGACATCGAGACGTGGACCAGTCGCGGCGCAGCCGTGTTGCATCTCGTTCGAGACGACGAGATCATCGGCGCCCTCGCGCTCGAGGACAAGATCCGCCCCGAGGCCCGCCAGGCGGTGATCGATCTGCACGACATCGGGATCGAGCGCGTCGTGATGATCACCGGTGACGCACGCCAGGTCGCCGACGCAGTCGCTGCCGAGCTCGGGATCGACGAGGTCTTCGCCGAGGTGCTCCCGGAGGACAAGCAGAACAAGGTCGCCGAACTCCAGGCCCGCGGATACCGGGTCGCGATGGTCGGTGATGGCGTCAACGACGCCCCCGCGCTGGCCCGCGCCGACGTCGGCTTGGCCATCGGTGCCGGCACCGACGTCGCCATCGAATCTGCCGGCGTGGTCCTCGCCGGCAACGACCCACGCTCGGTCGTCGGGGTCATCAAGTTGTCGAGGGCGTCGTACCGCAAGATGCGCCAGAACCTGGCCTGGGCCGCCGGCTACAACATCGTGTCCATCCCACTCGCCGCCGGTGCCCTCGCCTGGGCCGGCATCACGCTGGCACCAGCAGTCGGCGCGATCTTGATGAGCCTGTCCACCATCGTCGTCGCCCTCAACGCCCAACTGCTCCGGCGGGTCCAACTACGCCCGCAGGACACCAGCGAACCCGTCCGGGCCCGAGCGTCGAGTTCCACTTCGACGCCGTAGTCCGGAACCAACTCCGTCGTTCTCCAACCCGTGGCGGCTGAGTTCACTGGCGGTCGCGGAAGTCGGGCCGCACGACCGGGTCGACGGCAACGTTCAGGTTGGTGAGACCGAGAGGTACCTGACGTGAACACGGCGCGTACGGCCGATCAATCGAACGGTGTTTTCGCCGACGAGAGCTGGCCCGGTAGCCAGAATCGTGTGCACATCGGGCCACGTGACGCGGGCTGGCGAGCCGCTGATGATGATGTCGAGGGGGAGTTCATCACTCGTGCTGGCGTCGATCGACACTCGAATGTCAACTCCCACTGCCGCTGGCGCCTGGAAGATGTACTCGACCCAGTCTCGCTCTTCGAGATCGACGAACACTTCGTCGTCTCGGTCACGGGGTTGGCCGGATGTGTGGTCGAAACGGAGTTGGGGCGAGGCGTCATCGGATGCTGTGCGGAGTGTGACTGCATCGGTGGATCGGAACTGAGCGAGTGGACGGGGATCGGCCACCCGGTACGACGTACCTTCGCCCCGAAAGCCAAATCCACTGGCCGGGATGCGCAGCGGGATGCGATGGAACATCGCTGAGACGACATCGGCTCGCCACTCGCTCTGTTCGATGTCGAACGCATCGAGCAGCGACGTGAGCGTGTCCCATGCAGTGTTTGTGTCGGGCTTTCGGCGGTGTCCCGATGCGTAGGCACAGATGTCGCGCCATCCGGGGGGCGCGATCACCGAGCAGGGTGATGTCAATGTGTCGATCTTCTTCCAGGGCCAGAAGTTCCAGGAGATCCGATGATCGTCGTAGAGCTGGAAGGCGGTCTGGATCCAGTCGGTGTTGTTTTCCCCGCCCTCGCCCATGTAGATCGGCAGACCGAGTTCCTTCCCGATCTCGATGAACCGTTGGATGCTGGACTGATCGGGAGGTGACCAGTACTTGTGGAACTGCAGCATCGAATTCGGGTCCCAGACGGTGTCGAAGATCGACCAGTTGGTGGCCCAGTGCATTCCTTCGTAGATCAGCAGGTGATGGGGATCGACGGCCCGGATCGCTCTCGTCAGCTCGACGTACAGGCCAACCAGCTCATCGCGGAACAACTCCTGGTAGCCATCCGGCAGCGGTTCGTTGAGAAGGTCGTAACCGGCGACAGTCGGGTCGTGGCGGTAGCGCTGCGCGAGTGCGGTCCAGAGCAGGACGGTCAGCTCTCGGTAGTGGGGATCGTCGAACAGTTCGGGTATCTCGTTCGGGGAGTCATCGATGTTGGTGCCGGTCTGGCCGCCGGGTGCACCGTGGAGATCGAGAATGACCCACAGTCCGTGGGTTCGGCACCATTCGACGAGGCGGTCGATGAGCGCGAAGCCCGCTGGTTTCAGCTCGCCATCATCGGTGATCAGAAGTCGCGCGTTGAGAGGCAGCCGTACGTGATCGAACCCTTCTGCGGCGATGCGGATGATGTCGCGCTCGGTGATGAACTCGGCGCGGAACCGTTGCCAGAACATGTCCGCGCGTCGTTGGCCGACGAGGTCGACGATGAGCGCCTCGATCTTTCGCGGTGATTGCGGTCCGGGTGGGTCGAGCTTCCACATGTACCCCTCGGGGAGCATCCAGTTCCCGAGTCCGACCCCGCGCATCACGATCGGGTTGCCGTTGCCGTCGCGTAGCTCGCCGCCATCCGCGTGGACGTAGCCTCCGGCCGTCACTTGAGGCTCGACATGGTGAAACCCTGGACGATTCGCCGTTGGAGGATCGCGAAGATGATCACGATCGGGACGACCATGAGCGATGCTCCAGCCATTTGCAGAGGAGGGTCGACGGTCTGTTGCTGACGGAGGAGCGAGAGGCCCACGGAGAGCGTGTAGTGGTCCTGGTCGCTCGCGATGATGAGCGGCCAGAAGAAGCTGTTCCAGCCCGCAATGAAGGTCAGCACGGCTTGGACGGCGAGGATCGGACGCGAGATCGGCAGGACGATCTTTCGGAAGGTTTGCCATTCACTCGCACCGTCCAGGCGGGCAGCTTCGAGAAGGTCCTCTGGTACTGCGAGCATGAACTGGCGGAACAGGAACAGGTTGAAGCCCACGACCAGCGTCGGTAGCGCGATTCCGGCGAGGGTGTTGGTGAGGTGCGCGTTGTTCAAGATGAGGTACGTCGGGATCATGGTGACCTGCAACGGGATCATCATGGTCGCCAGGACCAATGCGAACATCAGCTTCTTGCCGCGGAACTCGAACTTGGCGAACCCGTAGCCCGCCATTGCTGACAGGAACATTCCGGTGAAGCTGATGGCGACGACGATGAGCGTGTTCGCGAGATATTGGCCAAAGGTGAGCTCGGTGAACAGCCGGCGGAAGCTGTCGAGCGTCCACTTCTTGGGGAGCAGTTCAGGCGGGTACGAAACCGTCTCTCGAAGCGGCTTGATGGCGGTTGCGATCATCCAGATGAACGGCAGCGATGTCAGCAACGCCCCGATGGTGAGGACCGTACCGACGACCCACATGACCCCGGGCTTGGTCCTACGCATCGTCGCGGCCCACCCGTCGTCGCAGCTGCAGCGAGGTGACCGTGAAGATGATCACGAACAGCACGACTGAAGCAGCGGAGGCGAACCCGAACTCGTTGAAGCGAAACCCCTCCTTGTAGATGTAGATCGAGA
>JANNZY010000134.1:0-5425 GCA_031410915.1 Actinomycetes bacterium
ATGCCCGATCCACAACCGGGCCAAACACCGCCTCAACACCACAGTCACCCGCGACACCAACGGCTGGCACCACTACCGCCCCAACGGCACCCACATCGCACCCCGCACCGCCTGAAACCAACGCGCCCCAACGCGCGTGCGTTCTTGAGACGTCCCGCTCCATTTGGAGGAGTCTTGCTTGCGGTCGTCGCAGCCGCGGCCGCTGTGTACAGCGTCGTCATGGAACGATACTTTTCGACAACGACCGTCTTCGCTTTCGTCGCGATCGCTTCCGTCGGTGCGGCCGTCAATCGCCGAGTTCCGTCCAGCCCATAGGGGATTCTCTCGCACCGTTCACGAGGGCGGAGAGAACTCCCACCTGTAGCGACATCTGGGGAGCACGCCGACGATCAAGCGCGCTCAAGGCTGACATCGACGGGGCCGCCTGGGTCAGCCTCAGCGCACGGTCAGCCGAGATGCTACTTTCGTGGAGTCAAGGGGGTGCGCAGTGTTGCGTTCACGGTTCGCGGTTGTTGCAGTTGCTGGTCTCGCGATGGGGGCCTTGAACGTCGGTGCGGCCGACGCGAAGCCGGACAAGCCACCGATCGAGATCCAGATCTTGCATCTCTCCGATTGGCACGGACAGCTCGATCCGGTGGTGGTGGGGACCACGCCGATCGGCGGGGCCGCTGCAATCTCGAGCTACTTCACGGCCGACCGGGCCACGAACCCGCTGACGTTGACGTTCACCGGAGGCGACGCGTTCGGGGCCACGCCTCCGCTGTCGAACTTCTTCCTCGACGAGCCGGCGGTGAAGGCGCTCAACTTGATGGGCCTCACGGCGGACACGTTCGGCAATCACAACTTCGACCGCGGTGTCAGCCACTTGCAGTCGATGGTCGATCTGGCCAGCTACGACTTCATCTCCTCGAACCTGTCCAACCTGAACTCCAATCTGACCGGCGTGGCATCGCCCTACAAGATCTACGTGCTCGACAAGGTGAAGATCGCAGTGATCGGTATCACCAACGAAGAGGCGCCGACGCTGGTGTTCCCGGGCAACTTCGGCACGATGGTGCCGACCGACTCGGTGGCCGGCGCGATGGCAGCGCGGGCCGAGGCCCGCGAGCAAGGTGCGAGCGTCTTCATCGCGCTGGCGCACAAGGGTGTGACCGGAACTGACGCGAGCGGTAACGCCACCGGACCACTGATCGACTTCGCCAACGCCGTCACCGGGTTCGACTTGATCCTGGGCGACCACACCGACGAGCAATACGAAGGCCGGCACAACGGCGCGTTGGTGGTCGAGGAAGTCAGCCACGGGCTGGGCTACGGCAAGATCAACCTGCAGGTGTCGCAGACTCGTGGTCGCCACGTCGTGTCCAGCACCGTGCAGTTCGTGACCCCCGTGACCAGTGCGGCTCCAGGTGGGCCCGACCGGGCCATCGTCACGATGCTGGCCCCGTATCGCACTCAGCTCGACGCGATCTTCAAGGTGGTCTCCGGGCACGCGACCAAGGCCATCCCCCGATCGGATTCGTGTGGCAACAGCGCAGGACGCACGTGCGAGTCGCTGATCGGCAATGTGGTCACGGACGCGATGCGGACCACCTACGGCACCGACTTCGCGATCACGAACTCCGGTGGCCTGCGCGATTCGCTCACCTGCCCGGCGATCGGCAACGGCGTCTGCAACCCATCGACCCCGCCGCCCTACGACATCACCAACGGCGAGGTGTTCGCGGTGCTCCCGTTCGGCAACCTCACGACCACGGCGACGGTGACCGGAGCGGTGCTCAAGACGATGCTCGAGAACGGTGTCTCGACGATGCCGGCCGTGAACGGACGGTTCGCACAGGTCTCGGGACTGTGCTTCACCTACGACATCGCGTCGCCGGTCGGCAGCCGCGTCACGGGTGCGGTCCGCCAGGCACCCGACGGTTCGTGCACGGGCGCCGCGGTCGACTTGACCGCTGCCACCTCATACTTCATCGCAGAGAACGACTTCATGGCGCTCGGTGGTGACGGATACCCGGTGATCTTCGGGACGTCAGTGACCCAAGCTCCGCTCTACTCGGTGCTGAACGACTACGTGGCCGCCAACTCGCCGCTCGACCCAGCACTGCAGGGACGCATCAAGTGCACGGACTCCAACGGCGCGACAGCTCCGAACTGTCCGGTCGCGCTCCCGTAGGAGTTCGTTCAAATCCGATCGAGGAGGTCGTCCCGATGAAGAGAGTCCTGGCACGAATCGTCGTGTCTGCAACGCTGCTGATCCCGGTGGTCGGAGCGACGTCGCTGCAACCGGTCAACGCGCTGTCGCCCGACATCGTGATCAGCCAGGTCTACGGTGGCGGCGGTAACGCTGGCGCGACGTATCGCAACGACTTCATCGAACTGTTCAACCGCGGCACGACACCGGTCTCGCTGACAGGGATGTCGGTGCAATACACCAGCGCGACGGGCACCGGCAACTTCGCGGCGACACCGATCTCCGGCTCGCTTGCTCCCGGCCAGTACTTCCTCGTCCAGGAGGCTGCGGGCACGGGTGGCACGACATCGCTCCCGACGCCAGACGCGATCGGGACGCTGGCGATGAGCGCGACCGGAGGGAAGGTCGCGCTCGTCAACTCGGCCAGCGCGCTTGCCTGCAATGGCGGGTCGACACCCTGCTCGGCGGCACAGTCGGCACTCATCAAGGACCTGGTCGGCTACGACGGCGCCAACTTCTACGAGGGCGGGGCCGCTGCTCCCACCCTCTCCAACACAACCGCCGCGCTGCGACTCGGCAGCGGCTGCACGGAGACCGACAGCAACGCCGCCGACTTCGCCGCGAGCGCCCCGACGCCACGCAACACGGCTTCTGCGCCGAGCCCCTGCGTGGTCGCCGATGCTGCGCCAGCGGTCGCCGGAACCTTCCCCCTCGACGGGGCGACCGACTTCCCGACCAACGCCAACCTCTCCGTCACCTTCAGCGAGGCGGTCAATGTCACCAGCTCGTGGTTCCAGCTGTCGTGCTCGACCTCAGGTGCAGCCATTGCCACCACCTCCAGCGGAGGACCGACAACGTTCACGCTCGATCCGAGCGTGACACTGACCCATGGTGAGACGTGCACCCTGACGGTGTTGGCGAACCAGGTCCGTGATCAGGACGGCAACGACCCACCGGACACCATGGTCGCCAACTTCACCGTCGGCTTCACCGCCTTCGACGTGTGCGCGACCGGGTTCACGCCCATCGCCGCGATTCAGGGAAGCGGGCTGTCGACGCCGATTCCGGGCAACGTCACGACCAAGGGCCTGGTGGTCGGCGATTTCGAGGGAACCGCAAGTGCACAGGGCTTCTACATGCAAGACCTCAGTGGCGATGGCAACCCGGCGACATCCGACGGGATCTTCGTGTTCACCGGCAGCGCCGACCTCGTCAGCGCCGGGCAAGTCGTCCGGGTCACCGGTTTCGCTCGCGAGCGCTTCAACCAGACCACGTTGAACGGGTCGAACAGCAACACGGCGGCCGTGCCGGCGTCGAACATCGTGCAGTGCGGTACCGGCTCTGTTCCCGTAACCGATGTACAGATGCCGTTCTCGGACGCGAACGAGCCGGAGCGTTTCGAGGGGATGCTCGTCCGCTTCCCACAGCAGCTGGTCATCGCCGAGCACTTCAACTTCGACCGCTTCGGCGAGGTCGTGCTGGCGCTGCCGCTGCCCGGTGAGATCCGGCCATACACTCCAACAGCGGTCGACGAGCCGGGCACGGCAGCCAACGCGCGAGCACTCGCCAACAGCCTGCGCCGGATCACACTCGATGACGCCGTGAGCGCGCAGAACCCCGCGGTGCTGCGTCATCCGAATGGCGATCCGTTCACGCTGACGAACCGATTCCGCGCCGGCGACAACATACGCAACGCCGTCGGGGTTCTCGGCTTCGACTTCAGTCTGTATCGCGTCTTCCCGACCGGCCCCGCCGACTACCTCGCTGCGAATCCTCGGACGGCCGCACCGGAGCCGGTCGGTGGCCGCCTGCGCATCGCCGCGATGAACACGCTCAACTTCTTCGTCACGCCCGACTATCCAACCGGCAATCCGCTGGACAACAAGTGCGGACCGTCATTGACGTTGGAGTGTCGCGGTGCCGACTTCGATCAGCCCGACGAGTTCACCCGGCAACGCAACAAGCTCCTTGCCGCGCTGACCGGACTGGACGCCGATGTCATCGGACTGAACGAGTTGGAGAACTCCTCCGGCGTCGATCCGCTGGCCAATATCACTGCCGGCTTGCCTGGGTACGCGTCGATCGACACCGGCACGATCGGGACGGACGCAATCCGCGTCGGCATCATCTACCGGCCGTCCAAGGTCGTGCCAATCGGAGCGTTCAAGGTTCTCAACTCCGCGGTCGACCCACGCTTCATCGACACCAAGAGCCGTCCTGCGCTGGCCCAGACGTTCCAGGACGTCACGAACGGCGCGATCTTCACCGTGGTCGTCAACCACTTCAAGTCGAAGGGCTCCGATTGCGTCGACGTCGGCGATCCGGATGCCGGCGACGGCCAGGGCAACTGCAGCGGCACCCGCACGCTTGCCGCGCAGGCGCTGGTCGACTGGTTGGCCACCGATCCAACGGGAAGCGGAGACCCGGACTTCATGATCATGGGTGACTTGAACTCCTACGCGAAGGAGGACCCGATCGACGCAATCGTCGCCGGCTCCGACGACGCCCCCGGTACGGGCGACGACTTCACCAATCTGATCTCGCTGTTCCAAGGACCGGCGGCGTACTCGTACACGTTCGACGGCCAGGCCGGTTATCTCGACCATTCACTCGCGAGTGCGAGCCTGGTCGCGCAAGTGACCGGCGCCGCGGATTGGCACATCAACTCCGACGAGCCCGACATCTTCGATTACGACACCAGCTTCAAACCGGCAGCGCAGGACGCGCTGTACGAGCCGAACGCCTACCGGTCGTCGGACCACGATCCGGTCGTGATCGGCCTGAACTCGATCAACGTCGCGCCGTCCGCCGACGCCGGTGGCCCGTACAGCGTCGTCGAGGGCGCCTCGGTGACCCTCGGCGCGTCCGGAGTGGACCCCGAGGGAACCGCGGTGACCTTCGCATGGGACCTCGACAACAACGGATCGTTCGAGACTCCCGGCCAGAACGTGAGCTTCTCGGCGGCGGGCATCACCGCTCCGGCGACACGCACAGTCCGCGTCAGGGTGACCGACGCGTTCGGTTTTTCCGCCGTGGACGAGGCGACGGTGTCCGTCCTCTACAACTTCGCCGGGTTCTTCCAGCCCGTCGACAATCTGCCGATGGCGAACACGGTCAAGGCCGGCCAGGCGATCCCCGTCAAGTTCAGCCTTCACGGCAACCACGGGCTGAACATCTTCGCAACCGGGTATCCGAAGATCGAGTTCATCTCGTGCACGACGGGGATCTCCGACG
>JANNZY010000135.1:0-22082 GCA_031410915.1 Actinomycetes bacterium
CCGCCCCGAGTGTATTGGGTGCCCGGGCCACTGACGCTTGATGGCGTTGACACCCAGAACGTTGGCGTCCGCCGGCTCGAGTGTTTTGGGTGCTCGGGCCACGGACGCTTGATGGCGTTGACACCCAGAACGTTGGCGTCCGCCGGCTCGAGTGTTTTGGGTGCTCGGGCCACGGACGCTCGATGGCGTTGACTCCCAGAACGTTGGCGTCCGCCCGGCTCGAGTGTCGATCTCGTATCCGGACCGGGCGTTCGAGCCTCTTTCGTCGGCGTCGTAGGCTGCTGGAGACGAGCGGATGGGGGACACATCGTGAACGATGAAACGGACGAAGTGGAGGACGAAGAGAAGCGTCGCGGACTGATCCCGCCCCTGTTGGGTCCACCAACTGCCGAGTCGCTGTCCGCGCCGCTGCAGTCGCCAATCGCCCCAGCGCAACATGCAGCCGCCGTCGAAGCGCCCGCATCCGGCGCGTCGCCTCTGCAGCACGCGGGCGGCGCCGACGCACCGTCGACGGGCCCGTCGCCACTGCAGCACTCGGCGCAACCGCAGGGTCCCGCCGGCGGGCAGCACACGCCCGGATTCGAATCACCACCGACGGCACCTGACCATGCGCTGCAACACAGCAGCGGGCCGCAATCGTCGGGCGAGCAGATCGCCGGTCAGCACACGCCGGGGAGCCCGCTGCACTCCGATGCCACGCAGGCCCAACACGTCACCGGGCCCGAGTCGCCCGGAAGCGATGCCGTGGCGCAACACAGCGGACTGCAGACCCCGAAACCGCCGTCGCGCATTCGTCGCGTGTTGCAGCGCGCCGCGCAGCGACCGCGTGGTGCGGCCTTGATCGGAGCGGGTGTCGTCACAGTCACCATCGTCACGGTCGCGATCGTGGCTGCCGCGCAGAAGGACCCGCCGCAGCGCGAGATCGCCGCAGCAAGCCCGACTGTGGCGGTGGACACAACTGACGCGCCGGCCGCCGCAGCACCGGTGACCACCCGGCCGACCCGGCCGACTGCACCCGCCACGACGGCGGCACCAGCCACAACTCAGGTGCCGACCACGACAACGGAGGCGGTCACGACCACGACATTGCCGTCAGCGGAGGGCACGTACACCGCGACGACGAGCGGGTTCACGCTGTCCGCGCCCGAGATCGGGTTCTCGCAGTCCGTGCCCGGCAGCAGCGGCACCCTGACGTTGACCGGCCAGTGCGACGGTATCGGGCCCTGTACGGCCGGCTTCGCCGACGGTGGTATCGCCGACCCGGCTGCAACTGGGTACGGGGACGGATCGAGCGACGAGTTCAAAGCAGTCGTGTTGACGCCCACCGGGGCGGGGGGATACTCGGCGACGCTCAGCTTTCCGGTGGTCGATTGTGGCGGCGCCGTGTCGGTGAACATCACGATGATGGTTGGTGCCGGACCACCCTCCGGCGCCATGGACTACAACTTCCCTGGCAGCGGAGCGGACTGTCCGTCCGTGACGTGGGGCTTCACGTTCACCAGTGTGAAGGCCGGTTGATCGACGACCTCGTATCACGGCTCCGCTGCCTGGCGCTGTCGTCCGGCTGATCGGGTCGCGGGACCGCTGGTCCTGAATCGTCCCGGACCGACGCGAGATTGACGCGGTTCTCTCGCCGACTGACCGAGCTCGGGTCGCACGCACACCGTCCATCGGCCACAGTGACCGAACCGATCAGGAACAGCGATCGACTCGGCCGGGATCACCACCGATCGAGGCGGCATCATGGACGGTGGTGCTGCAGTCGTCGTCCCCTACCGTGCGCGTCCGGCACACGATGCTGCCCCCGATGGAGCGCGATGCGTTCCGCGCAGGCCTGCGCGCGATGGGCTCGCCCGGCATCGCGATCGCGGCGTGGGGTGTCGTCACCGGCGTGGCGATGGTCGAGGGCGGGCTGTCCGTCGCCAAGGCGCTCGTGATGACATTCGTCGTGTTCGCCGGTTCGGCCCAACTCGCGGTCCTGCCGTTGCTGGCCACGGGCGCGCCGCTGCCCGTCGTGTGGGTGACGGCCACGCTCGTCAACCTGCGTTTCATGATCTTCTCCGCAGCGTCTCGCCGGTTCTTCGCCTCGCTGACCTGGAAGCAACGGCTGCTGTCGTCGTACCTCAACGGTGACGTCGGCTTCGCGCTGTTCATGCGGCGCTACGGCGGAGCGACCGAGCACGGCACGCCCGAGCAGTGGGGCTTCTTCTACGGCGGCGCCGTCGTCAACTACTTCGTCTGGCAGGCCGCATCGGTGGCCGGCATTCTGCTCGGCGGCCTGGCTCCGACGTCGTGGGGACTCGAGCTCGCGGCCGTGCTCGCGCTCGTCACCGTGCTGATCCCGATGGCGACGCGCGTGCCGGCGATGGCCGGCGTGATCGTGACCGGCGTGCTCGCAGTCGCCACGGTCGGCTTGCCGATGAAGCTCGGCATCGTGCTGTCCGTCATCGCCGGCGTCGCCGTGGCGGTGCTGGCCGAGGCCAAGCTCGGTGACCGCCCGTTGCGCCGCCTGAGGACGCCGTCGTGAACACGTTCAACAGTTGGCCGTACGCGCTGATCGCCTTTGCCGGCTTGGCATTGACCACGATCGGCACCCGCGGCAGCTTCTTCATGCTGCCCGCGTCGGTGCGCCTGCCGCCACGCGTCGAGAAGGCGCTGCGCTTCGCGCCAGCGTGTGCGCTGACCGCGATCGTCGCGCCGGACGTGTTGACCCGTGATGGACACCTGCACATTACGTGGCACAACAACGAGCTGTGGGCCGTGCTGTTCGCCGCAGCCGTCTTCGCCAAGACGCGCAGCATGTTGATCATGATGGCGGCCGGCATGACGGCGTTCACGCTGCTGCGGCTGTACACCTGAACCGATCCCGCTGAGCGGGTCTCGCTGATCCAGACACTCGAGGTCATGGTGTCGACAGCACCCCGCTGGCGACGGTTTTGGCGGACGGGGCGGGTTGGTGATGGGTTTACTGTTCGACCATGGCACCTCGGCTCGCTTCTCGCATGCAACACGTCAAGCCGTCCGCAATCCGCGAACTGCTCCGCCACGGGGCCGATCCGGAGATCATCTCGTTCGGCGGTGGCTACCCCGACGCGACGATGTTTCCGATCGAGCAACTCGACGCCGTGTTCCATCGCTCGATCCTGGAGCACGGCATCGAGACGTTGCAGTACACCGTGTCCAACGGCAGCCCGCACCTGCGCGGCCAGATCGCGCGGCGGATGAAGGCCGACAACGTGTTCTGCTCGGACGAAGAGGTGCTGATCCTGCACGGTGGCCAGCAGGGTCTTGATCTCGTCGCACGCATGTTCTTGGATCGCGGCGACGTGGTGATCACCGAGGACCCGACGTTCCTCGGCGGCCTCATCGCGTTCAATCCCTGTGACCCGACGTACGTCGCGATCCCAATGGACGACGACGGCATGGACATCGACGCCCTGGAGCACGCGCTGATCGCCAACCCGAACACGAAGCTGATCTACACCGTCCCCGACTTCCACAACCCGACCGGCGTGACGATGTCGTTGGAGCGCCGCCAACGGTTGATCCAACTCGCCAACGAGCACGACGTGATCGTGCTCGAGGACTCGCCATACCGCGAGATCCGTTTCGAGGGCGAGGCCGTGCCGACACTGAAGAGCCTCGACACCGAGGGTCGCGTCATCCTCGTCGGCACGTTCTCGAAGATCCTCGCCCCTGGGCTCCGCCTCGGCTGGGTCGTTGCATCGGAGGAGATCATCCAGCAGCTCGGCCTGTTGAAGCTGGCCGCCGACACGCAGTGCAGCACGCTCAACATGGCCGCGGTGTCGCTGTACCTCGACACCTACGACATCGACGCGCACATCGTGGAGCTGCGTGGCGCGTATCGCAGGAAGAAGGGCGTCATGCTGGCTGCGATCGACGAGCACTTTCCGGCCGGTGTCATTCACACCAACCCCCAGGGCGGTTTGTTCACGTGGCTGACGTTCGACGAATCGTTCGACACCGAAGTCTTCATGCGCGACCATGCGCTGCCCGAAGCGAAGGTCGCCTACGTGCCGGGCGCAACGTTCTTCCCCGTGCGCGCCGCACGCAACCACGCCCGTCTGAGCTACGCGACCCAGTCCGACGAGCGCATCCACACCGGCATCGCCGCATTGGGCACCGCCCTCACCATCGCGCTCAGTCCCACCCGGTAGCCGTCGCCGTTGCGGCTGCAAGCGAGAAGCACAGCGGGGTGTAGAAGCGCCGGTCCATCCGCCGAAATCGCGGCGAGTTGCTGCCGGGGGACACCTTCTCGGTCGCTCCGAACAGGCCGAGCGCGCCGCGTCCGGCCAGCACCGTCGCAACCCCGATCCGACCGAACTGACGAAGTCGCCGTGGCCCGAGCGGAACATCTGCGGCGAGTGCCGCAGCAGCGACGAGCGCGCCGGCAACGGTGTTGCACGCCAGTCGGTTCGGCACCGAAACTTGCCCCACAACCGTGTCCGCCAGCGTCGCAGCATCGCGGAAGGGAAACGTCGACCCGCCGCCCCACGCCACGTGCAATCCGGCAATGCCGCCCATCACGATCGCCGCCCCGTACCCCCGTGCCCGAACCTTGCGTTGCTCGCAGACGAACATGATCCCAGCGTCGCGCAGATCGCGTCGCTGACTCGGCACATCGCGAGCGGGACTCCATTTCCGTCGCCGGCGGCTGCGCTCGTAGCGTGGGCTCGTGATCGTGCGTCTGATCCTGATCGGCGTCGGTCTGCTCGTTCTGTCCTGGTTGGTGATGATCGTGTTGGCGAAGCGGCTGCCCCCAGGATCGGCGAAGGATCTGGCGTCGGTGTTGCCCGCCTGTGTCACGACGATTCGGCGTCTCCGCACGGACGCACGTGTACCTCGCTCGGCCAAGGTGGCCATTGCGTTCGCCGGACTCTGGGTGTTGTCGCCGATCGATCTGATCCCCGAGTTCCTGCCCGTCATCGGGCCGCTCGACGACGTCATCGTCGTCGCTCTCGCGTTCCGGTTCGCGGCCAAACGCGTGCCTCGCGAAGCGATCGAACAAGCGTGGCCCGGCGATCCGGCCCTCCTCGATCGCCTCCTCCGCCCCCGTCGCGAACGCACCCCCTGACCGTTGAAGCTGCTGTCCGATCTTCAGCGGGGCGATGGGTCGCGGCCCATGAAGGCGATGAGCTTGGTGGTGTCGTCGGCATCGGGGCTGACGGGTACGCGCGGGCCGTACTGTCCCGACGAGCGCAGCATCTCGTCGTAGGGCTCGGCGCCCTCCAACATGCGATGCGCCTCGATGGGGTCCAACGTCTCGTCGAGGCCCGCAGCACGAGCGAGGTCCCAGGTGTGGATCAGCAAGTCGCCGGTGACGATCATGTCGATCGACTGCTCGACGGTCATCCGACCCGGAGGTCCTTCGAACTCGCGGCTCGCGACGCCGGGGTCGGCCAGCGCCGCAGCCAACGACGCATGCAACGCCGCCCACGCGCCAACCGGGTCGTCGTCCACCGACGCGCCGGTCGGCAGCGACAGGCCGGCGGCACCGTTGAAGAACGCAGGGATCCACTCGGTGACGTGGCGGACGATGTCGCGCGCGACCCACCCGTCGCACGGCGACGGGTTGCCCCACGCGTCCGCCGGCACCGAGTTGACGCGGTCGGCGAACCCGCCGGCAACGGTGTCGAAACGCTCTGAGATCTCAGACATCGGTCAGCCCGCCTGCTCAGGTGACGCGTACATCAGCGATCCGGGTGTCGTCAGCAGCTGCCCGCTCTCCAGCCAGGTCTTGAGCCCGGACAGGATCATCGGCCAGCCGCCGTACAGCTGGTCGTTGGCCCCTTCACGGAGCTGGTCGTGGGTGATCAGCAACCGGCACGAGTCCCCGATCGGTTCGATCTCCCACGTGACCCGCGAGGTGCCTTCGGCCTTCACGTCGTCGCCCCACAGTGCTCGCATCGTCTGCACGAGCCGACGTGGCGGATCGACTTCCAGGTTCTCGCCCTCGCCGAGCAGCCCGCCATTCGGATGGCTCATTTCGTAGCGCGACCCGACCGTCCAGTCGCTGACGTGACTCGCGCCGAAGTTGTACTTGCTGCGGATGCTCGGGTCGGTGATCGCTTCCCAAAGTCGCTCCGGGGTCGTGCGGATGTAGATCTCGAAGACCTTCTCCATGGTCTGCTCCAATCGTGTCTTGAGGCCCGTCAGAGTGGCGGACCAGGGTTCGGTGTACTTGTCGATCCAACGGTCGTGCAGGAGTCGGATCGGGATCGGGTTCAGGAAGTGCAATTTCTCGCGGCCCCGGCGTTTCGTGACGATCAGCCCCGCCTCCTCCAAGAGGCGCAGATGCTTCATCACCCCGATCCGCGACATCTCGAATCGGTCAACCAGCGCCGACAACGTCTGACCGTCGTCACGGAACAACGCATCCAGCAACTCCCGCCGAGTGGGATCGGCGAGTGCCTTGAACACGTTGTCCACGATGAACATCATACGTAACCAAACAGTTACATGTCAAGCGTGGATATCGCCGGTGTGACCGGCTACATCCAGCAGCTTCGGTAGCCGGGCGCGCGTGTGGCGGATGTTGCCGGTGTGCGCGCGTTCGTGGCGGACATTGCCGGCAGGAGCGGCCACAACCAGCAGCTTGGTGGTCCGGGCGTGTGTGTGGCGGATGTTGCCGGTAAGAGCGGCAGTATCCAGCTGCGCTGGTGCTCCGGGCGTGTGTGTGGCGAATGTTGCCGGTATGAGCGGCAGTATCCAGCTGCGCTGGTGCTCCGGGCGTGTGTGTGGCGAATGTTGCTGGTAAGAGCGGCAGTATCCAGCTGCGCTGGTGCTCCGGGCGTGTGTGTGGCGAATGTTGCTGGTAAGCGCGGCTACATCCCGGGAAGCTGCGGTGGGCCGGGCGCGTGTGTGGTGGATGTTGCGGGCAAGAGCGCGTTCGTGGCGGATGTTGCCGGTGTGACCGGCTACATCAGCGCCGACTGGCGGATGCACAGTCCGGGAACCATTGGTGCGATGGCTACCGTCCCAGGTGCATGCGTCGTCTCCTGCCCCTCGTTCTTGTCGCCGTCACCGCACTCGTCGCGTGTGGCAGCGCCACCCCGGCGGGCAGTGATGACAACGCGCCGAGCGTGCCGACTGCCACGACCGAGCCGGGCGGCACAGTCGCCACGCCGGCCACCCCGCCCACCGCACCGTCGACGGCCGACAGCGAGCCGGGCACCATCGAGCCGAAGGAGGTCAACCTGGATGCACTCGTCGATCGCCGCTGGGTGGTGGAAGCCCGGGTCACCATCGTCGGCCCGCAACCGGTGCCCTCCACGTCGACGGCAGCGTTGACGATCGCCGCAGACGGCAGCCTCACGGTCGACACCGGCTGCAACCGGGGCTCGGCCACGGTCACGCTCGGCGACGACGGTACCTTCACCGTCGGCCCGTTACTGACGAGGAAGATGGCGTGCATCGATCCCGACCTCGCCGCCGTGGAGAGCTCGCTGCTCGCCACGCTGAGCGGCACAGTCGTGTGGTCGGTCATTGGTGACCGGCTGTCGCTGACGCCGACGATGATGAGCGACACGGGTCTCGAGTTGCGAGCCGGGGATTCGTCGGGCACGTCTGTGCCAGGGCCCGGCGTCGCCGTGCCCGATGCGCTGGTCGGGCCGACGTGGATACTGGAGTCGTTCATCACCGTGGGCCCGATCGACGATGTGCCGGCCGGCGTTGTCGCCAGCTTGCGTTTCGCCGCCGACGGCACGCTCGAAGTCCAGACCGGGTGCAACTCCGGAACCGCCCACGTGCGCTTCCGCGACCTGGGCTCGTTCGCGGTCGGCGACCTGACACTGACCGAGATCGCGTGCGACGGCGACGCCGGAGCCGTGCAGGCACGAGTGCTGGCCCAACTCGGCCACGAACTGCACTGGTCGCTCGACGGCGACGTTCTGGCGCTGTACCCCGCCGACGTCACCGACACGGGTTTGACGTTGCGCGCCGCCTGATTCGTCGCACCGCACCCGTGCGGCCGAGTGTGTGCTGACGAATGAGCGCGTCCCGTCAGACGACGTGGGTGCCGGCGTCGAGTCCGAGCGTGAGCCGGCCGAGGATGTCGAGATGGGTGGGGGACAGGATCATGTGTTGGGCCGCCGCCTGACCATCGCGCACGAGCCGTTCGATGCGGTTGGCGGTGTACACGGCCGACGAACTGGCCAGCAGCTGACAGGTCGAGATGACGTCGCGGCTCACCATCGCGACGTAACTCATCGCCCCGCGGAGACCTGCCCGCAGCATCTCGCTCACAGGCTCGCCGCACTCGGCGGCAGTGTCGACGGCCGTCGCCGCGTCACGCAGCAACAGGCGGGCAGCATGCAGCGACGACCGCGCGAGGGCGATCTGGGAAATGGCGTGGGCGCGTTGAGCCAACACCTGACCGTTGTCGGTTCCCTTCGTCGGCGCGATCGCGACCACCGCGTCGATCAACGCCTGGGCAATGCCGATCACGATCGGTGCGGCACCGGTCGACGCGATCGTGAACGCCGGCACCCGGAACAGAGGGCGATCGATGTGCGCCGGCGCGAACGGGCTCACCGTGAATGCCTCGGGAACCACGACGCGGTCGGCAATGACCGTCTTGCTGCCGGTGCCGCGCATGCCCGTCGTGTGCCACGTGTCCAGTACCTTCACGGCCACCTTCGGGAGGAAGAAGACGCGTACATCGGGGCCGGTAGCCGTCATGTGCGGCTGGCCGTCGGCCATCACCATCGCGAAGAGCGCGACCCAGTCGGCGATGTCGATCGCGCTGACGATGTCCCATCGCCCGGACAGTTCGAGGCCTCCCTCGACCTCGCTCGCCGACCCCGCGACACGTGCTGAGTTGGCGATGATCGGATCGCTGCCCGCCGGCCAGATCGCGTCGACCGCCGCATCGTCGAGCAGAGCCGCCGCAAAGCCCATGTTGCCGTTCCAAATGTTCCACGCCGTCGGGCCGTCGAGGCGACCAAACGCCTCGAGCACCTCGACCTGCGTCGCGAGCGACAGCTCGTAACCGCGGTGCTCGCGAGGCGTGGACAGCCGGAACGCACCTGCATCGCGCAACGCCTCGGCCAGGTCCACCGGGAGGCGGCGCTGCTCGTCCGCAGCGTCCCGGCCGGACTCGATCGCCGGGCGGACGGTCTGCACCAGTGTCATCACGTCTCCGGGGAGGTCAATCAAAGTCTGGATCATAAATACAGACTAATAGTCTGTACTTCGAGTCGCAAGGAATTTGTTAGAATGCCCTCGTGGCATATGCAGCAGTTGGTCGCAAGCGCGGGATCGACACGTCGGTTTCCCGCGACAAGGTGCTGGAGGCAGCCGAGAACCTGATCCTGTCCGGTGGTTTCGCGCAGGCCACGGTCAGTGAGCTGGCCGAGAAGGCCGACGTCTCCCGAGCCACCGTGTTCAGCCGCTTCGGCTCCAAGCTCGGCGTGTTGGAGGCGTTGTCAGTGCGCTGCGCGGGCGGGCCGCAGATGCGGGCCATTCGCGCTGCGGTGGCGATACCCGACCCGGTCGAGTCCGTGCTTGCCATGATCGTTGCTGGGTGCGAGCACTGGGAGCTGCAGGGCCACATCCTGCTGACGCTGAAAGCTGTATCAGAGCTGGAGCCGGGAGCCATTGCGCTGGTCGACGAGCAACGTCGCGATCAACGCGAGTCGATGGAGCAGATCGTGCGCGGCCTCGAGCGCGAGGACCGCCTCAATGGCTTGACGCGGACTCAAGCCGTCGCCGCGCTGCACCTCGTCACGAGTGTCGAGTCGTTCATGGAGTTGCGCCGCAACGCGGGCCTGTCATTGGCGGCAACGAAGAAGGTGCTGACGAAAATGGCCGCGAGCCTGCTCGACCTCGCACCGCGCTGAGTCACACAGGTCACACCTTGCGGACGACGCGCAGTCGGCTGCTGTCGGCCGGGCGGAATTCGCCGACACGTGGGGACTGCCGCGACAGTTGAGTCGTCGGCGGACAGCGAGGTGACCAGAACCCGAGTCATGCTCCTCGCCAGGCCACGTTGGCCGCCGCTCGTTCTGGGTGCCCGGAGGCAGGAGCGTGCGCGCGGTGAGCACCGGAAACGCGGGGGCTGTGTCGTCGCTCGTTCTGGGGTGCTGGGAGCCGGGAGCGTGCGTGCGGTGAGCATCCAAAAGGCGGGATGCGGTAGCGCCGCCGTTCTGGGTGCTGGGAGGCGGGAGCGTGCGTGCGGTGAGCACCCAAAAGGCGGGGTGCTGTGTCGCCGCCGTTCTGGGTGCTGGGAGGCCGGAGCGTGCGTGCGGTGAGCACCCAAAACGCGGGGTGCGGTAGCGTCGCTCGTTCTGGGTGTTTGGAGGCAGGATCGTGCGCGCCGTGGGCACCCGAACAGCGCGGTGCTGGGTCAGTACTGGATGACGATCTTGCCGAAGAAATCGCCGTCAGCGAAACGGGATTGGGCTGCGTCGAGCTCATCGAAGGCCCAGACGCTGTCGATGACGGGCGGGCGCCCAGCGGCGGCCATTGCATCCAGCATCAGCGGGAAGTCGGCCTGCTGATAGCCGCCGCTGCCGACCAGTGAGCGGTTCCAGTGATACACCTCGGGCAACGACATCGTGACCTCGACCCCAGTCGTGGTGCCGCAGAAGACCATGGTGCCGCCGATGCGAAGCGACTGGATCGATTGCTGGAACAACGCCGGCCCGACATGGTCGATGACCAGGTCGACCCCACGTCCGCCGGTGATGGCGTGCACGGCCGACACGACCTCCTCCGTGGACAGGTCGATCACGTGGTCGTAGCCGACCGTCGCGGCCTTCGCCGCCTTGATGGGGCCGCGCGCCGTCGTGATGACCGTCGAACCACGCGACTGCAGCAGCGCCAGCAGAGCGCAAGACACACCCGCCCCGGCCCCGTTGACGAGCACGGTGCCGCCCCCCGTGTGGTGCACGCAGGCCAGAGCCTGGTAGGCGGTCATCGCCGCGACCGGCAGCGTGGACGCCTCGACGAAGGACATGCCGACCGGCATCGGGTACACGCGATCGGCCGGCGCGGCGACACGCTCGGCGAAGCCGCCGTGACGCGTCGAGCCGACCGTGCGCAGGTTCTCGCAGTATGGCGCAAGGCCGGTGGTGCAGCGATCGCAGACGCCGCACGTCGACACCGGGTCGATGATGACGTGCTCGCCGAGCGCTGGGCCGACGCCGTCGGGCAGCGCGCCGCGATCGATCACGACGCCGGCAACGTCCATGCCGGCGATGTGCGGCAGCGCGAAGCCGCGCACGATCGGCGCGGCGCGCTGCAGCAGATCGAGGCGATTCAGCGCGCAAGCACGCACCTCGATCACGACCTCGCCGGCAGCGGGAACTGGATCAGGCACGACCTCGAAGGCGACGACGTGATCGCCGTCTCCGAAGCCGTACTGGACCTGTGCTCTCAACTCGGCCAGATCACCTTGCCGTCATCGCCGTACACGCCGGCGGCGACTGCGGTGTCGAAGTACTCGCCGTACTTCGGCGCGCCGTCGGGCCATACGCCGGCCTCGACGTACGCGTCGTATTCGGCCTTGAAGAGGTCCGCGTCGATCAGGCCGATCGGGCTGTCGCTCGGCGTGCCCTTCTGCACGGCAGCTACTTCCTGCTGCAGGCGGAACGTCTCGCCCGCCTCGGTCAGGAAGTTCTGGTTGCCGGCTGCGTCGATCTCGGCGATCGAGATGCCGACGGCAGCAGCCGGATCGGCGATTGCGAACTCCATGCCGTGCAGCGCAGCGCGAGTGAAGTCTTCGACGACGGTCGGGTTGGACTCGGCGAAGTCCTTCGACGTGTAGATCAGGCCGAACGAGCCGGGGATGTCTTCGTCGGCCGGGTCGAACAGGTTGTACTTCACGCCGGCGGCGTCGAGTTGGCCTGGTTCGTTCGACTTGTAGACCGGCAGCGCGTCGATGCCCTGCGCGAGCTGTGCCACTGGATCGAATCCGTCGAGCAGGATCTCGTTGTAGTCGGTGCCGCGCGCGAGACCACTCTTGGCGAGCAACGCGACGATCGACGGCGGCAGGTCACCCTTGATGCCGATGGTCTTGCCCTTCAGATCGGCGAGCGCCGTGGCACCACCGCCTGGTGTGACGAGTGCCTCGATCGGCACCTTGCCGTAGTCGATGGTGGCCACGAACTCGGCACCGTCGGTCGAGAAGTTGAGGATCTCGGTGTAGCTGCCGGCGGACGAGAACTGCGCCTGCCCGGCCGCGACGAGCGGGTAGTTCGACGTCGAGAAGCTGGGCTTGATCTCCACGTCGAGACACATTGCCTCGAAGTAGCCCTGATCTTTGGCGACCACGACGTCGATGATCGACGCCGCGGCGGCGAAGTCGAAGCTGCTCAGGTAGGTGATGGTGCCTGCCGCCTTGTTGGTGGCGCAACGCTCGTCGGAGATGCCTGCGCCGGTGACGCCGTCGCCGGTGACACCCGTCGCGCCAGTGGTCTCGGTCACCTCGGTGGTGTCGACTGCGGTGGTTGCCGTGCTGGTCTCGGTCGGCGCCGTCGTCTCCTGCGTCGACGGTGCCGTTGTTTCGGCGGTCGATGATGCGACCGAGCCGGCCGTCGTCGCTGTCGAATCGTTGTCGTCGCTGCCGCAACCCGCGGCGACTGCCGCAAGTGCGAGGGCCACGGCGAACGAGCCGATCCGCTTGTTCACGCTGATCATGTGTTGCTCCTGGTGGTGGTGGTGGTGGTTGGTGGTTGGTGGTTGGTGGAACGGATTGACGTCACTGACGTTGGCTGCTGTGCCAGTGCAACACGAAGCGCTCGAGGACGGTGATCAGCAGCGTGGCCAGCGCGCCGAGCAAGGCGAGCACGTAGACGGAACCCCACAGCTGCAGCGACAGGTTGCGGTTCTGAGCCAACTTGACCGCGTAGCCAAGGCCGTGCCGGACCCCGGCGAAGAACTCGCCGAGCACTGCGCCGATGAGCGCCAGACCCACCGAGATGCGCGCTGCAGCGAACACGTTCGGCAACGCGGACGGGATGCGGAGGCGGAAATAGACCTCGGGCCAGCTGGCGTCGACCGAGCGGGCCAGTTCGATCAGGTTCGGATCGACCGAGCGCAAACCCGTGAGGCCGTTGATCAGGAACGGCACGAAGCAGACGAGCGACGTGATGATCAGGATCGGCTGCAGCCCGAAGCCGCGCCAGATTACGACCGCCGGGGCATAGGCGATGATCGGCGTCACTTGGATCAGCACGGCGAGCGGCAAGCTGGCCCGCTCGAGGAACCGAGACCCGGCCATCAGCGTCGCGCCGACCATGCCGGCGAAGAACGCGATCGCGAACCCGAGGAACGCCTCCCACAACGTCGTTCGCGCGTTGTCCCAATAGAAGGTCTTGTCGCTGTTGACGTGGCGAATGATGTCAGACGGTTTCGGCAGCACGAACTTCTGCACGTTGAACGGTGGGATGCCGAGCTGCCAGTAGCCAAGGATGACGACCACGCCGATCACCGGTGCCAGCGTCAGCAGCACGCGGCCAGCGCCGCGGCGATTGCGACCGTGGCCGGCGAACGGATCGGCAAGATCCGAGCGCTCCACGTCGGTGCGGTCCTGTGGAATGGTGCTCACGGGCGCACCGTCGGGTGGCGTGGTTCGCTCACGACATTCGTGGCGCACCCGTGAGCGCCGCGCCCGTTCCTGGTGGGCCCGTTCCTGGTGGTTCGCTCGCTCCGCTCGCTCACGACGGCCGCCCGTGGTGTTCACGCAGGTCGGCGCGCAGGAGGCGCACCGTCTCGTGGAACTCGTCGGTGTCTTCCATCTCCGGCGTGCGCGGCCGGGGCAGGTCGATGTGCCGTTCGGTGGCGATGCGCCCCGGACCTGCAGCCATGACGACGACACGGTCGGACAGGATCGCGGCCTCAGTCACGCTGTGGGTCACGAACACGACCGTCGAGTTGCTGGATCGCCAGAGCTCGAGCAACAGGTAGCGCATGTCGGCGCGGGTGATCTCGTCCAGCGCAGCGAACGGTTCGTCCATCAACAAGATCGGCGCGCCCAGAGCGAACGCACGAACCAGTGAGGCCCGCTGCTGCATGCCGCCGGACAGTTCGTGCGGGTAGGCGTGCTCGAACCCGGTCAGCCCGACGGTCTCCAGCAGGCCGGAGATCTGCGCGTCGCTCATCACCGGATGGGCCTCGCCGCCACGGTGCAGGCTGGTCAGGAAGCGAACGTTGCCGGCCAGTGTCTTCCATGGCACGAGCGCTGGAGCTTGCGGCACGAGCCCGTACTGTTTGGCCGAGCGGGCCCGATGCACGTCGTCGCCGTCCACGGTGATGGTGCCGCCGTCGCTGTCATGCAGGCCGCCGATGATGCGCAACAGCGTGCTCTTGCCGCAGCCGCTCGGGCCGAGCAGGCTGACGAACTCGCCACGGCGGATGTCGAGGTCGACGTCGTGCAGCGCCACGACTCGCCGACCCCGGCGTCGGAACTGCTTGCCGACGCCACGGAGGCTGATCAGGGTGTCGGTCGCGGCGCGGTTGTCGAGTGCGGTCACAGCTTCCCCAACGTCGCCAGTGGCGCGGTCCATGCGCGATTGATTTTGCCCCTCGTGTGCCACATTCAGATTGTGGTCTATCCGGTGATTGTCTCGGCAGTGTTTCTGCTGTGTCAAATGGCCGGACGGTCAGACCACACCCCGCAGTTCGTGTTTCGCGCAGCAGTACTTGGGGCCGCTGTGGGGCCCCCGGGCAGCGCGGAAGTTGGGGTCGGGTCGCGGTCGGTGTTTCGCGCAGTACTTGGGGCCGCTGTGGGGCCCCAAGTACTGCACAGTTCCGCGAGCGCGGTCGAGTCGGTCAGACGGCGTCGCAGGGCAGGCCGAGCGCGTGGCGGCCGGCGTGCAGCAGTGACTGCTCGGGGGTGAGCGGGTGGTACTTGCCGGCCCGGATGTCGCGGTAGGCCCGCTCGATGGGCGACGACTTGAAGTACGCCGCACCGCCGACGAGTTCCATCGCGATGTCGCAGACTTCGATGCCGGTGTCCAGGATCTCGCGCTTCGCTGCCATGATTGCCGCGACGTTGTCCATCGATGGCTGCGGATCGTCGCCGATGGCGGCCATCGCCCCGTCGAGCGCCCAGGCAGCGACACGCAGGCGACTGTTCATCAGCCCAACCTGGCGCTGCACCGACGGGTCGTCGGCCTTGGCGAGGACGGCCGCGATGGCGTGGTCGCGCGCACCCTCGGCGATGCCGAGGTACACCGCTGAGATGATCGGGATCGCGCAGCTGAGGATCACCTGCAGCGGGCCATCGAGCACGCCGTAGGGCCTGTCGGCCAGAACTCGCTCGTCGGGCACGAACACGTCGCGGACGCGGATGTCGTTGCTCGCTGTGCCGCGCATGCCCATCGCGTTCCAGTTCGACATGACCTCGACACCGTCGGCGGCGATCGGCACGGCCATGTTCAGGACGCGACGGCCGCGCTCGGGGTCGTCGTACGCGAACATCGTCGACATCACCGTGCCGGCGACGGACTGGCTGCAGAAGACCTTGTCGCCGGAGACGCGAAATCCGCCGTCGACTTTGACCGCCATGCCACGGGGGTGGGTGAAGTCGGCACCGCCGGTGGAGACGAGCACGATGTTCTCGGACGCGACCCGACGCAGTGTGGCCTCGGCACCGGGCAGACCGCGGCGGAAGCGCCACGCGGTGAACGCTGTCGCGTGTTGATGCATCGACGTCGCCAGTGCGGTGGACCCGCAATGCTTCGCCAGCTCTCGCTGGACGGCTGCGATCTCCCCCAGCGTTGCGCCGTCGCCGCCCAGTTCCTCGGGAACGGCGATGGCGAGCAAGCCGGCGTCACGCAGGCATTCGAACGATTCGCCGACCCACGAGCCCTCGGCGTCGTGGCGGGCCGCATGGGCGGCCAGGGTCGGTGCGCAGGCTGCAGCGCGGCTGAGGAAGTTCGCCATGCGGTCAATGTCGTTTGGGATGGTTGTCGTCGTCATGTTCGTCAATGTCGCGCCGGTTCGAAAGCGGGTCCAGTACAGATTCACGACTTGCCCAGTTCAGATTGTGGACTTCCCAGGCGAGGTGATCGGTGCGATCATGCTGACATGACGGAGTACGGCAGCTATTGCCCGATCGCACTGACGAGCGAGGTCATCGCTGACCGATGGACGCCGCTCATCGTCCGTGAACTGATCCTTGGCAACACTCGGTTCAACGACATCGCTCGAGGCCTGCCCGGCATCTCGCGATCGCTGCTCGTCCAGCGACTCAAGCATCTCGAGCGCAAGGGTGTGATCGAGACGTGGCCGCTGATGCAGGGCCGCGGCAGCGAGTACGTGCTGACACCAGCTGGCAAGGATCTGTTCCCAGTCATCATGGCGCTCGGTCAATGGGCGGTCGCCTGGCTCTACGACGATCTGCGCACCGACGACGTCGACGCGCAGACGCTGATGTGGTGGGTCCACCGGCGGATGGACGCGAGCAAGCTGCCCGCCGGCCGTACGGTGATCCAGTTCGATCACACGGCTCCCGATCGCCGGTCGTTCTGGATTGTGGCCGACCGCGGCGACGTCTCGGTGTGCCACTTCTATCCCGGCTTCGACTCCGACATCGTCATCTCCTGCACCACTGCGGCACTCGCCGAGGTCTTCAGCGGACACGTGGGGTGGCAGCGCGCCGTGGCGTGCGATTCCATTGTCGTCCTGGGCCCGGCTCGACTCGTGAACGCGATCCCGCGATGGTTCCTCTGGAGCCCGTTCGTCGACGCGGTTCGCGAGAAGACCGCCGCACTCACGGGCGTGTAGCGGACCTGATCCGCGCCAGCGTTTCGTCGACCTCCGCGTCGGTGGTCTGGAAGCTGGTCACGAAACGAATGAGGTTGCGGCCCATCCGGTAGAACAGCAGTCCGGAGTCCTCGAGTCGCGTAGCCAGTTCATCGTCAACGCGCACGAACAGCATGTTGACATCGGGCTGGTTGGCCAACTCCACGCCGAGCTCGCCCAATCCCGTGGCCAGCTTCGACATCGTCGAGTTGGCGATGCCTGCCAGCCGCAGCCACAGCCCGTCGGTGAGATACGCCTGCAGCTGCACGGACTGGAAGCGCATCTTCGACGCAACATGCCCGGATCGCTTCGTGTGGTAGTGCAGCTCGGCGGCGATCGCCGGGTCGAACGTGACGATGGCATCCGTGCTCAACGACCCGTTCTTCATGGCTCCGAGGGAGAACGCGTCGACGCCAACGCGCCAGGTGATGTCGGCGGGTGTGCACGCATTGGCCGCGATCGCGTTCGCCAGGCGAGCACCATCGACATGGACTCGAAGGTCTCGCCGCCGGGCCAACGCGGACAGCGCGCCGATCTGGTCGGGCGTGTACACCGTGCCGAAGTCGGTGGGCACGGTCAGCGACAGCACGCGAGGTTGTGAGTGATGGTTGTCGCCCCAACGAGTGGCGTCGAAGGCCCGCTCGACGGACTCGGGTTGCACGAGGTACCCCTCGCCGGGCATGCCGCGCATCACCACACCGCCCCCGAACATGGACGTTGCGCCACACTCGCTCTGCAGGATGTGCGCCGTCTCGTGGCACAGCACCGCACCCCAGGACGGGCACATCGCAGCCAGCGCCAGGCTGTTGGCCGCGGTGCCGCTGATGACCGGGAAGATGGCGGCGTCAGCATGCTCGAAGACCTCGCGTACCGTGTCGGTGAGTCGCGCCGTCCAGGCGTCGTCGCCGTAGGCGAGCGCGGAGCCGACGTTGGCCGCGCTGATCGCGTCGATGATCTCGGGCGCTGCACCAGCCGCATTGTCGCTGCGCAGTTCGATGGGTGTGTTCACGCCGTCGGTTCTACCAGCCGTCGCTCGGTCAGGATCGGGTGACGTCGAAGATCGGCTCGCCCAGTTGGGTTTCGTCGAGCGCCATGGCCAGTCCGGCCTCGTCGCCCTGCGGCCGAATCACGGGGCCGAAGCGGGTCTCCGGTCCGTTCACCGGCGACGAGGTGACCCAGTTGCCGAAGTCGCACGTGTGGACCCGGTGGCGAGCGGGTGTCGACGCGTTGAGGTGGGCGAACGCCATCTGGATCAGATTGCCGCCGGCGGCATCCTCCACCGTGACGCCGATGCCGAGCTCGACGGCGACGTCGCGGATCAGGCGAGCAGGAGTCACCCCGCCGACGCGAGTGAGCTTGACGGTGATGCCGTCCGCTACGCCGGCGCGATGCGCGGCGAGCAGCGCGGCCAGCGACACGATGTTCTCGTCGAGCACCATCGGCCCGCCCCACACGGTGCGCAGTGCGACGCAGTCGTCGATGGTCGCACACGGCTGCTCGAGCACGACGCCGGCACCGCCCGCGCCGAGCGCGCGCACGAATGTGCGGGCGTCACGAAGCAGGAAGCCACAGTTGGCGTCGGCGAAGATGGTGATGCCGGGTCCGACTGCGTCGCGAACGGCCAGCACCCGCGCGGCATCGACGAGCGGGTCGTCGCCGACCTTCACCTGCAGTCGTTCGTATCCCTGGTCGAGACGGGCGACGGCCTTGATCGCCGCTTCCTCGGGTGTCGGGCCCTGGACGGGTCGGTAGAGCGCGGTCGGCTCGGGTCCGCTGCCACCGAGCAGTGCCCACAGCGGCACGTCCGCGAGGCGAGCGGCGAGGTCCCAACAAGCCATGTCGATGCCGGCCTTGGTGTAGGCGTGGCCGGTCAGCGCGGCGTTCATCGCCCGCGCGACGGCCGCCGGCGACTGCGGGTTGAGGCCGAGCACCGCCGGCGCGATGACGTCGAGCGCGGCGTGTTGGCCGCCCGGGAACGCGGCGTCGTAGGTCACGCCCGTCGTGCCCGTCTCGCCGATGCCGACCGTGCCGTCATCGGCGATCATGCGCACGTACGTCACGTCCATGCCCGTCGTGACACGGTCGCCCGACATGCGATACGGCCCTTCGGCGTTCAGCAAGTGCACGGCCCAAGCCGTCACCCGTTCGATCGTGCGTGCACTCATCCGAGCGACGGTAGCGCGCAGGTGCATGCGCCTCGGTCGCCTGGCCGAAGACACGGTCCCCCCACGCGTGGGCGGGTCGGGCTCAGGGCAACACGTTCCCCCCACGCGCGTGCAGCGTGTGGACCGTCGCAACGTTGTCTCCACGCGTGTGCGGTCTGTGTCGCCGGTGTCACGTGTCGCCCACGTGTGGTCGGGTTGTGCGCTGGGCCGGACGGTTTGCTCACGCGTGTGGGGTGTCCGCCAGCACGTTGCAACCGGGCGTGTGTGGTCCGTGTCATCCTCGTCAGGTTCTGGCGTCGCGTGTGTGGTGCGTTGCGCGGGTCGCACGCTCTGACAGCGCGTGGGGGCGGACTACTCGAGGGTGGCGTAGGTGGTGGACCGGTCGTCGGTGCGGTGGCCGCGGACTTCGGCGATGCTGTCCGCCAATGCGGCCAGGTACTGGTCGATCACCGCGGCGTTGCCGAACGACACGGTGGAGTGCAATGACTCGGGTGGGTTCTGGCGATCGTGGACCCAGCCGCGAGACAGCAATGCGTCGCCGAGGGCGAAGACGTCGATCGGCTCGGCCGAAGCCGGGTCGGACGCCATCGCGACGAGGTGCAGACCACCCTGGCCCAAGACGCGCAGTCCATCGGTGGACTGGATCGCCGCCCGCATCCGGTCGGCGGTGTCAAGCGTGGCCAGCGTGCGTTCGACGTAGCCATCCACGCCGAGATGGCTCATCACCGCCCACGCTGCGGCCATCGGCATTCCGGCACGCGTGCCCTGCAGGTTCGGCGAGCCGTACATCCCACCGAGCCAGCCGTCGAACACGAAGGTCTGATGGGCGCGCAATCGCTTGTTCGCGTAGAGGACGACGGACACACCCTTCGGCGCGTAGCCGAGCTTGTGGATGTCGGCGGAGACGGATGTGATGCCCTCGACCCGGAAGTCCCACATGGGGATCGGGCGACCGAGCATCTCTGCAAACGGGAGCACGAACCCGCCCATGCACGCGTCGACATGGCAGCTCGCGCCGACCGTTGCGGCCAGCGCGGCGATGGCGGGGATCGGGTCCACCACGCCTTGCGGGTACTGCGGCGCAGATCCGACGACGAGCACCGTGTTCTCGTTCACGGCGGCCGCCATTGCGTCGACATCGGCGGTCCAATCGGCGAGGACCGGGGTCGTGCGCGTCGTGACGCCGAACAGGTGGGCAGCTTTGTGGAACGCAGCGTGTGCGCTCTCGGCGAGGACCATCTCCGGTGCGGTGACGCCGCGTTCGTCGCGCCCGCGCTCTCGCGCGGCGAGTACCGCGCAGAGGATGCTCTCGGTGCCCCCGCTGGTCAGGAAGCCCGCGACGGACGGGCCTCCGTGCAGCAGGGCCGCGGTCCACCCAACCACATCCGCCTGGATCGACGCGAGCGACGGGAACGCTTTCGTGTTCAGTGCGTTGTCGTCCAGGAACAGCAGCGCAGCCTGCTCGGCCACGTCGTGCACGCTCTGGCCGCCGTCGTAGACCATGCCGAACGTACGACCGTGCGCCCAGTCGGCGTCGCCACTGCGCTTGGCCCGCAGCTCGGTGATCACGTCTGTCATCTCTCGGCCGTGTTGCGACAGGTTGCCCATCGCGCCGAGGTTACAGGTGAGTGGGCAGGCCGAACTCGGGGAACAGCGCCGCGTCGATGAAGCAGTGCAGGCCGACGATCTTGCCGTCGGCAACCTCGAGGACTTGCAGGCCCCACGGCGCGTGCCCGCCAGCCGGATCGATCTTGTACGAACCGAATGCGACGCGACCATTCGCCTCGGTTCGAACCAGGCGTGAGCCGCGACAGCCCGCACCGTGGCCGACGAAAAACGCCGCGATCTGATCGGGGCCCTGCAACCACAGCTCGAACGGCGGCATCGACATGACAGCGTCGTCGCGCAGGATCGCGACCAGCTGCTCGATGTCGTAGCGCTCGAACGCGTCGACGTACCGGTCCATCAGCGCCTGCTGACCCGGGTCGAGCGAGCTGACCGTCGAGTCGCCGACCGGGTCGATCGCGAGGGACGCGCGAGCGCGCTGGAGTGCGCTGTTGGCCGAGGCCACGCTGGTGCCGAGCAGCTCGGCAACCTCGTCGGCGTGCCAGTGCAACACATCTCGCAGGATCAGCACCGCGCGCTGCTTCGGCGGCAGATGCTGCAGCGCAGCCACGAACGCGAGGCGAACCGACTCGCGGACGGCAGCGACCTCGGCCGGATCACCATCGGACGCGATCACCTTCGCGTTGGCGATCGGCTGGACCCACGCGTGCTCGGCGGTGCCCGGATCCAGAGCGGAATCGGCCCGCGACGACGGGCCGAGATCCATCGGCCGGGCCCGACGCTGGGGCCCGCGATGCATGTCCAGACAGACGTTCGTGGCGATGCGATACAGCCACGAACGCAGCGCGGAGCGACCCTCGAACCGATCGAGGTTCTTCCACGCCCGGACCATCGTCTCCTGCACAGCGTCTTCCGCCTCGAACCCGGAGCCGAGCATTCGATAGCAGTACGCCGTCAGCTCGCGGCGGTACCTCTCGAGCTGGTCACTGACATCGCCGTCCGGGCTGGCGTCTGGATCCAGTCGGCTGGTCCGACGTTCGGTTGCACTGGAGGTCATGTGGGCCAGCCTAGAGCAGGGGTGCAACACAGGTTCCGGGCCATGACCCACGTTGGATGCGATGCTGGTACCGGGCCGTTCACGAGATGTTGTGATCGTCATCGTCGTCTTCCTTCTCATCGAGGTGCAGGCTCATGGTCCGGCTGAAGCGGCGAGACACCGCGGCCAGCACGGCGGAATCCAGCCCGTGGTTGTGGATTCGATGGACCTGGATGCCGTCGAACCAGAACATGTCGCCGCGGGTCAGCCACAGCGCGCCGCCGAGCCGACCCTCCAGCACGACGTCGCCCGAGGTCACGACGACGATCGCGTCGCGCCACTCGGATTCGAGGTAGCCCAGCATGGTTCCCGGCGGGATCGTCACCACTCGGCGCGCCGCCCAGATGGGCAGCGCTGCGACGTCGAGCGACGGCGGCAGCTCTCCGGCGGCGCGCGGGGGCGGGGTGCAGGCCGGGGTGATTGGAAACGGACGCCAAGCGAGCCGGGTAATAATAGGTGGGGGCGGGGGGCGGGGGCGGGGTGGT
>JANNZY010000136.1:0-7974 GCA_031410915.1 Actinomycetes bacterium
CCCTCGCCCATCAGCCGCCCGATGAGCTCGCGCTCCTCCTCGTCGAGGTTGATCCGAAACGACGCGCCGAGGCGCTCGATCGGGGGTCTCGGTTTGGCCATGGCCGGCGACCCTACGCGCCGTCTCGCTGCATGGTTGCCCACAACCCGTGCTCGTGCAGCCGAAAGACGTCCAATTCGGCCTTCTCCCGCGTGCCGTTGGCCACCACGGCCCGGCCTTTCTGGTGCACATCGAGCATCAACTCGGTGGCCTTCTCGAGCGAGTAGCCGAACAACTTCTGGAACACGTAGGTGACGTAGCTCATCAGGTTGATCGGGTCGTTCCAGACAAGCACGATCCACGGTGTGTCTGGCGCGACGACGTCGTCCGTCTCCGGGCGGTCGACGACGATGGGCGATGGAGCGCTCGGCATTCGCCACATTCTCGCCGACGAGATGACGAATCGCACACAGGTCATCGAGGCTGCCCTTGGGAACCTTCACCGCAGGCACCTACGATGGCGAGCGATGTCCGTCGGATCCCGTCCACTCGTTCCGTCGCGGCTCGCGCCGAGCGGACTCGGTCACGGCACACGCCGCACGCCGAAGACGGTGATCGGCGGATACGTCGCACTCACCAAGCCGCGGATCATCGAACTGCTCCTCATCACCACCGTGCCGACGATGGTGATGGCCGAGCGCGGCTGGCCGGCCACGACCCTGGTCCTCGTCACGCTGCTCGGCGGCATCCTGGCCGCTGGTGGTGCGAATGCCATCAACATGTACGTCGACCGCGACATCGACCGGCTGATGGTCCGGACGCAGGGCCGCCCGCTCGTCACCGGCCTGATCGACCCGGGCCACGCGCTCGTGTTCGCGGTGGCACTCGAAGCGCTCGCGTTCGCTGTGCTGTGGATCGGGGCAAACCTGCTCTCGGCCGTGTTGGCGTTGGCCGCGGCTCTGTTCTACGTCTTCGTCTACACGCTGTGGCTGAAACGCACGAGCCGCCAGAACATCGTCATCGGCGGCGCAGCCGGCGCGGTGCCGGTGCTCGTCGGCTGGGCTGCGGTGCGCAACGACGTCACATGGGCCCCGGTGTTGCTCTTCGCCGTGATGTTCCTGTGGACCCCGCCACACTTCTGGGCGCTGGCGATCCGCCACATCGACGACTATCGCGCCGCCGACGTGCCGATGCTGCCGGCGGTGGCACCGATGCGCCAGGTCGTGCGCCAGATGCTGGCGTACACGATCGTCATGGTCGTGAGCACCCTCGTGCTCGCTCCCGTCGCCGACCTCGGCGTGATCTACATCGTCGGTGCCGCCGTGCTCGGCGCGCTGTTCATCTACGGGACCGCGGCGCTCGGCGCCGATCCAGCCCCGCAGAAGGCGATGCGGCTGTTCGGTTACAGCATCAGCTACGTCACGTTGCTGTTCGGAGTGCTGACGCTCGACGTGCTCGTTCGCAACGGGTTCTGATGCGGCCGACGAGACAGTTGTCTCCTCGGCTCGTTGGCGATGATTTCGGTCCCGGACCGTGGCTGTGGGTAATGTCGGATCCGAAACGGAACCGATTCGCAGCCGCTTCGGCGGTCCGACGCGCACCACCACGCGGTGTCTCGAAATGAGCTGTTGCCCATGACAACAATTGACACAGCACCCACCACGACCACGGCGACGAGCACGAGTGGGTCGGTGGCTGCCGTCGGCGCGTGGATCACCACCAGCGATCACAAGCGCCTCGGGCGGATGATGGTCGTGCTCGGCCTGCTCGCGCTCGGTGGCATCGCCGTCGTCGGCGGGTTGCTCGGGTTCGAGCGCGTCGACACCGACTCCGTGTCGCTCGATGCCAGCAGCCTCGGTCAGCTCTTCTCGATCTTCCGCGTCGGCCTCTCGTTCTTCGTCGTCGTGCCGTTGATGCTCGGCCTGGCTGTCGCCATCGTTCCGCTGCAACTCGGCGCTCGCTCGCTGGCGTTGCCCCGCCTCGCTGCGGCCGGATTCTGGGCCTGGTTCTTCGGCATGGTGCTGGTCGTCATCTCGATCTCGGCCAACGGTGGACCCGGCGGGGGCGCATCCAACTACGTCGCTCTGTTCATCTCCTCGTTCGGGGTGATGGTCGGTGGGCTCTTCCTGGTCGCGCTGTCGCTGGCCACCACGGTGCTCACCACCCGGGCACCGGGCATGAACATGCGCCGCGTCCCGTTGTTCTCCTGGTCGGTGCTCGTCAGCGCGCTCGGCCTGATCCTGATGCTGCCCGTGGCCATCGGAGCCACCATCTACCTGTACGTCAGCTATCGCTACAACCGCACACCGTTCGGCGGCAACTACGGAATCCTGGGCTATCTCGGGTTCTCGCTGACCCAGCCCGCCACGTACGTGTACGTCCTGCCTGCCATCGGTCTCGCCGCCGAGCTGATCCCGGTCACGGCCCACAGCCGGATGCCGATGCGCCAGATCGTGCTCGTCGGTCTTGGACTCGTCGGTGTCGCAGCGTTCGCCGGTGTCACACAGAGCTCGTTCGAACTGCCGTGGACCGGCAGCAAGCTGTACCTCGGCGACTTGTTCTGGGACAAGCTCGGCCACCTGCTGAACTACGCGTTCTTCGTCGGCCTGCCGGTGCTCGGCGCGGTCATCGTGCTGCTGCTCGCTCCCCTCGCGTTCAAAGGCGGCCGTCCGAAGGTCAACGCCCCGTTCGTCTTCGGCTTCTTCGGCCTCGGCATGATCCTGGTCGGGATGGCCGGCGGTCTGCTCTACGGCGTCGTCGATCTCGGTCTGCAGGGCACGGTCTTCGAAGAGGGTGCCTACGTCTACGTCGCCTACGGCGCAGTGCTGTCCGCGCTCGGTGGCATCACCTACTGGGGCCCGAAGCTGTGGGGCCGCGCGATGGACGACAAAAAGGTCGGCCCGCTGGCGCTGCTCGGCGTGCTCGCCACCATCTTGGCGTCGCTGCCGTACTACATCGCCGGCTTCGCCGATCAGCCCGCCGGTCAGGTCTCGTTCAGCTACGGCGGCGAGCCGAAGCTGTGGAACACGCTGGCGACCGTCGGTCATGGCCTGATGCTGCTGACGCTGCTCGCCTTCGCCGGTCTGGCGATGAGCAGCTTCCGGAAGGGCAAGCTCGCGGGCGACGACCCGTGGGACGCACAGACGCTCGAGTGGGCCACATCGTCGCCGCCGCCGATCGAGAACTTCAGCGTGCTGCACACCGTCGCGTCGGCTGAACCCCTGCTCGATCTCAAGACTCCGACGGAGGTCTCCTGATGCTCGCCCTCCCTCCGGCGCCGCCCGCTGCGCCGAAGCGCCAGCTCTTCATCGGCACCGCGCTCGCATGTGCCGGCGGGGCCACGCTGATGGGCGGCATGCTTGCGCTGTGGCTGCGCTTCCGCGACGATGCTCGGGCGGCCGGCCAACCGTGGTTGCCGAAAGGCACAGCCATCCCCGAGGTCGCCAGCAACATCATGTTGTTCAGCTTCGTGGCGGCGTGCATCTTCGCCCAGTGGGCGGTCTACTCAGCTCGCCGTGACGACCGCTCGCACACCGGTATCGCACTGCTGCTCGTCGGACTCATGGGCCTCGCGGTCATCAACGCCCAAGCCGCCGTCTACGCCCAGATGGAGCTGCCCATCCGTGACGGCGGTGCGTACGGCGTGATGTTCTACGCCATCACCGGCACGTTCCTCGTGTTCGTCATCGTCGGCGTGGTGTTTGCGTTCATCACCGCCTTCCGCTATCTCGGTGGTCGCACGACCGAGCGCGAGATCGTCACCGCCCACGCCATCTACTGGTACTTCGCCACCGCCGCATTCTGCATGCTGTGGTTCGTCGTCTACGTCACGAAGTGAGCAGGTAACCGCACATGTTCACCACTGGATCCAAACTCTTCCTCGGCGGCACCACACTGGCGCTCACGGGCACCCTCGTCTACGCGATCAGCCAGGACAGCAGCACGCTCGGCACACTCGGTCTGATCGCCGCGACGATCGCCTTCATCGGTCTCACGGGGTTCAACTTCTGGGTCCGCGACAGCAACGTCTCGGCGATGGACACGGCCGGCATCGAGTCGTCCTCGGCCGCCGCCAGGATACCCGCCGCCAGTCTGTGGCCACTCGTCGGGGGTCTCGGTGCAGCGCTCGTTCCGGTCGGCCTGGTCGTCGGTCGAGCCATCACTTGGATGGCCGTCATCGTCGTCTTCATCGCTGCGATGGAGTGGATGGTGCAGTCCTGGAGCGATCGCGCCTCTGGCGACGCGCAGTACAACGCCAGCATCCGCCGCCGCATCCTGCATCCGCTGGAACTGCCGGTGCTCGGTGCTGTCGGCCTCGGCGTCGTGATCTTCTCCTTCTCACGCATCATGCTCTGGCTGCCCAAGACGGGTGGTGCCATCGCGTTCGGCCTCATCGCCTCCGGTGTGCTCGCGTTCGGCACGTTGATCGCCGCCAAGCGCAACGTTGCCCGCTCGCTCGTCGCCGTGCTCTGTGTCCTCGGTGCCGTCGGCCTCGTCGGGGCCGGTGTCGCCAGTGCCATCGACGGCGGGCGCACGATCGAAAAGCATGAGCTGCTGACCGAGGAGACCTGCACGGCCGAACCGTCCGAAGCCGACGCGCACGGCTCGCGTGCCATTTCGGCCAAGGCCAACCTGGCTGCCGAGATCATCCTCGAGAACGGTCAGCTGCGAGCCAAGGTCATCGGGGTCAATGGCAGCCCGGACAAGGTCACGCTGCCGCGCTCACTCGACTCCTACGTCAAGTTCACCAACAAAGACGACGGCAAGCGTCGTCTCCTCGTCGAGCTCGGCAAGGAAGTGCTCAACGCCGGCACTGCGGACGAGCGCACCGTCGCCGACGTCGAGTGCACGCAGCTCGTCGACGAGGACGGCAGCCAGTTCATCATCGTCAAGCCCCCACGGCCGTCGTTCGCATCGGACGAGCCGTACACCTTCAGTGTCCCGGGCGTCGATGGTGCCGAACTGGAGATCGAGGTCCCGTGAACGACCAGCCAGGAGAATCGATGACAACCCCCCGTCGCAGCCTGCGCGCCCGTCTTGCGCTGCCGGTCGGTGCCGTCGCCGCACTCACGTTGCTGAGCAGCTGTGCGAAAGACGCGCCGCAGGACACGTGGCAGCCCAAGGGCGAGAACTCGCGCAAGATCGACGACCTGCAGCGCCTTCCGTTCTACATCGCCGGCGCAGTGCTGGTCATCGTTACCGCAGCCGTCATCTACTGCGTCCTCAAGTTCAGGGACCGAGGCCAGGCAATCCCCAAGCAGACCCACGGCAAGCCGGCCCTCGAGATCGCGCTGACCATCGCTCCGGCCATCATCCTCGTCATCATCGGCATTCCGACGGTCACCACGTTGCTCGACCTGGCCAAGACCAGCGACACGCAGTGCATCATCAACGTCACCGGCCAGCAGTGGTGGTGGGAGTACGACTACCCCGTGCAGGACGGTTGCGGCGGTGTCACCGAGCCCATCGTCACGAGCGGTGAGATCGTCTTCCCGGCCGACACGAAGGTGCTGCTGCGCATCTCCAGCCGCGACGTGATCCACTCGTTCTGGATCCCTGCGCTGAACGGCAAGCGCGATGCCGTGCCTGGGCGTGTCCACACGCTGCGGATGGAAGCCGATCAGCCGGGCGTCTACGCCGGTCAGTGCACCGAGTTCTGCGGTCTGTCCCATGCATACATGCGCATGGATGCCGTCGCCCTGGACCCGACCAGCTTCGAGACCTGGAAGACCAACCAGCTCGAGGCGTACCAGGCGCCCGAGGCCGACTCGATGGCTGCGGCGGGCGAGGCCGCGTTCGCGGCCAACTGCGCGTCGTGCCACCAGGTCAACGGCCTGGTCGACGCCGACGGCAACCCGATCATCGCCCGCCCCGATCAGCGCGTGTACGCCGGTGCGGCTCCGAACCTGACGAACCTGATGACCCGCACTCGATTCGCCGGCGCCTCGTTCGATCTGCTGACCGACGATTGCAAGAAGCGGCTCCACGACGCGTCGCCGAGCGAGTTCAGCGCGATCTATCTCGAAGGTGTCACACCACAGTGCCTGAACACTGTGGAACTGCGAGAATGGATCCGCAACGCACCGGCCAAGAAGCCGATGTACGCCAACCCGGACAAGCTGGGTCCCACCGACGAGAAGTACCGAGGCATGCCCAACCTGGGTCTCGCCGAGGACCAACTCGACGTCATCGTCGCCTATCTCGCTGAGCGGAAGTAAGGAGCCCTTCGATGGCCATTGCCGAACGCCCAACTCCCGTGCTCGCTCGCGGCGGCACAGCACTTGTCACCCCTACGTCCTCGCTCGGTGTCTTCCGCCGACCCGTGTCCACCACGGGTTGGCGCAGCTGGGTCTTCACGGTCGATCACAAAAAGCTCGGCATCATGTACGGCGTCGCCGCCTTCACGTTCTTCATCATCGGTGGAGTCGAAGCGCTGTTGATCCGACTGCAACTGGCGGCCGGCGACAACAAGGTGCTCAGCGCCAGCGCCTACAACCAGATGTTCACCATGCACGCGACGACGATGGTGTTCCTCTTCGTCATGCCGATGGCGGCTGCGTTCGCGAACTACCTCATCCCGTTGCAGATCGGCGCTCGCGACGTCGCGTTCCCACGCCTCAATGCATTCGGCTTCTGGTGCTTCCTCGCCGGCGGCGTGTTCCTGAACACGTCCTGGTTCCTCGGCGGCGCGGCGGACTCCGGCTGGTTCGCCTACGCGCCGAACACGGGCAGTGCGTTCTCGCCGAGCCATGGCGTGGACTTCTGGGCGCTCGGTCTGCAGATCACGGGCATCGCGTCGCTGACCGGCGCGATCAACCTGATCGTCACCATCCTCAACATGCGTGCGCCGGGCATGAGCCTGATGAAGATGCCCATCTTCAGCTGGATGATCCTGGTCGTGCAGTTCCTGCTGCTCTTCGCGATCCCGGTCATCACCGTCGCGCTGTTCCTGCTCACCTTCCAGCGCAACTTCGGAGCGACGTTCTTCGACGTGGACAAGGGTGCCGATCCATTGCTCTGGCAGCACCTGTTCTGGATCTTCGGCCATCCGGAGGTCTACATCCTGATCCTGCCTTCGTTCGGCATCGTCAGCGAGGTGCTGCCGGTGTTCAGTCGAAAGCCACTGTTCGGCTACAAGTTCGTCGTCTTCTCCGGCGCGGCCATCGGTTTCCTCGGTTGGGGCGTGTGGGCCCACCACATGTTCGCCAGCGGCCTCGGCCCGATCAGCGTCGCTGTGTTCTCGGTGGCCACGATGGCCATCGCACTGCCGACCGGCGTGAAGATCGTGAACTGGACGATGACGTTGTGGGGCGGCAAGTTGAGGTTCACGACCGCGATGATGTTCGCCATCGGACTCATCATCGAGTTCACCATCGGCGGCCTCTCCGGCGTGACCCACTCGGTCTCGCCGTCGGACACCCAGCAGACCGACACCTACTACGTCGTCGCCCACTTCCACTACGTACTCTTCGGCGGCGCCGTGTTCGGTCTCTTCGCCGGCTTCTACTACTGGTGGCCGAAGGTGTTCGGCAAGATGCTCAGCGAGCGTCTCGGCAAGTGGAACTTCTGGTTGATGGTCATCGGCATGAACCTCACGTTCGGCCCGATGCACATCCTCGGCCTCCAGGGTCAGCCGCGACGCATGGTGATCTGGACTGATGCACGTGCTGGCGAC
Organism: Actinomycetes bacterium; assembly: GCA_031410915.1. Taxonomy (GTDB): domain Bacteria; phylum Actinomycetota; class Acidimicrobiia; order Acidimicrobiales; family Ilumatobacteraceae; genus WLMZ01. The sequence goes on from JANNZY010000136.1 coordinate 7,655, forward strand.
GGCCTTTTCAACTTCGCTTTCTGGAACCTGGTCGCAACCATTGGTTCGTTCGTGCTCGCCGTCGGCATCTTGATGTTCATGATCAACGTCGTGTACACCCACAAGAAGGGCGCCATGGCGCCCGGAGATCCGTGGGACGCGCGCAGCCTCGAGTGGATGACGTCCAACCCGCCCAAAGAGCACAACTTCGACTCCATCCCGACCGTGCACGCGCTGGATGAGTTCTTCCACCGCAAGTATGTCGAGGACGAAGAAACCGGCGAGCTCACGAAGGTGACGAACTACGAGGAGATCATGGCCGAGATGGAGGCGAAGGCGGA
>JANNZY010000137.1:0-11947 GCA_031410915.1 Actinomycetes bacterium
GGTGCCGTTCCCGGCCACCGTCAGCACGCCCTACGTCAACACCATCCCGCGCGAGCAGGAGCCGTGGTTCCCCGGCGACAGCTACCTCGAGCAGCGTGTGCGCGCCTACATCCGCTGGAACGCTGCCGTCATGGTGGTCAAGGCGAACAAGTACGCCGACGGCATCGGCGGTCACCTCTCCACATTCGCGAGTAGCGCAGCGTTGTACGAGACCGGGTTCAACCACTTCTTCCGCGGCAAGGACGATGGCCTGGCAGGCGACCACGTCTACTTCCAGGGTCACGCCGCGCCCGGCATCTACGCCCGCGCCTACCTGGAAGGCCGCCTCACCGAGGACGACCTCGACCACTTCCGCCGCGAGATCGGGCGAGAGGGCCACGGCCTGTCCAGCTACCCGCACCCGCGGCTGATGCCCGAGTTCTGGGAGTTTCCCACGGTCAGCATGGGCCTCGGGCCACTCACCGCGCTCTACCACGCCCGCTTCAACCGCTACTTGCACAACCGTCATCTCGACGACACCAGCCAGAGCCGCGTGTGGGCGTTCCTGGGCGACGGTGAGTGCGACGAGCCCGAGACGCTGGGGTCCATCTCGCTGGCCAGTCGCGAACGGCTCGACAACCTGATCTTCGTCGTCAACTGCAACCTGCAGCGCCTCGACGGTCCGGTGCGCGGCAACGGCAAGGTGATCCAAGAGCTCGAGGCCACGTTCCGCGGCGCCGGCTGGAACGTCATCAAGGTCATCTGGGGTTCGCGCTGGGACGACCTGCTCGCCAAAGACAAAGACGGCGTGCTGCTGAACAAGATGAACACCACCGTCGACGGCGAGTTCCAGCGCTACTCGGTCGAGGACGGCAACTTCATCCGCGAGAACTTCTTCGGTCCGGATCCTCGCCTGCGCCAGATGGTGTCGCACCTGAACGACGACGATCTGCGCAACCTGCCCCGCGGCGGCCACGACTACCGCAAGCTGTACGCCGCGTACAAGGCCGCCACCGACAACCTCGGCACCGGCGCTCCCACGGTCATCCTGTGCAAGACCATCAAGGGTTGGACGCTCGGTCCCGCGGTCGAGGGCCGCAACGCCACGCACCAGATCAAGAAGCTCAACGCCGATCAGCTGCGCCTGTTGCGCGACCGCCTGTTCTTGCAGGACGAGATCCCGGACAGCGCATTCGAGAACGACAACATGCCGTACTTCCGTCCGGCCGAGGACAGCGTCGAGTACCAGTACATGATGGAGCGCCGCCGCGCTCTCGGCGGCAGCATCCCCAAGCGCACCACCCGCGTGCGTCGCCCGATCGAGATGCCCGATCCGCAGGTGTTCGAAGAGCTGCGCAGCGGCTCGGGAACGCAGTCGGTCAGCACCACGATGGGCTTCACCCGCCTTCTGCGCAGCCTGGCTCGCGACGACAAGTTCGGCGACCGCGTCGTACCGATCGTGCCCGACGAAGCGCGCACGTTCGGCATGGACGCGCTGTTCCGCGAATTGAAGATCTACGCGTCGCAGGGACAGAAGTACGAGCCGGTGGACCACGACCTGTTGCTGTCCTACGCCGAATCCAGCGACGGCCAGATCCTGGAGGAAGGCATCACCGAAGCCGGCTCGCTAGCCAGTTTCATTGCCGCCGGCACGTCGTACGCGCATCGTGGCGTGCCGATGGTGCCGTTCTACACGTTCTATTCGATGTTCGGATTCCAGCGTGTCGGTGACCTCATCTGGCAGGCCGCCGACAGCCGCGCCAAAGGCTTCCTGCTCGGCGCGACGGCGGGCCGCACGACGCTGCTCGGCGAGGGCCTGCAGCACCAGGACGGCCACAGTCTCGTGCTCGCCAGCACGATCCCGGCGTGCCAGGCCTACGACCCGGCGTTCGCGTACGAGGTCGCGGCCATCGTTCGACACGGTCTCTTCCGGATGTACGGCCCCGCCGGAGGGGTGGACAGCCCGAGCAGCGACGTCTTCTACTACCTCACGCTGTACAACGAGAACTACCCGATGCCGGCCTCGCCCGAGCGCGACGGCATCGATGCCGAGATCGTTCGCGGCCTCTACAAGTGGCGGGACGCCCCGGCCGACAGTGCCGAGGGCGCGCCGCGGGCGACGCTGCTGTTCTCCGGCTCGGCGCAGGGCGCGGTGCGCCAGGCGGCCGACGAGTTGTCGACGCACTACGGCGTGGCGTGCGAGCTGTGGTCGGCGACGTCGTACAAGTCGCTGCGCGAGGACGGCTTGGCCACCGAGCGGTGGAACCGGCTGCACCCGCATCTCGAGGCCAAAACACCCATCGTCGCGTCGTTGCTCGGCTCGACGGCCGGACCGATCATCGCCGCGACCGACTTCATGAAGATCGTGCCCGAGCAGGTCGCCCGCTTCGTGCCCGGCCGGCAGTTCGTACCGCTCGGCACCGACGGCATGGGCCGCTCCGACACCCGCGAGGCGCTGCGCCATCATTTCGAGGTCGACATGGGTCACGTCGTCGTCGCCACGCTCGCGGCACTGGTCGCCGAGGGCTCGGTCGATGCGGGTGTCGTCAAGGACGCGATCGGCCGCTACGGCATCAACCCCGAAGCCATCGATCCCTACGGCGCCTGAGACCGTCACCATGCCCCAGGTCCAAACCCTGCCCGCGGAGACCATCCCGCTGCTCGACGAAGAGCTGCAGACCGGCGAACCCGCTGTCGCCCACATCGTCAAGACCGAACCTGGTGAGAGCGCGACCGCGAAGGTGCTCGAAGCCCGCATCTACGGCACGCCGATCGAGGCGCTGTGCGGTCACGTGTGGGTGCCGTCACGGGATCCGAAGCAGCTACCGGTGTGCCAGAAGTGCAAGGACGTCTACGAGATGTACCGCCAGTTCAACGACGGTCTCAACGACACCCCCAAGGACTGACGATCCGAACTCGAAGACGACTGCGCTCCGACGCTCCGGCCGTTGCGCGCAGCCGTTGAGGCGACGTTCGTCAACCGCCGTCGTCGGTCCGGCGGACGAAGTCAGCCATGCCGGGGACTGTGTAGGCAATGAGTCCGTGCTCCGGCGCGTAGATGATGCCCTTGTTGATGAGGTTCGCTCGAGCCGGGCCGAGGGCCTTCGAGCTTGTCTTGCCGAGTCGGTCTGCGATGTCCCCGATCTTGGATTGCTCTCCGTCGTCGGCGGCCATCGCCCGCAAGAACTCGCGTTCGGCCTTGGTCGCTCGTTCCCACCGAGATGCGTAGAAACCCACGTCGAGTTGCTGCTGGCCCTCCGCAATCCCGAATGTGGCGTCCGCGAGTGTGATGTGGTCGGGACCTGCGGCCGCGTCCCACACTGTCTTGCCGAATTGCTGCAGGAAGTACGGGTAGCCGCGTGACTCGTCGAGGACGAACTCGATGGCATCGTTGTCCCATGCGACATCACGCTTCTCGGCGGGTGCCGTCAGAGCGTAGATCGCGTCGTCCCGCCTAAGCCGATCGATCGTGCGATAGTCGAAGAGGCGTTCCGCGTACGACTCAGCCGCAGCCAGTTTGGCAGGGAGGTTCGGGAGGCCGCCGCCGACGACAAACCAGGGCAAGCCGAGTTGACCGGCCCGGTGGCATGATCGGCAGACGGCCGACATTTGTTCTTCGGTGAGTTCTTGCATCTCATCGATGAGGATGAGTGCGCCGATCGTGTCCTCCTTCGCCGCTGCACCGACGGCCTCGGCCAGATCCACGAGGTCGAACTGGATGCGGCCACTGTCGGCTCGCCCAGGCAGTCGATCGATTCCGAGGCTGACGCCGACAACGCCAACTTTGGCTTGAAACGAGGTGATCGAGCCCAAGGCTTCCTTGACCTTGTCGCTGGCCCGCTCCAGCCAGCTCCGGCGGCGGCGCACTGCGTTGGCAAGCTCGCCAGCAAGTGCGGCGCTGAAGTGCTCGGTGCTCGTGCCTTCGGCTTCCACCTGCACAACCAGCCAGCCCCGCTCGAGCGCTCGCCCTGCGAGCTCGCCCAGGAGGACTGTCTTGCCGACACCTCGGAGCCCGGCGAAGATGATGCTCCGCGACACGAGCGAGTGGCTCGCGCGATCGGCGAGGATCTCGAAGCTTTCGATGTCACCGTCACGTCCGGCAAGAGCCGCTGGACGCAGGCCGGCACCCGGGTTGTACGGGTTGGTGCGGGGATCCATCGTGGAAGTCTAACAATGACGAGAGGTGACTAACGTTTTGTTTAGTAGTGCGTAGGTTTCTGTAGACACGGGTCTCATGACCAGCTCTGCTCGCTCTTCATGCCGATGTTCAGCTCGGTGCGCACGTCGCTCTTGCGCGCCCGGCGAGGTCGATTGCGGGACGCGAGGAAGCTCTCGACTGCGTCACGATCCCAGATCGTTCGATGCCACAGCGCCCACGACATCGCCTTGACCACCAGGTCGTGAGCTCCCATGCTCGCGAGATATTGCGCATCACAGCCGTAGTCTGAGCCGGTGACTGGGGCCGACGGGTTGCGCATCCGCGAGGCCGTGCGTGCGTTGGTGATCGACGAAGTGGACCGGGTGCTGCTCGTTCGCTTCGAGTTCCCGACCGGGACGCGGTGGGCGCTCCCCGGCGGAGGCATCGATCCGGGCGAGTCGGCGCACGACGCCTTGCGGCGCGAGTTGATCGAGGAGATCGGGCTGCGCGATCCGGCGATCGGCGCGCACGTCTGGAACCGGCTGCACGTCATCCCGTTCGTCGACGGTAGGTACGACGGACAACACGAGCAGGTCTACGAAGTGCGGGTGCCGTCCGGCTTCGAGCCCGAGCCGGTGTTCACCTGGGAGCAACTCAACGCCGAGCGCGTCTTCGAGTTCCGCTGGTGGACCCTCGACGACCTCGACGCCGCGGCGAGCGAGATCGTCACCGCCCCCGCCACCCTTGCCACACATGTTCGAGCGTTCCTCCGCAGCGGCTCACCCGCCATCCCTTGGACCGTCGACGTCTAACCCACGCCCCGCCCTGCTCGCGCATCATTTTGCGTGAGCGATCTGGTCGACCGCGCACCAGATCTCTCACATAAAGACCCGCAAGTCTGCTGCGCATTGTTTTGCGTGAGCGATCTGGTCGACCGCGCACCAGATCCCTCACACAGATCGGCTGGTCGGGTCGTGGGGTCTTGCGGTGACGAGCGCTTCGGCGACCGTGCCTGTCACGAACTCGGGCTGCTCTGCAACGTGGGCATAGGTGAACTGGAGCACGCGATGACCGTCCAACATCAGCCGGTTCATCCGTTCGGCATCGCGCTGCATCTGCGCAGCCGTGCGATGCCACCGGTACCCCAGCACCTCGACAACGAGTCCCGAGTCGAAGCGGCAATCGACACGGATCAGGCGGTCGTTCGTCGAAGCGATGATCGCTTGCGTTGTCGGTCGCGGAAGGCCAGCGGCTGCGATGAGTTCGAGGAACCGCCGTTCGAGCCATGAGTGGCCACCGCGCGTGATCTCGTTGCCCTCGACGATGGCAAGCAGCCGTGGAATGCCATATCGGCCGGACCCACCTAGAGCGTTGATCCGGCGATGCAGGAACGTCTCGGTTGTCAATCGGTCGCGAAGCGCGGAGTCGAGCGCTGCGGTCAGCTGCGGGGCAGTTGCCCATCTGGCGAGGTCGATGATCGTGCGGGTCGGGCTCGTCACCGCAAGGCTTTCGGCGGTTGCTTCGCGATCGATCACCGGCAGGTCGATGGTCGTGTGCACGACGTGTCCGAGTCGGCGGACGTTGCGTGAGCGCTCGGTCACGACGTGATACGGCGGGGAAAGACGAAAACCGTCGAAGCCGTGCAGCGCCGCAGCGGTCGGACCGCACGCCCACACCGGCTCGCCGATGTCGAGCAGTAGCGCACGAAGAGCGCCGATGCTGTTCGGCGGGAGCAGCCCTGAAGTGAAGGTGCGGACCATGAGCTTGTCGAGGTTGCCGCTGTTGACTCGGCGACGAAGCACGGCTCGAGTCAGGCCGGCATCGGCCGCCTGCTGACTCGTGAAGTAGCCGTGCTGACCCTGTGCAATCGCCTCAATGGGGCGACGGGTTGTGGTCATGTCGCCAGTCAACCCGCGCGGCGACCTCAGTCCCTCCACGAATTTGTGTGAGGGATCAGGCTCGCGGTCGACCTCTGTGCTCACACAACATGGAGGTGCGGCATCGTGATGAGGGCGACCGCCAATTCGTGTGAGGGATCAGGCTCGCGGTCGACCAAAAGGCTCACACAAGTGGGGTGGTCAGCGGAAGTCGCGGCTGGTGGTGACTCCGTTGGAGGGGAGGCGGAGGGGGGTCATCTGCTCGGCGACGATGTTGATGACGCCTTCGCTGCGTTCGAGGACACCGCGGATCAGCAGCACCGGTGCCTCGCGTGCCACGCGACGGTGACGGGCCCAGCAACCCTTCGAGCAGACGATGTTCATCAGCCCGGTCTCGTCCTCGAGGTTCATGAACGTCGTGCCCTGCGCCGTCATCGGCCGCTGGCGGTGAGTGACGAGGCCGGCGACGATGACCTTCGACTTCGGCTCGCACTGCCAGAGCCCAACCGACGTCACCACCCCGAGCGCGTCGAGCTGGTCGCGCAGGAAGATCGTCGGATGCCCGGTCGGTGTGACCCCTGTGGCCCACAGATCGGCGACGGCTTCCTCGACCGAGTCCATGCCCGGCAGGCGCGGTGATGTCGCGCCGGTCACCACACCTTCCAGGCGATCTGGCCGCGATTGTGCGACCGCGCCGACCGACCACAGCGCCTCACGCCGTTCCAGGTCGAAGCACTCCGTGAACACACCTGCGGTGGCGAGCGCTTCGAGTTGGGCCAGGTCCAACGACGGCACCCGCCGGGCGAAGTCCTCGATCGATCGATATGGGCCATCCGCGGCGCGCTGCGCGTCGATCTCTTCGGCGAGCGCGGCGCCGATGCCGCGCACCGCGCCGATGCCCATCCGCACCGCCTGGCCGGTCTCGGACTGCGCGTCGGGTTGCAGCGTCGCGACGGCCTTCGACGCATTGAGATCAGGCGTGCGCGTGACCACGCCGTGACGACGGGCGTCTTGCACCAGCGAGTGTGGCGACCAGAAACCCATCGGCTGCGCGTTCAGCAGCGCCGCGCAGAACGCAGCCGGCTCGTGGAACTTGATCCATGACGACGCATAGACGAGGTACGCGAACGACACCGAGTGCGACTCGGGGAAGCCGTAGTTGGCGAACGCCGACATCTTCACGAACAGCTCCTCGGCGACATCGCCGACGATGCCGCGCTCGGCCATCCCTGCGAACAATCGCAATCGCAACTTCTCCATTCGCGCCTTGGACCGCTTCGAACCCATTGCCTGGCGCAGCTGGTCGGCCTCGGCCGGCGTGAACCCGGCGACGTCGATGGCCATCTGCATCAACTGCTCCTGGAACAGCGGCACACCGAGCGTCTTGCCGAGGCTGTTCTCGAGCAGCGGGTGCAGGTAGGTGACCGGCTCCTGGCCGTTGCGACGGCGGATGTATGGGTGCACGGAACCACCCTGGATCGGGCCGGGGCGGATCAGCGCGATCTCGACCACCAGGTCGTAGAACTTTCGCGGCTTGAGCCGCGGCAGCGTGGCCATCTGTGCCCGGCTCTCGATCTGGAACACACCGACCGTGTCGGCGCGGCACAACATCGCGTAGACGTCGTCCTCCTGCGGGATGGTGGCGAGGTCGATCTCGTAGCCCTGGTGGTCGCGGATCAGGTCGATCGCGTAGTGCAGCGCGCTCAGCATGCCGAGCCCGAGCAGGTCGAACTTGACCAGACCGGCTGCGGCGCAGTCGTCCTTGTCCCACTGCAGGACGCTTCGATTCTCCATCCGTCCCCACTCGACCGGACAGACCTCGATGACCGGCCGGTCGCAGATCACCATCCCGCCGGAGTGGATGCCGAGGTGGCGCGGCGCGTCCTCGATCTCGGCGGCCAGCTCCAGCACTGCGGGTGGGATCGACGTCTCTTGCTGGGCGGTCGCCGACACGCCGCTCCACGCGTCGATCTGCTTGCTCCAGGCGTCCTGCTGACCGGGCGCGTAGCCGAGGGCTTTGGCCATGTCACGCACGGCCGAGCGGGCGCGGTAGGTGATGACGTTGGCGACCTGTGCTGCGTGGTGGCGGCCGTGGCGCTCGTACACGTACTGGATGACCTCTTCGCGGCGGTCGCTCTCGATGTCGATGTCGATGTCTGGCGGCCCGTCGCGCTCGGGCGACAAGAAGCGCTCGAACAGCAGGCCGAGCGACACCGCGTCGGCCTTGGTGATGCCGAGCGCGTAGCAGGCCGCGCTGTTCGCCGCGCTACCCCGCCCCTGGCACAAGATGTTGGCTTGCTCGCAGAAGCGGACGATGTCCCAGACCACCAAGAAGTAGCCGGGGAAGCCGAGGTGCTCGATCACCTCCAACTCATGGTCGATCGTGCGCCAGGCCCGCGCCCGGATCGACAGGTCCTCGTGCGCCGCGGGACGTTGTCCGTAACGGCGCAGCGCTCCGGCCTCGACGAGCTGGCGCAGGTACTGCATCTCGGTCAGGCGCACCCCGTGGTTGTCGGTCGGGCACGGGAACGGTGGCAGGTTCGGGGCCACGAGTGACAGGTCGAACGCCGCGGCCCGCCCGATCTCGGCTGCGGCCGCGACCACGCCTGGGTAGCGGGCGAAGCGGCGCGATTGCTCGCCGCCGCTGCGGAGGTGCGCGGTCGCCCCGGCCGGCAGCCACGGGTTCATGTCCTCCAGGCTGCGCCGGGCACGAACGGCCGACAGCGCAGTTGCGAGGCGACGTTGCTGAGGTGTGGCGTAGTGCACGTCGTTGGTCGCGATGCACATGATGTCGTGGCGGGCGGCGATCTCGGCGAGTGCGTCGTTGCGGGCCGAGTCCAGCGGGTCGCCATGGTCCCACAGCTCCATCACCACCCGGTCACGGCCGAACAGCGAGATCAGCCGCTGCAGCTCACGCGTCGCTGCCGCCGGCCCGTTGCGCACGAGCGCGGCCGGGACGATGCCGTTGCGGCACCCGGTCAGCACCCACCACGAACCGGTGCCGATCGCCGCGAGCTCGTCGATTTCAAACCGTGGCGCGCCCTTCTCCCCCGCCAGTTGCCCAAGGCTGAGCGCCTTCGCCAGGCGGCCGTAGCCCGACGGTCCGTCGGCCAGGACCACGACGTGCTGGCCAGGCGGGTCGGGCAAGCCGGGTTCGTAGCGGGTGATGCCGAGCGTGATCTCGGCCCCGAACACCGTCGGCAGGCCGACCGCCTTGGCCGCCTCGGCGAAGCGGACGACGCCGTAGAACCCGTTCTGGTCGGTCAGCGCGAGTGCCTCCAGGCCGAGTCTGGCGGCTTCCTCGGCGAGCTGCTCGGGATGCGACGCGCCGCTCAGGAACGAGAAGTTGGACTGGCAGTGCAGCTCGGCATATGGCGTGGCCGGGCGGGGTCGCTGCTGCTGATCGGTCAGGTCGGCCGGCGTCTCGAACGGTTGCCGTTTGCGCGACCAGGCCGGGCCGTCGCCACCCGCGTTCCAGCTCGGGCTGCCCGGCGCGCGACCATCGGGGCGGCGACCGGAGAGCGTCTGCTCGAGCTCTCGCCAGGGCATGGCTGGATTGTTGAACCCCATGGGGTCACCACAGTATCGAACACTTGTTCGTCACGCCAGGGACGACCAGCCGCACTCCTCACCCACGCGCATGTAGCCCGTGACGCTGGACGCTCGTTTCGCGCGCGCGTGGCCGTGCCGTGACGTCGGGCGCACGTTTCGCCCACGCGCGGGCGACCGGTGCTGCGCCGACCCCGGCTCGAACGCCGTGCCCACGCGTTGCCGGGCCGTGACGTCGGGCGCACGTTTTGCCCACGCGCAGGCGACCGGTGCTGCGCCGAACCCGGCTCGCACGCCGCGCCCACGCGTGACGTCGGGCGCACGTTTCGCCCACGCGTTGCCGGGCCGTGACGTCGGCCGCACGTGCTACAGGCGCGTAGCCGGGCGTGATGCCGCTGCAAGAATCTCGGCGGTCGCGACGGAAACGGCGATCGCCGTTCGACGGAGGGAACATGGCTCAGATCAATTCACGAGACGGGCTCTCCCGACGTGAGTGACACCGCCGTCACTGTTCCAGGCAACCCGCCGGCCGACCTGCTCGCGCTGTACGACCGCGCATTGCCGCAGGTCTACGGCTATCTCGTGCGTAGATGCGAGAGCAGCGCGATGGCCGAAGACCTGACCGCCGACGCGTTCATGGCCGCCGCCAGTGCGTTGCGTGCCGGCACGGCGGGTGAGATCAGCATCGGCTGGTTGATCGGCACGGCGCGGCACAAGCTGATCGACCACTGGCGTCGGGTCGACCGCCATCGCCGCGCGCTGACACTGATCGCCGGCGACGACGTTGAGCCCGACCCGAACGACCAGCCGATCAGCACCACGCACACCCACGAGGTGCTCGCCGAGCTGAGTTCCGAGCATCGCAGCGCACTGACGCTGCGCTACATCGACGGCCTGCCGGTCACCGATGTGGCGCACCTGTTGGAGCGCAGCGTGCACGCCACCGAATCACTGCTGCAACGAGCCAAGGCAGCCTTTCGCCAGGTCTCCGCTGCCATCCACGACACCGCCGATCGAAAGGGGGACGACTCATGACCGACGACATCGTGGGTGGTGACGCGTTCCACGTTCTGCGTCGTCCGGACGCTCCCATCGCGCCGAGCGATGCCTTCGCCAAGCATCTTCGCCAACGCCTCACCGCCGAGCTCACGCCGCTCCTCGCGGCACCGCAACCAACCGCGATCGACATTACAACCACCACCGCTTCGAAGGGACGTCCCATGACCGTCACGCCGTATCTCGTCGTCCGCAATGCCGCCGCTGCGCTGGACTTCTACCGCGACGCGTTCAGCGCGATCGAGACCCAGCGCCTCGTCGGCGACGACGGGCGCGTCGGTCATGCCGAGATCAGGATCGGCGCCTCGACGCTAATGCTCGCCGACGAGTACCCCGAGGTCGACGCCCTCGGCCCGCAGACGCGAGGCGGCCCGACGTGCTCCTTCCATGTCGAGGTCGACGACGTCGACGCGGCATTCGCCCGTGCGATCGACCTCGGCGCGCGATCCCTGCGCGAGCCAGCCGACCAGTTCCACGGCAGCCGCTCGGCCATCTTCGACGACCCGTTCGGCCAGCGCTGGACAGTGACCCAGTCGGTCGAGCAACTGTCGACCGACGAGTACGCCGCACGTGCCGCCGACGACCAGGGCTTCGGGTCGTTCACGGTGCAGACACCGTCCGGTGCCGTACCACACGACCACCAGGCACGGCACCACATCCAGGGCGATCTGTACTACTTCACGCTGCCGGTGTCCGATGTCGAGCGTGCCCAGCGGTTCTTCGGCGCGGTGCTCGGCTGGCAGTTCGACGCCCCGGGACAGGGCCACGTGAACAACATCGCGGCACCGCCGGGCGGACTCGACGACCAGAGCGACGACACCGGCGCGCGCCTGTGGTTCGTGGTCGACGACATCCACGCCGCCGTGGCTCGCGTCCGCGAACTCGGCGGCACCGCGCAGGATCCGGTCGACTACCCATCCGGCTGGTCGTCGGACTGCACCGACGATCAAGGCACCGTGTTCAGCCTCAGCGTCCCCAGCCCCACCTACAGCCTCTGACCTCGCCTCCCTTCCCTCTCGCACACCCACATTCGCCCCCACGCGGCGCCAGCACGTGCGATCGACGTCACAGACCACACGCGCGGGCGGGACGTGTGCGGGCGACGATCGGCACCGCTCGGCTCAGCCACGCGTGGGCGGGGCGTGCCGCCCACGTCATCAACCGCACACGCGCGGGCAGGACGTCCGGGCGACGTCACAGACCACACGCGCGGGCGGGAGGTGTGCGGGCGACGATCGGCACCGCTCGACTCAGCCACGCGTGGGCGGGGCGTGCCACCCACGTCATCAACCGCACACGCGCGGGCAGGACGTCCGGGCGACGTCACAGACCACACGCGCGGGCGGGA
>JANNZY010000138.1:0-10148 GCA_031410915.1 Actinomycetes bacterium
GCCGTTATGGGTGCCCGGCCAACTGGCCCCCGACCATCGCACCACCCATAAACGCGTTCACTCGTGGAGCCCGTCGTTGTGGGTGCTCGGCCGCCCCGGGGTCGGCCGCCGCAGCACCCAGAAGCGTCGCGACTCCCGGAGTTGGCTGTTCTCATCGGGCGGCTCCGAGCAATTGGTTGATGGTGGCGAGCGCGGCTGCGACACGGTCGACGTCGAGCGTGGCCGAGCCGGCGTCGGCGGACTGTGACGCTCCGTGGCGGATGCGCTCGCCGATCTGGCGGCGCTCGGCGGGTTCGAACGTGCCGAACGTGCGCCGCAGCAACGGCAGCGTGGCGACGAAGGAATCGGCGTCAAGCGCGCACAGCCAACGATCGATCACCGCCAGCAAATCGGTGTCGTGCACCAGTGCAACGCCCGAGCCGCCGAGGAAGCCCTCGACGAACGCACCGCCGTCCAGCGGTGGCGTGCCCGACGACAGGGCTCGGGACACCCGGTGCTCGACGTCGAGCGCAAGCATCGCGCCGGCGTCGGCGAGCAGGCGAGTGGCAAGACCCTGTAGTCCGGCGTGGACCCGGTCGCGCTCGCCGATGTCGGCGAGCGAGCGCAGGAATGCCGCGGCCAGCGCGTCGTCGCCGAGCAACGAGAGCGCCGACTGCGTGTCCGCGACGTGACGGGCCATCTGCCCGGCGGCGTCGTCGTCGAGATCGGTGCACGCCAGCACGAGGCCGGCGGCGATGCGACGGACCATGCCCTGCACGACGCTGACCAACGCATCGGCGTCGGTACCGCGGACGTCGCCGTAGCGGATGGTGCGGGCCAGCGCCGGCAGCGCCTCCATCAGGTGTGCGATGTCGGCGTCCAGCGCGGCGCGATCGGCGACGAGCTGCACGATGCCGGGCAACGGATCGGTGAGATCGGCGAGCAGGCAGTGCTCGATCGATGCAGTGAGCTCGGCAATCGAGCCGGCCCCGAGCGAGCTCTGGACGAGCGACGCCGTGGCCGCGGCGGCAACCGTCGTACCGAGCGCCGACATCTCGATCAAGCGCACTTCCAGCTCGGGTTCCCAGACCAGGTCCCAGGTCTCGCGGAACGTGCCCGCCGACTTGCGACCATCGGCCATCCGGCCCCACGGCACGCGAAGCACCGACAGCCGGTGCAGCAACCGCGATCGGGCCAGGTCCAGAGGACGTCGCAGGTCCAGCTCGAGTGAGCGCGACGCGGCCTCGGGCTTGAGCCGGCAGGCCTTTTGCTCGGCGGCCAGGTTGCGGGCCAGCGGCACCATCGGTGTGGCCGCCGGGACGTGGCCGATCAACGTGCCGACGACGAGTTCGTTGCTCAGGAGGCGCATCGGCGTGTCCGTGCCGTCGCCGAGCACGGCGCGCGCCGCGTCGTCGGCTTCGGCCAAGCCGGCGAGCGGGCGACCGCGCAGGGCGCCCAGCGACGTGGCCAGCCGCGTGGCCTCGACGACGTCGGCCGCCGAGGCCGCGTAGTCGTTGGCCCGCAACACTCGTGCGGCCTCGGCAAACCAACGCGCCAGCATGTCCGGGCCGGCGTGGGTGAACAGGTGGTGATACCAACCCGGTGACGTGACCCCGGCTCCGTACCCCGACGCTGTCGCGAGACGCCGGTGAGTCCACGGAACCCACGTCATTGCAGCTTTGACCTTCGGCATGCCGCGCAGCGTCGCAGTGTCGGCGCGAGTTTGCTTGGGATCCATCGCGTTCGACAGCGCAGGAACGTGCCAGGCTCCGCAGACGACAGCGATGGATCGGTAGCCGTCTTTGGCCGCGGCGCGGATGCCGGCGCGCATCTGCGCCTCGCGCCGCCGCTCGATCGCTGTCGGTGGCACGAGATCTGGGTCGTACGCAGCGCGCAACACGGCCATCGCGTCGGCGATCGACTCGAACGGCGAGGTGCCGTCGCGGTGCTCGACGACGTCTTCCCACCAGCGCTCGGCATCGTCGTAGCCCGCCGCGTCGGCGAGTTCAGCCAACGGATCGTGCGGCCGCTCGCCGCCGAAGCGAAGTGTCTCGTCGTCGCCGGGTTCGCCGCGGGCTGCGAGTGCATGCTGGAGCGCGAGATCGATGAAGCGGACGGGGACGTCGGCGTCGCCGGCCCAGCGCAACGCGACCCACTCCGGGCTGAACGACGCGAACGGGTAGAAGGCTGCACGGTCGAGGTGGTCGACGGCGTAGCCGAGCATCGTGATCGGCGGTTGCATCTCGGCGTCGTTGGCCAGGTGTGCGATTCCGGTGGCCTCGGTCGGCCCTTCGATGAGCACGATGTCAGGCGGGTCGGTGTCGAACGCGCGGCGCACCGCCCGCGCCGATCCCGGGCCGTGATGGCGGATGCCGCACAGCCGGATACGAGGACCGATGGACCCTGAACCGGGCGCACGGCCATCGACGACGACGTCGCCGGCGGCGTCAGCGAGTGGCGAGCGAGTCGAGGTACTCACGCCAGACAACAGCATCGTGGACGGGGTCTTTGACGACCGTGGACTCGATGCCGTGCAGCAGCATGTCGAAGTCCAGCGTGCCGTTGCCGAGGTGGGCGGCCATCGCGATGCCCTGCACCATGACCGAGATCGCCTCGGCCGTGCTCATGGTGCCCGAAGGCGTCTTGAACTTGATGCGGCCGTCGTCGCTCTGCCCGTTGCGCAGCTCGCGAAACACCGTCACGACGCGGCGGATCTCGTCGGCAGCGGTGGGCACGTGCGGCAGCGACAGCGACGACGCCATCGCCGCGACGCGCTGGGTCACGATCTGCACTTCCTCGTCCACGGACGCCGGCGAGGGCAGGATGACGGTGTTGAAGCGGCGGCGCAGCGCGCTGGACAACTCGTTGACGCCACGGTCACGACTGTTCGCGGTGGCGATCAGGTTGAAGCCGGGGCGGGCCTGCACCTCGCTGCCGAGTTCGGGGATCGGCAACACCTTCTCGCTCAGCACCGTGATGAGCGCGTCCTGCACATCGCTCGGCAGACGTGTGAGCTCCTCCACACGCACGATGGAGCCCTCTTCCATGGCGCGATACACCGGCGACGGAACGAGAGCGCCGACGCTGGGCCCCTCGGCCAGGAGACGGGCGTAGTTCCACCCGTACCGGATCGCCTCTTCAGCAGTACCGGCCGTGCCCTGGACGAGCAGATTCGAACGACCGCTGATGGCTGCGGCGAGGTGCTCGCTGACCCACGTCTTGGCCGTACCCGGCAATCCGATCAGGAGCAGGGCGCGATCGGTGGCCAGCGTCGCCACCGCCACCTCGATCAACCGCCGCGGCCCGATGTACTTGGGCGTGATCACAGTGCCGTCGGCCAGCGTGGTACCGCTGAGGTACGAGACGACGGCCCACGGCGACATCCGCCAGCGCGGCGGGCGAGGCCGGTCGTCGTCGGCGATGAGCGCAGCCAGCTCGGCGGCGAATTGGGTCTCCGCGTGGGGGCGCAGGACATCGGTCGTGACGGTGTCGTTCACCTCGGCCACCGTACACAAGGGATGTGACAACCCTCCCTGGCACCGGCACTGTGCACACTGGGTTCGCTATCCGCGGATGATGAGCACCATGTCGATGGTGGCACCGATGAGGAAGCCGACGAGCCCGACGTAGATCGCGAAGCGGGCGGTCTTCTCGCCGCTCAGGTTGCCGTGGCTGCGTTTGATGCGACGCAGGGACGCGATACCCCACACCATGCCGAACAGCGACAGCAGCGGTGCCATGCACAGCACGAGTCCGACCCCGGACAGGCTCGCTGCGCGTTGCGCACCCTTGTCGAGGGTCGCTTTGAACATGACGGGATTGCGGCCCGGTGCCGAGAGGACGATTGGATCCTTGATCAGTCCGCCTTCGATCGCGGTCAGCTTGCCGCGACCACCCACCTCGCGGGTGTTCACAGGTGGGATCCTGCCCGGAATCTGTTCGTCGGGATTGGACCTGGCCACCTGCGCTGCCAACTCCTCGACGGGGCTGCGGTCGCGAGGCCGGTTGATCGGCACGACGTCCGGCGGTGGGCCGACGGGCGCGGCAGGCATGACCGGCGGGGTCTCAGCCGCGGGCTGCGCTGGTGGTGGCGCGGGTGGACCGCTCGGAGTTGCCGCCGCTGTTGCCTCGCGGGGTGCTGTGTCGGCAGACGGCGGGCTCTCGGACGGGCCGTCTTCGGGTTGGAGGCGCGACAGTCGCGCGGCACGCGGGAGCGACCGGCGCGGTGGCTGGGAGGGCGGCAACGTCGGCACCGTCGGCGTGGCATCGGGTTCGCTCGTTCCCGACGTCTCGGGTGGTTCCTCTGCCACGCGGCCACGCTACAGCGTGGGGTCAGTGTGCCTCGGGCAAGGCCGCGATCATCTCCTGGCGCAGTTGCGCCAGCCCGAGCAGGTCGACTCGCGTGCGTTCCGTGTGCGCGTGGAACGGTGCCCGGTTCAGTTCCAGCACGAGCGCCGGCAGCCACACCGGGTCCAGCGCAGCAACCGCGACGCGCATCTCAGCAACGGCGGCACGTCGCCGCGCGTTCGATGAACGCTCCGACGATGGCCGTCACGACCGCGCCACTGTCCACCGGCTGCGTCGGTCGGGCGAAGGGATCGGCGCCGGCTGCGGCAGTGGAAGCCGCCGCCGCGATGCGCAACTCGGGCATCGCTTCGGCCAGCCATTCGGCGCGCGGGCCGACGGCGCGCCGAACTGCGGCGTCGAAGGCCGCGAAGCGTCGACCACGCAGGAGCAGCGTCGGCACGAGGTGGGCTGGTGGCTGGACTCCAGCCGCGGCGCAACGATCGAACCACTCCGCCAGCACGATGTCGTGCTCGCCACGCAACAATCGGCTCAGGATCGAGCTGGCGGCGGACGAGCACTGCGGCCTCGTGTCGACCGGCACGGGCGCGATCATCGCCGGACGCGGCCCGGGCTCGATGCCGGCCCGGCGCGCAGTGGCCACCGCCGCAGCGCGATCGAGCAGCTCGACCGCTGCGTCGCCGCGACGCTCGCGGTCCCATCCCGCTGGCGGAACAGGCAGCGGCCTGCGGTCGGTGCCGAGCACCGCTGCGGTGACGAGGTGCGCCCACTCGTCTGCCGCAGACGACGCGAGCGACGCCGACGAGGACGGCGGAGGCGTACCGGGCGTCACAGCGTCACCGCGTGGCCGTTGGCGAAGATCGACAGCGGCAGGAGGCCGTCACTGCTCCACTCCCCCATCACCCGCAGCGGATGACCACCTGACATGCACACGATCTCGGCGAGTCGCGCGAACTCGGCCACGATCGGGATCGATCCGGTCTCGTCGACGAGCAGCCAGCGACCATTCCCGAGCGGTGCTGCGGTCGCGTCGACGCACATCGGGTACCGCTCCAGCCACGGCTCGCCGGCGATCGCCCACCCACATCCGCGCAGCCCGGCAGCGATGGACTGCGCACGCGGCCCGCATTTCGATGGCCGGGCCTCGGCGTGGATGCGGCCGATGAGCGCACGCAACGGGATGCCGCCCGGATACCAGTGCACGTCGGCATCGAACGCGGTACCGACTCGATGCTCGGACACGACGTCGTTGCCGAACGTTCCGAACGACAGCACCATCGCCCACGTCATCGGACCGCTCGAAACGGTCGAGTCGTCGGCCGAGTCGTCCGCCACCAGCCACGTGCGTTGGACCGTGATGCGGTCCTCGCGGGTACGGCTCTCTCCAGCCACGATCCAGCGCGCCGTGGACGGCACGCTCGCGAGCACGTCGTTCTTGGCCACGGTCAGCCCAGTGGCCGCGTGCACGCCGTCGGCCAACTCCGCCGGCAACATCGACGTGCGTTGGGCGCCGACCGCGAGCGCGTGCAGCAACGCCATCTCCTCGAGCACGTCCTCGTGCCACGACGGCCGGGCACCCACCCTGGCCGCAACCCGTTTGACTCGGTTTGCCAGTCCACCGCACTGCGCGTCGACGAGGCGCGCGGCAACGCGATCCCACGTCGCCGGGTCGGCCAACTCGGGACCGGCCAACCCGACCCGGATCCGATCGGCGAGCCAGCGGTCCAGCTCCTGAAGACCGGCGCGCATCTTCTCCGCCCGTTCCATGATCCGCTTCCGGCGTGTCGGGTCCAGCGCACCGAAGTCTTCCCGCGGCGCCCGCGCTCCGCCCCCGAGCGCGGCGTCGCCGGCGTCGGTCTCGGCACCACCGTCATGCGTCGCGACGCTGTCTGTTGCCACGGTCTCGACCTCGTCCGGACGCGCCCGCACAGCGCGTCGCTGAAGCCAGTCGTCGGCGAACGGCAGCCGCCGAGCCGGCGCGACACCATCGTTCGCCCACAGCAGCATCAGCCCCAACGCGTGCTTGCAGGGGATCTTTCGGCTCGGGCAGTTGCACCGGTACGCGGGGCCGCCGATGTCGTCGGACAGGTCGATCGCGACGTTGTACGGCTCGGCCGTCGTGGCCACGTACTGCCCCCACACGGCCGTGCCGTCGCATCCTGCCGCAGACCACGATCCGGGCATCGCGAGCGGTATCGCCGCCGTCGCCGCGGCGCGATCCGGCGCGAGCAGCAGCACCTGATCGAGAGTCGGTCGCACGGTCACGGCGGGTCACGGTACCCTTCGATCATGGCTTGGGGAAACGACGCAGCCGACGTCCGCCTGCACGGTACGAACATCGCCGAGTCGGTGGTCGACCTGATCGGGCAGACCCCGCTCGTTCGGCTGAAGCGCATCAGCGAGCTGGAGAGCATCCCTTCGCTGCTCACGATGAAGATGGAGACCACCAACCCGGGTGGGTCGTCGAAGGACCGCCCGGCGTTGGAGATGATCCTGGCCGCCGAGCGTGACGGACTGCTCGCACCCGGAGGCACCATCGTCGAGCCGACCAGTGGCAACACCGGCGTTGGACTGGCCATCGTCGCCGCGCAGCGTGGCTACTCGTGCGTTTTCGTGATGACCGACAAGGTCGCTCCGGAGAAGGTTTCGTTGCTGCGGGCCTACGGTGCCGAGGTCGTGGTCTGTCCGGTCGCAGTCGCGCCCGAGGACCCGACCAGCTACTACAGCGTGGCCGAACGGTTGACCAACGAGCTCGGCGCGTTCCGGCCGAACCAGTACGCCAACCCGAACAACCCGCTCGCCCACGAAAAG
Source organism: Actinomycetes bacterium (assembly GCA_031410915.1). Classification (GTDB taxonomy): domain Bacteria; phylum Actinomycetota; class Acidimicrobiia; order Acidimicrobiales; family Ilumatobacteraceae; genus WLMZ01. The sequence continues at coordinate 7,096 of JANNZY010000138.1, forward strand.
ACGACGGGGCCCGAGCTGTGGGAGCAGACCGGTGGCCGCATCACCCACTTCGTGGCCGGCGCGGGTACGTGCGGATCCATCACCGGCACGGCGCGATACCTGCGGTCGAAGAACCCGGACATCAAGATCATCGCCGCCGATCCAGAGGGCTCGGTGTTCAGCGGCGGTTCCGGCCGGCCGTATCTCGTCGAAGGCGTCGGCGAGGACTTCTTCCCTGCGGCGTGGGACGCGAGCTTGTACGACGACATCATCCCGATCAGCGACGAGGAGAGCTTCCTCACCGCGCGGCGCGTCAGCCGAGACGAAGGCATCCTCATCGGCGGCAGCGGAGGCATGGCGGTGGCCGCCGCGATTCGCGTTGCCAAGGCGGCTGGCCCCGACGACATCGTCGTCGTGTTCAACCCCGACTCCGGGCGTGGCTACCTGTCGCGTGTCTTCGACGACACGTGGATGGCCACCTTCGGCTTCCTCACCGAGTGCGACCAGTGTGTCGGAGCGATGCTGGGTAGCCGTGGCAGCACGCCCGAACTGCTCTACGTCAACCCCGACCAGACCGTGCGCGAGGCGATCGAGTTGATGCGCAAGCACGAGGTCAGCCAGCTGGCGGTGTGCAAGAACACGCCGCCGTTCGCGGCGGCGGAGGTGTCCGGCGCGGTCGATGAACTGGACCTGATGGACGCCATCTATCGCGATCCGGCGGTCATCAACATGCAGGTCGACAAGATCATGGGGCCGAAGCTGCCCACCATCGGTGTCGGTCAGAAGATCGACCTCGCGGTCCAGATGCTCGATTCGTCGCCGGCCCTGCTGGTGCTGTCCGGCGGCAGGCCGCTGTCGGTGATGACCCGCTCCGATGTGCTGTCGTACCTGCAGGCGGTGTCGTCGTATGGGTGACGTCGAACAGCAAGAGGGGTGGGGGTTCGAAACCCGCGCGATCCACGCCGGCCAGGCCGCCGACCCGACGAGCGGCGCAGTCGTCACGCCGATCACGCTCAGCACCACGTTCGCCCAAGACGGTGTCGGCAACCACAAGGGCTTCGAGTACTCACGCAGTGGCAACCCCACTCGCGCCGCGCTGGAGTCATGCGTCGCCTCGCTCGAGCTCGCGTCGCACGGGTTCGCGTTCGCGAGCGGGCTGGCGGCCGAGGACAACGTCATGCGCCTGCTCCAGCAGGGCGATCGCATCCTGCTCGGCAACGACGCCTACGGCGGCACGTTCCGGCTGATCTCCAAGGTGTGGGAGCCACTCGGCTTCCCGTGGAGCGCCGTGGACCTGACCGACATCGACGCGCTCACCGCGTCCTGGCCGTCCGACACCCGATTGATCTGGTTGGAGACTCCGACCAACCCCTTGCTGACATGCATCGACATCGAGGCGATCGCCGCTGTTGCGCACGAGCGCGGCGCGCTCGTCGTGGTGGACAACACGTTCGCGACGCCGTACCTGCAGCAGCCGCTGGCACTCGGTGCAGACATCGTCGTGCATTCCGCCACGAAGTACCTCGGTGGCCACAGCGATGTCGTCGGCGGTTTCCTGGCGCTGAACGACGACATGCTCGCCGAGCGCATCCGGTTCACACAGAACGCCGCGGGCGCGGTGCCGGCACCGTTCGACTGCTACCACGTCCAGCGCGGCGTCAAGACGTTGGCGGTGCGGATGGAGCGCCACTGCAGCAACGCCCGTGCCGTGGTGGATCTTCTGCTCGGCCATCCCGCGGTCGAGCGCGTCCTGTACCCGCAGTTGCCCGATCATCCCGGCCACGCGGCAGCGGCGAAGCAGATGCGCGACTTCGGCGGCATGGTCAGCTTCACGATGCGCGGTGGCGAGGCCGCAGCGCTCGATGTCGTCAAGCACACGTCGGTGTTCACGTTGGCCGAGTCACTCGGCGCGGTCGAGAGCCTCATCGAACATCCCGGTCAGATGACCCACGCGTCGGCGGCGAACTCGCCGCTGCAGGTGCCGGACTCGCTGGTGCGATTATCGGTCGGCATCGAATCGTCCGCCGACCTGGTCGCCGATCTCACCGAGGCGCTGGATCGCACGCGTTGACGCCGAGCAGCCGCCATGCTGCGCGCGGCGTGGCTTTCGACCGTGTTGCCGAGCGGGGCGACTGCTATGACTGCACTTCGTGAAGGTTCGCATCGGGGTGGCCATCGGTGGGCGGAGTCTGGTCGACCTCGAGCGGTTCGGCGAGGTCGTCGATGCCCTCGACGAGCTGGGCTTCGACTCGATCTGGCTGCCGGAGACGTTCCTGGCCGGCAGCGTCGATCCGCTCGTCGGGCTGGCCTACGCCGCAGCCCGGGTCCGCCGGCTCAAGCTCGGCACGCACATCGTGACGCCGGGTCGCAACCCGTACGCGCTGGCGAAGGCGTTGGCGCAACTCGACCGTCTGTCCGGTGGTCGTTTGCTACTCACGTTCGTGGCCGGGCTGAACGACCCGCATGAGCGGTTGGCTCAGGGGCTGCCCATTGGAGATCGCACCACCTGGTTCGACGAGCATCTCCCTCGTGTGCGGGCGCTGTGGGCCGGCGATGCGGTGGATGGCTTGGTCCTCGACGCCTCGCCGAAACAACAGCCGCTGGAAGTCTGGCTCGGCGGGCAGGCGGCCAAGGCCCTTGCCCGCGTCGGCCGTCTCGGCGACGGTTGGCTGCCCGGGGCGATTCGGATCGAGGAAGCGGTTGCTGGGCGTGCCGTGGTCGAGCGCGCGGCGGCTGACGCGCGCCGGCAGATCTCGCCGGAGCACTACGGGATCAACCTGTCCTACTCGCTCGACACGACCCCGTTCGAGCTCCCGCTGCGCCCCGGTGCCACAGGCGATGCGACCGATGTCGTCGCGTTCGGCCTCGATCACCTCTGCGACCTCGTTGCCAAGTGGATCGACGCCGGCTTCACCAAGATCGTCGTCCGCCCCATCCAGCCACCCACCGACTGGCTGATCGAGTTGGACCACCTCTCCCGGTCAGTCGTCGGCCTGCAGACGTGAGGTGACCCGGGCGGCGCTGCGCAAGGCACCCTCCATGCAGCCGCTGTAGGTGTCGGTGTGCTCGCCGGC
>JANNZY010000139.1:0-22994 GCA_031410915.1 Actinomycetes bacterium
GCCGGTCGCGGTGCCCGTGCCGGTCGCGGTGCCCGTGCCGGTCGCGGTGCCCGTGCCGGTCGCGGTGCCCGTGCCGGTGCCGGTGGACGCGCCCGAAGTCGACGCGCCCGAAGTCGTGGTCTCCGGGACCACAGGTGTCGCCGGGGCGGCACCGATCGCGGTGACCACGTTCATCGGCACGTCCCAGTCACCGGTGTGCAACACGAGCTGGCCGTCCTGGAAGCGGACCGACTTGACGGTGTCTTTCACGGTCACGCCGTCAGAGCTGGTGAACGTGATCTCCTTGCCGATCACCGAGGCAGCCAGACCGAGCTTGTCGGTGAGCGCCGACGACGCGAGCGCGGTGGAGATGCTGTCGAGCTTGTCGACCATGGTCAGCTGCGCCGACTGCGACACCATCTCGGTCGCGTCCATTGGCTTGCTCGGGTCCTGGTACTTCAGCTGGGCGACGAGCAGCTTGAGGAACGCGTCGCGGTCGAGCATCCCCGGCGTGCCGGTCGTGGGCTTGCTCGAGGTCTTCGTGTCGTTCGTCGTGTCGGTGGCGTTGCCGGTGCCGGCTGTCTCGGCGCGGACGTTGCGGCCGACTGCTGCGATGCTCATCACTTGCATGGACATGGTTTGCTCTCGTCTCGTGCTGGCTGGTCGGGAGCGGCTGCTCAGATGCGGACGTCGATCCCGGAGGACGACGTGGAGTCGGATGTGACATCGGAGGTGACGCCGGACGGTGTTCGGGCGCCCTGTGGCGCGATCGCGCTGGTGCCTGACGTGATCCGTCCGGAAATGGCGCGTTCTGTCCGTGAGGCCGCTGATCGGGCGTCACGAGACGAGTCACCGGTGCCGCCCCCGCTCGTGCCCCCACGGCCGAGCTGACTCTGGGCCGGGTCAGGGGTGTCCATCGTGTCGACGTCGAGCGAGCCGAGATCAATGCCCGACGACGCCATGTCGCGGCGCAGGTCGGACGCGTGACCCTGCAGCTGGGCGCGCACCACGGGATCGGACGCAGCGAGGCTGACGTGCAGTGCGCCACCGCTGCTCAACGCGCGCAGGCGCAGTGGCCCGAGGCCTTCTTCGATCAGGTCGATGTCGAGCGAGTCGACCGAGACCCGCGGTCGCGGCGCTCCCGACGGCGCGTCTGCTGCGGCCGGATGGCCGGGCCGAGCCGACGAAGTGGCGGCTGCCGCGCTCGACGTCGACACCGCCGGTGTCGCGCTGGTGGCGGCGGCACCGCTGGTCGCAGGGAGGTCCGCGGTCGCGGTCGAGGCGGTCGCCGAGCTCGATGCATCGGTCGAACGCTCGGCGCTCGCCACTGGCGATGATCCGGTCGTGCCGGCAGCAACTGCCGAAGTGCTGGCCGGCGACGAGGCCCATGCCTCGACGATCGCCGCCGGAGCCACGAACCCTGTCGTCGCCGCAGCGGGTGCTGATGGCGCACCGAACGCCGCCGGCCCCGTCGGCGGAGTCGCCGAAGACGGCGCGGTCGTCACCGAAGACAGCCCGGCCGTCACCGAAGACAATCCGGGCGCCCCCGAAGACAATCCGGCCGTCACCGAAGACAGCCCGGCCGTCACCGAAGCCGGGGTGGTCACCGAAGACAGCCCGGCCGTCACCGAAGACAGCCCGGCCGTCACCGAAGACAATCCGGGCGTCACCGAAGACGGCCCGGCCGTCACCGAAGACAATCCGGGCGTCCCCGAAGACGGCCCGGTCGTCCCCAAAGACAGCTCGGCCGTCCCCAAAGACAATCCGGTCGTCCCCAAAGACAGCTCGGCCGTCCCCAAAGACGGCCCGGTCGTCCCCAAAGACAGTCCGGCCGTGGCCGGAGTCGCCGTTGGATGGGCGGGCTCGCCTGACGTGACGTCCATGCCGACCATGCCGGCAAAGCTGTCAGCTGCCGCAACGGTGGGCACAGCAGCCGGTGACGGCGGGGCCGACGCGACTGGGGCGAGACCCGGAGCCGTGGAAACAGGCATCGCGTCGCCGGCGGCAGCACTCGCGGTCGTGTCGATCGACGAGGACATCGCGCCGTCCGCCGACAACAGTCGTAGGACGTCATCGGCGAGCGTCGTGGAGCTGCCCAACGATGCAGCCGATACAGGTGATCCGGCCGACGGCGTCGGTGTCGGTGGTGTCTCGACACTCGGTGTGCTGGGCATGATCGAGGCCGCGTCCGCCGTCACGGAAGCCGCGGGAGCCGCCGCGGCCATGCCCGTGTCCGTCGACGCGACCGCAGCGGTCGTGTCGTCGCTCGCCGAGGCGGCGCCGGTGGGGGAGGTCGTCGTGACCGCTGCCGCCCCGGAAGCGGCGGCGGTCGTCACTGCGGCGAGATCGACCCTCGCGGCGATGCCGACAGCCGTTGTGTCCACCGGCCGGGCGCGGCGCGACCTGACCGAGGCGCGCTCGTCCTCATTGGCGTCGTCACGAGCGGAGAGGTTCGCGCGATCGTTCGCGCGATCATGGCGGGCACGAACCCTGCGCGGTTCTGATGCGTCCGGGCGGGCTGGCGGCTCGATCATCGCTCGATCGACGTGGCTCTCAAACGACGCCACGCCACTCTGGCGCATTCCACCACGGGCAGCCGGCGACGGCATGGCGTCGGCCAGCGAGGGCAGCGAGGGCAGCGACGAGACGTTGATCATCGACCGGCCTCCAACGACACAGCGAACCTGGCGAGTACGAGATCCTCGACCTCGTTCTGGGCGAGCCGCTGGCGCTCTTCGGCCTCCGAGACGGCGAGGCGCTCGGACAGCCGGTCCAGCGCTTCGACGCGGCGAGCTGCGATCGTCCACTCACCGAGGGCGCGATCCACGGCGGCCGAGGCGTCGACGACCACACGGTTCTGCGTCTCCGCGGCCAGCATCCCGGCATCGGTCAACATGCGTATCAACGGCAGCGACCCGGACTCACCGAGCGCGCGCAGCGACAGATCGTCGAGCCGGACCCATGTCTCGCGCTCGGCGTCGACCGCGGCGCGATGGCGCACACGCGACATGCCGAGCGCACCGCGAGCTTGCTTCTCCTGGATCTGGCGGACCCGGAGCACACCGTTCAACCGCCGGCTCATGCCGGGCTCCGCAGCAGTTGCTCCAGGCGAACAAATGCACGGGACGATTCCCACTTGTCGTCCACGTCCTGGCACAAGAACCCGCGGATCTCGTCGCGCAGGGCGACGGCGCGGTCGACGACCTTGTTCGTGCCGGGAACGTAGGCACCGATCTCGATCAGATCCTTCGCTTCCGCCTCGGCGGCCAGGAGGCGACGCAACTCGCCGCTCGCGGCGCGCTGCTCGGGCGTCGTCACCGCGGATGCAACGCGAGACACCGACGCGAGCACATCGATCGCCGGGTAGTGGTTGGCATGAGCCAGCCGGCGCGAGAGCACGACGTGGCCGTCGAGGATCGATCGCACCGCGTCGGAGATCGGCTCGTTGTGGTCGTCGCCGTCGACGAGCACGGTGTACAGGCCGGTGATCGAGCCACGCTCGGCCGTGCCGGCTCGCTCGAGCAGCCGGGGCAGCAGCGAGAACACGCTCGGCGGATAGCCACGACTCGTCGGCGGCTCACCGGCGGAGAGGCCGATCTCGCGCTGCGCCATGCAGAAGCGGGTCAGCGAGTCCATCATCAGCATCACGTTCTTGCCCTGGTCGCGGAAGAACTCGGCGATACGGGTGGCCACGAACGCCGCGCGAAAGCGCACGAGCGCCGGCGCGTCCGACGTTGCGATCACCAGCACCGAACGAGCCAGGCCCTCCGGGCCGAGGTCGTTCTCGACGAACTCGCGCACCTCACGGCCACGCTCGCCGATCAGCGCGACCACGTTGATGTCGGCGGCCGTGTTGCGGGCGACCATGCCCATCAGCGTCGACTTGCCGACGCCGGAGCCGGCGAAGACGCCGACGCGCTGGCCGGTGCCGGCCGGGATCAGCGTGTCCCAGGCTCGGACGCCGAGCGACATCGGGGAATCGATCCGGGTCCGTCGCAGCGCGTGCGGCGGCTCGCCGTCGAGCGGCACCTGCATCAGGCCGGCGATCGGACCACGGTCATCCATCGGCTCGCCCATCGCGTCGATGACTCGGCCGAGCATGTCGTTGCTGACACCGATCGTGGCCGGCTTCGACTCGCCGGCGACGCGATCACCGACGCGCAGCCCGCGCACCTCGCCGAACGGCATGCACGTGATGACGCCATCGCCGATGGCGACGACCTCACCCTGCAACGGGTTCGCAGGATCAGTCAGCTGGACGGTCGCGCCCATCGGCAGGTCCAGGCCGGCGACGTCGAAACGGAGCCCGATCACTCGACTCACTGCGCCCGTCGGGCGTGGTGCCGTCGCGTCGCGCAGGTGTTCCAGATGGGCGGCGAACGCACTGTTCAGTTGGGATGATCGCGAGGAGGCGAGGGCAGCAGACACAACGGTCCTTGTCCGGGTCGGGCCATCCGTGGTCCACCAGAGCGCATCCCTGCGCATCGTGGCCGGGACGGTCCCGGTGCATCGCAAACGCGCCCGAAGGTCGCGGTCACGTCGTGTCTCAGGACACGAACTCCTCAGCACCGCGCGAGACGACGACCTGGCCGCTCTCCTCGAGCGCGCGAATGACGCGGACGATGCCACCCTGCGCCTCTTCGACGGTCTTCATCCGTACCGGGCCGAGCAGCACGATCTCCTCGTCCAGGTTCTGGGCGGCGCGCTCGGACATGTTGCGCGAGATCTTCTCGCGCACTTCCGGACGCACTCCCTTGAGCGCGGTCGCGAGCTCTTTCGTGTCGACCTGGCGCAGCACCAGCTGCACGGCTCGATCTTCGAGCGTGATGATGTCCTCGAACACGAACATGCGCGAGCGCACCTCGTCGGCGAGCTCCTCGTTGTGCTCTTCGAGACCTTCGAAGATCAGTCGCTCCGTCGCTCGGTCCGAGCGGTTGAGGATGTCGATCAAGGTCTGCACACCATCAGCGGCCGACGGATCGTTGCTGCTCTGGTTCTTCATCACCGACGACAGTCGGCGCTCGAGCTGGGCTTCGACGAGCGCGATCACTTCCGGGCTCGTCTGGTCCAGCGTGGCGATGCGAATCGACACGTCGCGCTGCACGTCCTCGGCGAGACCGCCGAGCACCATCGACGCCTGTTCGGCCTTCATGTGCGCGAGCACGAGCGCGATCGTCTGCGGGTGTTCGCCGGACAGGAAGTTCAGCACCTGGCGAGGATCGGCGCGGCGGATGAACTCGAACGGCGACTTCGTCATCGACTCGCGGAGGCCTTCCAGGATCTCACCGGCGCGAGTCGGACCGAGTGACGCGTTGAGCAGTTCACGAGCGATGTCGAGACCGCCTGTGGAGATGTGGTCGTTGGCCACGAGTAGCGACGCGAACTCGCTGAGCGCGGCGTCGGTCTCTTCCTTCTTCACCGAGCCGGCACGCACGATCTCCGCGGTCACCTGGGTGACCTCGTTCTCGCCGAGCAGCTGCAGCACCTTCGACGAGTGCTCGCTGCCGAGACGCAGCAACAAGATGGCCGCCTTTTGCGCGCCGGTCATCGTGGCCGCGGCAGCCATCAGGAGTTGACCTTGGACTCAGCCAGCCACGCGCGCAGCACCTTGGCTACGTCGTCGGGGCGGCGGTTGGCGATCTCACCGAGTTCGTTCATCGCGTCCTGGCGCTCGGGCGCGACGGGCATCGCGGTCGTGCCGGGGAGCTCGGGAAGGGTGTCCTTCTTGGACGCCAGCTCACCGACGTTGATCGGCGTGAACGTGACCTTGCGGGCCTTGCGGGCGCTGCGGTAGGCCAGGATCAGGGCGAGGATGATCACGAACGCAACGACACCGGTACGCATCAGATCGGTCTTCTGCTTGGCCTCGGCGGCCTTCGTCGCCGCAGCCTCCATCTCGTCGGCCTGCGTCGAAGCACTCACGTCGAACGGAACGCGGCTGACGATCACCGAGTCGCCGCGCGCCTCGTCAAAGCCGGACGCGGCCTTGACGACCTTCTCGATCTCGGTGGCCTGCTCGGCCGTGACGGCGGCGTCGTCGACGAGCACCGCGACGTTCAGCCGCTCCACCGCACCGGGCACCTTGGTCACGGTCTCGACCACGCGGTCGAGCACGTACTGGCGCTGCTGATCACCCTGTTGGTAGCCCGAGCCGGTGACCGGCGTGGCCGGCACGGTCGGCGCGACTACGGCACCGTCGGGGCCGAGGATGCCGGTGTCGTTCGCGGTCGTCGCGTCGGCGCCGTAGATCTCGGTCGACACGTTGTCGCTGACGACTTCCTTGCCCGGATCCGTGCCGTCGATCGAGCCGTAGTTCTCCGACGTCGACTGGATCTGGTCCAGGTTGAGATCGGCGTTGACGCTCACTGCGACCTTGTTCGCCCCGGTGGTGCGTGAGAGCAGCGACGTGATCGACGCCTGCATCTCGTTCTCGAACGTGCTGATCACCTGCGAGCGGGTCCCCGTGGCACCGCCGGTCGCGCCGCTGCCGGCCGCCGAGAGCACCACGCCGTCGGCATCGACGACCGTCACGTCTTCGGGCTGCATGTTCTTCACGGACGACGACACGAGGTGGACGATCGCCTGGACCTCGTCGGCGTTGATGCCGCCGACGCCTTGCGACGCGACGAGCACAGATGCCGTCGGGTGGCCCTGCTCTTCGACGAAGACCGAGTCTTCAGGCAGAGCCAGGTGCACGGACGCCGAGCGAATGCCGCTCATCGCCTCCAGCGTCTTGGCCAGTTCGCCTTCGACGGCGCGCTGGTAGTCGACCTGTTGGCGGAATTCGGACGTCGTGATGCCCTGCTTGTCGAGCAGCGCGTAGCCCTCGTTCGAGCTCGGCAGGCCGGCACCGGCCATCGAGACGCGCACGTTGTAGACGTCGTCCTTCGGCACGAGCACGGTATGGCCGGCGTCGGTCAGCTCGTACTGCACGCCCTGCGACGACAGCTGATCGACGACAGCGGAGGCGTCAGCCGAGCTGAGGTCGGTGAACAACGGCGCCATCGTGGTCGCGGTGCCGGCGCGGGACAGCACGAACGCACCGGCGACCGCAGTGATGGTGACCGCGCCGAGCGCGATCTTCTGCAACGGGGTGAGCCGCTTGCCGATCTGCTGGGCGCGCTTGAGGAGGTCGTTGTTAGCCATGGGCTACACCTGCATCCGCATGATGTCGTTGAACGCCTCGACGGCCTTGTTGCGCACTGTGACAGTGAGTTGGGTCATCAGCTGCGCCTCGGTCGAGGCGATCGTGTAGTCCTGGATCGATGTGAGGTCGCCGGTTGCGGCCTGCAATGCGAGGCCGTCGGCTTTGTCCTGCATCGACGACAGCTTGTCCAGCTGCGACGCCAGCGAGGCGCCGAACGACTGTGGGCCGCTCGTCGGCGACGTGGCGGTCGGGCTCGTGGCCTGCTGGATCGATGACATCGAGATCGGCGAGATGGGTTGGATGGGAAGTGCCATGGCTGCGCTCACTGACCGATCTGGAGAGCTGACTCGTACGCCTCTTTGGCGCGGTCGAACGTGCTGACGTTGGCCTGGTAGCCGCGCTGGGCGAGTTGCAGGTAGACCATCTGCTCGGTGAGGTCGACGTCGGGACGACGGATCATCCCGTTCTCGTCGGCGAGTGGGTTGTTCGGCTCGTAGGCGAGGATGCCGTTCGGGTCACCGAACTGCGCCGCGGCCACGCGCACACCGCCGCCGGTGTCCGTGCCGTATGGATCCTCGACGGCCTCGACCTGAACGAAGCGCTCCTGGAACGCAGGGTCGCTCGTCTTGACGACGTTGTCCATGTTGGCGACGTTGTCGGCGACGGCGTTGAGCCACGTCTTGTAGGCACCCATCCCGGAGGTGGCGACCGACAGCGTGGAGAAGACTTGCGACACGATCTATCCCTTCCGCAATTCGCTCACGAACCGATCGCTGTACGAAGCAGCGAGTACTTGCTGTTGATCGCCTGCACGACGAGCTTCTGGCGCAGGAGGTTCTCCGCGCCGGCCATCAGTTCGAAGTCGATGTTGACGTTGTTGTCGTTCAGCCGGGTCGGGGCCAGCGATTCGGTGACCGTCGCGCTGACGCCGGACATGTCACCGTCTCCACTGGCGATCGCCGAGCGCAGGCTGTCCTCGAAGTCGACGGAGCGGGCCTGGTAGCCGGGCGTCTCCAGGTTGGCGACATTGGCCGTGATCGCATTCTGGCGGGCCTCGATGCCGTTCATCGCTGCATGCAGCGCGCTCGTCACACCGTCGGAGATGATGCTCATCGCCCACCGCCGTCAACAGAGAAGTTCGTGCGCCGCCTCATTGGCCGTGACTGTTCGGCCTCGCGGTGCTTTGCAAGCAGGTTCATCGCGTCCCGCCGGTCGGTGCCGCGATCGCCTCGCGGATGCGGTCCATCGCCGGCTCGATCTGGGCGTCGATGCGCAGCGGGCCGATCACGGCGACGCACCCACCGGGCGCGACCTGGCCATCAGCGACGAGCTCGGCGCGTCCTCCGATCTCGGGTGAGTCGGCCAACATCTGTCGTGCCGCCGCGGCCGATGCCGGGTTGACGCGCAGGACCACGATGCCGCGATCCGGCGTGAGCCGCATGGCCCGCTCGATCGCGCCGACCACGACCGAGTCGGTCGCTTGGATCTCGCAACCGATCAGCTCCTCGCACAGCTCGATGCCGAGTTGCACCGCCTGGCGCTGCAGCTCGACGAGCTCGGCCTCGTCGCGCTCCGCCAGGCGGTCGATCGCGAAGCCGAGCGCCCGAGTGGCGGCCTCCATCTGCTGACGGGCGGTCTCGTGTGCGGCGATCACCGCATCGACCTGTTGCTGCGCTGCGCGCAGACCCTGCTGGCGGGCCTCGTCGAGCGCCTGCGCCATGCGCTGTGAGTACTCGTCGTTGCGCCGGCCACGATCGGGCAGCGTCGGTGGTTCGAATCGAGTCAGGTACGGCTGATCGGCACCGAGGCGCTGCGTCCGCAGGATCAGCGGCCGGACCGCTTGGCGTTGTTGCTGTCCGCTCGAATCCATGCCGTGATGACCTCCGCGATGCGTTTCGGATCGTGCACGGCAAAGTGCTTCACGATGGCTTCCGCCTCCGCTGACCCGTCGCCGCTCGAACCCTCACCGTTCGCTCGAGTCGAGGTTTGTCCAGCAGGCGCGCTTGCCAGGTCGCCGGCGAGATAACCCTCGATCGCGGTCGCGTCCAGCGGTCGGACGTTCGTCAGTTGGTGTCCGGGGCGGTTGCGCACGGCTGCGGCCGCGCGCGCCGAGGCGTTCTCGCGCACGGCCTTGGCCAGGCTGCCGGGCGGCAACTCGGGCGCGCCGTTGCGCTTGGTCGGCGCGGTGCCGACGATCATCACGACGGTGATGAACGACGCGGCGATGCCGAGCACGAGCAGCATCGTCCAGATGCCGGACGGGATCAACGAGGCGAGCATCCGCGGGTCACAGTCGCTGATCGAGCGACGACGGGAGAGAGCCTCCCGTCGCGCGTGGGCGTGTCGTGGTCGGTGCCGGTCGGGCCAGCAACGCGGTCGCTGTCCGGATCAGATCGTCGGTGTCGTCCTGCAGCGCGGACGCGACGGCATGCACATCGGCCGGCATCGGCGGCAGCTCGGACGGAATGTCCCACGCGGGTGGCAGCTCGGAGACGTCGGCGGGAAGGCGCTCCTCGAGCAGCGCGTGCAGGAACTCGCGCTGCGCATCGAGCGCGGCGCGATATCGGTCGAGCACCGCGTCCCACACACCGACCTCGTCGATGGCGCGCTCTCGTCCCAACACGATGCTCATCAGGCTCGAACCGAAAAGTCCCGTCCGGCCTCGCGCGGTTGCGTTCCGGCCACGTTGGCCAGGCCGACCGCAGCCTGACGGAAGGCGTCGCCGATCTCGCCGAGCAGGTGGCGGGCTTCGCGCGCGTCGACAACGCGCTTGTGCACATTGGCCGACACCAGCAACTGGGTGATGTAGCGGTAGATCGCGGCCAGCGCGGACGCGTGCTCCCAGACATCGAGGTCGAGCATGCACAGCAGCTCGTGAACGATGTCCTGGGAATGGGTGAGCAACTCGTGTGCGGTCGACACGTCGTTCAACTCGAGCGCGTCGATCGCCCCGGCGAGGTCGCGGTCGAGCCGGTCGTAGCACATCGTGATGACCTTCGGACCGGACGCGGTCGTCAAAGCACCATCCGTGAAGCGCGCCCGCAGCGCATTGTTCTGAGACATCGAGAGACCTTCCCTGGGCCGTTGAGTGACCTGGATCGAGCGTTGACAGTCCGGACGCCCGGCTCTCTGTCTCGCAAGTCCTGGATGCTGCAGCGGTTCGTGCTACTTGGTGCTGGCGCTGAGGCCGCTGATCTGGCTGGCCAGCCAGTCGCCCTGGTTCTGCAACGAGGACAGCATCGTCTGAATCGTCGACCACTGCCGGCGATAGTTCGCTTCGACCTTGGTCATGCGCGCCTCGAACTTGTCAATCTGAGCATTGAACGACGTGACCTTGGCGTCGTAGCTGTTCGCCGACGACGTGAAAACGCCCGTCGTGGCAGTCAGCTTCGTGGCCAACGTCGTCAAGCGCGCCGCGATGCCCGGCTGGTAGTTGATCGGAGGCAGTGTGCCGGTCACCCCTTCGTCGACCACGACCTCCAGACCGCGGGCGGGCGAGGTGCCCAGGTTCAACAGGCGCAAGCGGTTGCCGATGCCGATCGCGGCCTCGCCGTTGATGGTGCCGGCAACGTCGGTGCCGGTGCTCGCCGACCACGATCCGGCTCCGCTGACATCCAGGTTGGACTCGAACGATTGTGCCGCGCCGTAGCTGATGGACGTCAGTGTCAGGCCGCCGGCCGATGCCTCGGCCGTGACCGCGAGGCCGCCCTTGGCCAACTCGACGTTGAGCCCGGCAGCAATGCTGGCGGCCGACTCGCCCGCCGTCGCCGAGTACGAGACGGTCGTCGAGCCGATGCGCACCCCGACGACTTGACCGCCGACGGAACCACCCGAGAGCACGACACCGGTCGTGGCCCGCGATGCCGGGGCAGTCACGTTGACGGCGTAGCTGCCGCCCTCGGTCTCCGCCGACGATGCCGCCCACGTCGCGCCGCCGGCGCTGGTGCCGTGGCGGCCGAACATCGCCTCGACGCCATCGGGATTCGCTGCCATGGCCGACAGGAAGGTCGCCCGGTCGAACTTGATCGATCCATCACGCTGCACGTTGATTCCGAGCGCGGTTGCGTTGTTCGGGGTCGTACCGCCGACCAGCGACGTGATCGCTGCACGCGTGTCATCGGCCAGGCTGCGCACGATGGAGTTCGACGCGAGCGGCGCGACGGTCTTCGTCGAGGCGTTGAACTTGGTCTGCTTGGTGATCTCGGTCAGCAGCGCGTTGGCCTGGTCGACCAGCTTCTGCACTGCGTCGGCGGTGGCCGTGTCGTCACGCCCGACGATGATCGTCGTCGGTGTCGTCGGTGACGGCGACACTGCATTCACGGTCAGGCTGACACCGGGCATCATCTCGGCGAACGAGTTCGACGAGGACACGACCGAGTACGCGCCCGGACCGGACCCGATGGTGATCTTGGCGTCCTGGGCCGCCGTGGTCTGCAACAGCCCACCGACGGACGAGAACGCCGAGGCGTCGAGCACGACGCCGTTGTCGGTCCCGCTGCGCAGCGAGTTCACCTGCAGCAGCCATGCACCCGGCGCGGTCTGGATCGCGGCGGCCGACACACCGGCGTTGGCCGCGTTGATCGCGGCCGAGACAGCGGCCAAGCTGCGGTCGCCGGTCGAGACGACTGCGACCTTCGAGTCACCGAGGCGGAGCCCCGAGGACAGTTGCATCGTGAGGTCACCGGCGCCGGCGGACACGACAACGCTCTGGCCGGGGCCGGCGGACGTGACAGCGGTGGGCGGATTGGTACCGACCTTGATCACGCCGTCCACGCCGACGGACGACGACGCGGCGAGCGACAACACGCCGAGCGCGGAGCCACCTGTGACGGCGAGCGTTGCGCTCGAGCCCTCATGAGTGGTGGTGATCTCGATTCGGCCGCTGGCACCGAGGGCCGCCTTCGCACCACCTCCACCGGCGTCGATGGCTGCCTGAACCGCAGAGACGAGGCCGGTCGTGGTGTAGGTGCCACCGGCGACGGTGATCGAGCGGGCCACGCCGTCGATGGTGAGATCGAGTGTGTTGTTCGTGCCGTCGATCAGATTCGACGCACCGAGCGCCGCAGTGCCGGCAGCGGTGGCTCCTGCCGTTGCCTTCGTGACCGACACGGTGAGATCACCGCGGGGCACTCCAGTGCCGACATGGATCGCCCCGATACCGAGGCGGGTCGCCGTGGACGAGACGGCGAGTGACGCTTCCGACGTCACCACCGCGGCGCTCGATGAGACCGTCGAAGCAGTGCGGAAGCCGGCCGCCTGGGCGAGCCGGTCGACCGTGAACGTCAGCGAACCCTGGCGAGCCGATCCGGAGATCGTTGCCGTCGCGTTCGCTGACGAGGATGACACGCTCATCTTCGCCAGCCCGGACGTCAGGATGCCCGCGGCCGACGACTTGATCGCGTCGAGATTGGTCTTCAAGGCCGCCATGGCCGTGACCTGCACGCGTGCAGCGGCTTGGCGGTTCTGCAAGATCGTGAGCGGCTGGCGCTCGACCTGCATCAGGCTGGAGACGATCGAGCTCGCGTCGATGCCGCCGGCGGTGAAGCCGAGACTCGTGGACACGGATGCCATCAGACCTTCTCCCTCTCTTCGTTGCGGACCCGAGAGCGCAACGACGTTCGAGGGACCCGGCGCATGGCCGGGCCCCTCGAGTTGGTCGTTACGTCAACGTTGGTTGAACCGTCGATCAGCGCAGGAGCGACAGGATCGACTGCGGCACCTGGTTGGCCTGCGAGAGCATCGCAGTACCTGCCTGGAGCAGCACGTTGTTCTTCGTGAAGCTGACCATCTCCTGCGCCATGTCGGTGTCACGGATACGGCTCTCGGAAGCCGAGAGGTTCTCCGTGGTGACCTGCAGGTTGTTGATCATCGACTCGAAGCGGTTCTGCAACGCACCGAGGTTGCCACGGGTCGTCGACACGGACGCAATGGCCGAGTCGAGTGACGTGATCGCAGCAGCAGCGCCCAGGTCGGAGGTGACGTCCAGCGCAGCGAGGCCGAGGGCCGCAGCGTCGGTGTCGGCGATGCTCAGAGCGACAGTCTCGCCCGAGTTCGCACCGATCTGGAATGTGCCACCCGTACCGGTCGCCGCAGCCACCGTACCGACGAGGCCACCCAGGGTGGCATCGACGAGCGGGGTGCCCGTGCCGTCGGTGACCGCAATCGCAGCAGCCGAACCGTTGGAGAGCGTGAACGCTCCGCCGGCACCGACAGCCGAGAACGTGGCCTTGAAGTTGTTCGCAGCAGCGGCATCAGTTGCGTTGCCGGTTGCCAACAGCGCAGCCTTGACCGAGGACTCGATCGAGGAAGCGGCGCTGGCGCCTGTGAACGTGCCTGCCTGCAGAGAGACGGACACCGAACCCGAGCCACCCGTGACCGAGACGTTGATCGTGTCGCCGGCGACGAATGCAATCGAGCCGTTGGCGTCGAACGCCGACAGCTGGCCGGCAGTCTTGCCGTAGCTGCCGTCGAGCAGGTTGACCCCACCGAAACGGGTGCTGTCCGACACGCGGTTGATCTCCGTCTTCAGCGCGTTGATCTCGGCCTGAGCCGCAGCCTTCGACGCCGTGTCATTACCACCGGAGTTGGCGGCCTGAACGGCGAGGTCACGCATACGACCGAGCATCGTGTGCACCTCGTTCAGTGCGCCTTCAGCGGTCTGCACGACCGAGATGCCGTCCTGAGCGTTGCGCGATGCTTGCTTGAGACCACTGACCTGCGCACGCAGGCCCTGGCTGACGACCAACCCAGCGGCGTCATCGGCCGCCCGGTTGATGCGGAAACCCGACGAGAGCTTTTCGAGGCTCTTGCCGAGCATGATGTTCGTGTTGGACAGGTTGCGTGAGGCGTTGTTCGCCATCACATTCTGGTTGATACGCATTGTTCCCTACCTCCGTGTGTGGGGTTGTTCGGTCCCGATCCGTCGGGGCCTGCCCGCCTTGGGCATGTCCAACAGTGCGGAACAGGTTCGGCTGCGCCACGAACCTCGGTCACAATCCCCCGACCGTCCCCCGCGTCACCCTGCGGGCGACGCATCACGCCTGCGTGGGGCGGTATTCCCAGTGCCAGGGCTCCCGGGGAACGGCCTCCACGAAGCCGAACTCATGGCCATGCTGCTTCATCCACGCCAGCGCGCCACCCTGATCCGTGTCCAGGTCGAGGGCGAGACCCCAACCATGGTTTGACGTGCCCGGCGTCGCCGCATAGCCACCGTCTTTGTAGAGGCCCTTGCGCGCCGCGAGTTCGACCTGCTGGTCGTAGGAGCGATACGAATCGGTCACCTGCATCGTCACACCGTGGGCCGCGGCTGCGTCCACCATCCGCTGCCACTGCTGCGCAGCTGGCGCGTACAGGCGATGACCGCCCTGGCCGATCGACTGCAATGCGTCGGGCGGGATCCGCCCGTTGCCGTACGCGGCCAATTCGGCCGGTACCGGCATCTCGCCGTAACCGCCGACCCGACCAACGGACTGCCCGCTCCCACCGCCGCTGAGCGGCATCCATCCGCTGCCCGTTGCGATCATGCTCGTGCCGCCGTAGCCGACCCGCACCGCGCCGTCGAGCAGACCCACCGCGCCCGATGACACAGTCGTCGACGCGTACGACGAGTACGCGCTGGGCGAGCCGATCGACTCGACACCGAGCGAACCGCCGAGCGCCGATGCGCTGGAGAACCCGGTCGTGATCTGCTCTGACGTCGTGTCGCCGAGAATGCTCCCGTCACCCATCGACCCGGCGCCACCGCTGGTGATGCCGGCGGCGACGAGCGCGCTCTGGTACACGTTGCCGAACGCGTCGAATCCGGCCCGTGGATCCACCGGCTCGCCGATGTCCGTCGTCAGGTCGTTGGCGAGCGGATCGGCAGTTCGGGCGGCCTGACCGGAGATCGAGCCGATCCGCGTCCGAATCGCGGCAATGCGCGACTCGACTCCCGAGATGGCAGCGACGTCGGACACGTCCTCGACTGTTCCCATCGGCGAGGTGCCGTCAAGCAAGCACTCAGGCGGGGAACGCGACGCTCTGCGTCGACCTTTCACCCGATGTATCACCACACACAGTGTCAACACCACGCGTGCTCATCTCCGCGCGGACGTCGTGGCTAGAGTCGGCTCAGTGACGGCTGACATGCTGAACGTGCTCCTGGTCGAGGACCATGAGATGGTCGCGCAGGCGCTGGCCGACACGCTCCGCTCGGACGAGGCCATGCACATCGTCGGCGTCACGGGCGACGGTCGCAACGCGATGCGCCTGCTCGGTCGCCACGACGTCGATGTCGTCGTGCTCGACCTGCGTTTGAGCGGCGGCCAGGATGCGATCCCGCTGATCCCGGAGATGCTTCAACTGAAGCCGAACGTCAAGGTCTTGGTGCTCAGCGCGTGGAGCGACGACTACTCACTCGCCCGCGCCGTGCAAGCCGGCTGTCACGGCTACTTGTTGAAGGACCAGGCCGTGTCCGAGCTGGTCCGTGCGATCCATGCGATCAGCCACGGCGAGGCCGTGTTCGCGCCGGCCGTTCTGAGCCGCGTGCTCAAGCTGCTCCGCCCGACGAGTGGCCCGACCGAGGCGCTGACCGTACGCGAGATCGAGGTCTTGCAGTTGCTCGCCAACGGCACGACGATCGCGCAGATCGCCGCCGAGTTGTTCCTCAGCCAGAACACGATCCGCAACCACGTGCAGAACA
Source organism: Actinomycetes bacterium (assembly GCA_031410915.1). Classification (GTDB taxonomy): domain Bacteria; phylum Actinomycetota; class Acidimicrobiia; order Acidimicrobiales; family Ilumatobacteraceae; genus WLMZ01. The sequence goes on from JANNZY010000139.1 coordinate 15,807, forward strand.
TCACCCGCAAGCTCAACGCGCACTCGCGATCGGAAGCCGTCGCTGCCGCGATACGTACCGGCATCGTCCAGGTCCGCTGAGCCGAGCCCGGCGCGTCAACCGCGGCTGGACAGGTCGTTCGGCGTGTGGCCACCGACCACGTCGCTGATCGGAATGTAGATGTTGACCGACGTGCCCGTGTTCTCCTCGCTCGTCAACGCGAGATGGCCACCGGACTGTGACAGCACGCCGGCCGAGGTGGACAGCCCGAGCCCGCTGCCCTGCTCGCGCGGCTTGGTCGAATAGAACGGTTCGAGCGCGCGGGCCAGCACCGCCGGCGACATGCCGCAACCGTCGTCGGAGATGGTGATGCAGACGTACTCGCCGGGCAGCACCTCGACCCGTGACGCCGCGTACTCGGCGTCCAACACGCGCACGCTGGTCTCGACTCGCACCGTTCCCTCGCCGGCCACCGCGTCGCGGGCGTTGAGGATCATGTTCAACAGCACCTGTTCGAGCTTGGCCCGGTCGAAGAAGCCGGCCGGCAGGTCGTCGGCGAGCGCGAATTGGAAGATGACACCCGGTGGCAGGACGCGGCGGAAGTTGATCCTCTCCGACTCCAGTAGGCGGTTGACGTCGATCGATGTCGGTTGCAGCACCTCGCGGCGGCCGACTGCCAGCAGCTGGCGCATCAGCGAAGCAGCCCGCTCGACTGCCTTGACGATGGCTCGCGTGCTCTCCAGCGCGCGTTCGTCGGCACCGGTGGCCAGCAGTCCGGCGTGACCACCGATGACGGTCAGCAGGTTGTTCAGGTCGTGGGCCAGACCGCCGGCGAGACGCCCCATGCTCTCGATCTGCTGCGCCCGCTGGAGGCGATCGTGTTCGGCGTCCTCGTCGGTCACGTCGTGCACGGTGCCGAGGAGGCGTACGGCACGGCCCGCGGCGTCGACCACCGACTCGCCGCGATTCGACAGCATCCGCACCTGCCCGTCGGCGCGCACGATCCGGTGGCGCAGGAAGAACGGCCCACCCGTGCGGATCGCGGTGGCCACGGCCTGCAGCACCTTGTCACGATCGTCGGCCACGACCATCGCGAAGGCGGCATCGACCGTGATCGGTGTGGAACCGTCCAGGCCGTGGAGGCGATATGTCTCCTCACTCCAGAAGAGCTCACCGGTGCGGTAGTCGCGCTCCCAGCTGCCGACGCCCGCCACGCGCTGAGACGCCTTCAGCCGGGCCTCGCCGGCCTCCGCTCGACGCTGCAGTTCGACGAGCTCGGTGATGTCCTGGAACGCCGCGACTGCACCGACGATCTGGCCGTCGTCGTCGTGGCTCGGCGTCGCATTGACGATCAGCCAGCGCACCGTGCGACGGGGCTCGATCAGGCCGATCACGTCCTGGCGCACGACTTCGCCGCGCGCGGCGCGCACGAGTGGCAGATCGTGCGGTTCGCGGCGCGTCCCGTCGCGCCACAGCGCCGACCACGACAGGTCGGCGGCCGGTGTGCTCAGCGCGTCGCCGGCGCTGTGCGACAACAACGGCGCGGCACCGTCGTTGACGAAGAGGTACTTGCCGTCGATGTCGGTCAACGCGATGCCGCCGGGCACGGTGTCGAGCAAGGACTCCAGCCGGCGGCGTTCGAGGGCAAGCTCGCTGGAGATGTCCTTCGCGTCCTGCGCGCTCTGTCGTGACACCACGATGCTCGATGTCAACGCGGCGATGAACTCCAACGCAGCAGCGTTGGTCGGGGTGAATGCGTCGTGCGTGTCGAGAATGAACAGGCCGCCGATGAGGAGCCCACCCACGCCGGACAGCGGCGCGTGCAGGAACGACGGTGTGACCGTCGCCGCGTCAGGTCCCGTGGCCCGAGCCACGAATTCCGAGAACTCGCCTGGCGACCATGGTTCGACGCTCGGGCTCTGGAACACATGCGCGACCTGCGCCGGGCAGCCATCCTCGATCGTGACCAGAATGCTGCGCTGGGCCCCGGTGAGCTGCGCTGCCGTCGCCGCCAGTCCGGCGAGGAAGTCGGAGCCTGAGCCGAGCTCGTTGATCGCACGCAGCACCGTGGCCCACGCCGTCAATGCTTCGACCGAGATCTCGAGCACGTTCCTCCATCAGTTGGCGCGGAGACGGAAAATAACACGGCGAACGCCGCAGAAACGGGAACGACCGGCCGCGTCGGCCGGTCGTTCGAAACACTGTGATCGCCCGCGACAGCGGCCGCACTGCGACTACCAGCGGTAGTGGGCGAACGCCTTGTTGCTCTCGGCCATCTTCTGCATGTCGTCACGACGCTTCACCGACGCACCGAGGCCGTTCGCTGCATCGAGGATCTCGCCGGCCAGGCACTCGGCCATCGTCTTTTCGCGCCGCTTGCGGCTGAAGTCGACGAGCCAGCGAATCGAGAGCGTGTTGGCCCGCGGCGCCTTCACTTCGACAGGCACCTGATAGGTGGCCCCACCGACGCGACGGCTCTTCACCTCGAGCGGCGGCTTGATGTTCTCGATCGCGCGCTTCAGCGTCGCGATCGGTTCGGCGCCACTCTTGTCCTCGACGATCTTGAGCGCGTCATAGATGATCTTCTCGGCCAGGCTGCGCTTGCCGTGCAGCATGACCTTGTTGGTGATCTGGGAGACGAGCAACGACCGATAGATCGGATCCGGCAGGATCTTGCGGCGCTCGGCTGGTCCTTTACGAGGCATGTCTTCGTGTCCTACTTCTCTGGCTTCTCAGTACTTCTCGACGTCACTTGGGCGTCTTGGCGCCGTAACGGCTGCGGCTCTGCTTGCGGTTCTTGACCCCGGCTGCGTCCAGCGCGCCACGGATGACCTTGTAGCGCACGCCCGGCAGGTCGCGGACGCGACCGCCACGGACGAGCACGATCGAGTGCTCTTGCAGGTTGTGACCCTCGCCCGGGATGTAGGCGGTGATCTCGACACCACTCGTCAAACGAACGCGGGCGACCTTGCGCAGCGCGGAGTTCGGCTTCTTCGGCGTGTTGGTGTAGACGCGGGTGCACACACCACGGCGCTGCGGCGACCCCTTCAAGGCCGGCGTCTTCGTCTTCGTGAACTTGCTGCTGCGCCCTTGGCGAACCAGCTGCTGAATTGTGGGCACGCGTCAACCTTTCGCGTTCTGGGAACGTCGGCCATGCACGCGAGGGAGAGTCCATCGCGCAGGACCAAGCAATGTTATGGCCCGTCGGTGAAGGCGGCAACCTGCGTGTCGGCGTTTCAGATCGCGATGAGGGCCATCGACCCACCGTCGTAGCCCTCGATCGTCACATCGTAGTGCTTGTGACCGGTGCCACGCCCGGCCAGCTCGATGACATCGGCCGGCACGCCGTCGACCACTTCGGACAAGCGCAGGTGCGGCAGCAGCGCGCCGTTCAGCAACGCCGAAGCGATGTTGATGATCTCGTGCACGTTCTCACGCAGCGCACCGTCGATGCGCTCGGCCCGCTCTGCCTCGCGGACCACACCGGCGGACATCATCGACAACGCCGCTCCGACGGCGGCGGCAAGGCGCAGTTCTAGCACGCACGCGCCGATCAACTGGTCGCGGTCGCTGATGTAGCGGCCGGTGACGTAGATCCGTCGCTCGGTGTCGAACGCCTCGACCCGTCGCCTGGTCACCGCGGCCGGGCGATCGAGCAGGTCGCGCAACAGGTCGCGAACATCCTCCGGAATGGGCATCCGCCGCGCTGGAGACACCAGTTCCATCAGCCACCGACATCGACGGTCGCGTGGACGGAGCGCTCAGCCGCGTCGTCCGCTTCGCCCATGACCTCGCCGACGACTTCGGCCAGGCGCTCGCCGTTGAACGGCTTCGTCAGCACGAAGCTCGCCCCGGCGTTGATCGCCCGCTCACGCAGTACCGGATTCGCCTCAGACGTCACGAACCCGAACACCGCTGTCGAGCCGGAATCGCGCAACGCGTGCAGCAACTCGATCCCGGTCATGTTCGGCATGTTCCAGTCGGACAGGATCAGTGTCGGTGCGAAGGTGCCAACCGCGGCCAGCGCCTCCACACCATCGGCTGCCTCGCCCACGTCACTGATCGGCAGGTTGCTCTGGCGCAGGCTGCGCAGGATGATCATCCGCATCGTTCTGCTGTCGTCGACGATCAGCACGCGCATCCGCCGTCTCTCCTCGCTCCCGGTTCCACTCCGACGGCGTCGACCGTCCTGACAACGACGGAACGCACCCGCAGGCGTGACCATCTGCACGCCTCAAGGTTGTGGCGCGTTTCAGTCGAATTCGGACGTTCCTACCCATGCATGAACTCGACGACATCCTGGTCGAGTTCATTGCGGAGAGCTACGAGCACCTCGACCACCTCGACGCACAGCTCGTCGAGCTCGAACACCACTCCGACCCGGCGGTGTTGGCGGGCATCTTCCGTGCCGTCCACACCATCAAGGGCACCTCCGGCTTCCTCGGGTTGAGCACGCTCGAGACGGTCACCCACGTCGGTGAGGGCCTCCTCGTGAAGCTTCGCGACGGCGAGCTCGACGTGACCGAGGAGCACACGACGGCGCTGCTGACGATGGTCGACGCGGTGCGCTCCATCGTCACGTCCGTCGAGCAACAGGGCACCGAAGGCGACGACGATCACGGTCGCATCGTCGCCACACTCGAGGCGCTCAGCCAAGAACCGGTCACGGCCCCCGACCCGATTTCGCCGCAGCCGCTTCGGATCGGCGAACTCTTGCTGTCCGAGGGCCTCGTCACCGAGGCGCAACTCGCAGCGGCCCTGGCGCTGCAGGCCGGCGGCGATCCGCGCCGTATCGGCGAGTTGCTCGTCGAGACCGCCGATCTCGCGCCGACCGTGATCGCCGACGCGCTGCGCGAACAGTCCGAACGCATCCGCGGGGCCGAATCGATCCGCGTCGAGGTCGCGAGACTGGACATGCTCCGCCACCTCGTCGGCGAACTGGCCATGTCCTGCACCGAGATCCGCTCCCTTGCGGCAACGAGCCACGACCCGGCACTCACCGTCAGCGCGCAACGACTCGACCGGATCACCGCCGACCTCGACGCCGCCGTGCTGCGCACGCTGATGCAGCCCGTCGAGCTGGCCTGGGCCAAGTTCGTCCGCGTCGTGCGTGACCTTGCGTTGGCCGGCGACAAGCAGGCGCGCGTAGAGATGAGCGGCACCGAGATCGAACTTGACCGCGGCCTCATCGACGCGATCAGGGATCCGCTGACCCACCTGGTCCGCAACGCCGTCGACCACGGCCTGGAGGCACCCGAGGCCCGCCTCGCTGCGGGCAAGCCGGCCGAGGGCGTCGTCGCGCTGCGGGCGAGCGATCACGGTGACCACGTCGTGATCACCGTCGCCGACGACGGGCGCGGCATCGATGTCGCCCGGCTGCGCTGCGTCGCGATCGAGCGCGGCATCCTCTCTCCGGGCGCCGCGGCGTCGCTCGGCGACGACGCCGTGCTCGATCTGATCTTCGTCGCCGGCGTGTCCACCGCGTCCAGCGCGAGCAAGATCTCCGGACGCGGCGTCGGCATGGACGTCGTCCGCAACGGCATCGAAGGCCTCGGCGGCTCGATCGCGGTCCACACCGTCCACGGCGCGGGAACGACTTTCGTGATCACCATTCCAATCGGCGCATCGCCCTCCGCCGCCGCTCGTTGACAACGGCAACGTCCCGCCCGAATGATCGGGCGGGACGTTCGTCGCATTGCGTCATGGCGCCGTGCGCAGGGATTCAGGCCTCGGCCAGGTCCCCGTCGGTGTAGGTGCCGTGGAGGTTGCCGAGCCATGCGGCCGGGTCCTCGGTGTCGCTGGAGTAGTACGCCATCGGCTGGTAGTCCGGGGCCGAGACGTCGAAGTCGCGATAGCGCTCCATGCCCGTGCCCGCCGGGATCAGCTTGCCGATGATGATGTTCTCCTTGAGGCCGAGCAGGCTGTCGCTGCGGCCGTCAATGGCCGCCTCGGTCAGCACTCGGGTGGTCTCCTGGAACGACGCCGCGGACAGCCAGGACTCGGTGGCCAGCGAGGCCTTGGTGATGCCCATCAGCTCGGGACGGCCCTCGGCGGGACGCTTGCCCTCTTCGACCATCCGCTTGTTCGTGTCGCGGAAGTTCTTGGCATCTGCCCGCTCGCCGGGCAGGAACCCGGTCTCGCCCGGCTCCTGCACACCGATCCGGCGCGTCATCTGACGCACGATCAACTCGATGTGCTTGTCCGAGATCGACACACCCTGATCGCGGTAGACCTTCTGGACTTCCTCGACGAGGTAGACCTGGGTCTCGCGGATGCCCTTGATCTCCATGATCTCCTTCGGGTCGAACGGCCCGTCGGTGACCGGATCGCCGGCCTTGATGTCGTTGCCGTCGACGACCGACGGGCGGCTGCCCGTCGGGAGCACGATCAGGTGCTCCTCACCGGCGTCGTCGATCACCGTGATCGGGATGCCCTTGCCCTCGTCCTCACCGACGCGCACCACACCGCTGGCCTTGGCCAGACGGGCCGAGCCACGAGGCGTACGGGCCTCGAACAGCTCGACGACGCGAGGCAGACCGCCGGCGATGTCCTTGCCGGCGACGCCACCCGTGTGGAACGTACGCATGGTCAGCTGGGTACCGGGCTCGCCGATCGACTGGGCGGCGATGACGCCGACAGCCTCGCCGAGCTCGATGGCCTTGCCCGTGGCGAGCGACCGGCCGTAGCACAGCCCGCAGATGCCGAGATCGGCATCGCAGGTGAGCACCGACCGGACGCGGACCCGGTTGACCTTGGGATCGTCACGCAGCAGGATCATCTCGTCGTCGCCGACGAGGCTGTTCTTGGGGAGCACGGTGCCGTCGCTGAGGGTGACCTCGTTGAGCAGCGCACGACCGAACAGCTTCGACTCCAGGTACGACCGGGTGTTGGCCGTGTCCGGCTGCACGTTGTCGATCCAGAGGCCGAGCGTGGTCCCGCAATCGATCTCGCGGATGATCAGCTCTTGGGCGACGTCGACCAGACGGCGGGTCAGGTAACCCGAGTCGGCCGTACGCAGGGCGGTGTCGACCAGACCCTTACGGGCGCCGGGGGTGGCGATGAAGTACTCGAGGGTTTCGAGGCCCTCACGGAAGTTCTTCTTGATCGGGCGAGGGATCATGTCACCGCGGGGGTTGGCCACGAGGCCGCGCATGCCGGCGATCTGGCGCATCTGGGTCATGTTGCCGCGGGCACCCGAGCCGACCATCA
>JANNZY010000140.1:0-51157 GCA_031410915.1 Actinomycetes bacterium
CGACCAGCATGCCGCGCACGCTCGGGCTGATGCCGGCGATGACCAGGTGGATGAGCAACGGCAGCAGCCCGACGAACGCTCCGATCGCGTACGGCTTCCAACTCGCCCGGTGGCGCCGCCACAGCAACCAGCCGTGGGCCAGGACGAGCGCGATGACGAGGTCGGGGCGGTACGTGAGCGCGAGCCCGGCGAGCAGTCCAGCCACGACGGCGCAGCGCACGACCGTGCGGTGACGGGCGTCGGCGTCGATGCCGGTCGCGACGTTGTACGAGCGAAGCGCGAACACGACGCTCCACACACCGAGCGCGATTGCGCCCTCCCACGCCATCGCCGACAACCCAATCGGCGTGATCACGATGAAGGTGGCCACGAGCGCACACACCATCGCGCTGACCCGGCCCCACGCCCGGGTGAGCGCGTAGATGCCGACGATGACGCCGAGATGTTGCAGTAGCCCGAACGTTCGCTCGCTGGCCAGCGAGTGGCCGAACAGGCCGTACCAGCCGACGAGCACGTCGAGCGCACCCGACCCGTAGAGGTGCAGGAAGTCCACGTTGGGCACGTCGCCCTTGGTGATCCGCTCCGGGAAGTAGAGCATGAAGCCCTCCTCCATCGTGCTGCCCGTCGACGCGTACAGGCCGCGCAGGGGCAGCGCGATCACCGCAGCGAGGAAGCCGAGGCAGACCAGGTCGAGCCGTTCCGGGACGCGCCGGCGCAGGCGGGCACCGAGCACGAATGCGCGCGGTCCCGACGCGTTCGGCTCCGCCGACTGCGGAGCGGCCGACTCGATCAGGAGCTGTGACACTGGGACGCGAGTTTAGGGGCTGGGTGTGAGATCGTCGGGCCATCAGAGTGACCGCGCGCAGAGACGGCGAGGGCCGTGTGTCACCTCGTACGATGTGCGGCGATGTTGTCTGCGAACGACCAGATTGGCGAACTCGCCGACGGCATGATCCGGATGGGCGCGAAGCGTGTGCATGTGCTGGCCTGGCGCGACCTCGACGATCCCGACGCAGGCGGCTCGGAACGTCATGCCCACGAGTTCATGCGACGCTTCTCGGCGGCTGGACTGCAGGTGCTGCATCGCACGTCCTCCGCGGTTGGGCTGCCGGCGGCCGACAGCCGCGACGGATACGACGTCGTGAGGCGCGGCTCGCGCTTCAGTGTCTTCCCGCGCGCCGTCGCTTCCGAGTTGGTGCACCGGATGGGGCCGGTCGACGCGCTCGTCGAGATCTGGAACGGTGTGCCGTGGTTCTCGCCGCTATGGTGCCGCAAGCCGCGGATCATGTTCCTGCACCACGTGCACGGCCCGATGTGGGACCAGATCCTGCCCGGACCGTTCGCCGCCGCCGGCCGGCTGCTGGAGAGCCGCCTGGCACCGCCCTTGTACCGGCGCACGAACACGTTGACGCCGTCGGAGGCGACGCGCGAGGAGCTGATCAGCCTCGGCTTCCACCCCGAACGCGTGACCGCAGTGAACAATGGCGTGGACCCGCTGTTCCAGCCCGGTGGCGAACGCTCACCCGTGCCACTGGTGGTCGGGGTCGGCCGGTTGGCACCGGTCAAGCGCTTCGACAAGTTGTTCGAGGCCGCGCTCGTCGCTCGCCGGCGGGTGCCCGATCTGCATCTCGTGATCGCCGGCATCGGGCCGGAGCGCGCCCGGCTGGACGCACTCGTCGCCGAGCACGATGCGTCGTCATGGGTCACGCTGCCCGGTCATCTCGATCGCGAGGAACTGCTGGCGCTCTACCAGCGGGCGTGGCTGGTCAGCAGCGCATCGCTGGCCGAGGGGTGGGGCCTGACACTGACCGAGGCCGCGGCGTGCGGGGTGCCCGCCGTGGCCACCAACATCAGTGGCCATCGCTGCAGCGTGGTGGACGGCACGACGGGCCAGCTCGCCGAGTTGGGCCAACTCGGCGACGTGATCGCCGACGTGCTGACCAACGATGCGTGGCGCAACGACATGGGCGAGGCCGCGCTGAAGCGAGCCCGCACGCTGACGTGGGACGCGTCGGCGCTCGGGGTGATCCGCGAGTTGCACGGCGAGGTGCTTCGCCACCGCCAGAAGCACGCGACACGCTTCGAGACGGATCGCCATCGCGATGTCTGACCCACGCAGCTGGGTGGCGTCACCCCGTCTGCATTGGATGGCCGCCCTCAGTCTGGCCGTGATCCTGCCGTTGCTCGTCGCGCTCGTCGCGCTCGGGCAGTACCACTGGAACCCGGTGCTCGACCTGGCGATGACCGAGTTCCGTGTGCGCGACGTGTTCACCGGTCACACGCCGTTGATCGGCTTGCCCGGCCGCATCGGCGATCAACCGAACCAGGGCAGCCACCCCGGCCCGCTCAGCTTCTACCTGCTCGCGCCGGTGTACCGGGTCCTCGGCCAGACGTCGTGGTCGCTCGAGCTCGCCACGGTGCTGATCCACCTTGCTGCAGTGGTGACCGGACTCGCACTCGCGTTCCGTCGCGGTGGCTGGCGGATGACGCTCGTGATCGCCGCCATGTTCGCCGTGGTCCTGCGTGGCTACGGCTCGAACGTGCTGACCCAACCGTGGAACCCGTACCTGCCGGTCATCGCATGGGTCGTGGTCCTGCTTGCGGTGTGGTCGATCCTGGAGGGCGATGCGGTCGCGCTCGTCGTGTTCGTCGTGGCGGGCACGTTCTGCATGCAGACGCACATCCCCTACGTCGGCATGGTCGGCGGGATCGGCGTGCTGATGGTCGTCTGGCTCGTCCTGCGTACCCGCCTGCCACGAGCTCGCACCGTCGATGTCCCGATGCCGGGGTTGCGGAGGTGGTCGATCGTGGCGGTGGTCGTCGGGGTGGTGCTGTGGCTGCCACCGGTGGCCGATCAACTGCGACACACGCCGGGCAACGTGTCCAAGTTGAAGGACTACTTCGGCAATCCACCAACGGAGACGATCGGGCTGCGCCAGAGCGCACAGTTGCTGTTCGAGCACTTCAACGTCTTCCGCGTCGTGGTCGAGGCATTCAACCAGTCCGACTACTTCAAGGCCACAGCGCTCACCATCAACGGCTCGGCCATCCCCGGTGCGATCGTGTTGTTGCTGTGGGCGCTGACGGCGGTGCAGGCGTGGCGGTTGCGCGTGCGGGCGCTGATCCATCTGCACGCCGTCGTCGCCGCGTGCCTCGTGCTCGCGATGGTGTCGATGAGCCGCATCTTCGGCATCGTCTGGTACTACCTCATGTTCTGGTTGTGGAGCGTGCTCGTCATCGCGTTGCTCGCGATGGCGTGGACGGTGGCCGAGACCGTCCGGCGGCGGTGGCCCGAACGCTCGCTCCACGTGCGCCGCGACGTCACGTTCGGCGCGGCCGCACTGCTGGTGGCGTCGACACTTTCGTTCTCGTGGAGTGCGGTGAGTGCCGAGCCGCCCGAGAACTACCTGTCCGAGCCGCTCAATGCGCTTGTCGGACCGACGGCGCGAGCGCTGGCCGACGGTGTCGGTGCGGCCACCGGCCGCGACGGTCGCTATTCGGTCACGTGGACCGATGTCGCGTTCTTCGGGTCGCAGGGTTACGGACTGCTGAACGAGCTGGACCGGCGCGGCTTCCACGTCGGTTCCGCGCCGTACTTCTACACGACCGCCACCGCGCACCGCGTGGTCGATCCTGCGACGGCCACGGCGGTCGTGCACTTTGCGACCGGCGGGTACATCGAGCAGTGGGAAGCCGTGCCCGGTGCGGTCGAGGTCGCGTTCACCGACCCACGTTCGCCGGCGCAACAGCAGCGCTACGACGACCTGCGCGCAGAGGTGATCGCCCGCCTCGGCGACGCCGGCCTCGGCGAGCTCGTCGACGAGCTCGACCTCAACCTGTTCGGGGTGCAGCTCGATCAGCGTGTGCCAAGGTCCATCAACCGGCTGATCGACCAGATGTTGCGGCTCGGCCAACCGACCGCAGTGTTCATCGCCCCACCGGGTTCGGGCTGATGGCCGCGTTCGCCGGCGTGGCCGACAAGGTGCGCAGCTTCCACCGTCGCCGGATCGCGCTGCCCGATTCCATTGACGCGTCGGCGCTCGTGCTCGACGTCGGCAGCGGCGACAAGCCGCACTGGCGCGCCGACGTGCTGGTCGACCGCTTCCCCGAAGCCGAACACGCAGTTCAACGGTCGGGTACCGCCGCGGCGCGCACACCGCGTCCGCTGTTCGACGCCGACGTCACCGACATGCCGTTCGCCGACCACGTCTTCGACTACGTGATCTGCTCGCACCTGTTGGAGCACGTCACCGATCCCGGTGGCGCGATCGACGAGATGATGCGTGTCGCCAAGGCGGGTTACATCGAGGTGCCGCGCGCGGCGAGCGCGAAGATCATCGACTTCCCGAGCCACCTGTGGTGGTGCCGCGAATCGCTGGACGCGGCGAGCGGCGAGCCGACGTTGGTGTTCACCGCCAAGACGACGCATGCCTTTGACGCCGAGATCGAAGGGTTTGCGCGGCTGCCACACATCGAGCGCGAGTTGAACGCGCTGATCGACCGCCATCTCGACGATTGCGTGATCGCGCTCGCGTGGACGGGTGCAGTGTCCTACCGCGTCGAGGGGCACGTCGACGCCGACTTGGTGGCCCACGTGGCTGCGAGCACGGCGCACCACAAAGGTGTCGAGACGCTGGCCGGCCGGGCGCTGACGACGGCGCTGACACTGCCCGAGCGGCGGCGTTTGCGGCGCGTGCCGGTGCTACATGACGACATCGTGCGACCCGAGTTGCGACTCGGTCGCGCCGAGATGCTGCAGCCTCGTCGCTACGCGCTGCGGTAACGGTCGGTGAGCCAGGTCACCGACCCCGCCGCGGCGATGGCCAGAAATGGAAGCAGTGGCGCGTGGAACCGTGGCGTGCCCCAGAGTCCGATCGGGATCACCAGCAGGCCGGCCGCGGTGACGACGACCAGCGCGCGGCGGGCGCCGAGCAAACGGTCGCGCCGCCAGCCACGGCACAGCAGCACAAGACCGGGCAGGGCCAGGATCCAGACCATGTGGTAGTACCAGTCGGCGCCGAAGTCGACCGCCCGGCGCACACCCGAGGGCAGCTCCACCGAACCATTGACGAGCACCTCGGTGAGCATGAAGTGATCGTGCTCGGTGATCAGCCGGAAGCGGCGGCCGACGAGGCGCAGCTCCTCGACGGGATGGTCGACGACGAAGCGGGCAGCAGCGCGCGTGTTGGCAGTGTTCCGTTCGGCTTCGGGCAGCGTGGTCTCGGCGCAGTTCGGCGGGCCAGCGAAGGAGAACCCCCCAGTGGAGCCGGGGAAACGGGCCATGCAGAGGGTGTCGCCGAGGTTGGTCGAGATCGGCACGAACGCGTCGAAGCGGGCCTCGTTGCGGATCGTCCACGGGGTCAGCACGACGATCAGTGTCGGCAGCACCCACCCCACCGTGCGCAGGGCCGGACGCCACCCACCGCCGGCGATCCATGCTGCGATCGCGAGGCCGATCAGGATCGGCGCGATGAACGGGCGCACGAGCACGGCTGCGCCGAACGCGGCCCCGAACCACAACAGCCGGCGGCGGCCGGGTGGACCGAGTGCCCAGTCGTGATCGACGAGGATCGCGACACACGCGAGTGCGGCGAACACGAACGTCGTCTCGACCGCGAACGTGGCAACACCGATCACCATGCTCGGGAAGAAGGCGACGATGGCCGCTGCCACGAGCCCGGCGCGATTGCCGACGACCTTGCGAGCGATGAAGCAGACGAGCACGATCGAGGCCGCGCCGAGCAGCGAGTGCGCCAGGTTGGTGAGCAGCACCTGGTCGTTGGGCACGAGCGGCACGTGCAGTCCGATCCAGTCCACCACGGCGAGCAGCGCCGGGTAGCCGACCGGGTAGTACGACGTCGCCGTGCCGTCGAGGTAGGACACGTAACCACGGCCATGGGCCAACTCGTTGCCGTAGTACCAGTAGCCGTACTGGTCGCCACTGGTGACCCACGTGATCGGCACGTGACGTTGCGCCCACATCGCCCACACGATGCGGGCCACGAAGCCGAGGCCGGCGATGACCGCCAGCCTCTTGCCGTCGCGCGTGCGCACGAACGCCCGCAGGCGGCGGATCATGCGACGGGTGTGGCCTCGCGCGAGTCGACCTCGGCATCGCCGCCAGCCGGATCGCCGGCGAGGTCGGCTTCGACGCTGGAGGTCGCTTCTGTGGGCGCTGCCGGCATGACCAGTCCGGCGCGCTCGCAGGCCCACACGACTGCCGCCGCGGCGACGATGGCCATGAACGGCAACATCGGTGTGTGGAAGCGCGGGTTGCCCCACAGCGCGAGCGGTCCGACGAGCAGCCCGACGGTCGTGATCGCGACGATGGCCCGTCGTGGCCCTCGGCGACGGTCGCGCCGCCAGCCGCGCAACAGCAGCCCCGCGCCGGCGACCGTGAGGATCCAGACGATGTGGTAGTACCAGTCGCTGGCGAAGTCGATGCCCTGGCGCAGTCGTTGGGGCAGGTCGAGGTGCGAGCCGTTGCCCAACGCCTCGGCGAGTGTGCCGTGGTCGTTCGCCATCATCAGGTGGAACCGCTTCGGCCACTGGCGCAGTTCCTCGCCGGGATGGTCGAGCACGAAGCGGATCGCCGCCCGAGTGTTGGCCGGGTTGCGTTCCTCTTCGGGCAGGTTCTTATCGGCGCAATACTCGTGCGTCGCCCACGCGAAGCCGCCGTTCGAGTCGGGGTAGCGCGACATGCACAGCCCGTCGCCGAGGTTGGTCGAGATCGGGATGAACCGGTCGAACGTGTTGTAGTTGCGGATCGTCCATGGTGTCAGGACGAGCGCGAACGTCAACAACGTCCAGCCGACCTGGCGTGCTGCGCAGCGCCAGCCGAGCGTGATGAGCGCGGCGACGGCGACGCCGATCAACACCGGCGCGGCGAACGGGCGCACGACGACTGCGCAGCCGAGCGCGACGCCGAACCAGAGCAGGCGCCGGAGTGACATCGGCCCGGCCGACCAGTCGTGGTCGACGGCGACGGCAACGGCGACGAGCGCGGCGAAGATGAACGTCGTCTCGATCGAGTACGTGGCGACGCCGATGACGAGACTGGGGAACAGCGCGACGATCCACCCGGCGACGAGTCCGACCCGATGACCGAACGTCTTGCGGCCGATGAAGTACACGAGCAGGATCGACAGCGTGGACACCACGACATGCAGGCCGACCGTGAGCTGGGCCTGGTTGTCGGGCAGCGGCGTGTGCATGCCGAGCCAGTAGACGACACCGAGCAGCGCCGGATAGCCGATCGGGTAGTACGACGTGGCGCGCGACGAATCGAACTCGTGCACGCCGCGGCCGTGCGCGATCTCGTTGCCGAAGAACCAGTACGAGTACTGGTCGCCGTTGATGGTCCACCACTCCGGCGTGTTGCGCAGCGCCCAGATGCCCCAGACCAGCCGGAGCAGGCACCCGACGGCGATCGCGATGGCGATCTGGTGACCGTCACGCGTGCTGGCGAAGTGCCGCAGCCGATCTGCACCAGGAACAACCACGGCGGACAGTCTGCCAGACCCGGTACGATCCGGCTGTGCGAGTTCGTCGCCCCGCTGCGGTGACGTATTCTCCGACCGTGCTGGAGACGACTGCTGATCGTCTTCGGCGTCATCCGTTCGTTGCGGCCGGGCTCGTGGCCATGGTGGTCGGTGTGTGGGTGCAGTGGCGGGTGGTGGGGCATGCGCGGACGCGTGTGTCGTCGGATCCGGACATGTCGTTGTTCGTGTGGTCGATGGGGCACGCGCCGCGACAGATCGCACACTTCCGGAACCCGTTCCTGACCGATGCGATCTTCGCCACGTCCGGGGGCGCGAACCTGGCCTACAACGCCACAGCGCCGGGGCTCGCGCTGCTGATGACACCGGTGACGCTGATCGCCGGTCCGGTCGCCGCGGTCAACGTGCTGGCCGTCCTCACGCCCGTACTGAACACGCTCGCCGCCCGGCGGCTGATGGCCGTGACGACGCGGGCGAGCGGTGTGGCTCCATTGATCGGTGCATTACTGATCGGGTTCTCGCCGCTCGTGCTGATGCATCTGCGCGGCCGGTTCCAACTCGCGTTCCAGGCAATCGTGCTGTTGTTACTGGCCGAGCTGTGGGTGATCGGCCGGCGGTGGATCAGCGGTCGTGGTGCGCCGTTGCGGCGTGCGTCGGTGGTCGGCGCGCTGGCCGGTCTGCAGTTGTGGATCGGGACCGAGTTGCTCGCGATCGGGGCCATCGTCACCTTGGTCGTCCTGGCGATCGCCATCGTCGGTGCGCCGCGACACTGGCAACACCGGCCGCGCCGTTCCGACATCGCCGCGGGTGGCGCAGCGATCGGCGTGCTGCTGGTTGTGGCCTCGCCGTTCCTGTTCGCGTTCATCGGCGGACGCGAGGCATACCCGGACAGCTACCACGCCGACGCCCGGCCGCTGTTCGGTCTGCGCGTGGCGAACGCGACGACACCGACCGAGGTCGAGCTGTTGGATGCGGTGCCGCTCAGCGTCGACCGTGGCGCGCTGGGCACGTTCCCGGACGAGGACACCGGCTACCTCAGCATGGCCGGCCTCGTCGTGGTCGTCGTGGTCGCCAGCCGCTGGCGGCGGCTGGACACGCTGCGCCGCGGCGCACTCGTCTCGTTCGCCGTGTGCTGGTTGCTGGCGCTCGGTCCGTCGATGCGGTGGAGCGGGGCCGGAGCTGGCGGGATGCCCGGGCCGTGGCGGCTGGTGCAGGCGTCGCCGTTCGTGCGCGAGATCGTGGCCAACCGGATGACCTTTGGTGTGTTCGTCGCGCTCGGGGTTCTTGTCGCCATGTGTCGCACTGACATCGGTGCGCTGCCGGCCCGGCGCGAGGGAGTCCTCCGCGCCGCGGCGCTGGTGTGCTTGCCTGTACTGATGGTCCCTGCCCCGAACGACCACGTCCGTGGCGCGTCCAGCGCTGCCGACGACGCGTTGCACCGCGAATGCTCTGGCGAGTTGGTGATGACCGCACCGCAGGGACGCGAGCAGGACGGAATGGCGTGGCAGTCGCGCGCCGACTTCGACTTCGACCTCTTGCGCGGCTTCGCGTTCCGCGAGTCGAGTGCGCCGAAGGGAGATCTCACTCTGCTCGACAGCGCTGCGGGCGGCGGCTCTGTCGATGTCGCGGCGGCGACCGCCGAGTTGAACGCATTGGGCGTCGGCTGCGTGCTCGCCGCCTCGGATTCGAACCTCGTGATCGACGGGGTGGCCGCTGTGCTCGGCCCGCCACACGTCGTCGGCGATCTCGCGATCTGGTCGCCGGGTCAGGGACTGTTGCAGGGTGCATCGTCGTGACCGAAGCTCGCGGCTGGTTCGCCGATCTCACCCCAGTGGATTCGGCGCGAGAAGCCGCCAACGAGCGACTGTTCCGTCGCCTGCTCGTGGCGATCACCGGTGCGGGGGCGGTGCTGCGCATCATCGTGCTCGTCTCGAAGTGGAACCAGGGGCTGCTGCTCAACGACTCGCTCTGGTACAGCGGACAGGCCCAGGGGCTGACCGACGGTCACTTCTTCCAGGAGTTCTTCCTCGTCAGCGGGGCCGAGCACGCGCCGCTCACCTCGATCGTGATCGCGCCGGCCAGCTTCCTGCCCCGGCCGGAGTTCTGGCAGCGCACGACGATGACAGCGATCGGCATCTGCGGCATCGTGCTCATCGCGTTGGTGGCTCGCAAGGTCGGTGGCCGCCGGGTCGCGGTCGTCGCGGCTGCGATCGCTGCGTTCTACCCGAACATCTGGATGGGCGACGCGCTGATCATGTCCGAGACGCTGTCGCTCGCGTTGATCTGTGTCGCGCTCCTCGCTGCGATGCGTTACCGCGAGCGGATGGACGTGCGCTCGGCGGTGATCGTCGGGCTCGCCGTCGGTGTGGCCGCCCATGCCCGCAGCGAGGTGCTCGTCTACGCGCCACTGTTCGCGCTGATCGGCGTGCGTGCACTGCCGTGGCGGACATGGTTGCGCACCGCCGCACCGCTCGTGGCCGCGACGCTGGTGGTGCTGATCCCGTGGACGGTCTTCAACTTGTCACGCTACGAGCGTCCGGTGCTGATGAGCACGAACGACGGCACCACGTTGCTCGGCGCGAACTGCCCGGCCACCTACAGCGGACCGGCGATGGGTGGTTGGATCCTGACCTGCCTCGACGACGACCTCGGCCGGACCGACGAGGACGCGTCGCAACGCTCGGCCCGTCAGCGCCGGGAGGCAATGGCATTCGCCAACCAGCACAAGACCCGCCTGCCACTGGTGGCCGCCGCACGTGTGGCCCGCGCCGTCGACCTGTACGGCCTCGACGACCTCGTCCGCGGTGACGTCGGCGAGGAGCGGGCCCGCTGGAGCATCTGGGCCGGCATCGTCTGCTGGTGGGTGCTCGCGCCGCTTGCGGCTGTCGGGCTGTGGCGCAACCGCCGCCGCTTCGGCATCACGCTGCTTGCGCCACTGATCGGCGTGGCGATCACGACGGTCGTGTTCTACGGATCACACCGCCTGCGCGCCCCCGTCGAACCGGTCGTCGTCGTCGGTGCGGCGCTGTTCGTGGCCAACATTCCACGCCTCCGTGACGAGATCACCGCCCGCCTCGGCCGCCTTGACCGTGTGGTCTCGGTCGATCCGGTCAACCGGGCAGGAACTTCGTCGCAGTCTTGAGGAGCGACAGCATGCCCTGCTTGGTCGCGGTGCGGTGGTGCGAGCGGGCGTGTCCGCCGGCGTCGGGCTGGTCCACCGTGGCCCGGTTGGCCACGTACCAGTCGTAGCTCTGCGCGAACATCTCCGCGTTCGACCACTTCGGCTGCCAGCCGAGAGCGTCCGTCGCGTGCTGGATGTCGAACCACATCGAGCGGCTGTACATGATCCAGTGATACGGCGCGAACGGGGCCAACCCGAGTCGCGACGCGGCCTGCATCGCGAGCGATGCAGGCCCGGCCGGCAGCGAGCGAACCCGGGCCGACGTGTTGGCGTGCGCGCAGACGCTCTCCAGGGTTTCGCGCATCGTCGCGAAGCGATCGGTGCCCGCGTTGAAGATCGCCGGTCCACTGGTGGCACCGGCGCGGATGCAGATGTCGGCCAGGTCGTCGGCGTGCACGAACTGATAGCGGTTGCGGCCGTCGCCGAGCACGAACACGTCGGCACCGTCGGCGATCCAGTCGAACAAGATGCCGAAGATGCCGAGCCGCCCGTGACCGAGGATCGTGCGCGGCCGCACGATGGTGACATCGAGCTTGTCGCGAGCGACGGCGTCGAGGCACGCCCATTCGGCGGCGAGCTTGGCGTGGCCGTACGCCTCCTTCGGCGCGGGCACAGTGGTGGGCAGCACCGGGTTCGATTCCGGGATGCCGAACACCGCACTGGACGACGTGTGCACGACCTTGGTCACACCGGCGTCGACACACGCCCGCAGCAGTGTCTGCGTGCCGTCCACGTTGACCGTGCGCAGCAGGCGCTCGTCCTTGGCGAGGGGCACCTGGGCCACGTTGTGATACACGACATCGACCCCGTCGACAGCGGCCCGAACCGTTGCGGCATCGCGGATGTCGCCCTCCACGAACGTGACCGCGCCGGGGTCGTCGGGAGGGTTCAGATCCAGCACCCGCACGGTGTGGCCCGTCGCCAGCAGTTGCTCGACCAGCAGCGCCCCGAAGTAGCCGCTTCCACCAGTGACGAGCGCAGTGGTCACAGGTCGAGCCCCTCGGCGCGGCACCACTGGATGCTGCGCCGCATGCCCTCGTAGAGCGCGATCTGGGGGTCGTAGCCGAGCGCCGTGCGCGAGTCGGAGATGTCGCAGGCGATGGTGTGGGCCATCTCGCCCATCACATGCATCTGCTGCTGGTAGCGACCGGTCTTTTGGATGATGCGGTCGGCGCGCTCGGCGACACGTCCGGCGATGACGGGCAGCTTCATCGCTCCCGCCTTGACGTCGTAGCCCTCGTCGCGCAACGCGCGGCCGACGGTCTCGATGATCTCGACCACGGTGTAGGGCTGGGCGTCTGCGATCCAGAAGCCGCGGCCGGACACGCCAGGGGTCAGTTCGGCGCGGACGACGCCCTGGACCAGGTTGTCGACGTAGACCATCGATCGCCGCTGCATGCCGGTCCCGAACTGTGGAAACTTGCCGCGGCGCACGAGGCGGAAGAACGTCGTCTGGCGCGGCGGTTGCAGTGGTCCGTAGAACCACGGCGGGCGGACGATCACCGCGTCGAGACCGTGCTCGACGGCTGCGAGCACGGCGAGCTCACCCTGCATCTTGGATTCGCCGTAGCCGAGGTAGGGGTTGTACGGCTCGTTGGCACGGAACGTGTCGGCGACCGACGGGTTCGTGCCGAACGGCGAGTTCGACGACACGTGCACGAAGCGGCGGACACCGGCTGCGGCAGCGGCAGCGACGACGTTGCGGGTGCCGTCGGCATTGACCGCGAAGAAGTCGGCGACCTTGCCCGGATGGATCACCCCGGCCGTGTGGATGACATCGGTGTCGCCGTCCGTGCCGTCGAACAGCACCGCCAGGGAATCCGGCTCGGTGACCGAGCCGACCACGGTCTCGACGGTGGCGTCGGACCCCCCGCCGGCGACGACGGCTCGCACCGCCGCCGCCTCCGCCTCGTCGAGCACGAGCGCGCGGACGAGACCCCCGCGCGGGTGGTTGCCGTCCGCTCGGGCGAGGTGGTGCACGAGCGCGCGGCCGAGCCAGCCGGCGGAACCGGTGATGACCGTGGTGGTGGGCAGGGCGAGGTCAGCCACGGGGGCGCTCCGTTTCGATGAAGTAACGGGCGTTGCGGACGGCGAACGCCATCACCGAGCCCTGCGGGTTGACGCCTGGCGCGTCGGGCAGCAGCGACGCATCGTTGACCCACACGTTGCGCATGCCGCGCACCCGGCCGTAGCTGTCCGCGGCGCAGCGCGGGTGCTCGCCGAGCGGGACGGTGGAGCACAGGTGCACGGTCATCACGGTGGCCTTCGTGGTCGCGAACGCCCGCTGCAGCGTGGCCAGGTCGGCCCGGTTGCGCACGACCGGGGCGTGATGGAAGCTCGGGTAGACCTCGTCGGCTCCGGCGGCCAGCATCAGCAGCGCGAGGCGGCTGAGTCCACTGCGCAGCAGCTCGCGGTCGCGTGCTGTGAGGTGGTAGGCGACGAGTGGGTCGCGCAGCCCGGGCACCGCCTTGACCCGGCCCTTGCCCTCACTGGTGATGGCCGCGTAGTACACGCTGACTCGCTCCCACTCGTGCAGTGCGTGGCCGAACTCGGCCCAGTTGTCGGCCAGCGACAGCGCGACGAGACCCGGGTTGCTGGCCGAGCCGCCGAAGGAGATCTCCGGCGCGAACTCTTTGACCTGATGGACGGGAACGTCGTCGGGCGTGTTCAGCGGTTCGGGGAAGCGGGCCGCCAACTTGACCGTCGGGTGGACGGCGAGGGTGTTGCCGACGCGCTCGCGTAACCCGCTGCGCTGCAGCAGCGCGGGCGTGTGGATCGCCCCGCCGCACACGAACACGTGGCGGAAGTGGATCGTGCCCCGGCTGCGGTCGGCGAGTTCGACGATCGCGTGGCTGGCGCGAACACTGTCGATGGCCAGCTTGCGCACGCGGCAGTTGGTGAGCAGCCGGGCGCCGGCGCGATGGGCGCGTGGCAGGAACGTACGGGTCATGCTCTGGCGCTGACCGCTGCCCGCGTCGCCGCCCGGCGGGAACTTCATCCAACGTGGACTCTCGTTGCTCTGCCAGCCGAGCGCGTCCGCGCCGCGCTCGAGCACCTTGCTCGGGGCCGACACCTGACCGGGCACGAGTGAAACGGACAGCGCTTCTTCGAGCTCGGCCCCGATGCTGTGCATCTCGTCAGGGTCCAGGTCGCGGATCTGGTACTCGGACCGCCACCGTTCGAGCAGGTTGGCCGGCGGGCGCAGGTACAGGCCGCTGTTGACCTCGGTGCCACCCCCTGCGCAACGACCCTCGGTGTAGGCGATGGATGGCAGGCCGAGCGCGACCGTGACACCGCCGGAGCGGTACTGGCGATCCATCTGTTCGAGCGAGAACGGCACGACGCTGCCCTGCTCGACCCACTCGCCCTCCTCCACGACCAGTACGTCGAAGCCGGCCTCGGCGAGCAGCGCGGCGGTGGTGGCCCCACCCGCGCCGGAGCCGACGATCAGCACCTCGGCGTCGTATCGGGCTGCGGTGGCGACGGTGGCGATCGGTGAGTTCATCGACCCACCGTCCCGTCGGGCTGCGCCTGGGGCCAGTGCTCCCAGACGTAGGTGTAGGCGAGCGATCGCACCATGCGCACGTACTCGCCAACGAGCGGCAGTGGATGCTGGATCAGCCAGGCGATCATGCGCCCCGACGACGGCAGTGCGACCAGGCCGCGCATCGGCAGCGCGATGCAGGTGACACCGATGCGCAAGGCGCTGGGCATGACGTCGACGCGACGCACGGCGAAGTCGGTGACCTCGTCGCGCTGGGCGGGGGAGAGGCCGGGGAGGTCGACGCTGAGCAGCCGTTGTGCGAACGGGCTGACGAGGCCGCGTGAGGAGAAACCTGCCATGACGAAGGTCTGAGCCTATCGGCTGGTGGGCCGCCGACCGGCGAAGGCGCTGGCCAGCAGCAGGACGACGACGGCCATGCCGGCGTGGTGGAGGCCTTCGAACTCGGCCGGGAATCCGGCATTGGCGAACGGGTGCTCGCGCACCACGGTCAACGTGATCGACGCGCCGATGTACACGGCGAGCACCATCGCGACCGTCGCCACCAGTAGCGGCCGGCGAAGCAGGAACCCGCACACGAACGCGATCGCAGCGCAGATCAGCCCCCACGGCGGCGAGATGACGAGCGTGCCGGCGACGAGCGCGGTCGCGCTGGTCAGCGCGGCGGGACTGCGCCAGCTCCAGACACCGATGTGTGCATCGGCCCACGGTGCGGTCAGCAGCGGCGGGTCGGGGGCGTGGTCGTCGCGACGCCGGCGATCGAGGATGGCGATCGCGATGCACGCGAGGACGGCGAGGCCGCTGAGCACGAGACCGACGGTGAGCGTGCGTTGTCCCTCGAACTCCAGCGACACGGTGCGGGCGTCGCCACTCGGCGGCAGGTACCAGCCGTTGAAGCCACCGTCGACCTGCGTCGGGGCGCCGAGTGAATGGCCGCCGGTCGTGGCCGACCAACCCGCATTGAAGCCCTCGCCGAAGACGAGCCAGCATCCGTTCGGACACGGGTCGACCAGGACCGTGCGGCCGGTGTGCGACGTGCCGGTCAACGTCGCCGTCACCGCTTCAGTGGCGGTCGCCGGCGGCGAGTCGACCGGCGCTGAGCGCAGGACCACGCGATCCACGTCGATGCCGCTGGCCACGCCGGCCGCTGAGCGGACGACGTGCTCGCCCGACCCGAGCTGCCACGGGGTGTCGCTGCACAGCTCGGTGGTGGCCGGCTGCCCGGCGAACAGCGCTTCGACCGATCCCGAGACATGAACGGCGATGGGTGAGTCGTCGATGGTCATGACGTCGTCGCGGCACGCGACATCGATTGCGGTCGGCAGCGCGGCCGGAGTGATGTTGTCCGCGGTGACTTCGCTCAACGCGGTGGGGAGCGTGACCGTGTTCGCGTAGCGCCGGTCGACAGTGGTCGCTACGTTGGTTGCGGTGATCATCAGCTGCAACTGCAGCCCGCTGATCGCGTCGAACGACACGACGCTTGCACCGGAAGAGTCCGGGGTGGGAACGGCGACCGTGCGGGTGATGCCGCCGGCGGTGATCGCGATCTCGGTGATGAGCGAGAACTGCGCCGACGGTGGCTGATGCAGCATCAGGGTGGTGACCGGACGCTCGGTGGCGAGCGGGATGGTGAGCGTCGAACCCACGGCCTGACCGAACGGGGTGACCCACGACGTGTCCGCTGAACCATCCGTCGCCGCCCAACCACCCATCGCCGGCACGCCCGCCAGACGTCGGTCCGCCGTCGTGCCGGTCCACCCGAGCAGCGACGCGATCGTCGCGTCACTCGCCCGCGCGTCGAGCCGTGTCGTGACAGTTGCATCGAACGCCCGGTCGCCGGCCAGCGTGAACGCTCGGCTGAGCCGAGGCTCGGGGTCGTTGCGCCAGCGGTTGGTGGCCCGCGTGCGCAACCGCGTCAACACGATGTCGACCTGCTGGTCGTCGGTCGTGGCCGGCAGGACGTTGCCCGGCACGCGGACGATCTCGTCCGTCGGTCCGAGCCCGGCGTCGACCTCGGCGAAGCCCACCGCGTCGAGCCCCGCTGCGGGCGCGGCATCGTTCGCCGTCGCAATGATCGTGACCGTGAGGACGCTCGCCGGAGCCGCAAGGGTCAACGTCTGTCCAGCCGCCGAACGGGACTCGTCGGTCAACGCGACACGCTGGGTCTGACCGCCGGAGGAGAGCTCGACCTCGGTGATCCAACGATTCCGGATGCCTTGGGGCTGCACGAGACGCAGCGTCGACATCGGCTCGTCGGCGGTGAGCCGGATGTACTCGCCGACCGCTTCGAAGCGGTCGCCGACCACCCAGGCTGTCGTTGGGTCGCCGTCGACGGCCATCGCGGCTCGGTTCTCCGGACGGTACGCGAACGGCTCGCCGTAGGCACTCACGTCTGCTGTGACCGCGCCGCGTTGTTCGGCGATGGTCATGTCGGCACTCGTCGGACCGGCGAACACCGGTGTGCGCTGGTCGGCGCTGTCGAAGCGGAGCACCCCGGGCTCGTCGGTTCCGTCCTCGGTGAAGCCCCAGACGTCCTGCGCAGTGCGCCACTGGTGGGCCCGGTCGCGGTTGCTGTCGGTCACGATCACGTGCGCGGCGGTGTCGATGCCGGCGTCATCGCCGTTCGTGGCATCGGCGTCGAGCAGATCGGCGCTGTAGCGGATCAGCTCGTGGCCGGTGAGCAACCCGGCTGCTGCGGCGTCGACCAACCCGTCGGCGCTGCCGGCGACGACCGTGGCGTCGGTCTTGGCGCGAACGATGGCTTCCGGGTCCTGGACGGCCACGAGCTCCACGTTCGGCAGTGGAGTACCGATCGCCGGCTCGCTGATCGACTGCTCATCGACCACCGCGATGACCGGCACGTTCGGCACGGCGGGGCCATAGGGCACGGGCGCGCCGAGGCCATCGCCGGCGGTGGCGAACCGAGCCGAGGTCAGCTCCGGGCGCGGGGTGCGGAAGCGGTCGAAGGCGACGTCGTCGGGCAGCCAGATCGTGTCGACGGCGAGCAGGCGGGCGATCGGCGCGACGGCGGTGTTCTCCGCCCAGCCTTCCTGGAAGCGGTCGTCGAGCGCGTACACCAGGTCCATCGCTGCCGGGCTGCCGAGCGGCAGCAGGTCGCGAGTCACGAGTGGTTTGTCGGTCAGCCCGGGTAGTGGCGGATCGACCGTGTAGCCCCAGCGGAATGCCCCGAACTCGGTGCCTGGGAGCTGCAGGACGCGCGACCCCGACGAGCCGGCGTCGAGCGCGGCAGTCGCCTCGCTCCAGCCCACCGGCGGGTCCTGGTCGCGCTCCAGGATCGGGTCGACGAACCCGCCGTCGAACAGCGCCGGCAGGTTGGCGACGGCGAGCAGGCCGACCAGCAACGCTGCCACGGTGGCGGCGCGGGTGCGGACGAACAGTTCGCGAGCACGTGGCGCGAGACGGTCACGCAGGCCGCGGATCGCCGTCACCAGCGCGCCGGCGCCGAGCGCGAAGCCGAGCGTGCTCAACGGGAGGGCGCGGGTGCTGCTGCGCAACGCAAGCGCGATGCTGGAGCGCGAGTTCTCGGCGAACGGCGACAGCAGCGGCGACGGTTCGTCGATCGGGTGCACGCCGACCGCGAGCACCACACCGACCGCGACGAGCAGGATCGCGAAGCGACGGCTCGACCACTTCGTCCACGCCAGTCCGGCCAGACTGACAAGCAGTAGCGCGAACCCGACGGCGACGAGCCGCCCCGACGACATGTAGTCGAACGCCGCGCTCGTGGTGAACCCGATCGGGTCACGCACGTAGAACAGCCAGTAGCCCATGCCGCGTAGCACTTCCGGGCTCGACGACGTGAACGAGACGGCCTCCAGGCTCTCGGAGTATCCGAGGACATCTGCCCCGAAACGACTTTGCACGGACAGCATCGCGATCCACCACAGCGAGACTGCGGCACTGATGGCACCGATCTTGGCCGCAGTGATGGCAGCCCGCTTCCAGCTGATGATGCGCGAGAACGCGGCGTGCAGCAGCCACAGCACGGGCGCGGGTGCGATCATCACGATCGCAGTCGCGTTCGGAGCCGCCACGGTGGCCATCACGAGTCCGAAGATCGCGACGTGTCGCCAACGAGTCTGGGTCGCGGCCCGGATTGTGAGCGCGATCAGCCATCCGAGACCGGCCCAGGGAAGCAACATCGCGGACGTGCGCGACAGGTAGGGGAGGATGTACGGCGACAGCTGGTAGCACATCGCGGCGACGAGCGCGCCGGTCAGCGATAACCCGAGGTGGCGAGCCGCGCAACGCGCGCCGAGTCCGCCGAGCACGAGAACAGTCGCGATCCACAACCGATGCGCGATCCAGTCCGGAGCGCCGATCCAATCGAAGAACGAGTACCACGGGCCCGACGGCCACAGGTAGCTGACGGTCTGGTGCGGCACCCATCCGGCGAACTGGCGGCTGTCCCATGCAAAGGGGGCGTCACCCGTGAGCCGGCTCGGATCGAAGTACAGGTACAGCTTCGTGTCCGTCGGCATGCGGCCCGGCGCGGCGGTCAGCGCGGGAAGGTAGGCAAGGGCGGCCAGGATCGCGATGTGGATCGCGACGACAATTCGAGTGCCGGCCGGTCCGTGGCCTGCGAGGCGGTCGCGGACCCGCCGGAGACGGGCGGGGATCGCGGTGTCGGAGTCGGTCATACGGGCTGCCAGCAGGCTCGGCGACGGCAAACTAACACCTCGGCCGAGCGCGCCTCGGGCATGAGTCGTTGGCCATTGCGACCCGGGTAGCGTGACGAGTCGTGCAGACGGTCGTGGTCGTTCCCACCTATCAGGAGGCGGAGAACATCGTTCGTTTCCTGACTGCCGTGCGCGACGCCGTGCCTGCGGCGCACATCCTGGTCGTCGACGACAACAGTCCCGATGGCACGGGCAAGATGGCTGACGCGACTGCGGTCGACCTCGGCCAGATCGAGGTGTTGCACCGCGTCGAGAAGCAGGGTCTCGGGAGCGCCTACCGTCACGGGTTCGCCGAGGTTCTCGCCGGCCGCGTCGGCGGTGTCACGGCCGATGTCGTGGTGTCGATGGACTGCGACTTCTCCCACGACCCATCGGCGATCCCAGCCCTCATCGCGCGCATCGAGAGCGGCGCTGACGCGGTGGTCGGCTCGCGCTACGTGCCCGGTGGGGGCACGGTCAACTGGCCGCTGCACCGCCGAATCCTGTCGCGGTGGGGCAACCGCTACACCAGTGGCGTCCTGCGGATGCACATCCACGACTGCACGTCGGGGTTCCGGGCCTACCGGGCCGCAGCGCTGGCGGCCATCGAGCCGACCTCCACGTCCGCCGAGGGCTACGCGTTCTTGACCGAGCTCGTGCGCCGGCTGACTCGTGGCGGCTATGCAGTCGTCGAGCACCCGATCACGTTCGTCGACCGTGAATACGGCACATCGAAGATGAGTTCGCGCATCATCGTCGAATCGATGTCGCTCGTCACGCGCTGGGCGATCGCCGACACCTGGGCCACGCTGCGCCACCGCGAGCCGAAGCCGCACTGACCTCGGCCTGACTACGGGATCGCGGCGATCACGCCGTACAGGCCGGTCAGCGTGACGATGCCGGCTGCGCCCAGCGCGAGCACGACGGTCCACATCTCGTGCGACTCGGCGGCGACGACGGAGTCGTCCGTGCGCGCGGCGCGTCGCACTTCGATGTCGTGCAGCCACGCCGCGGCAGAGATCAGCAGGGGGAAAGCGGTGTACAGGAAGCGCGGCCGGGCGGTGACCGTGCTCGGGGCCAGCATCAGGATCAGCACGACGGCGCAGTAGGTGACCATCGGCCACGGCAGGCGGCGCTTCCACAGCGCGTAGACGAGCACGAGAGTTGCCAGGAACGACACTGCGGTCACGATGTCGGTCGGTGACGACAGCGGCTTCGTGAACGCCTCGATCGTGTTCTTCAGCGCGGTCAATCCGAAGCTCGTGCCCTCGTCCCATGCCTCGCCCTGGGTGCGGAACCAGACCTTCTGCTCGCCGGTGCGGTGCCAGAGGAAGAGGTGGAACGAGACGAAGCCGATCGGGGCCAGGATCGGCGCGATCAGTGACCGCCAGGCGCGGTCCTGCTTGATCGCGATGAGCGCCGCGACACCGCACGCGGCGATCAGCGCGATGCCGTTGGGACGCGTCGCGGCGGCGATCGAGGCGAGGATGCCCGCGGCGAGCCATTGCTTGCGATGCAGGCAGAGCAGGCACCCGGCGGCGAGCGCGAGCAGGGTCGCTTCGCTGTACGTGAACGACAGCACGAAGCTGCCCGGAAACAGCGCCATCAACACCATCGTGCGGTAGCCGATCTCGGCACCGAACAGCTCTCGCGCGATCAGCCCGGTGACGTAGATCGCAACGGCACCGAGGATGAAGTTGAGGACCAACGCTGCGAGCACGTCGCCGCCGGGGAGGACCTTGTCGAAGAAGCGAACGAGGTCGGGGTAGATCGGGAAGAACGCCGTGCGAGCCTGGTAGTCGTCCCACGTGACGTTCTTCGGGACGTGGTCCGGGTAGCTGTCCCGGATCAGCGCGAAGTACCACTTGCCGTCCCACGACGTCAGCACGTCGGCGATCTTGCCCACGGCGTTGCGCGGCCGGGGAATGCCGTCGAGACCGTCGTCGACGACGCGCTGCGCGGCAACCACGGCTGCACCGGCGAGCACGCACAGGCGCGAGATGACATAGGCGATGGAGGCACGGCGCAGGTAGGCCTTCCACTGCGGCGTCATCGCCAGACGCGGTGGCCGACCGACGGTCAGCAAGGATCGCCAGCTGCGTCGCCTCGCCGGCGGTGCAGCTGGCATCGCCGTCTCGGCGGGCGAGTCGTGTGTCGGGTCGGAGATGAGC
Organism: Actinomycetes bacterium; assembly: GCA_031410915.1. Classification (GTDB taxonomy): domain Bacteria; phylum Actinomycetota; class Acidimicrobiia; order Acidimicrobiales; family Ilumatobacteraceae; genus WLMZ01. The sequence continues at coordinate 21,033 of JANNZY010000140.1, forward strand.
TCGGTCATGGCAGTTCGGAGCCGCTGCGGCACCGCTGCGACGCTAACACGGCGGTCGGTTCAGACCTGGTCGTCGCGTCACTCGAACGTGAACGTCGGCGCTCGCTTCTCCAAGAACGCGAGCATCGCCTCGCGATGGTCCAATGTCTGGCTGGCCATGATCTGCTGGCGGTTCTCGATGTCGATCGCGGCCTGCATCGGCACCTCCAGCGCCGTCCACATGCCCTCCTTGGTCAGCGAGACGCCGAACGGGGCGTTGGCGATGACCTGCTCCGCCTTGGTGTACGCCGTCTCGAGCAGTGCATCGTCGTCGACGAGGTCGACGACGAGACCGATCCGGTACGCCTCGTCGCTGGAGAACACGCGCCCAGTCAGCATCAGCTCCTGGGCGCGGGCGACGCCGACGATGCGCGGCAGCAGCCAGCTCGTGCCGATGTCGCACGCCGACAGCCCGATGCGGATGAACGCGGCGTTGAACTTCGCGGCACGAGCGGCGAGGCGGATGTCCGACCCGAGCACGAGCGCGAATCCGCCGCCCGCCGCAGCACCGTTCACTGCGGCGATGACGGGTTGGGGCAGTGAGCGCAACTTGGGGATCAGCGACGCGATGTGCTTCTGCACGGCGAAGCCGGTCTGGACCCGACCGAGACCCTCGGTGTTCGGCGCGGTGCCGTAGCCACCGAGGTCGAGGCCGGCGCAGAACCCCTTGCCGGCACCGGTCAGAACGATGACCCGCACCGAACGATCCACCGCGAGTCCGTCGAGCGTGTCATGTAGGCCCTGGATCATCTCGCTGTTCATCGCGTTGAGCTTGTCCGGTCGGTTGAACGTGATCTGGGCCACACCGGGCCGTGGGGTGGAGACGTCGAGCACTGCCATCCCTGCATCGTGACCGCTGCCGGCGAGCACGGCGGCATCGGACCGCCTCGCAGTTCGCGATGACTGTCACACCGGTCGGGTACGGTCCGTCGTGTGCTGATCACGCCCGCCGTCGCCGAGCCCGGCCACGACCGATGCGCCCGTGTCGACGTGCGGGCCACGCTCTCGGTCTACCGCTACGGCCGCGGTGACCTGACGACGCAGCTCAGCGCGATCGACCTGTGGCGGGCGACGTGGACCCCGACCGACGGCCCAGCCACGGTGCACGTGTGGTGGTCACACGGACGCGTCGATGCCGAGGCGTGGGGCCCCGGTGCGTCGTGGCTGCTGGATCGCGTGCCGGCCATGACCGGTGCCGCCGATCCCGGTTACGAATGCCCGCCGGACGCGCACGCTGCAGTTGTCGCAGCACACCGCAATCACCGCGATCTCCGCATCGGGGCCAGCGGCGCGCTGTATCACGAGCTGCTGCCGGTGATCCTCGCCCAGCGGGTCACGTCGGTCGAGGCCAACAGGCAGTGGCGACAACTGACGGCTCGCCTCGGCGAGGCCGCGCCCGGCCCGAACCCCACGCTGCGCTTGCCGCCGGCCCCGGCAGCGCTCGCCGGCAAACCGGCATGGTGGTATCACCCGTTCGGCATCGAGGCCAAGCGGGCCGAGGCGTTGCGCACCGTGGCCCGCTACGCGGATCGCATCCACGAGTGGTCGGGCGCGACGTCGGCGCACGCTGCACAACGCCTCGCGCTGCTCCGCGGCATCGGCGTGTGGACGATCGGCTCGGTGTGCGGTCCCGTCTTCGGCGATGCGGATGCCGTGCCCGTCGGCGACTACCACATTCCCAACATGGTCAGCTGGGCGTTGGCCGGCGAGCCGCGGGGCTCCGATGCGCGCATGCTGGAACTGCTCCAGCCCTACGCCGGTCAGCGCGGCCGAGTCATCGCATTGCTCGGCCGCGACGGCAATGCAGCACCGAAGTTCGGTCCGCGCCAACGCATCCAGCCGATCCACCGTTGGTAGGCCGCGCGGCGAGCGCGAACGCTCAGTTGGACGCGCGCACCGCCACGGGAGCGTCGCCGCCGTAGATCGGGTAGTGGCAGGCCACGAAATGGCGCTCGGCCACCTCGCGCAGCTGTGGCTCCTCGCTGCGGCAGCGATCCTGCGCCGCCGGACAGCGGGTGTGGAACCGGCATCCGGGCGGCGGCAGCACGGGCGACGGCGGCTCACCGATGATGTCTCGCTGCATGACCTCGACGTCTGGGTCGGGGACCGGGATCGAGTTGAGCAGCACGCTCGTGTAGTGGTGCGCTGGGTTGCGGTAGAGGTCGTCGGACTGGCCGACCTCGCAGATCTTGCCGAGGTACATCACCTGCACCCGGTCACTGATGTTCTTGACGACGGCCAGGTCGTGGGCGATGAACACCAGGGTCAGGCCATACGCGGCCTTGATCTCTTCCAGCAGGTTCAGCACCTGGGCTTGCACGCTCACGTCCAGCGCCGAGACGGGCTCGTCGCAGATGATCAGGGACGGGTTGAGCACGAGCGCGCGGGCGATGCTGATGCGCTGGCACTGCCCACCGCTGAACTGGTGCGGCCGTCGATCGCCGGCAACCGCCGGGTCGATTCCGACGTCTTCGAGCACCTTGTCGACTCGCTCCAGGCGCTCGGCCTTGGTGCCGATCTTCCAGACGTTGAGCGGCTCCATGACGATGTCGCGCACCTTGCGGCGCGGGTTGAGCGACGAGATCGGATCCTGGAAGATCATCTGCACGTTGGTGCGCAGGTGACGCAAGCCGTCGCCTTTCAGAGTCGTGAGCTCCGTACCGCCGAACTTGATCGTGCCTGACTTCGGTGGCGGCAGCTGGATGATGGCCCGCCCGGTCGTGGACTTGCCGCAACCGGACTCGCCGACGACGCCGAGTGTCTCGCCCTTCAGCACGTCGAAGCTGATGCCGGACACAGCTTGCACGTTGAGTCCGGTGCGCCCGACGGGGAACTCGACGGTGAGGTCCTCGACGCTGAGAAACGCAGCGTCCGGGCCCTGCTGCAGGTGGGCCTTCCCGGTGCCGGCCATCAGGCGGTGCCTGCGAACGGCTTGAACATCGCGTCGTTGCTGGCATCACCGCTGTTGACCTGCAGCCAACGCTGCGAACCGACGGGATGAAAACACGCGTAACTGTGGCCCGGTGTGACTTCCACGAGCGGTGGCTCCTCATTGCGGCACTTGTCGGTGGCGTACGGGCAGCGCGGGCTGAACCGGCATCCCGTCGGGGGAGAGATGAGGTTCGGGGGCCGGCCGCCGATCGTGGTGAGCTTGCTGTGGCTCGGCTCCTCCAACTTCGGGATGCTGCGGAACAGGGCCTCGGTGTAGGGCATCTTCATGTCGGCGAACAGGGTCTTGGTCGGTGCCTTCTCGACGATCTTGCCGGCGTACATCACGATGATCTGATCAGTGTGCCCGGCGACGACACCGAGGTCATGGGTGACGAGCACGAGCGACATGTTGCGGTCGCTGCGCTGCTGCTGGATCAGGTTCAGGATCTGGGCCTGCACGGTCACGTCGAGCGCGGTGGTGGGCTCGTCGGCGAACAGCACGGTCGGACCACAGGCCAGCGCCAGTGCGATCATGACGCGCTGGCGCATGCCGCCGGACAGCTCGAACGCGTGCTGGTCGAGACGCTTCTCCGGTTCGGGGATGCCCACGTCCTGTAGCAACCGCAGCGAGGTGGCCCGGGCATCAGCGCGGCTCATCTCCAGGTGCACGCGCAGCGATTCACCGATCTGCTTGCCGATCTTCATCACCGGGTTCAGCGAGGTCATCGGATCCTGGAAGATCATCGACATCTCCGCGCCCCAGATCTCGCGGCGCTGCTTGAGTGACATCGTGCTCAGCTCGCGACCCTCGAACACGATCGAGCCCTCGCGGATCGTGTTGCGTTTGGGCAGCAGGCCCATGATCGAACGGGTGAGGATGGTCTTGCCGCAGCCCGACTCACCGACGATGCCGAGGCTCTGACCGCGCTCCAACGTGAACGACACACCGTCCACCGCACGGACCACGCCGAGCGCGGTGTTGAAGTGGGTGCGCAGGTCGGTGACCTCGAGCAGCGGACCGTCGTACCCGGCGCGGCGGCCGGCCTGGGTCTGGTTCTGGGTCTGGTTCATCATCCGATGGCCTCACGAATGCGGAAGCGCTCGGACAACACGTCGCCGAGCAGGTTGATGCACAAGATGGTGATGAACATCGTGGCCGCCGGCATGATCGAGATCCACCACGCGTCCTTGAGCTTGGTCTGGCCGCTGGCGATCATCGAGCCCCACGTCGGCGTCGGCGAGTTGACCGACAGGCCGAGATACGCGAGCGCGCCCTCGGCCACGATCAACACCGCCATGCCGGTCAGCGCGAACGTCAGCATCGTCGGCACGACGTTGGGCAGGATCTCTTTGACCATGATGCGGAATCGGCTGGCCCCGATGCTGCGCGCCGCAGTGACGAACTCGCGTTGCGAGTAGACCAGCGTGTTGGCCCGCATCAACCGGGTCAGTGGAGGCACGGACAGGATCGAGAGCGCGATGATGACCGGTCCGATCGATCGGTTCTCGGCCTGCGCCGCGCTGGAGTTGCTGAAGAAGCCGACGATGAAGATCGCCAGCAGCAGCGCCGGGAACGCGAGCAGCACGTTCATCACCGTGTCGATCACTCGGTCGAGTTTGCCGCCGATGAACCCGGCGAGCAGGCCGAGGATGCTACCGACGATGAGGCCGAACAGGATTGACAAGGCACCGATGAGCAGCGAGTTGCGAGCACCGAACATCGCCCGGCTGAAGATGTCGAAGCCGTTGCTGTCGGTGCCGAACCAGCCGGCGCGCACCGGCGCTGTCGGCGTTGTCGGCTTGTTGCTCTGGGAGAAGCCGGCCCAGGCGGGCGGCCGCTCGAGCTTGATCGGACTGCCCTTGTCGAACGTCGAGCAGTCGAGCTTGTTCGCGAACTGCGAGCAGTCGTGCTTCACGTACGGCAGCCAGCTGGCACCGACCGCGGTGAACGTCAGCAGGACGAGCCAGATGATCGCGAACCACTTCGTGAAGCGACCGCGCTTGCGAAAGCCGCGGCGCGAGCCGCGCGGCATTCGGGGCTGGTCAGGAGGTGTCGAAGCGACGGAGTCCAGCGTCTCGGGATCGGTGTCGGGCGAGATCGAAGCAGTGGTGGCGTTGAGGTCGGCGGTCATGATCGGTCCTCTAGGTCAGCGCGCGCGCGGCGCGGATGCGCGGATCGATCCACCCGTAGGCGATGTCGACGAAGAAGTTGACGAACACATAGATCATCGCGAGCACGAGCACGGTGATCTGTACCAGTCGGAACTCGTTGCCGAAGATGCCGACCACGGTCTTGAAGCCGAGACCGTTCAAACCGAATGCGGTCTCGACCACGAGCGAACCGCCGACGAGCGTGCCGGTGTTCAACGCCGCGGCAGTCACGAGAGAGAACGTCGAGGGACGCAGCGCGTGGCCGAGCAAGATGCGGCTTGTACTCAGTCCCTTGGCGCGTGCGGTCGTGATGAAGTCGCCCTGCAGCGTGGCGATCAGGTCGGCGCGCAGCAGGCGCATGTACGTGGCCGCCAGTGGAAGCGCGAGCACGAGTGTCGGCATGAAGTAGTCCTTGAAGTGCTGCCACGGATCGTCGAACAACGACGTGTTCTCCGACCGCGACGTGAACCAGCCCCACCGCACCGAGAACAGCAGGATGAACAGTGGGGCCAGGATGTACGAGGGTAAGGACAGCATGCCGAACGACGTCGTGGTCGCTGTTCGATCGAAGAAGCCGCCATTGCGATAGGCAGAGATGATCGCGATGGGTATCGCCAGCAACAACGCGATGACCTGCGCGTAGACCATCAGCCGCAGCGAGATCTGCAGGCCGTCCCAGATCGAGGTCTTGATCGACTGGTTGCCCTGGAAGGTCACGCCCCAATCACCCGTGACGAGGTCTTTCATGAAGTAGCCGTACTGCTTGATCTGCGAATCGCGCAGATGCAGCGAGTCGAGCACCGCGTTGGCGGCCTCGACGTTGGCCGGGTTCACGCTCTTGGCCGCAAGGATGCGCTCCTTGCTGTTCGGAAGCGCGCTGAGCGCGAGGGACACCGTGAAGGTGACGGCGAACAACACGATCAACAGTTGGATGAACTTCTGTCCGATGTATCTCATGTCGTCTTCTCCTTCCGGTGTCCCTCGGGACTCAGCTCATGGATTCAGATGGTGTGGTTCGAACAACGGCTCAGCCGTTGTCGAGCCACAGCGTCTGCGGGTAGAAGGTGCCGGCGATGCCGGAGCCCTCGTTGGCCGGACCTGCGCCATCGGGCAGTTCCAGGTTGGTCCCGGCGATGCCGCGGATGTTCGGGTTACCGGCAACGACCCACACCGTGTAGGTGCCCCACAGGTTGTAGCACTGCTTGGCGAACAGGCGGTTGACGTCCTCGGCGATCTGCTTCTTCTCGGCCGGGTCGGCGGAGGCCCGGTTCTGGTCGAGCAAGGCGTCGAGGTCGGGATCCTTGATGCGGCCGAAGTTCAGCGCGAGGGCACCGACATCGAGCGACGAGCTGGAGTGCCACCAGAAGTACTGGGTATCCAGGTCGAGGCCACCGTGGTTGCGCCATTGGAAGACCTGGAAGTTGCCGAGCAGAGCCTGCACGATGTAGTTGCCCTGGTCGATCTGGTCGATCGTGACCTCGTCGATGCCAGCCTCCTCGTACCACTGCTTCTGGAAGTTCGCCGTGACGAGGTTGGTCTCGTCGGTGGTGGTGGCGAGTGCCAGCTTCAACGGGCCGGGGTTCTCGGCCTTGTACTCGGCGATCAGCTCCTGGGCCTTGGCCATGTCCTGCGTCATCGGGTAGCCGCTGTCCTCGAGATAGCCGACCTGGTCTGGCGAGAACGGGCCGTTGGCGATCTTGTTGACACCGAGGTTGATCGCGTCGTTCAACGTCGGGATGTCCTGCGAGTAGGCCAGCGCGCAGCGGACGCGAACGTCGGTGAGCGGCGAGCCTTCTTGCGTGACATGCAGCATCGAGTACGCCGTCTCGCCGTCAGCAGTGATCTCGCGCGAGCTGTAATCGCCGGCGTTGTCACGGATCTCGGTGATGACCTGCCCGTTGGTTGCGTGGATCAGGTTCACCGAACCGGTGTCCAGCGCCTGCTTGCGCTGCAGCGCATCGTTGATCGGCACGAACTCGACGCTGTCCAGGTACGGGTAGGGCTGGTTCCAGTAGTCGGGGTTCTTCGTCGCTTTGAAGTACTCGTTGGGCTTGTAGTCCTCGAAGACGAACGGACCGGTACCGACCGGCTTGGACTTCAGCGTGTCGTCGGTGTCAGACGCGGCGAGCCACGTCGGCGACGCCATGTAGCCGATCTGGCCCGTCAAGTAGAATCCGAACGTCGCCCACGGCTTCTCGACGGTCACGACGGCGGTCATCGGGTCAGCCGGATCCACCTCGATCGAGGTCACCGACTTGATCGCAGTGCCGGTGAGCAGCGCTGTCTTGTGGCGAGTCAGGTTGTCGACGATCGCGGCGCCGTCGAAGTCGGTGCCATCATGGAACTTGACACCCTCGCGGGCCGTGATGCGCCAGACGGTGAAGTCCTCGTTCGGCTCGACAGCTGACGCGAGGTACGGGTGCGGCAGCTTGTCGGCACCGGGCAGCATCAGCGTGTCGAAGACGCTGCGGATCACCTGGTGGCACGAGATCGCGCAGACCATCTCGGCGGGACGCCACGGTGACGAGGTGTCGGCTTCGATGCCCATGATCAGACTTCCGCCGACGACGGGATCGCCCTCACTGGCGACGGAGTCGACCGGAACGGTGTCGGGCGCAACGGTGGTGTCGCCGCCTCCGCCTGCGGTGGTCGCAGTGGTCTCGGCCGTATCCGGCGCGGCCGTGGTGTCGGTGCCGGCCGCAGTGGTTTCCGAAGCTGCCGATGTCGGAGCGGCTGTGTCGTCGGACACGGACTCCTTGTCGTCACTGCTACATGCGGCGGCGACGAGTGCGAAGCCGAGCAACGTTGCCCCGAACGCCCTCGACCGCCTCCTGTGTTTCGTTGTAGCCATGCAAACTCCCCCTTGTCTCGGTCGGTCGCGGTCACGACAGACGATTCGCGCTCCTGTGACGCCCGCCACAGCGGCTGGCCGCACTCTAGTCATACGTCGGACGCCGCTGGCAACACGGAGACCGTCGGCGCAGGTCGGCGTGTGTTCGCAGCACACGACTATGGTTCGCCCCATGGTCGACAAGCTCGTTGCCCGCCTCGTCGTAAGGCCCGGGTCCAACTTCAGCTACAAGCGCCGTGATCCCGCGGACACCCTCGGACTGGAGAAGGAGGCCGCCAAAACCGAACTCGTCGACGTGATCGGCCGCATCGACGTGCTGCAGCAACGGCTGTTCGCCGAGGGCACGCAGGCACTGCTCGTCGTGCTCCAAGCGCTCGACGCGGCCGGCAAGGACGGCGTCGTTCGCAACGTGTTCGGACCGCTCAACTCGGCCGGTGTCACCGTGTCCGGCTTCAAGGCGCCCGCCGGCCGCGAGCAAGAGCAGGACTACCTGTGGCGCGTTCACGCGGTCGCGCCGAACCACGGTCACATCGCGGTGTGGAACCGCAGCCACTACGAGGACGTGCTCGTCGTGCGGGTCAAGAACCTCGTGCCCAAGGAGCAGTGGGAGAAGCGATACCGCCACATCCGCGAGTTCGAGCGGATGCTCGACGACGAGGGCACGCGCATCGTCAAGATCAACCTGCACATCTCGCCCGAGGAACAGCGCGCCCGACTGCAGGACCGCATCGACGACCCAACGAAGCGGTGGAAGTTCCGGGCCGGCGACCTCGACGACCGAAAACTGTGGCCGGACTTCGTCAAGGCCTACGAGGTCGCGCTCTGCGAGACCAGCACAGACGACGCGCCGTGGTACGTGGTACCGGCCGATCGCAAGTGGGTTCGCAACCTGGCCATCGCCCGAATCCTGCTGCAGACGCTGGAGGAGATGGATCCCCAGCTCCCGCCGGACGAACCGGGGATCGCCGACACCGTCGTCGAGTGACGTCGCCCGCCGTTCGCTGCCGTGTGAACGGCGTGTGAATGAGCCATCAGGTCGCCTTGACGAAATGTAAAGTTGGGCGGACATGCCGGTCCTGATCCCAGCCACTCTCGACGAAGCCGTGTCGGCACTCGCAGCCTCGCCGGAGGCGCTCGTGCTCGCCGGGGGTACGGACCTGATGAACGAGGTCAATGCCGGCCACCGCCGCCCGGAGACCGTCATCGCCATCAACCGTGTGCCGGAACTGCGCTCGTGGACCTACGACCCGGTCGCAGCCACGGTGCGCATCGGCGCGGCGGTCACCTACGGCGAGTTGCTCGACGAACCCCTCGCGACGCTGCTGCCCGCGCTCGCCGAGGCGTCGCGCACCGTGGGCTCGCCACAGATCCGCCACGCGGGCACGCTCGGCGGCAATCTCGGCACGTGCTCGCCGGCCGGCGACGGGTTGCCCGTGCTGTCGGCGCTGGACGCCGTCGTGCACCTGGCCGGCACGAGTGGCGAGCGATCGATGTCGGTGCACGAGTTCATGGTCGGCGTGAAGCGCACTGCGCGGCAGCCGGGCGAGTTGATCTCGGCGATCACGCTTCCCGTGCTCTCCGGATGGCAGGGCTACAGCAAGGTCGGGGTCCGCAATGCAATGGTGATCGCGCTCGCCACAGCGTGCGTGGCCACCGACACGGCAACGTCGTCGGTGCGCATCGCGATCGGCTCGGTGGCTCCCACGATCGTGCGCTGCGCGGAGGCCGAAGCTCTGGCCGCGGCCGAGGCCGACTTCGCCGTCCGACGTCTCCCTGGCGATGTCGTCGCGCGCTGCGGTGCGCTCGCCGCGGCGGCGAGCAGGCCGATCGACGATCACCGCTCCAGCGCCGCGTACCGCCGCCATGCGATCGGTGTGATGGTGTCGCGTCTGCTGCGGAGGGCGTTCCCGGATGCATGAGATGTACACGCTGCACGTGAACGGCGCGGAGCACGACGTGCGTGACGCGTGGATCGGCGAGAGCCTGCTGTACGTGTTGCGTGAGCGGCTCGGCTTGCTCGGCAGCAAGGGCGCGTGCGAGCAGGGCGAGTGCGGCTCGTGCAGTGTGCTGGTCGACGGCGAACTGGTGTGCAGCTGCCTCGTGCTCGCCGCCAGTGCAACCGGCCAGGCCATCGTCAGCATCGAAGGCATCGCCCCGTTGGGTGCGCCGAGCGACGTGCAGCAGGCCTTCGTCGTTGCCGGTGCGGTGCAGTGCGGATTCTGCACCCCCGGTCTGATCATGGCCACCCACGCACTGCTCGAACGCTCGCCCGATCCCGGCGTGGTCGAGATCCGCGAGGAGTTGAGCGGCAACCTCTGTCGCTGCACCGGCTACGGCCGAATCATCGACGCCGTGCAGCAGGTGGCCGTGACGCGTCGCGCAGCGTCGAGCGCGGAGGCACCGGCGTGACCGTCATCGAACGACCCCGCTCGACGGCCACCGGTTCGGTGACGAGCAGGTCGGTGACCGGTCGCCTCGGCGACAGCGTCACTCGCCCCGACGGTGTCGCCAAGGTGCAGGGCAGCTTCGCGTTCTCGTCCGACCTGAGCGCCGAGAACTGCCTGTGGGGTGCCACGCTGCGCTCACCGCATCCCTTCGCGCGCATCGTGTCCATCGACCTGACGCCCGCCTACGCGATCAGTGGCGTCGAGGCGATCATCACCGCTGACGACGTCCCCGGCCAACCCACCTACGGTTTGATCAGCCAGGACCAGCCGGTGTTCGCGCGCGACGTCGTGCGCTACGTCGGTGAGCCCGTCGCTGCAGTGGCGGCCGATCATCCCGAGACGTGCCGCAGGGCACTGGCCGCGATCGTCGTGACCTACGAGGTCCTCGAACCGCTGACCGACCCCGAGCGGGCACTCGACGGCAGCCACCCACCGATCCACCCCGACGGCAACGTGATCCGCCACCAGCGCATCGTCAGCGGCGACACCGGGGCCACCGGTCCGGTCGTGGTCGAGGGCACGTACGAGATCGGCATGCAGGACCAAGCGTTCCTCGGACTCGAAGCTGCGCTGGCGATGCCCGATCCGGGTGGCGCGGGCGTCGAGTTGTTCGTCGCGACGCAGTGGCTGCACGAGGACCAGAAGCAGATCGCGGCGTGCCTGGGGCTGCCGGCCGACAAGGTTCGACTCGTGCTCGGCGGCGTCGGCGGCGCGTTCGGCGCGCGCGAAGACATCAGCCTGCAGGTCCACACGTGCCTGCTCGCGCTGCGCACTGGCCGCCCGGTACGGGTGCACTACAACCGCGAGGAGAGCTTCCTCGGCCACGTGCACCGCCATCCGGCCACGATCTGGATGCGTCACCACGCGACGGCCGACGGGCGCATCGTGAAGATCGAGGCCCGCTTCGTGTTCGACGGTGGGGCCTACGCGTCCACGTCGTCAGCCGTGCTGATCAACGGCATCACCCACACCCAGGGCCCGTACAAGTGCGCCAACGCGGTCGTCGACGGCTTCGCCGTGCGGACCAACAACCTGCCGTGCGGTGCGATGCGCGGCTTCGGCGTGGTGCAGGCCTGCTTTGCCCACGAGGGCCAGATGGACCGCCTCGCTGAAGCCTGCGGCATCGACCCGATCGAGATCCGCCTGCTGAACGCGATGGAGACCGGCGACCGGTTGATCACCGGTCAGGTCATCCACAACGTCGCGCCGGTCGCCCGCTGCATCCGTGACACCGCCGCTCTGCCCCTGCCCGACGAGCCTGTCGGTGGCCGCGACGGCGACCCGATGCGCTTGCCCGGTGGCGCGGGTCGTACCGCCGACGCCGGCAACATCCGCCGCGGCATCGGCTTCGCGGTCTCGATCAAGAACCTGATGTACAGCGAGGGCTTCGACGACTACTCGACGGCGCGCTGCCGGCTCGCCAGCGGCGTCGCGACGCTGAAGTTCGCGACGAGTGAGGTCGGTCAGGGCTTCGTCACGATCGCGGGTCAGATCGCGCGCAGCGTGCTCGGCGTCGACGACGTGCTGCTCGACTCGATCGACACCGGCGTCGGCTCGGCCGGATCGACGTCGGCGTCGCGCCAGACGTGGATGAGTGGGGGAGCGGTCAACGCCGCGTGCGTGAAGGTGCGCAGCCTGCTGTTCGACCACGTCGCCGCGGCGCACGGCGTGGACGCGGGGTCGCTGGCCGTCGACGGCCGCGACATCGTCGACACGACCGGCTCGCTGCGGGTGTCCGTCGTCGATGCCACGGCCGGCGTCGCGTTCGACGAGACCGTCGAGTACCACCACGCGCCGACCGAGGACCTCGACGAGAACGGTCAGGGCAACTGCCACACCGCGTTTGCGTTCGCCGCCCATCGCGCCGTGGTGGACGTGGATCCCGAGCTCGGCCTGGTCAAGGTGATCCAGATCGCGACCGCGCAGGACGTGGGCCGGGCGCTGAACCCGCTCAGTGTGCGCGGCCAGATCGAAGGTGGCGTCGCCCAGGGGCTCGGCCTAGCCGTGATGGAAGAGATCGTGATGACCGATGGTCGCGTCCGCAATCCGAGCTTCACCGACTACCTGCTGCCGACGTTCCTGGACATGCCCGACGTGGTGATCGCGCTGATCGAAGAGCCCGACCCGATCGCGCCGCTCGGAGCGAAGGGCGTCGGTGAACCACCCACCATCTCGTCCACACCCGCCATCGTCGCCGCCATCCGCGACGCCATCGGCAAGCCCCTCGACCGTGTGCCGGTGCGCCCCGCCGACATTGTGGACCTCACCTGATTGTTTGACGACGGACCTCCGCTTCGCTGTGATCCTGCTCGATATCGCCGTGCGACGGTGGCCTCGTGCGCTCGCTCGCTGCCTTCGCAAGCTCGGGTGGGCGCTTGCGAGATCGGCCCACCAATCCTGGCCATCCGCTCTCCGGAGCGCACTACGGGGTTCGCAGGATTGTGGGGCGTGCAGTCCGGTGCGGTCTTGGGATGCCGGCGGGGTCTTTCGGCTAGGTTCGGTCTTCATGTCGAGTGAGCGCGAGATCATGTCGTGGGAGATCTTCGGTGAGGGCTCGCGAGCCTTGGCCCAGGCCGTGGCCGACGATGGCTACGAGCCGGACATGATCCTGGCCATTGCCCGTGGTGGCCTGCTGATCGGCGGTGCGTTGGGCTACGCGCTGAGCGTGAAGAACGTCTACACGATGAACGTCGAGTTCTACACCGGCGTCGACGAGCGCCTCGACGTGCCCCGCATCCTCCCCCCGGCGCCAGACTTCGTCGACGTGTCCCATGCCCGCATCCTGATCGCCGATGACGTCGCCGACACGGGCCACACGTTGCGCAGCGTGCAGGAGTTCTGCGACGGCAAGGTCGCCGAGGTTCGTACCGCCGTGCTGTACGAGAAGTCGCACTCGGTGGTGCGGTGCAACTATGTCTGGAAGCGCACCGACCAGTGGATCAACTTCCCGTGGAGCGACAAAGACCCCGTCGCCCGCCGCGACTGGGCCGTCAAAGACGCCTGAGTTCCCCCTCGCACGTTCCACCCACGCGTGTGCGGGATGTGACGGATGTAGCACGTTCCACCCACGCGTGTGCGTAGTACGACGGCTGTGGCACGTACCCCCGGCGCGTGGCCGCACGGTGCGGATGACGGGCGGCACGGGCCGGGTACATACGTTCCACCCACGCGTGGGCGGGTTGTGACCGATTCGGCACGTTCCACCCACGCGTTTGCGGGGTGCGGCGGATGTGGCCCGTTGCGCCGGCGCGTGGGGGGCGTGTGCGTCGCTCGCGGCGCGTGGCGTCGATCAGGTGAACGAACGGAGGACGACGGTGGCGGCGTTGCGGCCGCTCGCACCCCACACACCCGCACCGGGGAACGTGGCCGCGCCGGTCAGATAGAGGCCGGGGACTGCAGTCTGGTACGCGGTCAGCTCCGGGTTGCGGTTGCGCAGCGCGGCGAGCGGGCCGCCGGCAAAGCTGGTCGCGTGGCCGCGCGGCAAGTTGAAGTCGGTTTCGTAGCGTGCTGGCGTCATCACCCGCCAGTCGCTGATCGAGCCGAGAAAGCCCGGCTCGACCAGTGTCGCGAATTGCTGCACCCAGCGTCGCGGTTCGGCCAGCGACTGCCAGCCGCCCTCGAACGCATACGGCGTGTAGATCGCCTCCAGGCTGAGCACATGTCGGTTGCTGCGGTCGTTGCCGCTCATCGACGGATCGAGCACCGTCGGCACGTTCACCAAGAACCCGGGGCGGTCGAGGATCTTGCCCTGCGCCATGAGCTGATAGCCGCGGTCCATGTCGGCGAGTGACGGAGAGATCGCGGTCGTGCAGCCACTGACATCGACGTCGAGGCGACGGAACAGCGGGTCGTCGAGCATTCGCAGGCGAGGCACGTCGCTCATCACCGCATCGATCTTGGACTCGTAGCCGGCGTCGTGGGCAGTGCCGCGCCAGCGCCGGATCAGATCGTCGGCCGCAGCAGGCGGATCGCGCAACCACTCGACAAACGTGGAATGCGGATCGCATGCCGAGACCACGGCCGCGCTGCGGATCTCGGTGCCGTCGGCCAGGGTCACGCCGACCGCGCCCGTACCGTCGCACGCGATGGTGGACACCCGCGACGATGTCCGGACCCGTCCGCCGGCGCTCAGGAAGGCGGCCAGCAACGCATCGGGCACGGCACCACTGCCGCCGACGGGACGACCGACGGTTGCGACATGACGCATCGCGTAGGTGAGCGCTCCCAGGCCGGAGCCGGAGAACTCGGGCGAGATGCCCCACACCATCGGGCCGACGGCTAGCCCCGGCGCGCGCAACGCCTCGCTCGTGAAGTACGAGCGCATCACGTCGGCCGCGCTGCGCCGGCTCCATCCGAGCAATGCGGACAACCCATGCAGCCGGTTGCGCATCGCGGCCGCAGTGAGCGAGCGCAGCGACGGTGGCTCGTTCGCCGCGTCGAGCACCATCCGTACCGCGGGCATCGCGGCCTTCAGGTAGCGGCGGTAGCCCTCGACCTCGCGCGGGTGCAACAGCTGCAGCGCCTCGATCGTGCGGTCCACGTCGTGGAAGCTCGGCCACGGCCGGCCGCCGTCCCATGTCATGTTGAGCTGGCCCGGTTCGACGTCGATGTAGCGCAAGCCGTGGTCGGCGAGGCCGAGCTCGTCCATCACCGGTGTCGTTCGGAACGTGAGGTGATCGCAGTTGCAGATGTTGACGATCGCGCCGGCGAAGCGCTCGCTGCCCGCCGTGCCGCCGACGCGGGCCCGCGCCTCGAGCAGCAACGTGCTGAGCCCGGCGCGCGCCAGGTAGGCCGCGGTGACGAGCCCGTTGTGGCCGGCACCGATGACGATCACGTCGGGGTCCGCGGAGATGTCGATCGGTGCGACCTCGGACTCGGTGACGGCCATCCGCTCATTGTGGCGCGAGCAGTAACGTGGCGGCGTGACTTCGTCGTCTGGCTCGCCATCGTCTCGTCGGTTCGCCGACCTCAGCGGTCCGGAGATCAGCCGCCGGGTGAGCGAGCGGGCGATCCTGGTGCAGCCGCTCGGCGCGATCGAGCAGCACGGTCCGCACCTGCCGCTCAGCACCGACTACGTGATCGCCAACGCCGTGGCCGAGGCTGCCGTCGCCGAGGTCGGCAACGAGTTGGACGTGTGGTTGCTGCCGTCGCTGGCGTACACGAAGTCCAACGAGCACGCCTGGTCGCCGGGCACGATCTGGCTGTCCGCGTCCACCCTGCTGGCGGTGCTCGACGACATCGGCCGGTGTGTGGCAACGACGGCGGCGAAGCGGCTCGTGTTCATGAACGGTCACGGCGGCAACAGCACGCTCGTCGGCACGGCGAATCGCGAGATCCGTCTGAGTCACGGGCTGATGACGTTCTTGGCCCATCCCGGCGTGCCACCGGACCAGGGCGGCAAGTCCGCAGCCGGCGAGCACGGCATGGGTGTCCACGGCGGTACCGACGAGACGAGCGTGATGCTGCACCTCGCGCCGCACCTCGTCGACATGAGCCTGGCCGAACGCCGCATTCCGGACGGCTTGATCGACAACACCTACGTCAAGTTCGGCGGACGAGTCAGCTTCGGATGGCTGTCCAACGACTTCTTCGACGACGGCTACATCGGCGACCCGACGTCGGCGACGGCCGAGCTCGGCAAGGAACTGTTCGAGGGATCGGTCACGGCGTTCTGCGAGGCGCTGCGCGAGATCAGCACGTTCAACTTCGGAAAGTGAGCGACACCCGATGAGCACCATCGACCCCGGCTTGCGAATCGACGGCGACCGCCTGTGGGCGCGGCTGATTGCGCTCGGCGAGATCGGTGCGGTGCTCGGCCCGAACGGCGAGCACGGCTGTGCCCGACTCGCCTTGACCGACGCCGACCGCGAGGGTCGAGATCTCGTCGTCGCCTGGATGAACGACCTCGGACTGGATGTCAACATCGACGCGATCGGCAACGTCGTCGCGATCCGCGCGGGCACCGACGCGGACGCTGCGCCGGTGATGACCGGCTCGCACATCGATACCGTGCGCACCGGTGGCCGTTTCGACGGCAACCTCGGCGTGCTGGCCGGGCTGGAGGTGATCGAGACGCTGGAGCAGCACGGCATCGGGACTCGGCGGCCCATCGGCGTCGCGTTCTTCACCGACGAGGAGGGTGCCCGGTTCCAGCCGGACATGCTCGGCAGCCTCGTGTACGTCGGCGGCATGCCCGTGGAGGAAGCGCTCGACGTGCGCGCCGCAGACGATCACGCCCGCCTCGGCGACGAGTTGGACCGCATCGGCTACGCCGGTCCAACGCCGTGCCCCGCGGCCACCCATCCGTTCGCATTCGTCGAGCTGCACATCGAGCAGGGACCGGTGCTCGAGCAGGCCGGCACCACCATCGGCGTCGTCACCGGGGTCCAGGGCATCTCGTGGATCGAGGTCACCGTCACCGGCCGCTCCGCCCACGCCGGCACCACACCGATGCATCTCCGCAGCGATCCGACCATCCCGCTCGGCGAGATCATGGTCGAGGCCAACCGCCTGGCGCGGTACATGGGTGCATCGCAGGTGGCCACGGTCGGGCGCATTGACGTCTTCCCCAACCTCGTCAACGTCATCGCGCAACACGTCACGTTCACGCTCGACCTTCGCAACATCGACGAGGAACGGCTGGAACACGCCGAGGAATGGATGCTGGCCATCGTCGCCGAGGTCTGCGAGAAGCACGGCTGCGTGGCGACCATCCGCCAC
Organism: Actinomycetes bacterium; assembly: GCA_031410915.1. GTDB lineage: Bacteria > Actinomycetota > Acidimicrobiia > Acidimicrobiales > Ilumatobacteraceae > WLMZ01. Next base: position 38,171 of record JANNZY010000140.1, read on the forward strand.
CTGGCTCGTTTCGAACCGGTCGAGTTCGACCCGTCGATGATCGACCGAGTCGAACGCACCGCGATCGCTCAGGGCAACTCGACGCTGCGCTTGCCATCGGGGGCCGGCCACGACGCGCAGATGCTGGCCCGGGTGTGCCCGACGGCGATGATCTTCGTGCCGTCCGTCGACGGCTTGTCGCACAACATCGCCGAGTACACGGCACCCGACGACATCGCCGCCGGGTCAAACGTGTTGCTGCACGCCATCGTGGCCCTTGCCACAGGGGACTGACGACTAAGGTGGGGACAGTTTCATAAGGAGCGGCGCCTTTGCCTTCGTGGATCCTCGCGATCGATTTCGGAACCAGTTACACCGTCGCGGCCTCCAAGGTCGGTGACCGCGCGCCCGAGGTGATCGAGGTCGGCGGTGAGCGACGCATGCCCTCGGTCGTGATGATCGGCACCGACGGCGAAGTCATCGTCGGCCGTACCGCCGACGACCTGTCCGGCACGCATCCCGAGAGCACGCTGCGGGCGATCAAGAACCGCCTCGGCGATCAGGCTCCCGTCGTGCTCGACGGTCGCCCACACCAGGTGGTCAACCTCGTCGCCGCGCTGTTGAAGCAGGTGTACGCCGAATCCGTGCGCCAGATTGGCTCGGATCCGAGCGAGGTCCGCCTGACCCATCCGGCGACCTGGAACCGCCCCCGGCTGAACCGCTTGCTCGAAGCAGCGGCCAAGGCCGGGCTGCCCAACCCGGCGCTCGTGCCCGAACCCGTGGCCGCGGCGCTGTCGTTCGCCAGCGAGGTCGGCGTGGCCCAGGGTGCGCATGTCGTGGTCTACGACCTCGGTGGCGGCACGTTCGACTCCGCCGTCGTCACCGCGAGCGGCGGTGGGTTCAACATCGTCGGCCGTCCGAGCGGCGACCAGAACATCGGCGGCGAGCTGTTCGACGAGATCATCGTCAACCACCTCGGCGAGCAGCTGCCTCCCGATGCGTGGGAAGCGATCCAGATCGGCGAGGAGCCGCTCTGGCAACAGGTCGGCGCGACATTGCGCAACGAGGCCCGCAAGGCGAAAGAGACCCTGTCCGGCAACCCGTACGCGGACTTGATCGTGCCGTTGCCGTCGGGGCTGAAGCAGATTCGGCTGACACGCGAGGAGTTCGAGGATCTCGTCCGACCGTACGTGTCCGAGACCGTCGTCCTGCTCGATCGCTGTGTGCAAGCGGCCGGGCTGGAGGCCGACGAGTTGTCCGGCATATCGCTCGTCGGCGGGTCGAGCCGCTCGCCGATCGTCGAGCGGATGGTGAAAGAGGCGTTCCCGTCGGTGCCGGTGATCCGCCGCGGCGACCCGAAGACCGCGGTCGCATCCGGCGCAGCCCGCGCCGTGCGATCCAGCATTACGCCGGCACCGCCTGTCGGCGGCCGCACGACGCAGGAGTCCGCGCCGGGTACCGCGCAGCAGAGCGTGCGCTTGGCCCCGCCGGTGTCCGAGCCGCCCCACGGTGCCGGTCCGGACTCCAGCGGCCCGGTTCCGTCCGGACCCGCGTCGGCGCCGCCACACGTCGCCGCACCGGGATCCTTCGCGCCCGCCGCTCCTGGCGGCTCGGTCCCTCCGGCCCCGGGCGGGCCGACGTCCGCGCCGCCACGTCCGCCCGGCTCCGTGCCGCCGGTGCCGACGCCGGCCGGCGGCCGGGCCACGCAGTTCGCGGCGGCCATCACCGCGCCGCCGAGCGGGCTCACACCAGTCACGCCGCCGAAACAGAAGAGCAAGATTCCGCTGGTGATCGGCGCGCTCGTCGTCCTCGCGCTCGTCGTCGGGGCGATCGTGTTCCTGGCCGGACGCGGCGACGACAACAAGGCTGACGCCTTGCCGACCCGGGCTGCGATCAAAGCTGCGCTGGTGCCGATCCGCCAGGTCCGTTCCGTGCTCAGCGCCGACTGGAACGAAGAAGACATCGTCGGCGAGGGTGATCCTTTCTGCGAGCAGTTCGGCCTCGCCGAGCCGACTCGTTACAACGAGATCCTCTACTCCGTCGCCGACAACACCGGCGGCACCGATGGTGGCTTCACCAAGACCGGCTTCTACGAGAGCATCGCCGCGTTCGAGAGCGAGTCGATGGCCACCACGTCGTTCGATCAGGACAAGGCGATCGCCGACAACTGCGAGGTGTCCCAGGGCAATGTCGACGGCGTCGACGTGACCTACACGATCACCGATGCGCAACGTGCCGCCACGGTGCTGGATCGCGATGTCCTGGCCATTCGTTACGAGGCCGCGCCGACGTCGGACCCGGGCAACGTGATCATCGTCGGCTACGTCGTCGAGACCCGCATCGGCCACATCGTCGTCGGCACCAACGGCTACGTGTACAACGCCGAAGCCACGGACACGTCGATCGATCAATTCTTCGAGCTGACCAAGGCCGCGTTCGATCGCGCCGACGAGCAACTGTGACCACAAACCCGACCGCGGCGTCAGGCGGTGGCGAGTTGTGGCTCCGTGTCGACGACCCGAGCGAGGGACCTTCGTTCGTGTGCTTGACGTCGGAAGGCGTGATCGGTCGTGATTACCGCTGCGACGTCGTCATCCACGACGACGAGGCGTCTCGCATGCACGCTCGCGTCGCACCGCGCAATGGCGGAGCTTGGGTCGTGACCGACCTTGCCACCACGAACGGCACGCTCGTCAACTTCGCGCGCATCGTCGGGCCCGCTGTGTTGTCGCTGGGTGATGTGATCAGGGTCGGGCGCGTGTCGTGCACCGTGGTCGAATCCGCCGACGCGTGAACCAACCGCGTCGGGCTCGAACTGGGCCGGTCAGATCGGGCTGAGGAGCAGTGGCTCTTTCGGGATCCAGCCGACGAGCGCGTCGGTCAGCGGGATGCGATCGCGCTCGCCGGGGACGATCATGATCGTGGCTGCAGCATCGGTGCCGACCGAGGCCATCGTCCCGTCGACATCGGACTGGTCCGCAACCGTCACGCCGAGCGTGCGCAACTGCTTGGCGAGCCGTCCCGACGAGCTGCCTTGCAGGACAAGCGGCACGTCGGCGTGCAGCGCAACTCGCACTGCCATCTCGACGGCGGCCAGTTCGGCGTTCGAGCTGCCAGGCCTGGCCGACACCCCGGCGATGTCATCGAGCGGTGCCGAGACCTGGATCACATCCGAGCCGGAGCGGCGCAAACCGTCGGAGAGTGCGACATCGGCGCTGTCGATGATGACGGCCGACGGCGCGAGGCGACTGACCTCGGCGACGACGTCGCTGTCACGGTCCGACGATGCTCGCGACACGACCTGCACGGTTAGCCCGGCGCGTTCGATGGTCTCGCGCAACGCCTTCATCTGCTCGAGGTCCTCGGCGAAGCCCCCGAGTCCGCCGCTCTGCTCGGTGAAGCGCACGAGCGTGACCGCGCCGGTCTTGCGCCCCCCGCCGTAGGCCGCAGCGACCTCCGCCATCGCCAGCGAGCTGGCCGGATCGCGAACCACGACGGCGACACGGTCCGTCGCCGAGCTGACCCGGGCTCGTTCTGCCTCGGCGATGTCACGGTTGAGCCAGCGGTCGGGGTACACCAGGTTCAACAGCGGCCCGGCCATGGTGGTGGTGACGACGGCCATGATGACGAGCATCGTGTAGATCTTGTCGTCGATCACACCGGCATCGCGGCCGATGGTCAACACGACGAGCTCGGTCAGCCCACGGGTGTTCATCAGCGCGCCCACTGCCAGCGACTGGCGACGGGGAACGCCGACCACCCTCGCCGCGAGTGCGCCGCCGCAGAACTTGCCGATGCAGGCGACGACGATGATGGCCAGCCCGGGGATGATGTCGTCGGTGGTGAGGCCCTGGATGTTGACACCCTGACCGGCGATGACGAAGAACACCGGCAGCAGTAGTTGCACGCTGACGCCTTCGATCTTGCCGGCGATGGAGTGGAACAGGTTCGGGGCATTGTTGCGGGGCAGGGCGACGCCGAACAGGAAGCCGCCGATCAGTTCGTGCACGCCGATGCGGCTGGTGATGTAGGCCGACAGCAGCAGACCGACGAACAGGATGCTCATCTGCTCGGCGGCCATCTTGTTGCCGTTCTTTCGGTACGGCCGGAGCACGAAGCGTTCGAGCAGTGGTCGCACCACGATGAACAGGAACGCGACATACACGATGAGCTCGCCGAGGATGACGAAGATCTCACTCGCGCTGCCTTCCCCGGCCAATGCCGTCGCGAGCGCGAGCAGTGTGAACGCCATGATGTCATCGATTGCTGCGCACGCGATCATCAACAGTCCCAACGGGATCTTGAACATGTTGCGTTCGGTCAGGATGCGCGCCAGCACGGGGAACGCGGTCACACACATCGACACGGCGATGAAGATCGAGAACGGGAGGAAGTCCGTCGACTTGTCGGTCAACGGCGCGGGCGCGGCCTTCTTGTCCGTCTCCGCCTTGGCGATCTCGCTCTCGCGCTTGTCGATCTTGTCCCGCACCTCTTGTGACACGGTGCCACACGACTTCACGTCGGCCGGGTTCGCGGGGGCCTCGACGGCGACGCAGTTGTGGTCGTCGTGCAGGTAGTTGCCGAGCACGAAGAAGCCGAGCACGAACGGGAACGCGATCGACGTCAACGAGATCGCTGCGGCGCGCTTGCCCGAGCGCTTGACCACGTCGAGGTCGACCTCCATGCCGACGATGAACATGAACAGCACCAGACCGAGCGTGGCGACGAGCCGGAAGAACGGCAGATCGACGCTGTTGAACAGGTAGTCACGCGCCTCGGGCCAAACCTGGCCGAGCAAACTCGGGCCGAGCGCAATGCCGACCAAGATCTCACCGATCACGACCGGCTGTTTGATCTTGCGGAACAAGATGCCGACGATGCGGCCGAGTGCCACGACCACGACGAGACAGAGTGCGAGCGCGAGGAATCGCTGCTCTGAGAATGATGCTGCGCTGATCATGACCTGCCCCTGACGATGAACGACGATGTTGTTTGGATCTGGATGTGGACGAGCTGAGCCGAGCTGCGGCTGGATCAGCCCTTCTGGCGAGCGGAGCTCTCGAACGTCGCGGTGAGACGGCCGAACGCGACGTGTGAGCCCGGTGCCAACGCGACGGGCTGGTTCGGCACGAGCCGGTCCCACTGCTGGCGCTCGCCGTTCCAGAGGAACGTGCCGTTGGTGGAACCGTGATCGACGATGTGCACGTCCCAGTCCACGGCGCGGATCTCGGCATGGACACGCGAGATCGTGTTGCCCGGATCGATCAGCGTCACGCCCTGGGCGCGGCCTTCGCGCACCTCGGGATCATCGTCGGGATCGCGGCCGAAGACCAAGCTGGTGACCAGCGTGTGGTAGGAGCCGTCGCTCATCACGAGCACGCCGAGTGGCGGGCGGATGTCCTCGGTGAGGATGAAGCTCGTCTGGTGCATTGCGATACCGCAGATCGCGCAGAACCGCGTCCGCGGATCGTTGAAGTGTCCACGCGAGCAGACGAGGCCTTTGACCTTCACCGGCTGCGGACCCGACGGTGCCGGTGCCGGGGTCGGCGCTGGTGTCGCCGCCGGCTGGGCAGCGACGGCGGGCATCGCCGCGGTGGTCGCCAACACCGGGTTGGCTGCGGCGGGGGCCGCGGCCGGCTGTGGCGCGGGGGCCGCCGGGGCCGCCGCGACCGGCGTGGCAACGGGCAGCGGCTGGGCCGCGGGCAGATCGTCGTCGGCCGTGTCGCGCAACGAGACCATCGCCGCCGGCTGGACTGCAACCGCCGGTGCCGGCGCGGCAGCGGGCGGTTCGACCGCAGCGGGCGCGGGTGCCGGTGTCGCCGCCGGCTGGGGTGGGGGCGTCGGTGTCGGCGCGGCCATCTGCACGCCCCCGGTCTGGTCCATCTGTGGCGCTGGCGCGGCCGGTGCCGGACTGCCCCACGGCAACGAGGCGGCGGCCTTGGCCCGCAGCGAGAAGCCGTCGGCCGCAACCACTCCGTCGGACAGCGTGAGCAGGGGATCCACGAGCGCGTCGCCGATCAGCAGGTTGAGCGACGTCGCATCGTGCAAGTGCGTCTGGCCGTCGCCCACAGCCTGGGTGCCGTTCTCGGTCTGCGCGCTCAGTGGGACACCGCCCTGGCTCAACACGTCGAGACCGTGATCGCCGATCACCACGGCGACGAACGGCCCGAGCGTCGCCGCGCCGGCCGAGAGGCGCCCGAGCTCGGCCATCACTTCCGCCGCCGGGCGGTCGCCGACGAGGCGGCACCAGCCGATCAGTGCGGACGCCGCGGCAGCATCGCCCGCCGAGTACATGATCGTGTTGCCGACGCGCACCAGCCGGCCGCGCCCTGCGCCTTGCTGGGGGATGAGGGTGAACGACTGCATGTCAGTTGGCTCCTAGCGAATCGATGAGCGTGGCGACCTCGAGGGCGGTCTGCGGGCGATGTTCCGGGTTGGAGGCGGTGCAGGCCAGGATGACCTCGGCCTCGTCGACACTGAGCAGCTCGCGCTGCACGTGCGGGGGTTGGCGCAACACCGAGCGCACCGCCATCATCGGATCGACGCCTTCGACGCCGGGATGAATGTGATGGCCGGTCAGCACCCAGTGCAGGATCGCACCGAGCGAGTAGATGTCCGTGGCCCGACTCGCAGCGTCACCCATGATCAGTCGAGGGTCGACGAAACCGATCGACGCCATCGGTGCCATCGAGGTGACCGATCCGCTGCCGAGTTGGGCCAGGCCGAGATCGCCCAGGCACGCCGACCCGTCGCCCCGCAACAAGATGTTCCCCGGGCGCAGGTCGCGATGGGCAATGCCGGCCTCGTGCAGATCGTTGACCGCGCGTGCCGCATCGGCCACGGCGCGCAGCTTGGCGTTGCGGTCCAGTTCGACCTTCGGCTCGGCGAGCGTGCCGCCCTCGCACCACTCCATCGAGTAGAAGAAGTAGTCCTCGTGCTGGCCGGCGTCGTAGAGCTTGACGAGGTGTGGGCTGTTCACACGGGCGAACAGCTTCAGCTCGCGAGTGAAGCGACGAAAGCCTGACTCCTGCGAGCCGCCGACGACTTTGACGACGACCTGCTCGGTGAGTCCCAGGCGGGCCGGGGGCGTGGCGAGGTAGAACCGGCCGTGACCACCTTCGGTCAGCGGTCCGACGATCTCGTAGTCGCCGAGAGTGTGCGGGATGCCCGTGTCTTCGACGGTCTCGGAGGTTTCCATGGTCTGTGCTCCTCTGCCCTAGAAGAAGATCCGGCCGCCGTTGAAGCGCCAACGGATGAAGAAGATCTTGATCGGACCGAGCACGAACAACCACATCACGAGCCACGTCGTGCCGATGTGCCACCAGAACGTCGCGTCGGTCGCGGTCGCATTGAACTTCTCGCCGATGTCGAGCGCGTTGAAGATCAGCTTGGCGACGATGGCTTCCGGGACCACCAGGAACAACGAGAACATGACCGGCCAGTCCTTCTCCCACCGGAACTGCTGCAGGAAGTGGTAGAGCCACTCCCAGAACACGAGCGCCACCGCGAGGACGATGCCGAGCACGCAGAACGTGGTCTTGTAGGTGTCGAGTAGGCTGCTGCCCGGGATCTGGTCACGGTTGTTGGGGAGGAACGGGGTGATGATCAGCGTCCACGGGATGCCGATGAAGAGGACGAGGAAGATCCGGGTCTGGATCCGCCCGTTGAGTGTTGGGATCATTGCTGTTCTCCGCTGAGACGAGGTGGTTGTCGTTGGGTTTCGGCGCGTCGAGCACGCGGCGCGCGTGGAAGTTGTGTGAGCTCAGATGGTCTTGTGGCGGAACCACTTCCACCAATGGCTGAACGAGCGGCCGATGCCGATCCTCTTGCCGAAGCCCTGCGCGGCGAGGTCGTCGGCGATGCGTTGCGCGGAAAGGGTGAGACCGAGGAAGGTGTCGACGCCGGCGAAGTAGCCGCCGTAGGTGGCCGACCCGGACGCGTACATCCGTCCCGAACCACTGCGCGTGCCGCGGGCCTCGAAGCTCGGCTCGACGTCGAGGCGACCGAGCGGGTTACGTCCCGCGCCGGAGTGATCGAGCAGGTCGGCGAAGATGCGGTGCTCGCGGATGTCGGCTTCGAGGCCCGTGCAGTCGAGGATGATCTGTGCCTCGAGCGTGGCCATGCTGCCGTTCTGCTGACGGATCGTGGTGACCACACCGTTCGGGCCCGGCTTCACCTCGGTCACCTCGCCCTGGTACGTCTTGTACCAACCCTGCTCGCGGCCCCGCTTCATCTGGTCCAGCCAATACTTGCGGTACGGCGTGTGCGCGCCACCGGTGAGCTCGTAGAGGTCCTTGCGGGCCTTGCCCTCCAGCTTCAACATCTGCTGGATGTGCTGGCCGCCCCATGCGCTCTTCGGCGCGTTGAAGCCCTGGAACGCGAACCCGTAGGCGCCACGGCGCTTGGCGAGGCCCCACTTGTTGTGGCGGCCGGAGTAGTACGTGCGGAAGAGATGCAGGATCTCGGTCTGCGCGCCCTTCTTCTCGCGGTCGTCCATCAAGCGCTGCAGGACACGAGAGGCAACGATGCCGCCGCCGCGGACGAGCACGGTGCCCGGCTTGGCGAGCAGGCCCTCGTAGATGTGCTCGTGCGGCTCGTAGGCGTTCACCGTGTGGGCCAGGTCGTTGTACTTCTGGCGGTACTCCTGCAAATCGGGCAGGAACTTGAGGCCCGGGTAGCCGATCGCGAGGTGCACGTATTGGCTGCGATAGGCGACGCGGCGAGTGGCGCTGGTGCCCGGCGGCGGGGTGAGGATCGTGAAGTAGCCGCCACCGGTGCGACGGCGCACCATGCGGACCTGACCCTGCACGAGCATCTCGAAGTAGCGGATGCGCTTGGTCTCTTTCTCGAGACCTTCGAACACCGTGCCGGCGCGCGGCGTCCAGTAGTCGGCCAGCACCGGCTCGGTCAACACGTTCCAGATCGGGAACAGCTTCTTTTCCTTGCGGGCCTCGCGGAGCGCGTAGCTGGGGAAGCCCCAGATGCAGTCGGGCATGCCCTGACTGTCGCTGCGCAGTCGCTCTGGTCGCGGGATCTGGCTGACCTTGGTGAGGTACTCGTAGGTCTGCCACGGATGATCGAGGTTGCTGAGCACGCGGATCTGGTTCGGGTCGATGCCCGCGACACGAAGGTACGTGGCGAGCACGAACGAGCCCATGCCGCCGCCGCAACTGACGAACGGCACGTCGATCACCGGGATGCCCGCTCGATGCAGCATGTCGTCGGTCCAGAAGTCGGTGTTCAACAACTCATCGTTGAGATCGCCGGGCATCGGCGCCGCGGGTGGTGCTTCGATTTTTTGCTCCAGCACGCTGCCTGGCGTGCTGATCATGTCGTTCGACACTGCGTCCCCTTTTCGTGAGTCGGTTCGTGCGCTCTGTCCCCACGCGCCGACATGCCGTTACAACTGTGGCACATTCTTGCGCATGGTGTGACAGATGGCCGCATGCCGCGCGCACTTGTAACGCTGCAGGCCAGTCGGTGTATCGATCGACCCAGTCGCAACGAGCCGATGACCGGCTCGGGCATCAGCCGTAGTACGCGAGTTCGGCGTGCAGGCGATCCAGCGCCTGTTGCGCGACGAGCATTGCCTTGCGCGCGCTGAACGGGATGCGGCCGGTGTTCTCCAGCACGCGCCAACCGGTGCTCGTGGTCTGCACGGCCTCCTGCAGCTGCGCGGCGTCGGCGTTCGGTGCCAGACCGAGGCGCCGCGCCGGTTCGGGATGGATCAGCAGCCGGGCCAACTCGGCGCGCAGCCAGCGCGGCAACGCGGCGCGGCCGGAGACGATCTCGCGCAGCAACTCGAGTTCGACGAGCAACGGCAGTTCTTGTTGCAACGTGTCGATGCGGTCGAGCAGCTCGGTTCGTCCGGGGCTGCTCGGAGCCGCCTTCATCGCCTGTTGCACGATGCGCAGACCCGAGGTTGCGCGGAACGCGACGCCGCGCACGTCGGCCAAGTTGGTCGCGAACGCCTGCAACTCGGCGATCGTGGTCGACTCGGCGCGGGAGATGTCGGGGAACAGCGTCATTCCGGGCTGGCTCGCGGCGACCTCGCCCAGCACGCGCGACGCGTCCTCGCCGGCTCGCGCCGTGACGAGTGCCTCGATCGCATACGGCCCGACGTCGGCTGCCTTCAGCACCGCCTGCAAGCGCGAGACGTCGCCAACCGGGTCCGGGTCACTCGCGCCGAGCAGCAACACCAGCAGATCGGCTTCGGCGACCTGCGGATCGTCGACGCTCGTGACGTGACGCACGGCCATGTCATCGCGCGGGCGCATGACCGACGTGACCGCCAGCGATTCCGCCGTTGCCGCGCCGATGACCACGGTGGTGAACGGACGCCCGAGGCGCGCCGTGGCGGCGATCGCGATCGGCTCGTTGGCCAGCAGCAGCTTGGAGGCGGTGATGAGATCGTTGACGCGACCGGCGGCCCCGGTCAGACCGAGCACGACCGAAGCCGCGACCGGCATCGGCGGAGGCGGTAGCGGGGTCGGAGCGGCGCGCGGCACATCGCCGGCGTGATCCGGCGTCGGGCCCGTCGGCGGGGGAGGCAGCAATGGCGGGGGACCGGAGATCTGCGTGCCGAGCTTGGTGACCGGGGCCGAGGATCGCAGCGCAACTCCGCCGCCGATCAGTTCGGTCAACGCCCCGCCGAGCGCGAAGCACGACTCCCATCGATCGTCGGGCATGCGCGCCATGCCCTTGGCGACGACGTCGCTGAGGCCGCGGGGCAGGTCGGAACGCACCTCATTGAGCGGTTGTGCTGTGGACTCCGCACGACTGCGACGAACGCCCGACAACGTCTCGCTGGCGAACGCGGGATGGCCGGCGAGCATCTCGTAGATGACCGCGGCGACGGCGAAGATGTCGACGCGGCTGTCGATCACCGCGGTCGGATGGGCTTGCTCGGGTGCCATGTACGCCGGCGTCCCTGCGGCGAGCGTGAAGCCGCTCGCGACCGCGAGGTCCTTGGCCAGACCGAAGTCGCCGATCATCACCGCGTCGTCGCCGACGGTGCGGCCGAGGCGCTGCGCGGCGACACGCTCGTGGTTGCGGATCGAACGGAACAAGATGTTGCTCGGCTTGATGTCGCGGTGCACGACGCCGAAGTCGTGCACGATGGACAACGCCTCGCAGATCTCGACGCCGAGGCGCAGTGCGAAGTCGACCTCCATCGTCTGGCCCTTGGGCAGATCTTCGAGCTTTTCGTGCAATGTGCCACGGTCGGCGACCGCCATCACGAAGTACGGCCGGCCGTCGGGCAACTCGTCGACGTCGTAGACGCGCACGACGCGATCGTGGTCGATGCGTCGCAGCAGCCGGGCCTCTTCCACGAAGCGGCGGCGGATGTCCACGTTGCGAGCCCAGTTGTCGGCCAACACCTTGATCGCGACCTGCACCTCGAGCAGTTCGTCGAAGGCCAGCCACACGGTCGCGAAGCTGCCCGCACCCAGGGCCCGTTCTGCCAGGTACTTCCCGATCCGGTGCGGATTCGCCACACGTGCATTGTGGCATGCGACCCGCGGGTTTCCCCGGGAACGCGACAGGGGCGCCGGCCGCAGCCGACGCCCCTGGGTTGTTCTCGCTGACGATCGTGGGATTACATCCCGATGGTCTCGTCGATGAACTGGTTGGTGACGATGTCGTCAGCGGTCAGACCGTCCTTGGGCGGGCTGTCCTGCGCGGTGTAGATCGGAGTCGCGATCTCGATCAGGCTGTTGACCCGGTCGAGGTCGAACTTGCCGACGACGCCATCGGGACCGTTGGCGACGAGACCGTCGTTCTTCATCGTCTCGACCGCGTAGTCAGCGGTGCCCTCGGTGTAGGTCCAGCCGTTGTCGAACGTCTCGACGGCGTCGATGATGACAGCGTTGGTCTCAGCCGGGTCGTCGAGGTAGTCGATGGAGGCCTGCTGGATCAGCGGCACGAGGGCGCTGAAGCAATCGGCATACTCGGTCAAGTTCTCCGGCTTGGTCGCGATCGACTCGGCGTAGTTGTTCCAGCCGGCGTCGTTGATGTACTGGTACGCACCGGGCTTGGCCCTGTCCGTTATCTCGTTCTCTTACAGGTACGGCTCGGCCGAGCCGAAACCCTGCTGGGCCGACTTGCCCTCGTCGGCGACGAAGAGCGCCGGCGTGCCGTCGTAGGAGCCATCGACCTGATCGGCGCTCAACACGCCCGACGACGTGAAGTAGTCCATGTAGGCCGCGCCACCGAAGTAGCGGATCTTGACGCCTTCGGTACCGAGGTCGGCGATGGTCTTCACGTCGGGATAGGTCGCGGGATCCCACATGATCATCTGCGGGTTCTTCTCGAAGCCGGACTCGATGGCCACCGTCGGGAACGTCGCCGAGTTCTGGATCGCCTCGTCGGTGTAGACGTAGCCGAGCAGCAGCGAGTCGTCGGAGTAGAGCTGCGACGTCACGGTCTGGAAGCCGATCGCCGGGCCGCCGGAGCGGACCTCGAACTTGACGCCCGTGTCGTTGCCTGCGCTGTCGACGAGCGGACCGGTCACGGAGACCTTGTCCTTGTCGATGGTGTAGCCGTCACCGATGAGCTGGTACAGGAAGCCGTGCTCGGCCTCGGGGTTCCAGTCGGTCTGGATGCTCACGGTGTCCGGGCAGATGTCTGCCAGGGACACGCCCTCGGCGGGGACGTCGCTCGACTCCGCCGGAACGTCGTCGGATGCAACCGGCACGTCGTCGGTGGCCGGTGTCGTCTCGGCGGGCGCGGTGGTGTCGGCGGCTGCGGTGGTCTCGGCGGCGGCGGCGGTCGTCTCCGCCGCTGCCGCAGCGGTGGTGTCCGCGGCCTTCTTGTCGTCGCTGCCACAGGCGGCCAACAACAGGCCACCTGTCATGGTGATCGCGAGCAGCGTCTTGCTGCGGCTGTGTTGGATTGTTCTCTCCTTTGGTTTGTGTCGGTCAGTGGTTCGAGGCCAGCCGCAAGCCGACCTGATCTTCATCCACCCGAGACCGGCTCTCGGCGGTGTCATGTCAGCGTGAACCAACT